>MWYZ01000074.1 GCA_002050365.1 Acidobacteria bacterium 28-1
AAGAAAATCAAACACGAATGGTTAGCGTTGGAAGCCTATCAGTCGTATCAAAAGTTGACTGAAGAACCAGATAAAGTGCTTTCAAAAATCGGTTCATTATACAAGATTATTTTTACTTAGGTGCATATATTAATAATAGATTTTCCTTAAAAAGCTCACGAAAAAGTAGTAGAACAATTAGAAAAAATAAACCAAAAATTTCAAACAGCTCAGTTGCTTGGTGGGCATATGATTTTTATAAGTTAAGAAATAGTATTGTCCATGGAAATAAAGTCAATTTTGAAAAGTTAAGATTCAAAAAGGGGTATTGGTTTTCACAAATGGATGTTGCCACATTAGTTTTTGCAGATTGTTTAGAAGAAATAATTTTGAGCAAGAAAATTCTAAAACCCAGAAGAAAATACTGGGAAAAACTAGCAGATGAATTTTTAGAAAACAGAGGTGTCAAAAATTGGGAGAAACACCACAAAGTTTTAGGATGGATTAAATAATAATACAAAGTATATGAGCAACCACGAACCAAACAAAATCATTTTCTCGATGGTCGGCGTGAGCAAGTTTCACGATAAAAAGCCGGTTTTGAAAAACATTTACCTGTCATTTTTTTACGGCGCGAAGATTGGTGTTCTCGGACTGAACGGTTCGGGGAAATCTTCACTTTTGCGGATTATCGCCGGTCAGGATAAAGACATCAACGGCGAAGTCGTTTTTTCGCAAGGCTATTCAATCGGATTTTTAGAGCAGGAACCGAAACTCGATGAATCGAAAACCGTCCGCGCAACGGTCGAAGAAGCCGTGCGGGAAACGGTGAATCTGCTTCAGGAGTTTGACGAAATCAATCTGAAATTCGGCGAAGAAATGACGGACGAGCAGATGGACGAACTGCTGGCGCGGCAGGGCGAAGTACAGGAAAAGCTCGACGCGCTTGACGCTTGGGATTTGGACAGTCGTTTAGAGATGGCGATGGACGCGCTACGCTGTCCGCCGCCCGACACGCCGGTAAAAAATCTTTCGGGCGGTGAAAAACGCCGCGTCGCGCTGTGTCGACTGCTTTTGCAAAAGCCCGACATTTTACTGCTCGACGAGCCGACGAATCATCTCGACGCGGAAACCGTTGCGTGGCTCGAACAGCATTTGCAGAAATATGAAGGCACGGTTATCGCCGTCACTCACGATAGATATTTTCTCGATAATGTCGCGGGTTGGATTTTGGAATTAGACCGCGGCGAAGGCATTCCTTGGAAAGGAAATTATTCGTCGTGGCTGGAGCAAAAACAAAATCGTCTGGCGGGCGAAGAAAAGACCGAAGATAAGCGGCGAAAAACTTTGGAGCGCGAACTCGAATGGATTCGGATGTCGCCAAAGGGTCGCCACGCGAAATCGAAAGCCAGAATCAACGATTATGAAACTCTAGTTTCGCAGGAATCGGAAAAACGCGCGGAAGATTTGGAGATTTACATTCCCGCCGGCGAGCGGCTCGGCGATTTGGTCATCGAAGCGCAGAAAGTCGCCAAGGGTTACGACGACAAACTCTTATTTGAAAATCTTGAGTTCAGTTTGCCGAGAGGCGGAATTGTCGGCGTAATCGGACCGAACGGCGCGGGCAAAACGACGCTTTTTCGATTGATTACCAAACAGGAAACGCCCGACACAGGCGATTTCAAAGTCGGCAACACGGTAAAAATCGGTTACGTTGACCAATCACGCGATTCTCTGAACGCCGATAAAACAATCTGGGAAGAAATCTCCGACGGTTTGGATTTAGTTCAATTGGGCAAGCGCGAAGTCAATTCCCGTGCCTACGTTTCGCGTTTTAATTTTTCGGGAACAGACCAGCAAAAGCGCGTCGGACAACTTTCGGGCGGCGAGCGCAACCGCGTTCATCTGGCGAAAATGTTAAAGTCGGGCGCGAATGTTTTATTGCTCGACGAACCGACCAACGATTTGGACGTGAACACGATGCGTGCGCTCGAAGAAGCATTGGAAAATTTCGCGGGCTGCGCCGTTGTCATCAGCCACGACCGCTGGTTTTTGGATAGAATCGCCACGCACATTTTGGCGTTTGAAGGCGACTCGAAAGTGGAATTTTTCGACGGCAATTATTCGGAATACGAAGTCGACAAAAAGCGTCGCTTGGGCGTTGATGCCGACCAGCCGCATCGAATTAAATACCGGAGTTTAACCAGAGCTTAAAAGTGAAATATGGAAAAAGGAAAAAGTCAGTTGCCGTCAACCAATCTGGGCGCGGTAATTGATGTTTTGGAGGAAATGCAAGGTGCCGGAATTATTTCTAATTACGCCGTCGGCGGCGCAGTAGCGGCTATTTTGCATAGCGAAGCAATTTCAACTGTTGACCTCGACATTTTCTTTTTCCTTGCCGAACCGCCAAAAGGTTTAATTTTGTCTTTGGAGAAAATTTACGACTACGCTCGAAAAAATAGTTTTCCGTTCGATAAAGATTTCATCAACATTCACGGCTGGCTCGTTCAATTTGTCGAAGCCAGCCACAGCCCGCTTTGGACGGAAGCCATTGAAACGGCGGAAACAATGACGATTGATGAGCGCACAGCCAAAGTTATTGACCGCGAACATTTGGCGGCAATGTGGATTTTCGCCGGACGTAAAAAAGACATTCGGAAAATCGAAATGTTCGATGAAGCCGCGATAATGGACGCGAAAATTTTGTATGATGTGTTATCGCGGTTTAATTTGCTAGACCGTTGGAGATTACAACAACATAACTTTTCCAATGAATATCAATTTTGAAAAAGAAGCGGTTGAAGATTTGAAACGGCGCAAGGAAAATTTTCGCGCGTTTGCTCGTAATCTTTCGCCGACGGAAAAAATTCGCCAACTCGAACTTCTTCAAAGGCGTTATTATGAACTTCTGAAAGCGCGAGAAGAAAACGGCGGACGCAAAATTCCCGAAAAGTGGCGAAAGTGGCGTGATGCCCAAAACATTTAACGGCATAAACGCTAGATTAATAAACATGAAATTTGGTGACCTCAAAGTAATTAAGTGATGGAAATAAAAGAAAAATTTAACGATAGAGAATTAATGCTTCGAGCCATAGAACTTGCTCGAAACTGCACAAGTGACCCAGGTAAGAATTCCCCCAAAGTAGCAGCTATTGTAACTCGATGTAGTGTCTTAAATTGTGTTGTTCTGAATCCATTCTCTCAAAAACAATCCTTTTTGAAAGAATGGATTCAAAGGTGAATTCTGAGTAATCCGTAAAATTTGCAAATTAGTTTTATCAATAAAAATTTGGAATTTTTTAAATTGCTCTCAAACAGCAAAGTACAAAATACAATTTGACATCCGGCTTAAATTTCAGCGACCGCACGCTCAGTCAAACGTCTTGCCAGTGTTTGCACTCCGGTGTGTTCGTAATAATTGGTCGTCATATCGAGAAACGCGCTGACGTAATCCAATTTGTTGTCGGTGATGTCAATGTATTTTTTAAGATTGCTGGCGACGCTTTCCTGCGTCAGATTGCGCGAGGAAACAAAACTGCCCATCCAGTTGGAAACCGAACGAAAACTTTCGCCGATAAATCCTAACTTGCTACTCGTGTCGCCGCCGGGAATTTCATTGTTGATTTGATCGAAAGTTTGATTTTTTTGCAGTTCGTCGGTAGTCAAACCGCCGATTGTAGAACCGACTTTTTCAATAAAATCAGGTCCGAGCGGAAGTAGCGCGTCAACCGAGACAAGAGTCGCCATCCGCATCAGAGATTCGCCACTGTAATCAGCCAGCGCGCTGACAAATTCGCCGATGCTGTCGCCCGGAATGCCGTTAATTTTGCAGTAGGCGACGATTTCGGCGACGAGTTTGACGCTCAAATCAATTGCCTGCGCTGTGTCGGCTTTCGGTGTCAAACGGTTGAGAAACGAGAGAAACGAAAAATTTTCGCCGAACTTGTTCGCTAATGCCGCCGCGCCCAATGCGCCGCTGCCTTTTCCAACCGCGTCATAAATCCACAGCGCCGTTTGATAGCCCTGACTTTTATCATTATAAAGTTGAATTGCACGTTCCCCAATTTGCTGAATCATTTGCTCATCGGTTTCGCCCGTGACGACGCGGATTGTGTTGTCGAATCCGGTGATATTTTGCCATTGACCTGGAACGACGAAATCAAGCGACTTTAGCAAAGTAACGGTCATCCCGCTGGTCGGAAGTTCGTCAACAATTTCGTAAATAGGTTTACTCATAAATTCTCCTGTTAAAGTATTTGTGCGGACAAATTACAAACCGGCGATACCGGCAAAATTAAATTTTTGCAGCCACGCTTCGCGGTCTTCTTTGGTGAACGAAGGATTGCGCGAAAGAACTTTGACTTGAAATCGATTGTCAACCAGCACCGCCGTTGCCGTACTACCCTGGTCAATTGCCGGATAACCGTTAATTTGTCTGGTGCTTTCCCGAAATTTCGCCGCCGCTTCCGGGTTTGTTACTGTATCTGTAACGGCGAGCATCGCCACGTCCTTGCCGTCTTTCTTCAATTTATATTCAGCAAATCCTTCTTTTTCCTGACTGGCAACGCGTGTGTAACCATCGCTTGCAGCGGGAAAGAACTTATTAAATTCACCGCCCGCCAACGGTTTATTCGAACGCGGCGGACGATTTGACGCAGTTTGCGACTGCGTCGATTCGCTAGTAGCGGTAGGATTTACGCCTTGCGTACTTTCACGTTGCGCGTTCGCCCAACGTGAATTTGATTCATTGCTGTAACATCCTCCTCCCAAAAGGACGAGCGATAAAAATACAAATGCCAAAAGGTTTGGCGATTTAAGTCGAAGCATCTTCAGTTTCCTCCAATATGTTCAATATACTATACACACAACGTGACCAAAGGGTGAAGAAAAAAATCATTTATTCACGCTTAAAATTCTGTTGGCGATTCATCTGAAATAGGTAAACAAACTTGAGTGCTTATCTTTATGCGCGTTGTAAGTGTGAAAAACTTCTTGCACTTAAAAACCTTTTCCATTCGCTGATTTTTGAAACAATCACAAAATTTCTTTCTGATCGTCGAAAGCAAAGCGAAAAACCTTAGTGAATAAAAAATCGCGTGTAGTTGTGTTAATCTGATAGCTTCATTTTTCGGCTTAAACGGTTACTGAAAATTTAAGCCGAATTGATTTCTTGATGAATGATTTGCAACGACAATTTATCCGCGCTCTCGAAAGCAATCAGGAAACTTTTGGAATTTCTTTATCGGTAGAAAAAATTTTCAATCTGACCAAGTATTACGAATTCGTATGTAAATACAACGACATTCTGCATCTTGTCGCGCCGTCATCGCCCGAAGTTTTCGCCGTGCGCCACGTTTTAGAATCGCTTTTCGCGGAAAAATTTTTACCGAAAAACGCCCGGTTCGCCGACATTGGCGCGGGTGCCGGTTTGCCTTCCGTTCCGTGCTTAATTGCGCGGAAAGATTTACGCGGCTTTCTGATTGAATCGAAATTGAAAAAGGCGAGTTTTTTACGGGAAGTTTTAGCGGAATGTAATTTGGAAGACCGCGCCGAAATTCTCAACCGGCAATTTGAAGAACTTGAAAAGCCCGACGTTAATTTTATAACTTGTCGTGCCTTAGATAAATTTATCGAGAAACTTCCCAAAATTCTAAAATGGTCGAAAGACTGCAATTTGCTTTTTTTCGGCGGAAATAATCTTGGTGAAAACTTGGAAAAGCGTGGCGTGAAAATCGAACGAAAACTCATTCCAAACTCTGAACAACGCTTTCTTTTCATCGCTTAAATTTAGCTTTTCGCCAATTGATTTGATGTTTCATTTATAATACAATGTGTTATATGAAACACGCAGCAACTAATAGAAAGCCGATTGCAAAAGCAAAATCAATCACCAAAAAACCTGTTA
This sequence comes from Acidobacteria bacterium 28-1, assembly GCA_002050365.1. GTDB lineage: Bacteria > Acidobacteriota > Blastocatellia > Pyrinomonadales > Pyrinomonadaceae. Next base: position 5,885 of record MWYZ01000074.1, read on the forward strand.
TTAAAAATGCCGACAAAGCGACAAAGCCCGGCGAAAAAAAGTATAAGAGTATTGTTTCTACCGGGCAGAATCTAAAGCTGAAACCGACAAAAAAGATTGCGTCAAAGAAATCAGTTCAAACTGTTAAAACGACGACGAAAAAGGCTGAACCTTTTAAGTCAGCTAAGACGGTTAAATCAAAAGTTGGTGAAAAAGTTCAGCCGACAATTCTGAAAGCAAAAGCTTATCCTTTAGCTAAAAAGATAAAGTCTGCCGGAGAGAAAAACAAGGCGATTGCTAACAAAAGCGGTGTCAAAACGAATCAAAAAAAAGCTACACCGGTTATTCCAAGCAAATTAATTAAACCGAAAAATCAAAAACTTAAACCGGCAGCATTAGTTAAAAAAGCAAAACCAGTTGAAGTTAGTAAAAAATCGGCTGCTTCCATTCGCACCTCTAAATCATTAGCGAAAAAGATTAAGCCTGCGGTTTCCGTTGCGAGTTCCAATACTAAATCTGCAAAATCTTCAATGGTTGGACGAGTTAAAAAAGCTAAAATGGTAAAACCTCAACCAACTGTTTCAGTCAAAAAAGCTAAATTGCCGCCGAAGATTCAAACGAGCGTTACGGTTAAGAAAAGTAAATCCGAAAACGTAAAACCAAAAGTAATCATTACAGTCAAAACAGTCAAAAAAGCGAAAAGCAAAATTGCGGAAACAATTAAAAACAAATCTCAAACGCCTAAATTACCGGACGCGACAAAACCGAAAAAACAAAAGAGCAAAGCGGTTTCGGCGGTCAAAAAGGTCAAAGCTATTGAGAAGAAAATCAAACAGAAGAATGTGAAAGCGACGGGTAAAATTAAACGGATTGATGTTAAAGCGATTGAAAATAAAATTGAGCCGACGAAAATGTCTGTTGCGCGAAAGGCGGTAAAGAAAAAGACTAAACCGATAAGCTCGGCGGTTTTTCGCGGCAAAAAAGACAGATACGATTTTCAAGTTTTCCCGATCGATGCGGAATTTGAAGATGTTTCGGCAATTTATATTATCTCGAAACGCAAAATTGACAAGCGTAAAAAAGCGCATCACGCGCTGGTGTGCATTGGACAAACCGATTCGATTTTGGACGAAATGAAAAAACATAAAAAAGGAAAATGCGTCAAACAACATCAAGCAAATGCGATTAGCATTTTGCCGGAAACGAATGAAAAAACAAGACTCAAAATTGAAACCGATTTGAAAGCGGCGCACGCGATTCCGTACATTCACGCTTGAATTTTTTTAAGATAATTAACCGAATTTACAGATTTTTACGCGAGCGCGTTTCAATAAAAATTACAATTCAATTATCTTCCAAGAAAAAATCGCCGTGATTTTGCTAAGATATTTTCTATGAATCGTCCCGAAAAAAACGAATACGCCGCTTTTTATGAAACCTACGTCTCGCTGGTCGCGGAAACTAACATTGTTTCAGCTTTGGAAAAAAATTTAGACGAACTGCAAAATTTGTTTGCCGAAATTTCAGAAGAAAAAGGTTCTTACGCTTACGCCGAAGGCAAATGGAGCATTAGAGAATTACTTGGACATCTGATTGACGGCGAGCGTGTTTTTTCATATCGCGCCTTGCGAATCTCGCGCGATGACAAAACTCCGCTGGCAAGTTTTGAGGAAAACAGTTATATCGCAAACAGTAATTTCGGCAATGCCAAACTTGCCCATTTAATTGAAGAATTCTCGCTGCTTCGCCGTTCAAACATTTTATTTTTCAAAAATTTAGCCCGCGAAGCGTGGCTTCGCACAGGCACGGCAAGCGACGCGGCGGTTTCCGTTCGCGCATTAGCTTATATTATGGTCGGTCACGTTCGACATCACGCAAACATTTTGCGCGAACGATATTTGGTTTGAAATGAGATTCGACGTAGTTATTATCGGCGCGGGCGCGGCTGGACTTTTTTGCGCTGCCCAAGCGGGAAAACGCGGGCGCAAAGTTCTTGTTTTGGAACACAACGCGCAGGTCGGGCGCAAAATTATTATTTCCGGTGGCGGACGCTGCAATTTTACAAACGTCAATGCCAGACCCGAAAATTTTATTTCTCAGAATCCGCATTTTTGCAAATCGGCTTTAGCGCGTTATACGCCGCAAAATTTTGTCGAACTTGTCAAAAAATATCGCATCGAATTTTACGAGAAAAAACTCGGACAACTTTTTTGCCGCGACAGTTCCGGTCAAATTGTCGAAATGCTGATTGATGAATGCCGGCGAGCAAAAGTTGAAATTCGCACCAACTGTTCAGCCAAAAACATTTTCAAAAATGACTTGTTTGAAATCGAAACTGATCAGGGAAAATTCACATGTGAAAGTTTAGTGATTGCTTCGGGCGGACTTTCGATTCCGCAGCTTGGGGCGACGGATTTCGGCTATCGCATCGCCAGACAATTCGACTTGAAAATCGTCGAAACAAAGCCCGCGCTCGTGCCGCTCGTTTTTCAAAACAGCTTCCCCGCAAAGTTTAAGAGCCTCGCCGGCGTTTCGCTTGATGCGGCGGTTTCGGTCGGCAAAACGACATTCTGCGAAAACATTCTGTTCACGCATCGAGGATTATCTGGTCCAGCCATTTTGCAGATTTCTTCTTACTTGAAGCGCGGCGAAAAAATCTCTTTCAATTTATTGCCGACGAAAAATGCCTTCGAGATTTTGCAGAATTCAAAGGAAAGCCGCAAAGAACTCGGCAATTTTCTCGGCGAGATTTTGCCGCAACGATTTGCTTCCGCTTTTTGCGAAACGATTACCGGGTCAAAGCCTTTGAAAAATTACAGCGAAAAAGAATTGAAAGCGATTGCCGAAAAACTTCACGCTTGGCAGATTGGTTTTGATGAAACTGAGGGAAATAGAAAAGCAGAAGTTACGCTTGGCGGAGTTTCAACCGACGAGCTTTCTTCAAAAACGATGGAGGCAAAGCTGGTTAAAAATTTGTATTTCATCGGCGAAGTCGTGGACGTTACGGGTTGGCTCGGCGGTTATAATTTTCAATGGGCTTGGTCTTCAGGCTTCGCGGCGGGCGAGTTTGTTTAATTAAGATTTTAATTGATTTGCAAATGTTCAAGACAAACGGCAAAAATTAACAAATGAGATTTTCGCGTAATCAAATTATCGGCGCACTAACTCTATTGGCTTTGCTGTTGCTAATCGCGTTAATTCGTCTTTTCATTTAAAGCTGATTGATAAGTAGTCGGACAAATTAAATTTAAATAAAAAATGAAACCGTCCCGCTTCGCGTGGACACGGATAAACACAGATAAAATCAATTAAAATCCGTGTGAATCTGTGTTTATCTGTGGTTTCAAATTACTGCTTAATTTTGTCTAATTACTTACATTTGCCATCTGCCAATTATTTTCTGCTTTTTTTTTATTTTGTAGTGAAAAATCCTGAAAGTCCAATTTACGCTATCGTCGGACCGACTGCTTCGGGCAAAAGCGATTTAGGAATTGCGCTCGCGCTTAGAATCGGCGGCGAGATAATCAATTGCGACTCGGTGCAGATTTACAAAGAAATCGAAGTGGCGACGGCGAAAGTTTCACGTGAAGAAATGCGCGGCGTTCCGCATCATTTAATTGATTACGTTTCGCCCGAAATAAAATATACGGCGGCGGATTGGGCGCAGGATGCAACGCGGAAAATCAATGAAATCGAAGCCAGAAAAAAAATCCCGATTCTTGTCGGCGGAACGGGTTTTTATCTTCGGGCACTTCGAGAGCCGCTTTTTGAAACTCCAAAAACCGACGAGCGATTACGGGCTAAAATCAAACAAATCAGAGAGAAAAAAGGCGCGGAACATCTTTATAAAATTTTGCAAAAAGTTGACGAAGCGGCAGCCGAAAAGCTTTTTCCGCGCGATTATGTGCGCGTGTCGCGTGCGCTGGAAGTTCGTTTTCAGACGGGCAAATTAATCAGCCAAATTCAGCCGAATCGAGCCGCGCCACCCGAATTTGCGGCGAGAATTAAAATTTTCGCTCTCAATCCGCCGCGTCAAATCGTCTATGAAAAAATCAATCGCCGTGCCGAAATTCATTTTCAAAACGGCTTAGTTGAAGAAGTAAAAAGATTGCGCGAAAAAGGTTTGCGGGACGACACGAACGCGCTCGGCGCGCACGGCTACCGTCGGGTTTGCGAATTCCTGCGCGGCGAGCGAACTTTGGAGAGCGCGATTGAACAAACTAAACAAGACGTGCGTAATTATGCCAAGCGGCAAATGTCTTGGTTTCGTGGGGAAACGGGCGTCGTTTGGCTCGAAGGTTTCGGCGATGAAGCGCAAGTACAGGAAAGTTTTTGGAAAATGATTGATTCCGTGTAACTTGTGAAAAAATTCTTGTAAGAATTGGTAAATCTGTTATACACTTTAACTTGCAATCCCACAATTAGGCGAGACGAAAAGGAATGTTATGGAAAAACCAATTGCCCAAAACATACAGGATGCGTTTCTAAACACGGCGCGGCGTGAAAGATTTAGCATTGTGATTCATCTGATGCACGGCGCGACGCTTACGGGCAGAATCAAAAGTTTTGACAAATTTTCGGTGATGTTGGATGTCGGCGGGCAAGATGTTTTGATTTTTAAACACTCTATTTCCACCATTTCCCAAGAAAGAAAAAAATCTGTTTCGGAATAAGAAATCATTTTGCGCGGAAAATTTATCACTTTTGAAGGAATTGACGGAAGCGGCAAGTCAACGCAATTGCGAATGTTGGCGAGCGAACTGCGCTTTCGCGGTTTTCAAGTTCTGCCGACGTATGAACCTGGCGGAACGCCGCTTGGTCGTCGCTTGCGTGAAGCGTTTCTCGAAACGGAAGAAAATGTTTCGCCGCTTGCCGAGCTTCTCCTTTTTGCCGCCGACCGCGCTCAACACGTCAATTTTCTCGTTAAACCTGCATTAGAAGAAGGGAAAATCGTCATCTCAGACCGTTACTCAGATGCGACTTTCGCTTATCAAGGCGCAGGACGCGGTTTTCCCGAATCAACCGTTAATCAAATTATTCAACTTGCAACGAGCGGACTCAAACCCGATTTAACTCTATTTTTTGATTTGCCAATTGAAAAAGCACTTCTGCGGACAAACAACCGCACGGATGCGGGCGAGCGAAAAAATCGGATGGATAAGGAAACAGCAGGATTTTACGTGCGTGTGCGCGAAGCCTATCTAAAAATCGCTGCTAAGGAGCCGGAGCGTTTTTTAGTAATTGATGCGGACGGTTCAACAAGTGAAGTGCAAATGCGAGTTGTTAACATTGTTACGGAATTTTTGGGCAAGTCATCACCGGAGCAGGAAAAGATTTTTAGCCACGAATAACACGAATCATTTTATTAATTTTATTCATGTAATTCGTGGCTGATCTAATTAAGGATTTTTTATTTCTTCAAGCTGCTTCTTCGTCAGAGCCGAATTTATGCCGGACATTTCCTTTTTCATCCAAACGTCGAAACTCGCGTTAACATCGGCAAGTTCGCGGGCTAATGCATCGGCACGTTCCATTTGGGTTTGCGAAGGTCGCCCTTCGTAACCGTTGACGCTGCCGTAAAGGTCGGCTAAGTTTTCACGAAGTCGCTGTTCGCCCGTAATTGCACCGCCTTCTTTAGTCGCCACGATTTTTTTCCGCAATTCGTCAACTTGCGCTGAGGCTGTTTGTAGACGATTTTTGAGCGCGTTATCATTTACAACTCTCGCAGCGCGCTCGTCCAAAGCCAAACGCGTTGCGTTGATACGCTCGACAATCGTCGTCATCTCGCCGAGCGATTTGTATAATTTCATTGACAAATCAAACTGAGCTTGGCGGTCTGCCAATGTGTGCTTGACGCGCGGGTCGGCGACGACGACGAGTTGCGTCGTATAGACATTCTTGTCTTTCGTCATTTTCACCGTATAAGTTCCGGGCAGAACGCGCGGTCCGATGGTTGCGCCGCCCGCAATGCCTGCCGCCGCCGGAACTTTCGGTGCGGGCAAGCGCATTGACCAGCGAACGCGATTTAAGCCGCGACGTTTGCTCGCCGGAATCGTGCCGAGCGATTGGTTGTTCGCATCGAAGATTTCAATTTTCAAATCGCCGAAGATGTGTCGTTTTTTCTGGTAATAAGTTATCACGGCTTCACCCGGCGGATTATCGCCGACAAACGCTGCGTCGCCGTTGACCCAACCGCCGCCCGCTTGAATTCGCTGCTTGGCGGGTTGCGCTTGGAGAAAAACAATCTCCTTCGACATCGCGTCCGTCGTCAAAGCCCGGAGCGGTGTGATGTCGTCAACAATCCAGATGCCGCGTCCGTGCGTGGCAATCACAAGGTCATTATCGCGCGGATGAATTGCTAAATCTCGAACGGCGACATTCGGGAAATCACTGCCTTTGTATTGCGCCCACTGACTGCCGCCGTCGAGCGAAATCCAAAGTCCCATTTCAGTTCCGACGAATAGCAAATCTCGATTTACCAAATCTTCTTTGACGACGTGCGCGTAGCCGCGAATGTTGGAATTCGGCGCGACGATTTGCGTCCAAGTTTTGCCGAAGTCCGTCGTCCTATAAACGTATGGCGACATATTGCCGAAAGTATGGAAATCGAAAGTCGCATATGCCGTGCCTTCGTCGAAATGCCCGGCATCAATGTATGAAACCCAAGCGTTTTTCGGCAAGCCTGTGATGTTGCCGACAATATTCGTCCAAGTCTTTCCTCCGTCGCGCGTAACTTGCAAATTGCCGTCGTCGGTTCCCGCCCAAATCAGATTCGGATTTTTCGGTGATTCGACAATTGAGTAAATCGTCGTGTGCATCTCCGCCGAAGAATTGTCAACGCTGACGCCGCCGGATTCTTCCTGCTTTTGCTTTTGCGGGTCATTCGTTGTCAAATCCGGCGAGATACGCTCCCAAGTTTGCCCGTGGTCTTTTGAACGGAAAAGAAACTGCGAGCCGATATACAAAGTTCCGTCTTTTGAGACGTGAATCGGCGTGTTCCAATTGTATCGAAGGTCTTTTTCTTTATACTGCGGAAGCGGTTGAATAGCGCGGGCTTCGTGCGTTTTGCGGTTGATACGCCCGATGTATCCGCCTTGCGATTCGGCGTAAATATAATCTGCGTCGGTTGGATCAGCGAACATCCAGAAGCCGTCGCCCCCATACATATTTTCCCAACGACTGTTGGTGATTCCGCCCGGAAATGCTGAATCGCCAACCCAGGAACTATTGTCCTGAAGTCCGCCGTAAACGCGATACGGCATTTCCATATCAACACTGACATGATAAAACTGCGAAACGGGAAGATTTTCGGCTTTCCACCATTTGTTTGCGCCGTCATATGAATACCAAATCCCGCCGTCGTCGCCCGTTATCAAGTGATTAGTATTGTTCGGGTCAATCCAAACATCGTGAAAATCGCCGTGCGCTCCACCCGCGACGTTGCTGAACCTTTTGCCGCCGTCGCTGCTGAAAATCAGCGAGCCGCCCGCTTTGTAAATTTTATTTTCATCCTTCGGGTCAACAATTAAATTGGCAAAATAAAACGGTCGCCAAATCATCATCTGACTGCGGTCAAGCGCCGCCCAAGTTTGCCCGCCGTCGTCCGAACGATACAAACCGTTTTGCGGAATTACGGCTTCGACAAACGCATAGACAACATTCGGTTTTGAAGGCGCAACCGCAACGGCAACTCTGCCCCAAGGTTTTGCCGGAAGACCTTTCGCGCTTTGCTCGCCCAGTTCCGTCCAAGTCGCACCGCCGTCGGTTGATTTGAAAAGACCGCTTCCGCTCAGCGCGGTTTCGTTTTCGCCACCCGAACGAAACGTCCAACCTTTCCGGCGGAAATCCCACATTCCGGCGTAAATCGTTTTCGGATTAGATTTGTCCATTGACATCATCGAACAGCCCGTCGAAGCGTTTGCACCTTTCAAAACTTTCGCCCAAGTCCGACCGCCATCCGTAGTTTTATACACGCCGCGTTCGTCGGAATCCGACCATAGCTTTCCGGTCGCGCAAACATAAACCGTGTTCGTATCCGACGGGTCAACCAGAATTTTCGAGATGCGTTCCGAATCTTTTAATCCCACGTTCGTCCAATTATCACCGCCGTCCATTGATTTATAAACGCCGTCGCCGACGGAAACCGAATTGCGCGTCCACGCTTCGCCCGTGCCGACCCAGACGGTTTTCGCGCTTTTCGGGTCAATTGTAACCGCGCCGATTGACTGCACGGCTTGTTTGTCGAAAACCGGTTTGTAAGTCGTGCCGCCGTTGACCGATTTCCAAACGCCGCCCGATGCCGAGCCGACGTAAACTGTCAAACGATTTCCTTCCTGTACCGCATCAACCGCCGCAATGCGCCCGCTCATCGCCGCCGAGCCGATGTTCCTAGCGCCCAAACCGGAAATGGTTTCCGAATCGAATTTAACGCTTGAAACGGGAGTTTGCGCCGCCGCGCTGACTATAAAAATTAAATTTAAAAGTAGCGTCGAGAACTGAATTATATTTTTCATTTTCGTTTTCTTTGAATTGCCACTAGCTAAAGCTTGTGGCTAGCATAAGCAACAGGCAAGCGGCTTTAGCAAAGTTATATTTGAAGATTTTTATCTTTGCTAAAGCCATTTTTTATTTATTGAGACCACTAGCTAAAGCCAGCGGCAATTTATTTTCAAATTTTAAGAAACCGGTTTCTTCACGCCTGTCGACGGTTTCGATTTGTCCGGCTCGTTTTTCTTTTCCGGCGTTTTCGGAATGTCCTTGTCTTCTTCTATTTTGCCGCCTGGCTGCGTTTGCGTTTTTATCATCGGTCTGGCAAAACGGCTGTCGTCAATCGGCACATTGAGTTCCATTTTCTCGATTGTAACCGTTACTTTGTTCGGGCTTCCTTTCGCGCCGCTTTCAAACGAATGCGGGAAATAAACACCGCCCACTTCCTTGTAATCGCCGATGATTGTCTCGGATTCGACTTCCGCGCCGCGAATCGTTCGCTTGGTCTCGATTTTTATCGGCACGTAATAATCCGTGTCCATAAAATAGTATTTCGTTGTTCCGCTCGGCAATGTAACTTTGAGTTTGAAAGCGTCCGTGCCGTCAACCGTGTCCATCCCGACGTATTCGACTTTGATATTTCGCGCTTTATAATTGATCAGCGAATCGTCAAAATCCGCTCCGTCAATCATTGCCTTCATTTCTTCATCGCTCAAAGATTCCACGTCTTTTTTGCCTTGCCACGGCTCGATTTTCCAGCCGTCTTTGCCGTCATAAACAGTTACTCCGATCATCCCCTGTAGCGAAAATTCTTCGCGCGTTTTATTCGGGCGTTTGTTCTCGCCGATAATAGCGGCTTCAAAACCGCCGCCGCCCGTAAATTTCTCAGTCAAACGCACTGTTTTTATCGCTTGGATTTTTTCCATTCCGCCAATTGTCTTGATGTATTTGGCGACGATTTCATCGGCGGTCTGCGCCGTTGCGGGCAGAGCAAAAAACATCAGCCCGACGATTCCCAGCAAAACTTTTCGCATAAATTTTCTCCTTAGCTTTGGAATATTTTTATTTTATTTGATTGGACGACAAATTTTCTTACGCACCGGCAGCACGCAAGGTTTTATAATTTATAAAATTATTTTGAGATTATTTTGATAAATCCACTCAAAGCAGTTAAATTAACCACAAAAATTTTGTAAAGTTACGGAAGCAGTATTACAGAATCGCGCAAATTCGGCAAGAAACAGTCAGTCGGAGCGCGGGCTCTCACCTGCAAAAATTGCGAGCGGCAATGCAAAAACTCCGATTACATTTAGGCTTAAACTATAATCAAAGTTTTTAAACGCTAGCGTACTAATTGCGGGCAAGGATGCCTGCGTTTCTAATAAATTTTATGTTCGATAAATTCACAAACTTGCCGATGCAACGGTGATGAGCAGCAAGTTATTTCATAAGAAAAGAACCGATTTTTTACATTGCGTATAAAACAGGATTATTGGTTAAATTGATTTAATCGGAATGGATGTATTCTGTTCATTTGTCTTTTTCGTAATTCTATTTGCGGCATTTTAGAGTTATTCTACTTTGGCTCAACAATAGTAATATTTGTCATGTTAGTATTTGTATTAGTATTAATATTAGTATGATCCAGTAAATTTATCACCCATAACAAAATTGTAAATATAATTACACCCATCAAAAGAGGCGTTAAAATAATAATTTTCCAGTTTACGCCAAATTGATTTTTAATAAAGCTTTTTAATTTTCGCTTAAAAGTCTTTGGCTTTTTAACTCTATGTCTTTTTAGTCTACGTGGCTTTGACTCCATATAACAAGTTAAATTTTCGACGTTCCCAAATAATAAACCGCAAAACAAAAATTCGCAAAATTTTAATTCACTTTCGTCATCCATTGTCAGTGCTGAGTTGGTGGACACTTCCGCAAATTCAGCAAATCATACCACAGAAACTGCTACCTAAACCACAAAAAAGCCGTGAGCCCCAAAACTCACGGCTTTTTCTCATTTTGCAACTTTTTATTTCTAAAGGCGTGTATCTAATTGGAAGGCAAGTAGGTAATTCCTTTCATATATTTTAGTAATGTCTCCTATAAATTTAATTACTTAGCCTATCTTACCGAAGATAGGCTTTTTATTCCATTCAACCTACACCCGCATAAACCCGCCGGACAAAGAAGCCGTGAGTTTTAACGCTCGCGGCTCTTCTTATTTGCTGTTTAAGTAATTTAAGGGACGAAAGCATTCGGCAGAGGTTTGTCGTTTGCCGCATCAAAAGCTACGCCGGTAAAACTCGCCGTGCTTCTTTGCAGATACCACGCTCCATCACGGAAAACTGCAATGTCCGCTTTCCCGTCGCCTTCATAATCAGCCGGAATAATTTTGTCCGAATTTAAACCGAATTGCGCGGCTGAAAAGCCAGAGGCGAAGCGAAGCAAATACCACACGCGGTCAGACGGACGGAAATCCGAAACGTTCGCTTGCCCCGCTCCGTCTAAATCTTCTGAAGCGGAATATAATTTTGCAATCCTATTGCTCCTTTGACTCCCCATCCTCGTATCTAGGCTGGTTTGCTAGCAGTGTCCCGCACCGCACGCGAATATTGGCGGCGTGAAACGCGCTCGCTGCCCGTAATGTAAAATCAACCGGGAGTGCCGGATTGATTGGCGTGAAGGTTACATTAACCGGATTGAACGTGCCGGGCGTAAATGCCGGGATGTTCACTACCGCGTTAGTCGGCACACCAACGACCGTCAGTGATTGCAACCCGGTTCCGGCATTCACGTGGTCAACCGTGACCGAGCCCAGTCCACTCGATACTCCAAAAGAAACGATACCACCGGGAAATAAATCCCCCTCACTAACCGTCGTCGTTGGCGTGCAAGTCTGCGGTGTCGGCGTCGGTGTTGGCATCGGAGTTGGCGTCGGAGTTGGCGCACAACTTGACAGAGTCGTTAAGAAGGGCATGTAGTCAACCACACTATTTGGATCTATAATTTTATCGCCTGTCCCACCCGGATTGCTGGCGATCATTGGACCGCTCGGGCTTCCCCAATAATTGTTTTCGGCATTCAGCGTAGCTGTGTAGCCGATGTTGGTAACCTCCAAGCCAGCCACAACATTACCCTGAATGTTGTTGTTGTTGATACGAACATCAGTGTTTGGACCGACATCATGAGGGTTCTCGACACTGATTCCATTAAATGGACTGCCGACAATAGTGTTGCAATTGATCGATACGTTATTATTGCCGCCGTCGAGTTCAATCGCTTCATCTAATGGAGTGGTAATTGTGTTTCTCGTAATCACGAGTCCGTTGGTGCTTAAAAAGACCATGCTTTTGTTGTCGCTGGTCAGTTGATTATCTGAAACAGTAATGTTTGATTGCGTCCCGGTGAAAATCATCGAGTCTGCAGCGTGCCCGGTAAAGCTGTTGGCATCAATGAGGACGCGTGCGCTCTGGTCACTGTAAATGCCGTCACCAGATGCTGAGCCGGGCAGGTTATTTGTTCTGAACGCATTGTTCCGAACAATGGTTTGCTGTGCGCCGTTGCTGTTCAGATAGAGTCCGATGGTATTGTTCTGAATGATGTTATTGAGGATTCGATAACCAGAAGATGTTCCTAACAGATAAATACCTACTGTAGCACCATCCTGGACGGTAAAGCCATCAATTACTACCCCATTAGCCGTCACATTAAAACCGACATCGAAACCGGGCGTACCCGTGCTGTTGACGACCGACTCAGTACCGGTTGCACCGGTGCGAGTGCGTGCATCTACACCACTTTGAGCACCAAGGATAGTCAAGGTTTTATTGACATTTACAGACTCGTTGTAAGTACCAGCACAAACCTGAATTGTATCGCCCGGGCTTGCCGCGGCAACCGCTGCATTTATCGTTGAAAATGTCGCGCCCGAGCATGCCCCGTCATCGTCAACCACGAGTGTTGCCAGCAGCGCAGCAGGCTTCGCGGTCAAATTGTTGTTGGCGAGAGAACTAGAAGAATCGCTTACTTTCGCAAGAGGCGAAAATTTACTTCCTGGCAAGTCAAAAATATTTTGACTATAAGTCTGCGCCAGCGTCAGTTGCGCGGCGGTCAAACAAATTAAGAGCACGAACGCGGCAAACAACGCCGGAACGCGAAACAATTGGAAAGTAAATGAACGAAATGTTGCAAAGATATGTAACATCCAGATTAATCTCCTGCAGAATTATGTTTTAGAAATACAAATCGCACCCGACAGAAGAATCTTTTACGGGTCGAGGTCGAGCGCGCGGAAGATTGGTCGTGGGAACGCTGTTAGTGAGAAAAGTTTATACTCCAAAGCTACGTTATGACAAGCTGTGAGCATAATTGGATGGGTTTTGGTGTCAGTTAAATATCAAGTAAGAAAGCCACAATTTTGATGCTCACGGCTTTTCTTTTATGACTTTGAAGAGTTGGAAGTCCGCGTCTTATAAAGTATAGAGTGTTATACCGTATGCAAAATTACAGAAACCTAAAAAGAAAAATTCAAAAAAGTCATAAACTGAAGGTGTTTTTCATTCTTGATTGTCTCCATTTATTTTTTGACAACTGAATAGCTTTACGCAAAAGCAATCTATCAAATTCTTTGATTCCCTCGCAAACACCTATATCTAAAAATGTATCTGTTACTTATTATTGAGTGTTACCTAATGATAAAATACTTTTAGACATTCAATAGATAACACTGTGTAACACTAGATAAATATCAGTAGATAAAGCAGTTTATGTTCGATAAATTCATTGGCAACAATCACATCAAGGAAGTTTTGCGCCGCTTGCTCGCGTTAAAACGGGTGCCGAGTTCGCTTCTTTTTGCGGGCGAAGACGGCGTGGGAAAAAAGCAATTCGCGCTCGAATTAGCCAAATCGTTTGTTTGTCAAAATCCAAAAATGAGCGAGGCTTGCGATGTTTGCGCGGCTTGCCGACGCGCCGACAACTTCGCATTTCCAAAATCAGACGATAAAGACGCTTTCAAACGGGTAATTTTCAGCGAACATTCGGACATCGGCTTAATCGTTCCGTATAACAAAAACATTTTGGTTGACGCGATTCGCGGGCTTGAAAGCGAAGCGTTTTTTCGTCCCTTTGAAGCGGCAGCCAGATTTTTTATCATTGACGACGCGGACAAAATGAACGATTCGGCTTCCAACGCCTTACTCAAAACGCTGGAAGAACCGGCTCCGACTTCGCATATTTTTTTAATTTCGTCGCGTCCTGACGCGCTTCTGCCGACGATTCGTTCACGCTGTCAAACGCTGCGGTTTGCGCCGATTGTTTTTAGGGAAATCGAAAATTATTTGCTGAAAACTAAACGGTTCGCGCCTGCCGATGCTGCGCTTTTAGCCAAACTTTCAAACGGAAAACTAGGACACGCGCTTGAAACCGATTTGGGCAAATTCCGCCAGCAACGCGATGCGATGCTGAAAGTTCTTGAAAGTATTTTGCTCATTGAAAATCGTGCTGAACTTCTCCGCATTGCCGAAGAAATGAACGACGCGAAAAACAAAGACGATTTTGAAGCGCTGCTCGACGTTCTGCAAACGCTGATTCACGACATCTGGGCGATGCGGAACGAAGCGGACGAGAAAATTCTGATTAATGTTGACCTTATCCGCGATTTACAAAAACTCACCGAACGCGCCGAAAGCCGACGACTTTCGGCTTGGCTTTCTGAAATCGAAACTCTGCGCGAGCAACTCGCCGTCAATCTCAACCGCAAAATTGCGACCGACGCGCTTTTTATGCAAATGGCTGGCTAATTTTTCGGGAACAAATTTGAAAAAACGGTGTCTAATAGATAAAATTTCGCTTTAAACTAATTATTAAGGAGAAGATGATATGAAATACAAAATTGCTTTTTTGATGTTTTTGATTTTAGGTTTTGGTTTACCAACTGTTTCGGCGCAAACGGAAACGCCGGTAAAATCAATTTCGGGCGGTGTGCTTAATGGAAAAGCATTGAGTTTGCCGAAACCCGCGTATCCGTCAGCGGCGCGAGCCGTCAATGCGAGCGGCGCGGTCAACGTGCAAATTGTGATTGACGAGCAAGGAAACATAGTTTCGGCAACCGCCGTTTCCGGTCATCCGCTGCTTCGTCAAGCCGCCGAACAAGCTGCCATTGAAGCAAAATTTAGCCCGACACTTTTATCCGGTCAACCCGTCAGAGTAAGCGGTATTCTGGTTTATAATTTCGTCGGCACGTTAAATTGGTTGAGCGAGGGCGTTTCACTCGGAATAGCCGAAACCAGAGGAATGAAAGCAAAAATAAATTTGCCCGATGAATTCAGCAACGAACAAGAGCAGTTAAATATGATTGCCAAACTTCCGCCGGAAGAACAAAAAGCCCAACTTTCATCAGTCATCTCTCTTATCAAGTCAAAATTAAACGCGGCTGATTTGTGGCGTTTTGAGTTCGGTTTGGCGAAAGGCAAAATCATCAGCAATTTCAACGACGATACGGACATTTTATTGAATCTGGCGAAATTTAAGGAATTGGCAATGAACAAAGCAGAAAGTATTCAAGAATACGAAATCAATCAAGCCGTCGAATTAGCTAAATTTGCCGATAAAGGAAAACTGACCGCAGAAGATAAGCAGGCAATTTCCAGCTATCTAAAATGACGGAAAATAAAATACTCGAAGATAAGATTTCGGCTTCGACAGTAGAAAGAATTTTGGCGGTCGCGGGAATTGTAGCTATTGGCGCGGGAGCGTTTATCGTCGGTTATTTCAATCCGACGACCGCCGGTTTCTTTCCCGTTTGCCCGCTTTATTATCTGACTGGCATTCATTGTCCGGGTTGCGGTTTGACGCGCGGTTTTCACGCGCTTTTTCACGGCGATGTTTTAACCGCACTTCATTTCAACGCACTTTTGCCTGCCTATACGTTAGTGTTTGGCTTTATGTTTGTTTCGATGATTTTAGTCGCAGTCCGTGGTCGCGGGCTTTCGTGGAGGATTGTCCCGCCTTCGGCGATGTATGGATTTTTGATTTTGGCGGCGGTGTTTTTTGTTTTGAGAAATTTGCCATTTTATCCTTTTACGCTTTTAGCTCCGTAATGAAAATTGTTCGTAAGTTTCTTTTGTGCTTGATTTGCCTGAGTGTTTTCTCCTCCTGCACGCAACCGAACCAGGAAAAATCCGCTGCCGCGCCTAGCAATACCGCTCCGAAGCCGAGCAAAAAAGAACGGATTGCCGCGCTCAACGATTCCGTCTTTTGCATCTCGATTATCATTAAAGGCAGAGATTACGAAAAAAGATTTTCCGTCGGAACGGGTTTTCTAATCGGCGAAGGCTTAATCGCTTCCGCCTTACACGTTCAAACAAAAGCCGAAGAAATGCTGGGAAAATTTGAAAAGCCGACATCTAAAATCGTCGCCTGGAAAAAGTTTGAAACGGGCGAAGTCACGCAGTTTCCGATTGAAATCGCCGTCTCCGACGACAAAAGCGATTTGGCAATTTATCGCTTCGACCCAAATATTCTCCGCGAAAATCCAAAATTTTCCGCCATAAAACCGCTTATTCTCGCCGAAAGTCTGCCGCCGCTCGGCGAAGAAGTCGTTTCCGTCGCCTATTATGGCGCGTATGAATTCCCCTTTAACTCGATAGGAAACGTGGCGATGATTGATAAAAACGAAGATATTTTTTCGGATTTGACTTTAATGCCGGGCAATAGCGGCGCGCCGGTTTTCGATTTGGAAACCGGTGAAGTTTTGGGTGTGACAACCGATGTTTTGGATTTGGGAAACGCAACCGTAAGGTATGGAATCGCTAAAAGAGCAGCGAAATTGTACGAGCTTTTGTGGAAGTTGTAAAAGAAAATTAGCCACGAATTACACAAATAGCACGAACAGAGAACATAAGAATAAGTTCGTGTTATTTGTGTAATTCGTGGCTAAAGATTTCACGAAATTTGTACGAGTTGTTTTTCGTCCGCCAAAGATTTTGCATTCGCGCCTTCTTTCCGCAAAATCTCGACTTCCTTCACAAACTCTTCGACAATATCCGCGCCCGCAACTCGCCGCATCGGAACGCCGTCTTTGAAAATCATTCCGACATTGCGTCCGAAAGTTATACCAAGTTGCGAATCGTGCGCTTCGCCCGGACCGTTGACGGCGCAGCCCATAATCGAAAGATGAAGCGGTTCTTCGACGTGTGCGAGCCGACGTTCGACTTCCGTAACAATCTCGACAAAGTTATCAATATCAAGCCGTCCGCACGTTGGACACGCAACGACGGTTACGCCGCGTTTGCGAAGTTCTAAACTTTTCAGAATTTCCCAACCAACGCGCACCTCTTCGTGCGGTTCTGCCGCTAAGGACACGCGAATCGTATCGCCGATGCCGTCGTGCAGTAAAATCCCCAAACCGATGGCGGATTTTATCGAGCCGCCGAACGCCGTTCCCGCTTCGGTTACGCCGAGATGAAACGGATAATCAACTTTTTCCGACATCAAACGATATGCTGCGACCGTCCGATTTACATCGGACGCTTTCAGCGAAATAATGATGTCGGAAAATCCTAAATCTTCTAAAATGCGAACGTGGCGCATTCCCGATTCGACAATCGCTTCGGGCGTTGCCGTGCCGTATTTTTGCAAAAGGTCTTTTTCTAAGGAGCCGCCGTTGACGCCGATTCTGATTGGAACTTTTTGCGCTTCGGTCGCGCGGACGACTTCGCGGATGCGGTCGAGCGAACCGATGTTTCCGGGATTGAGGCGAAGTTTATCAATTCCGGCTTCGAGAGCCAGCAAAGCTAATTTGTAATGAAAATGAATATCGGCGACGAGTGGAACATCCGTCCTTTTTCTAATCTCTTTGAGCGCGATTGCCGCGTCTTTGTCGGGAACAGCGATGCGGACAATCTCGCAGCCTGCCGCCGTCATTTCTTCAATTTGTTTGATTGTGCCGTCAACGTCGGTCGTGTCGGTTTTCGTCATTGATTGCACAGCGACGGGAGCGTCGCCGCCAATTTGCACATTTTTGACCATTACCGCTTTCGTTTTTCTTCTCATTTTATTAAACAATACTTCGGACAGTTTTTAAGTCAGCAACTTCCGTAAGTTGTTGAAAAATAAAGAAATTATTATTTAAATCAAAGTCAGGTAAAACGCTGAGTTTGATTTAAATCACTTTTGAAAAATAGAAAGCCCGTAATCATTGGCTTTCAACTATCAAAAAACTGTCCGAAGTATTGATTAAAGAAAAATTTACAGGGATTAAGGAGATGAACAGGAATAAAAACTTATTTATGAAACCTGTTTTTTATCCCTGCTTATCCTCTTAATCCCTGTAAATATTTATTTCCCAAACAAACGCGAAACATCAAAGAATATCGTTGTGACCATCAAAAGCAAAATAACGGCAAGCCCGACGAGTTGGATTTTTTCTTTAATTCCCATTGAAAGCGTCAGACCGAAAAGCCCTAGAAAACCTTCAATTCCTAAAAGCGCAATTTGTCCGCCGTCGAGCATCGGAATCGGCAGAAGATTGAAAACGCCCAAGTTCAAGCTAATCAAACCAAGAATTCCAATTAGTCCGACGAATCCTTGTTCGCGCATCACTTGAGCAATTATTTGAACAATCCCAATCGGTCCAGCCAAACCCGCTTCTCTAGGCGAACGCTCGCCCGCAAAAAGTTGACCGAAAACTTTCCCCGTCAGGCGAATAATTTCAAGATTTGAATTAACGGCGTAGCTTGCGGCTTGCGAAACATTTGCCGGTTCTCTGGTTTGTATCTTATCTTTGGCAAATCCAACGCCGATGCGAAATCCATCTTTTGTATCAATGGCATTTATATCAACCACTTTTCGTTCGCCATTACGCTCAATTGTAAGTTTGAAAGGCGTTCCCTTAGTTTCGCCGACCATTTGTTTTAAAGTCGCCGTATTGCGAACCGAGGTATCGTTAAAAGCAAGCACGCGGTCGCCCGTTTGCAGAGCTTGCGCCGCCGGCATTTCCGGCTCGATTGTGCCGACAACAACCGGCTCGGCATCAGTCGCGGGCAGTAGATCTAATTCTCCCAAAGCATTGTCACCGCGCATCGCTTTAGTCGGCTTAATCGTCAAATTTAGGCGTTGACCGCCGCGCTCGATTGTCATCGGAACTTCTTTTTCCGGCATTACCAAAGCGTCGTGTTCGATGCGTTCCCACGTCGGATTTTGCTCGCCGTCGAAGACGACGATTCTATCTCCGGCTTTAACTCCGGCTTGTTCCGCTGCGCCGCTGGCTTTGACAAATTCGACAATCGGCGCGGGCATTGAAGGCAGTCCCATAAACCACGCGCCGAAAAACGGAATTGCCAACGCGAGCATAATGTTCATAAACGGTCCGCCAATCATTACAAGAAATTTCTGCCATCGCGGGCGCAATTCGTAAAGTTCCGATTCGGGAACCGGTTCGCTTTGGTCGTCTTTGCCTTCGAGTCCGGAATTGGCTTCGTCGCCGTAAAGTTTGACATACGCGCCCAAAGGAATTGCGCTGATGCGATAATCAGTGTGTCCGATTTTTTTGCCCCAGATGCGCGGACCTAAGCCGAAAAACGAATATGCGTCAACGCGCATTCCGAGAAGTTTGGCAGCGGCAAAATGTCCAAACTCGTGGATGTTGATGGCGATGCCGAGAACGAAAATGACTGCTAAAATAACTAATATAATATCGGGCATTGTATAAATTCCTTTTGTAAAATTCTTGCCTGCTTAGAAACAAATTCTCGCCGGCGAGTTGTCATTAAAAGTGTAGAACGCTCCTAAAACTTTGGCAACTAGGGCAAAATGTCGGCGACTTTGATTTTCGCCCCCAGCGCGGCAAGCGGCGCGACCGAATCTTTTTCAGTTAAGATTTGGATTTCTGTATAAACGAAACCGAGTTTTTTATCTCGAATCGGACGACGATAAACTTCTAACGAGCGATTTTTCAAATTTAAAATCCAATAATCCTGGATATTATTCTTTGCGTATAATCTGGATTTGAAATTGCGGTCTTTGTAAATTGTCGTGTCGGCAACCTCGACGAGTAAAACTCCTTCCTTCGGATGCGCGTCTGCATAATCGCGTATTTTTCCTTTGACGACTGCAACATCAGGTTCGGGTTGTGAGTTTTTCCCGAAATCTAAAGCACCTTGTGTGCGAACGTGAAAATCTTTACCAAAAACTTCTCGCAGAATTTCGCCAAGAATCATCACACTCGTAATGTGTGGACTTTTCATTGCCGCCATCTCGATAATTTCTCCTTCAATTAGTTCAACTCTTTGACCATCAAAAAAGCCTAATTCCGCCAACCGATAATATTCATCTTTTGTCCATTTTTTTTTGGTCGGCTCTTCAAGGATAATATCTTCGTTCTCCGCCGGAAACGGAATAACAGGATTATATGCCTTTATTTCAGCAGTTGTTTGTTGCATTGCATTCACCTCAAATTTGCCGAAGCGGTCTTTTCCAAACTTTCCAATTTCATTATAGCCTGTTTCCTTGCCTGAGCATCGGTTTCAAGAATAATTTCCAGACTCGAAATGGTTCGGGATTCGTGTTCGTTCATTACGCTTTCGATGATTTTCGGAACGTCGGACAGCCGAATTTTATCGTCAAGAAATGCTTGCACCGCGATTTCATTGGCGGCATTCAAAGTTGCGGGCATCGTTCCGCCCGTTTTCAACGCTTTATATGCTAAAGTCAGACACGGAAATTTATCCAAGTTCGGTTCTTCAAACGTCAATTGCGCGAGTTTCGCAAAATCGAGCGGCGGCAGGCAGTTCGGTTTTCTGGTCGGATAAGTCAAAGCGTATTGAATCGCGTGTTTCATATCAGTTACGCCGAGCTGCGCGATAATCGAGCCATCAACCATTTCAACAAGCGAATGCACGACCGATTGCGGATGCACGACCACCGAAATCGCGTCTGCGGCAAAATCGAACAACCAACGCGCTTCGATAACTTCCAAGCCTTTGTTCATCAAAGTCGCGCAGTCAATCGTAATTTTGTCGCCCATGTTCCACGTCGGGTGATTAAGAGCTTCTTCGCGCGTGGCATTTTCAATTTCTTGTTTCGATTTATTGCGAAAAGGTCCGCCGGAAGCCGTGAGAATTAAACGTTTGACTTCTCGTTTCGATTCGCCGCGCAAGCATTGATGAAGCGCGTTGTGTTCGGAATCTACGGGCAGAATTTCAGCTTTGTTTTCACGCGCCGCTTTCGTCATCAATTCGCCCGCCATTACAAGCGTTTCCTTATTGGCAAGCGCAACTCTTTTTCCGGCTTCCAACGCTCTTAAAGTCGGCACAAATCCGATTGCGCCAACCGTTGCCGAAACAACGGTTTGCGCTTGTTCGTGCGTCGCAACTTCGATTAAACCTTTCTCGCCTAATTCAATTTTTGGAGTTTTAACCCTTAATTTGTGAAGTTCTTCGAGCAGATTTTCGGCGCAGATTTCGTCTTCGCAGGAAACAAATTCTGGGTTGAATTGGGCGATTTGTTGGGCTAATTTTTCGATGTTCTTTCCCGCGCCGAGCGCGACAACGCAAACGTCTTGCAGATGCTCGACAACTTTCAGCGTGTTACATCCGATTGAACCGGTCGAGCCTAGAATGGAGATTACTTTCATAAAATACGCATCAACAGGTTACCACAAACGAACATACATACTCTAAATTTGAACCTTGAGGTATACGATTTTTGCCGATAGAGCGGGCAATTGCGTAAAAGCGACCTACAGCTCGTATTGACAAAACTCTACACATTCGGGCGATTTTTTTCCAACCCAACCAAATTTTTGCTGCGTCTTACTTTCAGGCAATTAAGGTTTTTGTTATTGCCAAAAAACTACAGAGGGAGAAATTATTATGAAGAAGTTCTTAGCTTTATCGATACTTTTAGGTTCAATAATCTTTACAGTATCATCTGCTGAAGCAAAAATACCGAGCGAAAATATAAAAAATGCTATTGAAATAAGCGCGGCTCAGCAAGGTCGTTATTACCAAAATCGTCGTTATAATAATCAACGCTCCGTGCGAATTGTTACGCGAAACGTGCGGCGGGGCAGACAAATTTACCGGGAAACATATCGTGTAACTTATAACAACCGCAACGGCAGAACCAGAACACAGCTTATCAGCCGTGTAAGAATTCGTTAATTAAATTTGAGCGAGAATCTACTCTCTCCTCTCGCTTTTTTCCAAAACTTTATTTCTCCAAGTTTTCCTTCTCCGCAAATTCCCGCGTTGCTTCCAGATAATTTCCCTTATCTTCCTTTTCTTTTAACCAGTTATTAAATTCCGCCGATTTATTACGCGGCACGCTTAAAGTTTCCCACTCCGACGAGCGAAAGTGTTTTGCTAAAAATTGGATTTGCCCAATATGCGAAGCCGTGTGCATTCCCGCCCGATTTATAGCTTTAACGACCGTGAAATCCTCGCCGCGAATCTGCACAATTTTCCCTAAATCTTCCATCGTCAATGATAGGAGCGAATCAAACAGAATCTGAAAGCCGTCTTCCCAAAACTGCATCACACTCGCGCGCGTATCGCCGTCCGTTGTGGCGAATTCGGAATCACGATTGCGATCTGGCTTTTCGCCGTCGGTTGTCAAAAAGTTTGTCCAACGCGAGCGCAGATTTCCACCGATGTGTTTCGCAATTGTCGCAATTGAATTGGCTTCCGCATCAATCGTTTTGAAAAATTCCTCGTCTGAAACTTGCTCCATTGCTCGCTCGGCAAGTTTTTTATAACTGCGGAACGCTTCGACTGTTTCGGAAAGATAAATTTCGATAATCTCCTTATTGCTCATACCGCTATTTCACAACATTTTCTCATTTTAGCCAAATTTACCGGTGAATAAAACCTTCAAAACTGCCGCCAGCCGAAAGCGAGACTTTCCGCTTCGTCGTTCGTCGGCTTTATCTTCAAAACCGTCGTGCGAGATTTAATAGAGGGCGAAAACCATTTTTGGATAAAAATTTATTTCTAAAAAATTTTAGCAACTTACGGTTGACAAACGTAGGTTAAAGTTGTTAAATAGAAAGTTCAGTTGTTGTCCAAATTTTAAGTTGATAGAAATTAGTTTTTGATTTTTGTTTGTAATCCGCAGTGTTTTTGTGTTCTTCAAGAAATTTGAACAATTATTTTCATAAGTATCGTCTGATTTTGTGAAACTTTCGCTTAATCATTAATCTATATTAAATTAAATAGAAACTTTTTTGTTAAATAGAGGCTTTTTTCGAAAGTTTACTCCAAGAAACTTTTCTGTGTAGGCTGCAATTTGCAGCTTATCAACCAAAAAAAATTACTATCATTATTTTAGGAGACTATAAATGTTAATGGATCTTTCCCCGACTAAAAGTTTGTTCAAATCTGCCACTTTTTCATTTTTACTGCTTTCACTGTTTTTACTATTAACCGGAAACGTACTTGCTCAAAAGGGCGACGCGTCCGTCAGAGGGCTTGCTCGCGGGCAAGCGGCAATCAATAAATTAAGTGACCGCCTGCCCGCCGTCGCTTTAAGATACGGAAAATCGCCAAGCGATTTGCGCCAATTGTTATTGGAAGATTCGACTCTTTATGTAGACGACACTAATAGCTTGTTTTACGTATGCGACGCACCCGAAGAAACACCAAGCCAAGGTGCGCCGCCATCTCCACAAGCGGGTCCCTTTCCATATAATGAAACATTTTCTCTGCACAGCCGTCCCGGTTCAAATCGAGTTATCTACCTTGACTTCGATGGTTACGTGACGACCGGGTCTGCTTGGAACGGCGGTCAACCGATAAACTCCGCGCCTTTCAGCATTGACGGCGACCCGAACTCCTTTAACCAGCAAGAGCAAGATGTGATTCAATACGTCTGGCAGAGAGTAGCGGAAGATTATGCGCCGTTTGACGTGGACGTAACGACGCAAGACCCAGGCGATAACGCGATTATCCGCAGCAGTGCCTCAGATTTGCAATATGGAACACGCGCCGTTATCAGCCCGACAAACTGGTATGGCCCGGGCATTGGCGGCGTCGCTTTCGTCGGTGTTTTCAGCTCCTACGGAACCACCTACAAACCGGCTTTTGTGTTTTCTGCCGCTCTCAGTAACAGCGAAAAAAATATCGCTGAAGCGACTTCGCACGAAGTCGGGCATAATTTGAATTTGAATCATGACGGCACTTCATCCAGCTCATATTACACCGGACACGGCGATTGGGCGCCAATTATGGGCGCTGGTTATTACAGATCTGTTACGCAATGGAGTAAAGGCGAATATCCGGGTGCCAATAATCAGGAGGACGATCTGGCGATAATGCAAAATTACGGAATTTCGGTAATTTCAGACGACCACGGAAATTCAACAGCCGCCGCAACTGTCTTAAGCGGTAATAATATAAACGCGTCCGGCTTAATTACGACCCGCAGCGACGTTGATGTTTTCAAGTTTTCAACTGCCGGCGGTAACGTTACGCTCAACTTGAATCCCGCTCCGCGCGGCGGAAATCTTGACATAGAGGCAAAGATTTCGGATGCTCAAGGCAATGTCCTGGCGACTTCTAATCCGGCGGGTTTATCCGCAAGTTTCAATCAATCTCTCCCGGCTGGGGTTTATTATCTAACAATTGACGGTGTTGGCGCAGGCGATTTGACAACCGGTTATTCTGATTATGCGAGCATCGGACAATACAGCATCACGGGAACGCTCACGGCGAGCAACGGGCAACCGCCAATAGCTGTCGTCGGAGCGAATATAACTTCAGGTTTAGCGCCTTTGACGGTTAACTTCTCGAGTCAAGGTTCATACGACCCGGACGGCACGATTGTCAGCTACGCGTGGAATTTCGGCGATGGAACAAACTCAACTGAACCGAATCCGGTAAAAGTTTATAATTCAGCCGGTTCATTTACGGCAGTTTTGACGGTTACCGATAACGACGGTTTAACCGATACGGAAAGTATTTTGATTACGGTTAATAGTAGTGGTATTATTTGCACCCCATTCACCACGGTAACTCAAGGAAACTTATCTCCCGGCGGCATTCCTGCCTTTGGAGTGTACAGTGGACCAGGCACGGTCACCATTGACCATGTTGACGCCGGAACCGGCACGCGCTCGCTCACGGTGGTCGGTACGCCGACCAATGCGACAGTGAACATACCGGCATTCGTGCCCGGCACGTTCGCTCCGGTAGTAGTCACCTTCACTCCAGTTAATCCGGCTCTAGCGGTTGATTTCACCTTACGGGCGGCGAGCACGTATCACGCCATCAATATTCGCGTGCGGTGTCTTCAGCCATAGTTCAGCCGGCGGATTTAGAGCAGTAGGATCGGGAGATAAAGATGATGATTCTGTTGCGGAAGGTTTAGACAGAGCGGGTAAAACTGAAGATTTTGCAACAGCAAGTATTTTCATTAACTAAAAAAAGGTGTGTGGCTAAAAACCACACACCTTTTTTGTTGATTTAAAGTTGAAATTAGTAAATATAATGTTGCCCAAGCCCTTACCAGTAAGTGCGGTTGTATACTGCGGCATTGATCGTCACCGACAACAATGGGCGCGACCAGTTCGAACAGCATCGGAATCAGCGAGCCTTTTTAACAAAATAATTTAATTTGGCTCACTTGTTTTGAAGCGGCAAGCCTCTTAATTTACTCACTGAATCTCCACTCAAAACCTTTTCTTGTTCGCCCGTCTTCATATTTTTGAGAGTAACTTTGTATTCGGCAAGTTAAGTTTCGCCTAAAACGCAGGCGAACGAAACATTGATAGCGGAAGCGTATTTGAATTGTTGGCTCGTTCATTTAATTAAGAAAAAAAGAAAAGCTTTGAACTCAAATTTAGTAAGTTCAAAGCTGAAAATTTGATTCTAAAATAAGTTAATTACAATTTAAAAATCCAAGCCCGATCTGTGCTAATCGGTCCCGTTTCGCGTGTGCCGTTTCCATAACCACCGACAATCAAAGCTCGTTCATCGTCAAGGAGCGTAACGGTTGCATAATGAAGCGGTGTGCCAAATTCGCCTGTCGTTTTTATAAAAGTATTCGTCAACGGGTTAAAAACTTCCGCACTTTCGCCGCCACCGCCGATGAATACTTTTCCGTCTTTGAGTAAAACCGCAGTTCCCTCAATTTTGAAACGCGCAGAATTCATTTCGCCCGTAGGCTTAAATTCATTCGTCGCAGCGTCAAAAATTTCCGCGCTTTTGTATTGTCCGTTCCAATCCCGATTGTCAGAACCGCCGAAAACCAGAACGCGATTGTCTTTGAGCAATATTGAATCGTGTTTATAGCGCACAACATTCATCGCTTTGGTCAAAGAAAAATTATTTGTTTTCGGGTCGAAAATCTCTGCGCTCGCTAAAATCTGTCCGCGATTCGTTTCGCCGCCCACGAGCAGAATTCGCCCGTCCGCTAATTTTGTCGCCGTGTGTACCGCGCGGGCGTTTCGCATTTTCCCGATTAAAGTGAAAGAATTGTTTTGCGAATCGAAAATTTCTGCTTCGCTCAAGTTCTCTTTTCCGTCAAAACCGCCGGTGATTAAAACCTTGCCGTTTGCCAAAAGTGTTGCCGTATGACCGGAACGGCGGCGATTTGCGTTTTTAATCGAGGTGAATTTTTCGGTTTGCGGGTCATAAATTTCCGCGCTCATTTCCGGCACATCACGATTCGACCAACCGCCGACTAGCAAAACTTTTCCGTCAAGCAGAAGCGTTGCCGTATGGCTGACGCGCTTGATGCTCATTTTGTTTTTAGCTTGAGCAAAATTATTCGTCTTCGGGTCAAAAATATCGGCATCGTTGAAAAACACG
The DNA here is from genome assembly GCA_002050365.1 of Acidobacteria bacterium 28-1. GTDB lineage: Bacteria > Acidobacteriota > Blastocatellia > Pyrinomonadales > Pyrinomonadaceae. The sequence continues at coordinate 32,161 of MWYZ01000074.1, forward strand.
CCGTTACGCTCCATTCCACCCGCGATTAAAATTTTTCCGTTTTTCAAACGAGTTGCAGTATGCGATGCCCGTGCTTCGCTCAACTTACCGATTTCAGTAATTTTTCCGTAAGTTTGTGTTGCCTGAAAACCTGCGACACCGGCAGAGTTTTCTTGAGCCGAACAGTTTGCTGCAAAACTAATAAAAATCGCCAGAACCGCGCTTAAACAAAATTGATAAAACATAATTTTCTCCTTATGTTTAGATAACACCACAAAAGCAATTTTTATGACATTTTTTATTTACGATTTGCTCTTAGAGTTTTGCTTATGAATTTTTACCCGTGCAGCCGCTTCTTCTCTTTCAATCGTTTCTTGTTCACCGGTCTCCATATTTTTAAGCGTAACTTTATTTTCTGCAAGTTCGCTCTCACCCAAAATGCAGACGAACGGCACATTGATTTGCGCGGCGTATTTAAATTGTTTGCCAAGTTTGTCGGCTTCGGGATAAACGAGAACGCGCAATTTTTGTTGTCTTAATTCGCCCGCTAATTTCAAAGATTCGCCGATTGATTCTTCGTTCCAGACGGTTATTAAAACGTCAGCCGAATTTGTTTCTAATTCCTTCGGAAACATTCCGCGTTCTTCCATTACGACGAGGATTCTTTCCAAACCCAAACTAAAACCGCACGCGGGAATTTCCTCTTTGCCGAACATTCCAATAAGTCCGTCGTAACGCCCGCCTCCGCCGATACTGACATTAAAATCCTCAAATTCAGAATCAGCATCCAAATTGATTTCCATAATTGCACCAGTGTAATAAGATAAACCACGAGCAAGCATCGGACTTATTATTACTCTTCCCTCAAGATTGTTAATTCTTACAAATTCAAGAATCTTTTTAATATCAGAAAGCCCTTGCTCTCCTTCTTGACCTTTAATAAAGCTTGATATTATTTCCAATACATCTTCATTATATTTATTAAATGCCACATTTCTCTTGTGCTCCATTGTTCTATCTGCAAATTCTTGATTAATCTCTCTTCTTTTATTTAGAATAGATCGAAAAAAAGGCGCGAGTTTAAGAAAATTTTCAGATAAATTTAGTTTCATAGCTTCGTTGAATACTGCCTCATCTCCAATTTTGTCAAATTTATCGAGTGTAATTAACGCCTCAACGTGCCGCTCTTTTGGTACGTTCACAGAATTTAACATTGCAGATAAAATTTTTCGGTGATTTAGTTGAATAACAAATCCTTTAAATTTCAACTTGTGCAAAATCTCGCTCACCGCCGCGCAGAGTTCGGCTTCGACAATCATCGAACTTGAACCGATTGCGTCAACGTCGCATTGATAAAATTCCCGAAAGCGTCCACGCGCCGGACGGTCGGCTCGCCAGACGGGTTGAATCTGATAGCGTTTGAAAAAGCGCGGCAAATCGTTTTTGTGATTGGCGACGACGCGGGCGAGCGGAACGGTTAAATCGTAGCGTAAGGCGAGGTCGGATAAATCTTTTTCGGAAGCACTTTGTTCGAGTTTTTCGCCGCGCTTCAGGATTTTATAGATTAGCTGATTGCCTTCTTCGCCGTATTTGCCCGTCAAGGTTTCGAGATTTTCGACGGCGGGTGTTTCGAGCGGCTCAAAGCCGTAGGATTCGTAAACTTCTTTGATAATTTCGATAACGTATTCGCGTTTGCGAACTTCGATAGGCAGAAAATCGCGCATACCACGCGCCGGATTTGTATTGGTTGGTGCTGACATTTTATTAAATTGCCACTAACTTCAGTTAGTGGTCTAGTTTAGAAAATAAAGCGGCTTTAGCCAAAAATTAATAAAAACAAATTTTCCTTTTTGCTTTAGCTAAAGACTATTCGGAAAAATCATTTTTCACTTTCGGCTAAAGCCGCCTGTTTTCTGACAATTTTTACCACTAGTTAAAGCTATTGGTAATTGATAAAGGCAACTTAAAATTTCTTGAACGTATAGCCGAAATAAAATAAATTCTGATCAAATCCCGGATTGATGTTGCCGGTCGAAGCGTTTGAGATGTGGTGAAATTTAAAGCCGACGGTGTAACTTCTCGCCGATTCGGTCAAAAATTCCACGCCGCCGCCGCCAGCAAGAGTAAAGTTAAACTGTCTGCCGCGTTGATTCGGCAAAAGCGGACTGCGGTCGTCGGGAATTGATTTGTTAAAGACGAGAAGACCGGCTTCCGCCGTGATAAACGGTTGGATTTTATTTCTGCGCCGAAAATTTAACTGAAAACTAACGGGCGTAAGCCCGGCAGCGTAAGCAGTTGTGCGGTCACGGTCAAAAATGAACGTCGTCGGCGAAAGTTGGAGAAGCCGCTGTCTTCGATAATTAATTACTGCCACAGGAATAAGGTCAATTTGATATTTGATGGCGAGATTTTCGGTCGTCGCAATGCGGCGCGAATATCGAAGTCCGATTTCGCCAAAAGTTGACCGGCGCGAACCGCCGAACACGCGCGGAATATCGGGAGCGAATCCGCCCCAAACGGAAAACCCGTTTTTTTTGTCGAACGTATCGTCGTTTTGCACCGCACCCGCGACGCTTCCATCGGTCGAATTAATTTTTTGCTCGCCTGAAAAATCTTGGGCAAAAATGGTCAACGTCAAAGCCGCAACAATAGTAAAAAAGCCGGCAACGCGAAAGAAATCAGTGGAAAATTTTCGCATTCAAAGTTTCTCCTAGAAAGTTTTTGCAAATAAAGATACGCGCCGAAAAAAGCGCGTGGCTCAAGCATAAACCAAAACCCAAATTTTGGCGAAAGATTTCAACCGTATTTTGGTTTTCTTCCCATCTATCAATCTTTTGCGCTTTTGTCGCCGAAATAAAAGCAAACAAAATAAAAATAAACTGCCGAGCAGTTTTAAATAATCAAGCATCAAGCCATTTTCCCTATGTTGATAACATTTCTTTTACGACTGATTTTGATAGATTCGGCTCAGGGAGACATAATTTCGCCAAAACTTTTCCAAATCCTTCACTTCGTCGTCACCTAACTCACGCTTTACCTTTGCGGGACTTCCCATCACAAGTGAACGCGGTGGAATTTGCGTGTTCGGCGTTATCAAACTGCCTGCCGCGACCATCGAATTTTTGCCGACGCGAACTCCGTCTAATATAATTGCTCCAATGCCGATTAAACAGCCCGTTTCAATGTGGCAACCGTGCAAAGTTACGCGGTGTCCGAGCGTTACTTCATCTTCGAGAATCGTCGAATGCGTTTTCCGGGAAACGTGAATTATCGAGCCGTCTTGAACATTTGTCCGTGCGCCGATGCGAATGTGATTGACATCTCCGCGTAAAATCGAACCGAACCAAACGCTCGATTCCGCGCCGATTTCGACCGCGCCAATAATAATTGCATCGTCGGCAACGAAAGCCGATTCGTGAATTTTGGGGGAAAGATTTTGGAATGATTTAATCATAATTCAGAAAATTTTAACGCAAAGACGCGGAGGCGCAAAGACACAAAGTTTTAAAATATTCTTTGGTTCTTTCTTTGCGCCTTTCCATTAAAACAACCGTTGGAGTTTTTAGAAAATTCGTGTCAAACTTTTCTTTTCAAATCAAAAACCAAGGAAGGGAAATTAGATGGCAAAGAAACCGAAAATTTTAGCGTTCGCGTGCAGTCTGCGCGAGCATTCATACAGCAAACGAGTCGTCAAAACGGCGGTCAAAGGCGCGGAAGTGGCGGGCGCGGAAGTTACCTATATTGATTTGCGCGATTATCCGATGCCGATTTACAACGCCGACGACCACGAGAAAAACGGTTTTGACGCGAACGCTTTAAAACTGCAAAAACTTCTTAATGAACACGACGGATTGCTGATAGGGTCGCCCGAATATAACGCATCTTTGTCCGCCGCGCTGAAAAACACGATTGATTGGACTTCGCGCAAGAGCGACGAATTTAAGCTCGGCGAAGTTTTCAAAGATAAGGTTGGGGCGATTATGACCGAATCGCCCGGCGCGTTCGGCGGTCTTCGCTGTCTCGGACATTTGCGCGATGTGCTGACAATTTTGCTCGTTAATGTTCTGCCATCGGAAATCGCAGTCGGCAAAGTTCACGAAATGTTTGACGGCGACGGCGATGAAATGATTGACGCGAAAATGAAAGGAATTTTGGAAGGCTTAGGCGCATCGCTTGTTGATATACTGAAAAGGACACACGGCGAAATTGAAGCGGTTTCAACCAAACAATCTCAAGCATAAAATGATTGACCTGCGAAGTGACACAGTTACCAAACCAACCGCCGCGATGCGGAAAGCAATGGCGGAAGCAGAAGTCGGCGACGACGTATATGCCGAAGACCCAACGGTAAATTTGCTTCAAGAAAAAGCCGCCGAGATTTTCGGAAAAGAAGCTGCGCTTTTCGTGCCGACCGGTTCGATGGGCAATCAAATCGCCGTCAAATTGTACACCAATCAAGGCGATGAAATCGTTATCGAAGAGCGCGGGCATATTTTTAATTACGAAATGGGAACGCCTGCCGTTGTTGCCGGCGTGATGATTCGTCCGGTGAAAAGCCAGACGGGAAGCGGCATTTTGACTTGGGCGGAAATCGAATCTGCCCTGCACGTCAACCAACCTTATTACGCTTGTCCGACCGGTCTTATTTGTCTGGAAAATTCGCACAATCTCGCCGGCGGCACGGTGATGACGGCGACGCACTGCGCGGAAATTTGCGACCGGGCGCACGAAATCGGCATTCCCGTTCACCTTGACGGCGCGAGAATTTTTAACGCTTCGGTTGCTTTAGGCGAATCGGTCGCCGAGCTTTCAAAAAATTGCGATTCGGTGCAGTTTTGCTTGTCGAAAGGTTTGGGCGCGCCGGTCGGTTCCATGCTTTTGGGAACAAAAGATTTTATTGAAGAAGCGAGAGTTTGGCGCAAACGGTTCGGCGGCGGAATGCGGCAAGTCGGAGTTCTGGCGGCGGCAGGTTTGATTGCTTTGACGGAAACGCCGAAAATTTTGCATCGAGATAATGAAAACGCGAAACGGCTGGCGGAAGGCGTGGCAAATCTGAAAGGCGTTTCGATTGATGCGGAAAAGGTAGCAACCAACATCTTGATTTTCGATGTTACAAGCGAAAACATTTCGGCGAGCGAAATTTGCGCTCGCCTGAAAGAACAAGGAATTTTGGCTTCGGCGTTCGGCAATTCGATTCGGATGGTTACGCACTATGATGTTTCGCGTGAAGATATTGAAAAAACCCTACAAATTTTGTCCTCGATTATTTAACATAAAAGAAATCTTTTCTTAACCTCATTTTCACTTCTCCTAAATAGACTGTCCCTTAAATTCAAAATCTGCGAGTCGGGTAAAATCCATTTCGGTTTTTGCCTTACTTCTTGTCTTTATTAGACATTATTGGAAATAATATATTTCTTCAAAGTTCGTTAAATCAATTGTTTGAAGTGGCTGGCGGAAGGTTACTCGCAAATTGTGTAACCCACACGCGATTTCCATCACCACATCTGAAAT
>MWYZ01000079.1 GCA_002050365.1 Acidobacteria bacterium 28-1
ACACGGCACTGATTGCTGACCTCGCTTATCCCGAACCGGAGTTTGAAGAATTTCTCAAAGAGCAAAACACTCGTCTTCTTGTCGGGCGCAAAAAACCGAAAGGTAAGGATTTAACCAAACAAGAAAAATATCACAACCGCTTAATTGCAAAATTCCGCCAACCGATTGAAAGTCTTTTTAATTGGATTAACGAGAAAACCAACATCCAAACGGCTTCCAAAGTTCGCTCAGCGGACGGCTTGATGCTACACTGTTGGGGAAAACTGGCAGTTGCTTTCTTTCTACTCGTTTTCAACTACTGATTCGCATTAAAGTTTTCCTTTGCGAGTTTTGCGCCTTTGCGGGAAATTTTTTCAGAAGAAAATCGCCCAAGTTGCAAAATCGTCGGTAAAGTTTTCAAAATGATGCGAAACTTTGGCGGGAACGAAAAACGCATCGCCTGTTTCACAAGAAAAAGTTTTATCATCAATTGTCAATTCACCCCAACCACGAATTATAAAATAAAATTCATCTTCGTCGTGAAAAGTTTGATAATCCGTGCCGCGCGGCGCGAAAAACACGAGCGAAACATTTTTCTTTCTTAACGCTTCAACATCCCAAACGCCGCCTTTCCATTTTTCATCGGCGGGCGAAGGAAGTTTGGCTAAAAATTCTTCGAGGGTAAATTTCATGCAAGAGTTTCAGGTTTCGGGCAAAAAGAATCAGGCTTAAAATTTGAAATTTAAAACTTAAAATTAAACTTGCGGCAAAACGAACGCGCCGATGTGCGGCTTGTCAGTGTTCAAGCAAGTTTCCAAAGCCAAAATCAAACCGTCGCGCAAATTCTCCGGCGTAACAATCGCATCAACAAGTCCGCGCGCCGCCGCGTGTTTCGCGTCGAGTTCGCGGTCGTAAGTTTCGCGCACCCGTTCCATTTCAGCTTCCGTTTGCGCGTCTGGCTCTTTCCCTTCTTTCTTGAGTTTCTCGATTTGCGTTCCGAAAATTGCCTGTGCCGCGCTGTCACCTTCCATCACGCCCATTCTACCGGTCGGAAGCGAGAAAATAAAATCCGGGTCAAAGCCTTGTCCAGCCATCGCATAATAGCCCGCGCCGGAAGCGTGATTGACGGTCAAAACAAGTTTCGGAACAATTGCCGTCGCCATTGCCTCGACAAAATGTGCGCCCGCCCGAATAATTCCGGAATGCTCGGCTTCCGCACCGACCATAAAACCGGAAACGTCCTGGACAAAAAGAAGCGGCGTAGAATGACGATTACAATTTTCGATAAAATACGCTGTTTTTTCCGCCGATTCGGTATAAACGATGCCGCCGAATTTCGGTGGTTTTCCCGAAATTCGGCGCACCATTCCACGATGGTTGGCGATAATGCCGACGAGGATTCCGCCAATTCGCGCCGTGCCGCAAATCATTTCCTTTGCGTAATCGGCTTGAAATTCGTCGAGTTCGCCGTCGTCTAAAAAGCAATTTAAAACCTCGCGCATATTATACGGCGCACGATGGTCTTCCGGCAGAATTTCATAAAGTTTTTCCGGCTTGTTTTTTGGTTTTTTCGCTTCGATAATCGAAACTTTTGTTTCTTCTTTTCTCGGTAATTCGGAAACTAATTGACGGATTTTTTCCAAACATTCTTTCTCATCTTTCGTGCGAAAATGCGCCACGCCGGAAATGGCGTTATGCGTCATCGCGCCGCCTAAACTCTCATTGTCAATTGTCTGCCCGGTCGCGCCTTTAACGAGATTCGCGCCGCCCAAGCCCATAAACGAAGTGCCTTCGACCATCAAAATCACATCAGACAGTGCGGGCAAATATGCGCCGCCGGCAACGCACATACCCATTACCGCCGCAATCTGCGGAACTTTCAAATATCGGCGCATAATCGAATTATAATAAAAAATTCGCGCCGCGCCGTATTGTCCGGGAAAAACGCCGCCTTGATACGGCAAATTCACGCCCGCCGAATCAACCAGATAAACAATCGGCACGCGGTTTCGCATCGCAATTTCCTGTGCGCGAAGAATTTTTTTAATCGTTTCCGGATACCACGCCCCCGCTTTTATCGTCGCGTCGTTCGCCACAACAACTGCTTCGCGCCCGTGAATTTTGCCGATGGAAGTTATAACGGCGGCGGCAGGTGCTTGTCCTCCGTATTCGTCATAAGCGACGAGCAAACCGATTTCTTGGTTGTATGCGTCTTCGTCGAAAAGAAGCGCGATTCTTTCGCGGGCAGTCAATTTTCCCTGTCGGTGAATCTTTTCGATTTTCTCCGCGCCGCCGCCCAAACGTAATTTGCGTTCGAGCCGTAGATATTCGTCGCTTAATTCTAGAAGGCGAGGTTTCTTTTGATTTTTCATTAAGACTTTCGGTTTCCGACTTATTTTTATAAAACTTTTATTTAGATTTAATAAAATATCACAAGATTTTTTGTCGCGCCAAAATCCTGTTAGAATCATTCAATTTGATAATGCAGACTGAGTTTTTCAATATTATTAAATTTTCAAACGATGATTGACATCAACCACATTTTGCGACGCGCAATTGATTTTTTCGGCAGCATTCGGCTCGCGCTCGGCTCGGTATTATTTTTCGGAATGGCTCTGGCACTCGCCGCTCTATTTTTTTTCGCTTGGATGGCGGACGAAATAATGGAAGGCGATACGCTTCGTTTAGACGAATATATTCGCGGATTCGTTCATCAGTTTGCCTTTCCCACGCTGACAATCTTGATGCAGATTGCAAGTTTTCTCGGTTCGACACTTTTCTTGACATTGCTCGGAATCAGCATTGTTATTACTCTTTACCTAAATAAGCATCGGCGCGGCGCGATAATTTTCACAATCACAACGATTGGCGCAAGCCTTTTACTCGCTTCACTCAAAATCGCTTTCCGACGCGCTCGCCCCGAACCGTTTTTCGATACGATTCTGCCCGCCTCCTATAGTTTTCCGAGCGGGCATTCGCTCGCTTCATTCTGTTTTTACGGAGCTTTAGCAGCGATTATCACTGTGCGAATTGAAAAATTCCGGTTGAAAATACTCGTTTGGTTAGCAGCGACAATTCTGATTTTGCTCATCGGAATTTCGCGCATTTATCTCGGCGTTCATTATCCGAGCGATGTTTTAGCAGGATTTGCAGTCGGGTTAATTTGGGTGATAACGATTGCCGTCGGCGACAAATTAATTCACGCGAAAGACAAGAATATTAAGGGTAATAAAAAATAATGAATTTCGTTTTTATAATTATCCAAATTTGAGAGAATCAAAAGTTGTGTCGCCCACTCATAAATTTCCTTCCACATAAAATTTAAGCGGCTTTTTCAAGTTGGTTGAGCATTGCGCGGGTGCGGATTTTCATTCGTTCGATAGCTTTTTGGTCATTGTCCATTTTCTCTTTATTTCTTTTGACTTCATCGAAAATTTTATGCACTTTCGCTTTGATTGGTTCGGTTTCCTTAGCCGATAATTGTTCGTCAACGATTATATTTTGCATAGCTTTTTACCTCTTGAAAATTTTGGCACGGGTTTATTTCTAAAATTGCTCTTTCGTCTTAACCTCTCGGTCAAATCTTCTTCTTTTTCTTCACGCCCAGCCCAAAATGCCTAAAACATCGTCAAACGCGCTTTTCTTTTTGTTCAGATTTTCTAACTCACGAAGGAGTTTTTCAGCATCTTGTTTGTTCTCTACGCGAAAATTGCGATTGACTTTAAGCGGAATTTCGATTGTAAGACTTCCCATAAATTTTTCCTCAAAACGGATTTTAACACACTTATATCATTCCTTTTCCCGAATAATAAACGTCGGCACCATTCCGCCGCCCGACGAAACATTCGCCAATTCCGACGAAGACAGTCGCGTAAATGCCGAACCGACAACGCCATTAAAGAGAAGCGGGTCGAGGTCAACGAGTTGCTCAATCATCTGCCAATTGCCCACCGCGTCAAGCATCGGAAACATTTCCTTTGAGGTTTGCACGCGCTCCTGAACGAGATAATCGCCGTTTTCGAGTGCGACATTTATCGCTTTGTCCCACTCTTCGTCAGTTGAAGCCCAGCCGATATAAATGCCGTGTCCGCCGTAATCGTCGTTAGGTTTTAAGACCAGTTTGGCTTTATTGGCGCGTGTCCATTCGACCAATTCAATCGTTTCGTTCCGGTTGATGGTTTTTTCTTCGCGGAATTTTCGCGTCCAGGGAATGTGTGCCTGAATCGCGTTTAGTTCGGCTTCATTGAAAAGGTGTGCGTAACGCTCATTTGTCAAAACGGCGAAAATAGCTTTTTTGTGGACGATTTTCGAGCGAAAGTTATTGACTAGACAAACCGCGCCGGCGCGATAAGCATTCAGTAAAGCCGGCGCAGATTCGATAATCGGCAGATATTCGTTGACCAGCAGGCGTTTATAAACGATGTCCACGACCGCTTCTTTGTAAAGCAGATTTTTGCCGTCGAATTCGAGTTCGTCAGGCGAACAGATAAACGTCGTGTAACCGTTCGTTTGAAAATAATTCTGAAAGAGTTCAAATTCCTGCTGCGTCGGCAAATCCTTCAAATCAACAATCGCAATGACGGGATTTTTTTCAGGTTCGTGTCCGAGAAATTCTTCGTAAGCGCGAACCAAAACGTCGAGCATTTTCGGACGACCTTCAAAACCCTGCACGTCGTATTTTTCCGAAAACTTCTGCATAATCGGCAAAGATTTGAAAATCTCAGTTGCTGAATCTGCATAAGCAATTCCCGCCGGACTTTCGCCGTTGAGTTCGACAAACGAGTAAGAATTTTCCGTTAGAAAAGAATCGAGCCGCGCCGTCGGCGAAACCCGCGCGTATTTCGGGTCAATCGCCACCAAATCTTTTTCAATGTCGGTAATGCCGAGTTCGTTCAACATCTCGTCGTTCCCGATTGCCGCGTCTTTCACCTTTTGCAAAGCCGACCAGACGGTTTCGCAGATGGAAACGACGCGCCGCCAATCCGATTCCAAAACAAAATGCGGACGTAGATACGGCGATAAACGCCGACCACCGAAAATCAGCTTTGCGTCTTCCAAACCTTCGTCCAACGCGAGCCGTGACGATTCGGCTAAATCGAAATCTTCAAGTAGTTGGTGATAATGTGCAACGGCTTCTTTTAGCATATTTTTATTTGTTAAAAACAACAGGTATCATTTTATACAAACCAACAATTGAATCTTCACTTCCGTTTCTTAAATGTTTTTCAGTTTTAGCAGATGGATATACAGCCTTCTTACTATCGAAGATTATGCCAAATCCGTTTTCGCTTATTTTCCATTCTCCGCCAAAATTACGTCTTATACATTCTCCAAGAAATGAACCTAAAATGTTCGTCATTTTTTCGACGGTTTCTTCGTCAAAATCTTTGCGGTTTCTTTCTATATAACCGTCGAGCCATTCGACCGATTTTTCATCGTAATCGAGTTGAACACCGCACATTCGCCCGACTCCGTTTATGACAAGTTCCGCATTTTCTTCTATCTCTTTTAACTGATTCATTTATTTGTCAGGTTCTTGATTGACCATCCAATATTTCAACATAATTTAACAAATGCGGCGGTAATGCGCTTCATAAAGCGATAAAACTCCCTGAGCAATCAGTCCGATTGATGCGATAAACAACAAGACTTTTCCGTAATAGCTTTGAGCGAGCGTCAGCAATGCGCCGTCGAGTCCGTTCGTGTAAAACCCGAAGCGGGCGAGCGTTTTCGTGTAAGGATGGCGGACGGTTTCTTCTGCCGCTTTAACCGTTTCCTCAATCGTTTCGCTGACCGCCTGCTTAGTCTCATCATTCATTTAGGTTTTGTTGCCGGATAAAAGCGGAATTCTAATAATCTTCCCTGTTGTTTTAAGTTTTCTTTTGCGCGTTCGCCGCTTTTTTATTCAGCCATTTCGCCCAGCGTTCCATATACGGGCGCAGCGGTTTGAAAAGTTTTGCGCGGCGGCTGTTTGCCGTCTGCTTTTCGCTCCAATCCTTCAAATTTTTCTGCGCGTATTGCCGGATTTGCGGTTCGAGATTTCCCCTTTTCACCGAATGTCGCAACGTTAAATAATAATGCTGTCCGACGAGGGAAAAAATCAGTCCGGCGAGATTACTTTTAAACGAAGTTTTCGCCATCCACCGCTTGCCGAAATTCTCGGTCGGCTGCAACAATGCGCCGACGGAAATCTCCAGCCACGCATTCTTGTTCTGGATTTTCGGATGATAAAGTCCGGGAAGGTCGCCTTTTATCGGCACGGGCGAATTTTTCAACTGCGGATTGTTGATAAAATCCACCAGCCGAATTCTTTCCAGCCCGCGCTGATGCTCGGTCGGCAGATGAGCGAAAATTTTGCGGATATTTTCTTCCGTGTCTTTCGGCAAAGCTATCGTTGATTGATTTTCTATCTTTAACTCAGAAGTTTTCACGCTTCTGATGCCTGCTGTTTTGATTGCCATAACTTTTAATAAATTGTAAATCCTAAATCGTCAATAGTAAATTAAGCCACAAAGTTGTTGTCGATACGCAACAAAATTAAAGTGTAAACCAGAAAATATAAAGTTCTTGATTCAATTTTACAACAATTTACGCATTCGGCGAATCTTGGCATAATCTTTGTTTAGAAAAACTTCGGATGGTCAGACAAAAAACTATTTCCCAATCAGTCGCAACACGCGGCATCGGTTTGCACACCGCCGTTAAGGTTAATCTTCGGCTCAAACCCGCGCCTGAAAACACCGGCTACATTTTCGTCCGCACGGATTTAGACAATTTTGAAATTCCCGCGTCCGCCGAATATATTTCACATTGCAGTTATGCAACGACGCTTTTGCGACGAGGTGTGATTTTGTCCACGACCGAACATCTGCTTGCCGCTTTGCGCGGCGCGGGCGTGGACAATTGTTTTCTCGAAATTGATAATCTGGAAATTCCGATTATGGACGGCTCATCGGAAAATTTTCTCGAATTGATAGAGCAAGCCGGAACAATCGAACAAAACGCCCCGCGTAGGTTTTTGAAAATTAAGCAAACGGTTGAATTCGAGCAAGGCGATAGAAGAATTTCGGTTCAGCCGTGCGGAAATTATGAAATCGAATGCTCGATAGATTTTCCGCATCCGTTTATTAAACGGCAAAATTTCAATTTTACATTGAGCAACGGTTCGTTCGGGCGTGAAATCGCTTCGGCGCGGACGTTTGGTTTTACGACCGAAATCGAAATGCTTCGCAAGGCAAATCTCGCGCTCGGCGGCTCGCTCGACAACGCGATTGTTCTCACGCCCGAAGGAATGCTTAACGAAAATCCGCTTCGTTTTCCAAACGAATTCGTCCGCCACAAGATTCTCGATATTGTCGGCGATTTCGCGCTGCTCGGAATGCCGATTCTCGGCAAAATCAAAGCCGAAAAAAGCGGACATTCGGTTCACGCTTCCTTGATGTCGAAGCTGCTAAAAACAGAGTCGGCGTGGGAAATCGTCGAAAATGTTTAGAGTTCTAAAAATAAACCGCGCCCGAAAATAAAATCCTGCCAGTTTAATTCAATGCAAAATCCAAAGTAATCGCGTCGTGGTCCGAAAGCGGCAAATTGTCCGCGTCAACCAAATTCCCGACGGTTTGCGGTTTTCCTTTCGCTTTAATTCCCCTGCCGGCAAACCAATCGAGCCGCGCCGAAACTCGTCCGCCGACGCGCCGCGCCGCCCAAAAGATAAACGGGAAACACCATTGCGGCACCCAATCGCCGAGATTTGTGTTATACGCGGAGTTTTCCATGTCGTAATGCAGAGTTCCCGCGCCCGTTTCATTGAGATTTTTATAATCGAAGCCGCGTTTTTCTAATTCACGAAAAAGTCCGCGTTCAAAATATCGGTCGGGAAACGGGTAATGATTTTTAACCATATTTTTCACGCCCATCAAAACGCGCCGAAAATAGCCGGCAATCGCGTGATTTGCCGTTTGCGCGTTATAGGTTGTTGTGTTCCAGTCGCCGCCGATGACGGTCGGCAAATCGGGCAAAGTTTCCAAATGGTCAAGCACGATTTTCATTTGCAAGCGCCGATGCCGACGGGACGAATGCGCGTCCAAATGCAAAGTTACGGCGCGAAAATCGCCCGCCGCGTGCTGGATGTCGGCGACCAAAGCACGCAGATGTCCGAGTCGCTTTTCTTTGCCGAACATTTTATCTTTCCCGTTTGGAAGCGGAACGGCGTGAGCATTTTTTATCGGATATTTTGAAAACATCGCTAACCCGTGAAGCGATTTTGTGTTCTCGCCCGCGACATCGGATTCAATGCCGCTTCCCTTTTGCAAAGCGATATAGCACGGCGCGAAAGCATAATTTAATTTTAATTCTCTCGCTAAATCTTGCGCGACGAAACGATTCGCGCTTCGCGCCATTCCATAATCGAGTTCAGTCAAAAGAAGTAAATCTTTATTCTTTAAGTCTTCGTGATTTTTCAGCGCACAGGCGATTCCTTCAAAACGATTGCCGCGCTCGATATTCCACGCCAAAGCACGAACGGTTTCAGCTTTCTCAAAAATTTTCGGCGCGAAATTTTCCTGCACGACGGCGTTTAAAATTCTTTCAACTTCCGTCCTAACGCTTTCATAAACGACGGAACCTTCCATTTCCTCAGTCGAATCAAAATTCAACAAATCAGTAAAGTGGCGTTTCAATTGATGTTCCAGCACAGCGGGTGAATGAGTTTGTAAAGCGAATTCCAAAACCATAAATATGTAAGAGAAAACTTTAGAAATATTTTATCACCAAGGAATGTTACCTAATCAAAAAGAGTCGTTCAATTTTCTTTTGAAGACCGTTTGAATAAGTAAATCACAAGATTTACAAGCGAGACGGCGCAGCACAAAGCGGCGACGGCAAACAGCAAAAGCATCAGGAAAAATGAAACTATATCGCCTTCCTGAACTGCATTAGACGGCGGTTTGTAACTTAGCATCGCACGGTAAAGATAAACTCCCAAAAGCGCAAACCAGATTGCCGCCGAAAAAAGTATGGCGGCGGCGATGGCAAATCCTTTTCCCTTTTTCTTTACTTTTTTAGCGGGTTCATTCATAAATCGTCGTAACGCTCTTTAGTCGGCACAACGGTGAGAAAATCATTTTCAAATTTTGACGTATAGACTTGCAAAAGCTCATCAACTCTTTCGCGCCGTTCCGAATAAAAAATCAAACCGACGTGCCTTGGTTTCATTATACGATAGACGATTTCTGAATCAGTATAAGCGGAAGTATCCGGCTTTTCTTGATTGGCCAAACAAAGTGCGATGCCCGCGTAATCTCGACGAATTTTTGGTAATGTATATGGATTTTCTTTGGTGGCGATTTCGAGTTTTGCCCATTCGCGCCATAAATTAAAACCGCTTGCTTGTTCCAAAACATCGGCGATATATGCGCCGCCGACTCGCGCCGCGACCTCTAAGAGATAAAATTTTCCGTCCGCTTCGCTTTGCAGAAACTCGGCGTGCGAAACGCCGCGTTCATATTCGAAACCTTTTAAAAGCTGTTTGTTCAATTTTTCCAACTCTCGTCTTTCCTTCGATTTATAAGGCAAAACGGAAGTCGTAAAAACCCCGCCCTGATGCGAAACTTTGAGCGGCGGCATTCCATATTTGCTCACGCCGCTTGCCACGACTTTGCCATTTTCAACCACTGAATCAACGTGAAAAACCTTGCCTTCGATGAAGCGTTCAATCAAAAATTGCGATGGATGGTCGCGCCAAGTGTTTCGCGCGTCAAAGTCATTTAATGTTTGCCAAACTTCATCTCTTGTAAAGCATTTTCTAATTCCGTGAGCATTAACTTCCGTGCGCGGTTTAATAATCCACGGCGCGGGAATAGTTTCCAAAAAATCTTCAATATCTTTCGGATAGAAAGCACCGACAAACTCGGGACACGGAATTTTCGCGTCCCAAGCCGTTCGCCGCATCCGAAGTTTATCGCGGAAGCGAAGCGCGAAAGAACTGCTCATTCCCTCGATTTGCAGATGGTCCCGCGCTTTGGCGGCGGTCAAAACATCAAACTCGTCAATACCGACAATTTTTTCAATCTTTTGAGTCCCCGCCAGATTTGTAACGGCGCGGATATAATCTTCTGCCGTCGCATCTTCGCGCACGAATTTAACATCGCTCAAACTCGTCCACGCCCACGCCTCATCAAGCAAACTCTCTCGCGTAACGAGCGTAACCTGCCAATCGTGTTCGTAACATTCTTCAAAAAATTCATTGCCTTTGAAAAAACTGGCGATGCAAACAATGTGTTTTTTCATATTTCAAATTTAAGATTCAAAATGCGCCGTTAAATCTGATTCGCCGCCGAAAAGCATTTGTTTCAGCAATAAAAAGTTCTCTGTATTTGATGATTTTGATTTACGGTAAAAGAATGGCACAATTTAATGGTAAAAACAACAAAATCTGTTTGTTTTAACGGTTTCAAAGATATGTTTAGAGTTCAAACATTTATTTATGCTCTAGATGAAAATATGGAGTAACAATGGGCGAAATTGATTTAGCAAATTTAGTCAGTCATCTTTTAATTTATATGGTCGTTCTGCTTCTGGCGATTTCCGCGCACGAAGCCGGACACGCTTGGATGTCGCACAAGTTCGGCGACGACACGGCGTATATGCTGGGGCGCGTAACCTTAAATCCGGTGGCGCACACCGACCCGATTGGAACGCTTCTGATTCCGATTATTTCTTTTATTTTCGGCGCGGTCGGCGGCGCGTTAGGCTCGATTCCGCTCATCGGTTGGGGCAAACCAACGCCCGTCAATCCGCGCAAATGGACAAATTTCAAGTTAGCAAACGTAATGGTTTCCGTCGCGGGCGTATTGGCAAATTTGATTTTGCTGATAATCGGAATCGTTTTAGCAAAAGTTTTGATGACACAAGGCTTTGGACTCGAAGATTTTTTCGGGCGCGGTCAAAATCCGATTGGGATTTTTGTCGGCGATTTGATGCTTCTCAATTTATCACTGTTCGTCTTTAACTTGCTGCCGTTTCCGCCGCTCGACGGAAGCAAAATTCTCTCGACGTTTTTGCCCGCGAGTTTTGAGCCGATTCTGAATCTTTTAGAACAATACGGTTTTTTGATTTTAATGTTTTTGATTTACGTTGGTGTTTTTCGCTTGATTATCACGCCGTTTTTTATTGCGCTGATTGCAATACTGCAATAGATTTATGAAAAAACGTATCTTCAGCGGCGCACAACCGACCGGTAATCTTCACATCGGTAATTATCTTGGTGCGCTGAAAAATTGGGTCGCATTGCAAAACGAATACGAAAGTTTTTTTTGCATCGTCAATCTTCACGCGATAACTTTGCCGCAAAACCCCCAAACTTTGAAACAAAAAACTCTGGATTTAGTGAGAATTTATCTGGCATCCGGCGTTGACCCAGATATTTCAACCGTTTTTATTCAATCGGACGTTTCAGAACACGCCGAACTCGCTTGGGTTTTGTCTTGCATTGCCAGAATGGGCGAACTCGAGCGAATGACGCAATTTAAAGAAAAATCTCAAAAGGGAGCAATTTACGGAGAAAGACTTTTTAATGAGGAAGAACTTATTAATTTTCCGCGATTTCATTCTGGAGATAACTCTCAAACAGGTCAATCTATTAATGCGCCGCAGCCAAGTTTTAAAAACCTGTCCAATGATGAGCGGCAATCTACCAAATTTATAAAAGTAGTACATAAGGCTAATAAAAAAGAAAATGATAGGGTTGGTGTTGGATTGTTTGCATATCCAGTTTTAATGGCTTCGGATATTTTGCTTTATCAAACCGATTTAGTTCCAATCGGGCAAGACCAAAAACAGCATCTCGAATTAACCAGAAATGTTGCGGAAAGATTCAACCGCGATTTCGGAGAAACATTCGTCATTCCCGAACCGTTTATTCCGCCCGTCGGTGCGAAAATTCAATCATTAGCCGAACCGTCGAAAAAAATGTCGAAGTCGGACGAGAATTTAAACGGTTCGATATTTTTGCTCGACGACGCGGACACGATTACCAAGAAAATTAAACGCGCCGTAACCGATTCGGGAACTGATATAAAATTTGACGAATCGCGTCCGGCAATCAATAATCTGTTGACGATTTATCAGCTTTTAACCAATAAAACAGCCGAACAGTGTGAAACCGAGTTTGACGGCAAAGGCTACGGACATTTCAAAACCGAACTGGCGGAAACGGTTGTCGAATTTCTCAAACCGTTCCAAGAGAGAGTAAAAGAATTTGACGATGAAGAATTAAAAAACATTTTAAAAGACGGCGCAGAAAAAGCTAAAACTATTGCGCGGGAAACTTTGAAAGATGTCTACGAAAAAATGGGAATCGTCGGCGCGTCGAATTAATCTTCAGTCAATTTATTTTTACAGCCATCGCAAAATCGCGTTGGCTTTTATTTTTGTGTGTTTGGGAATTTCAGAATCGAAAGTGCTAAAATAAATTTCACAGAGAATCATTCAGACAGCCGAAAATTATATTCGGCTAAAAATTATTTAATTATTTAATAAGGAGCAAGACTATGGACGCAGTGCAGAAAACATACGACATTCCGAAATTTAAAGAACAATACGAAAATTTTATTGGCGGCGAGTGGGTTGCGCCGAAAAGCGGTGAGTATTTTGAAAACACTTCGCCGGTTGACGGCAAACCGTTTACGCGCATTGCGCGTTCGACCGAAGCGGATATTGAACTCGCGCTTGACGCGGCGCACAAAGCCGCGCCCGAATGGAACAATTCTTCGGCGACGACGCGCAGTAATCTTCTGTGGAAAATCGCCGATGTAATGGAGAAAAATCTCGATACTTTGGCTCGTGCCGAAACTTGGGACAACGGCAAGCCGATTCGGGAGACGACCGCCGCGGATTTGCCTTTGGCGATTGACCATTTTCGCTATTTCGCGGGCGTAATTCGCGCTGAAGAAGGCGGCGCAACCGAACTCGACGCAAACACGCTTTCGGTCAACATCAAAGAACCGCTCGGCGTTGTCGCTCAAATTATTCCGTGGAATTTTCCGCTTTTGATGGCGACGTGGAAAATCGCGCCCGCGCTCGCCGCCGGAAACTGCACCATCGTCAAACCTGCTGAACAAACTCCGGCAAGCATTATGGTTTGGATGGAACTGATTCAGGACATTTTGCCGCCGGGAGTTTTGAACGTCGTCAACGGTTTCGGTCCCGAAGCCGGCAAACCGCTCGCCACATCCGAACGCATCGCTAAAGTCGCGTTCACGGGCGAGACGACGACCGGACGACTGATTATGCAGTATGCGTCGCAAAATCTGATTCCGGTAACGCTCGAACTCGGCGGAAAATCGCCGAACGTATTTTTTGAAAGCGTGATGGACGCGGACGACGAATTTTTCGATAAATGTCTGGAAGGCGCGGCACTTTTCGCGCTCAATCAAGGCGAAGTCTGCACTTGTCCGTCGAGAATTCTCGTGCAGGAATCAATCGCCGATAAATTTATCGAGCGCATCGTCGAACGCACGAAAGCCATCAAACTCGGACATCCGCTCGACCCGGAAACGATGATTGGCGCACAGGCAAGCCGAGACCAATACGAAAAAATTCTAAATTACATCCAAATAGGGAAAGACGAAGGCGCGGAAATTTTGTGCGGCGGCGCGGCGCATAAAAACTCCAACGGACTCGAAGAAGGCTATTATGTGCAGCCGACTTTAATCAAAGGACATAATAAAATGCGCGTTTTTCAGGAAGAAATCTTCGGTCCAGTCTCGTCCGTAACGACTTTCAAAGACGAAGCCGAAGCTATCGAAATTGCCAACGACACGCTTTACGGTCTCGGCGCAGGCGTTTGGACGCGCGACGCGCATCAGCTTTATCAAGTACCGCGAGCCATCAAAGCCGGTCGCGTTTGGGTCAACTGCTATCACAATTATCCGGCACACGCGCCGTTCGGCGGTTACAAAAAATCGGGCTTCGGTCGCGAAAATCACAAAATGATGCTCGACCATTACCGCAACAATAAAAATATGCTCATATCTTACGACAAGAAAGCAATGGGTTTCTTTTAATTTAGTGACGAGGGAACAGGGACGAGGGACAAGTGGAAATCACTATTCATAACTCCTCGTCCCTCGCCCCTCGCCCCTTGTCCGTATGAAAAACATTCCAAGAGTAAAAGTAACCGAGGAAGCGAAAAAAGTTATCAATGAGCTTCGCGTCAAGCACGGCGAATTGATGTTTCACCAGAGCGGCGGTTGCTGCGACGGTTCTTCGCCGATGTGTTACGCGGATGGCGAATTTCTCGTCGGGCGCAGCGACGTTTGGCTCGGCGCGATTGACGGCTGCGATTTTTATATGGCGAAAGACCAATTCGAGTTTTGGAAACACACCGAATTGACGATTGACGTAACTGCAGGGCGCGGCGCGAGCTTTTCGCTTGAAATTCCGCTCGGCGTTCGTTTCGTCACGAAATCGAAAGTTTTTTCATTGGAAGAATCCGAAAATTTAATTGAAACCAGACTCGGCGATATGATTTAAAGTTTATGACAGATAAGATTACCGTTTATGAAAAACCGACTTGCACGACCTGCCGTAATTTAGCGGAATTGCTTAAAGAAAACGGCATCGGATATGAAAAAGTCAATTACTACATTGAACCGCTTTCGGAAGAAAAACTCCGCAACCTTTTGGAAAAAGCCAATCTTAAGCCGTTCGATATTTTGCGAAAGAAAGAACCGCTTTTCAAAGAGTTGAACATCAGCGAAGAAACTGCGCCTGACGAAATAATAAAATTGATTGTCGAGAATCCGAATCTTCTGCAGCGTCCGATTGTCGAAGTCGGAAATCGAGCAGTTTTAGCGCGTCCGATTGAAAAAGCATTAGAGCTAATAAAATAATGAGTAAATTTGCCAAAACTCCAGAGCCGCCGTATTACGCCATAATTTTTACGACCATTAAAAGCGAAAACCAAGTGGGCTATGCGGAAATGAATGCCAGAATGTTTGAACTTGCCCAACAGCAAGAAGGCTATCTCGGCATCGAATCAGCGCGGGGCGAAATCGGACTTTCCGTTACTTATTAGGAAACTTTGGAAGACATCGCCAATTGGCGAAATCACGCCGAACACAAATTGGCTCAGGCGGAAGGTTACACGACTTGGTATCAAGCGTTTGCGACGCGCGTTTGCCGAGTTGAGCACGATAATTTTTACGAAAAATAATTATGAGCATAACTAACGGAAACGGTCATCGCCCGAAACCGAAAAATGTTCTCGGCGGCGAATTAAAATGCTGTTGTATGAAGCCGCTAACGGGTTTTTACCGCGACGGATTTTGCAAAACCGGCGCCGATGACCGCGGCAGCCACACGATTTGCGTTCGCGTTACGGACGCTTTTTTAGCGTTTTCAAAATCCCGCGGTAACGATTTATCTACGCCTCGTCCCGAATTTCAATTTCCCGGACTCAAAGACGGCGACCGGTGGTGTCTGGTCGCTATGCGCTGGCAGGAAGCATTAGAATCTGGCGCGGCACCGGAGGTTATTTTAGATGCAACACACGAAGCCGCGCTTCAATATGTTTCGCTCGAAAATTTGCGAAAATATCAAACCGAATAAATGAATACTATCGAATATCTGCGCGAGCTTTTCATTTACAACGATTGGGCAAACCGCCGAATTGTCGCCGCGCTGAAATCTTCTCCAAGCGAAAAGGCGCGAAAGATTTTTGCGCACTTGCTTATTACCGAGAAGGAGTATTTTGAGAGACTTTACGACAAAGATTCGACGGGTTTCGATTTTTGGCAGGATTTGTCTTTGGAAGATTGCGCAAATTTGACGAAAGAAAACGCGGAAAATTACGAACGCATCTTGGAGCGATTCGACGACGAAGGTCTCGGACAAGTTGCCAAATATAAAACGAGCGAAGGCATTGCATATCAAAACACTTTCCGCGAACTTTTGACGCACGTTCTTTTTCATTCCTCGATTCATCGCGGCAACATTATTTTGAAAATGCGCGAGGAGAATTACGCGCCGCCGACGATTGACTACATAATTTACCTGCGCGAAGCGAAATCATAAGAGAAACGAAAATATGCTTTTCTTTGGAATTAAAAATGTTTGGTTTAGAATCGGCATTTTTCTCATCCTGTCGGCGTGCGCGTTGCTGTTCGTTTCGATGATGCATCAGAGCTATTACTTGACCGACCCGTATAATCCAGAATTGATTGGAACGAGGGCATACGGACATAACGGCGAAGGCAATTTTAAGACATTTTCGATTATCGTGTTGATTGAATACTTGATTTTGCTGGGAGTGCTGCTTCCCTTTTCGTTCAGCCGATTTTATTGGATGAGATTTTTGGTGCTGCAAACAATTTTCGGCGGCTGGTTTTTTCTTCTCGTATTGGGAGCGATGCACAGCGGCGGCGTTTATATGATTCACCTGCTCACCGTTCTCGCCGTTCTCATTATTATTTTCATTTTGTTGATAACTTCGGTCGTCGCGGAAATCGTCAATCGAAACAAATCTAATTTTCCGACATAAAACATGGAACAACCGACCGAACAATTAAGTTTTGATTTTAAAAGCGTGCAGCCGCATATCGTGAGCGAAACGCGCGATGAAATTAAACTCGAACTCGGCGCATTTGCCGGACCGCTCGACCTTCTTCTTTTTTTAATCAAACAGGAACAGGCGAACATTTTCGACATTCCGATTGCCAAAATCACTGACGAATATTTGAAATATATTCGCTTGATGAAAACTCTGGATATTTCGCTGGCGGCTGATTTTCTCGTAATGGCGGCGACGTTGATTGAGATAAAATCGAAAATGCTTCTGCCGCGTGAAATCTTCGACGAAGCGGAAGAAGAAATTGAAGACCCGCGCCAAGAATTAATTGACCGTCTGCTCGAACATCAGAAATTTAAAAACGCGGCGGAAATGCTTTACGAACGCTCTACCGTCGAACAAGCTGTTTTCACTCGCGGACAAATCGAATCGGATGAAAACAATTTGGAAACAAACGCTTCGGTTTTTGATTTGTTGACTGTTTTCCAAAAAATTCTTGAAAGGCACAAAGAGGAAATCAAACTTGAAATCGAGCGGGAAGAAATGAGTTTGGCTGAAATGCTCAAGCATCTGAAAGCCAAGATTTTCAAAGCAAAAGAAATAAGTTTGCACGAACTATTTCAAGAAATGCAAACCCGACCAGAACTCGTTTTGGCATTCATTGCCGTCCTTGAACTCGTGCGGACAGAAAATATAAAATTACTGCAAAGGAAAACTTTCGGCGACGTAATCTTAACAAAAGTTTAACTTCAGATGCACACAGTTAAATACTAATAAATCTAGAACTTTAAAGTTCGAAATTCACGCTAAAAAATCTGCGTGCATCTGTGTTAATCTGTGGTTTCATTTTCCTATGGATGCAGAAATCGAAGAAAAACAATCGCGCAGCATCGGCGAAATAATCTCAATAGTCGAGGCTTTGATTTTCGTCGCCGGCGAACCTTTAACCGTCAAAACTTTGGCGGAAGTTTTGACGGAAGATAAAGAAACGGTCGAAGCAGCAGTTGAAGAACTCGTGCAGGAATACGAGCAAAGAGAAAGCGGTTTGCAAATCAGAGCAATAGCAGGCGGCTGGCAAATCGGAACGCGCGCCGAATTTCACGAGGAAATCCGCCGTTTTTTGAAAACCCGTCCCTCTGCAAAATTATCTTTAGCCGCGCTCGAAACACTCGCCGTTATCGCCTATAAACAACCGGTAACAGTGCCGGAAATTCTGGAAATTCGCGGCGTACAATCAGCTTCGGCAATTAAAACGTTGCTTGATAAACGCTTGATTGTCGCCAAAGGCAGAAAGGAAACCGTCGGGCGACCGATGCAATACGGCACGTCGAAAGATTTTATGATTCAATTCGGCTTAAAAGATTTATCGGAATTGCCGTCAATTGAAGATTTTGAGGATTTAATTCAATAAAGTGCGTTTCTTCTCTTTTTCAAACTCCTCTTGCACGTCCGAGAAGTTTTTCCCGATTAAATTCGCGCCGACGAAAAATTCGTTTCTCGTAACTTCCAAAAGTGCAAACGACGGAATTTCAAATGCCGTCAATTCCTCAACGCTTTTAAAATCGATTTTTGCTAAACACAATCCCCAAAGCTCGCCCAAAAATAAATCTATCTCTAATTGCTTGCCGCCAAAATCATAAAAATAGCGATTTTTACGGATTTCACCCGTTTCGACTCGTTCGTTTTTTTTGACTTCTCTGCCCTCGAAAAATTCAAAGGCGTGGTGTTCGGCTTCATTCAAATAAATTTCAGCGATTTGCCATCTCGACAAATCTTCAAGCGGAAATCGCTGCTGCAAAATCCAAGTCCATTGCTTTGTTTCAGGAACGCGCACGGAACGAAGCCGAAGCCGCGTGTTCTCAATATAATTGTCGAAAATCTGCAGATGTCGGCTGGCTCTGGTTAAAGGCACCGGTAAACTTTCGATTAAAAAAACACGGCGCGTTTCGATTTGCTTAGTTTTGTCCATATCGAGCGAATGATTTATACTCGTTTGTTTTAATATATTTCAATTTTTCGGAGAGAAACAAATGCGATTTTTTATATTACTATTTTTGACCGTTTTTTTAATCGGCTGCGGCACATCTGAAAATTCAAACACGGCGATTAATACAAAACCTTCTGCCGTAAATTCTGCAACAAGCAACGCAGAAAATCCGCTGAACACAACAAAAACGCCGGAAGCGGCAACCGCTAATAACGCGCCGACGCTTGCGCCCGTCGTACAGGCATATTACGCGGCTTTGAAGGCGAAAAATGATGCCGCGCTCAAGAAAATATATTCACAGGAAACTTTGAAATCTTTAGAGGCGGATATGAAAGCCGAAAAAAAAACTTCCCTGTCGGCGTTTATAACCGAGATTGAACCGGTTCCCGACCAACCTTTTGAAGTGCGCAATGAGCAGATTCAAGGCGACACGGCGGTTGCGGAAATGCGCGGCGGAAGTTATCCGAACGGCATCAAGATAAAATTTGTGCGTGAAAACGGCGAATGGAAAATGACCAATGAAAGCCCGGAAATTCAAAGCGTCAAACAATCGGCTACAAATTCTGTAAAATAAGCACTACGACAAAAATAAACCTTGTCAATAGCCCGACCGTCAGGGAGGGCTTCAACGCAAAGCCCGCGCTCACGCTTGGGCTACTGACATACGCATTCAGTTCAATTAAACTCGAAAAAAGCCGGTCAAGAATAATCTCAACCGGCTATTTTCCGTGCTAATTCATTGTCGTATGCCTAAGCCGCAGTTTCTTTGGCTTCGATTGATTTATAAGCCGGCAGCGTAACGCGAGCCTGTTTTTCCTTTTTCAAACCCAACGCCCAATCCGCCTGCATAATCGTGTGAATATCGCGCGTCCCTTCATAAATGACGGCGGCTTTGCAGTTTCGCAAATAACGTTCGACCGGATAGTCATTGGTGTAACCGTTTGCGCCGTGAACTTCGATTGCCATTGACGCGGCTTTTTCCGAACGAATTGTTGCTTGCCATTTTGCAAGGCTCGCCGCCTTCGCCGACGGTTTCCCTTCGTTTTTCAGATAACCGCATTTGAGCCACAACAAATGGGACATTTGATAATCAGCTTCCATCTCGGCAATTTTTTGTTTAACGAGTTGATGTTCGCCGATTTTCACGCCCGCCGTTTCGCGCACATTCGCGTATGCAACCGACGCATCACGCGCGGCGCGAATCACGCCCGTCGCGCCCGACGCAACCGTATAACGTCCATTTTCAAGCGAAAACATCGCAATCTTAAAACCTTCGCCTTCTTGTCCGAGCATATTTGCTTGGGACACGCGCACGTCCTGCAATGTAAAATAACCGGTATTTCCCGCTTTTATTCCGAGTTTTCCGTGCAGCGTCCCGGAAGAAAAACCTTCCATCGTGCGCTCGATGATAAAACAACTCATTCCCGAATGATCGCGGTTTTTGCGTTTTTCTTCATCAGTCCAACAAAAGAATAGAAAATGATCGGCAACATCGCCCAAAGAAATCCACATCTTTTCGCCGTTCAAAATCCATCCGTCGCCGTCGCGTCCGGCAACGGAGCGCATTCCGATAACGTCTGAACCGGCGTTCGGTTCAGTCAAACCGAACGTGGCGAGTTTTTCGCCTTTCGCCTGCGGCACGAGATATTTTTGTTTCTGCTCTTCGGTTCCCCAACTGAAAACCGACAGCGAATTTAACCCAACGTGAACACTCATTGCCACACGCAAAAATGTGTCGCACGCTTCGAGTTCTTCGCAGACGATTCCGAGCGAAATATAATCAAAACCCGCGCCGCCGTATTGTTCGGGAATGCAAACGCCGAGCAGTCCGAGTTCCGCCATTTTGTCAAAAACCGAGCGTTCAAAATGCGCCTTTTCGTCCCATTCTTTAATGTGCGGCGCGACTTCGCCCTGCACAAATTCTCTGACGGTTTGCTGCAATGCACGGTGTTCTTCGGTCAATTCAAAATCAATCACTTTTCATTTCCTCTTAAAATTGTGTTTTCAAACTTTGAAAATTGTATCATTGCCCAAATTGTTTCGCTAATTTACAAACAAAAAGCGCAGAAGAAACGACTTTAGCTTCTGCGCTTTTATAATTCAAAGTGCCGTTGTGAGATTTAAGGAACATAAGTATCGGCAATCAGCTTGTCGCCGCTTGTGCCGAATTGCGCGCCGGAAAACTGTTCGTTACCGTTAAGCAAATTTTAGAAAACCGCAGGCGCGGCGATTCCAAGCAGCCTGTGCGCAAACATAATTCAATCGGATAGCTGATTGTTGCGGCCCTTCATTTCAATTGCTTAAAAACCTTCTCAGAATTTCCATTGTCCTAGCGGTTTCTTCTACGAAAGGAAAATGACCGCTTTTCTCAAACATAACGAATTGCGCCTGCGGAGCGTATCGCTTGAACTCTAAAGCGTATTTTGGCATTGACACTCTATCGAAACGACCGGCGATAATCAGCGTCGGCATCTTCAGATTCTTCAACTGCGTTCTAAAATCGAGCTTGGCAATATCACCGCCGATCAGAAAATCAGCATCAGCGCCCGCTATCGTATAATACACATCATTGTTTTGTTCGCTGGTCGCCTTGTCCGCGCTTGAGGTTTCATAAAAATCAATCGTCACTTTGTTCGCGTTTGAGGCGTCATAAAAATAAAGCAATCCAAACGGTACTTGATACGCTGCCTGATGCTCTTTAGTACCGGATTGAAATCCTTGCATACGAAGTTGTTGAACCTTCTCCCACACTTCCGGGAACTGATTTCTGATTTCATTATTGGAATTATCATCATTGCTCTGCCACATTTCGCCGCTGTAAAGAGTGTCGGCTAAGATTAACTTTTTAATTGAATCGGGATATTTCAAAGCATAAGCCTGAGCAACCATCCCGCCGTAAGAGTGACCCAGTAGGTTTATCTTGTCCAGCTTTAGCGCCTTTCGTAAACCTTCAACATCTTCGACATCGCGGTCAAATGTGTAATCCTTCAAAGACTTAGCGCGGTCGGATTTACCGCGACCGAACGAGTCAAAGTAAATCACGCGATACGAGTTGGCTAAGTTCGTAAAAAACGGATGAAAGTATCTGTGAGAACTGCCCGGACCGCCCGCAATCAGAAGTAAAGGTTCGCCCTTGCCTTCGCTTTCGTACCATAACTTTGCGCCGTTGACGACGACGAAATTCCCCGGAGGATGTTTTAGTTCAACCGGAACGGTTTGCGCATGCTCGGAGACAGTAAGAATTATCAGGCATTTAAAAATGACAGGTATGATAAAAGTTTAAGTGATAATTGTTTTTTCATTTTCAATTCCTTATTGAGCTTGAGTCGCTGGAGTCTCCTGGTGAAAAGCCGCCAGCCATTTTCCGCCGCGTTTGACAAACACTGTGGACGCCCAGACTGTCGGCGGTTCTGCCTTCCCGTCACAGGTAGCATCCTGCGTCCCCCTGTAGGTAAAAACGGCTGTGTTCTTATCAAGCATTACCAGCTTGAAACTATCCAGTGAATAGCTTTTAACTTCGCAGGTAGAGGTGGAGATGGCTTTGACTGTTTGCGATTTATTAAATATACCTTGCGACCCGACTCCAACAACATCTTCTGAAAGCAATGATTGGTAGAAACTACCGTCCCTATTCTTCCACGCTTCCCATGCTTGTTTTTCGAGAGCGATAAGCTGTGCCTCAACCGAATTGTTATTGTTCTTCAGCGTTTTCATTTGACCTAAAGCCACGGATGATACTGCAATTGTTACCGCCATAACTATAAGCATTCTTTTCATTGTTTTATCTCCTTTTGTATGATTGGTAACGCTAATCATTTCTATTTTTAATTTAATGACCCGTCAATATATCGTTATCACGGATACAAATCTCCGCCTACAACTCCCGTTACAACGAATGTCGCTGCCGGGAATTGTTTATGTTTAACTCGCAACGCTTATAGCCGCTACTGCGCCGGTTATTGCGGCGTAATGCGTGAGAAATGCGAAGCGACTGCCTGCCACTTGCCGTTTCGTTTTAAAAACACATCGGTAACTCGGTATTGA
This sequence comes from Acidobacteria bacterium 28-1, assembly GCA_002050365.1. Taxonomy (GTDB): domain Bacteria; phylum Acidobacteriota; class Blastocatellia; order Pyrinomonadales; family Pyrinomonadaceae. The sequence continues at coordinate 22,575 of MWYZ01000079.1, forward strand.
CCACTAATATCCTTACCTTTGTATTGACCTTTTGTCGTTATGCGCCCGGTTACCACCGCCGTATCATCAAAGACGCGAACTTTCATCTCGTCGACATTAATTGATTCTGCAGTTAGGTTACCCGAGGTTATGTCGGCAATGTCCTGTTTCTTGGTTACAAGGCTGCCGTCGGTGTCGGTAAAAATGTAATCGTCAGCCTCAATGCGGTCGAGCGCCGACGCGTCACGATTGACAGTGGCTTTCGCCCAATCACGCTCCATCTGCATCAATTCCTGTTCGACGCTTTTACTTTGCTGATTTGCCGTAGAACTGCGAGTAATCTTTTTGTTTGTTGCTTGACCGAGAGTAATGGATGACATTGCAATTGCTATCATCATAATTATAAATAAGTAAGTGGACAGAATAATTTTATAGATATTTGAAAATTTTGTATGCTAGTTCAATGAAAAAGAAATTTATTGAATTAACCGAAGCCGAAAAGATAACTTTACAAGAAGGTGAGAAAAACGGCAAAGCGCGAGCCTTTCGAGAAAGATGTCATTGTCTGCGGCTGAGCGCGGAGGGTTATCGAGTTAAAGAATTGGCGGGTATTTTTCGAGTCTGCGAGATTTCGATTTACACTTGGTTCAAGCGTTGGGAAGTCGGCGGAATGGTTGGTTTAAGAGATAAAACGGGGCGTGGCAGAAAAGCGATTTTGCAAGCTGAAGATTTAGCTGTCGTCAAAGAAAAAGTGCAAGCCAATGCCCAGCGGTTGAAAGTCGCTCGCTCGATCTTGAAAGAAGAATTGGGACGAGAGTTTTCAACGAAGACCTTGAAGCGTTTTTTAAAAAGTTTAATTGCCGATACAAGCGGTGGCGGAAATGTTTGAAAGGCAAGCAATGTCCGATTGAGCAGGCAAGTAAAAAGGAGGCTTTAGCGGAGTTACAAGCCTTAGAAGAGGTTGGTTTAATTGAGTTATTTTATGGCGATGAAAGCGGATTTTGGCAGAATCCGGTGATTGCGAGGGCGTGGCAATTTGCGGGCGAGGAAATTCGTCTATTACCTGAGAAAGGCAAGCGATTATCGGTTTTTGGTCTGTTAAATAGAAAGTGCGAAGGACAGTTTTGGAGTAGTGAGAAGACCATCAAGACCGAGTTTGTGATTGAATGTTTGGAAGAATGGATTAAAACGAAATCAAACAAACCTCGAGTTTTAGTGTTGGATAATGCACGAATTCATCGTTCAAAAAAGATGCAGGAGAAGTTGGCGGAATGGGAAGAAAAAGGCTTTTACATCTTCAATCTGCCGACCTATTCGCCGCATTTGAACATTATCGAAATTTTGTGGCGGAAGATGAAATATGAATGGCTCAAGCCAGAAGATTATGCTTTATTTGAAATACTAAGGGAAGCAATCAAAGAAATCTTGAGCCAGTTAGGAGCAGAATACAAAATTAATTTTCAGGCAAAATTAATTTTCAGGACAGAATATGTATAAAATAATTCCGTCCACCTACTTATTCTCTTCATTGTTTAATCTCCTATTGTGTAGCTGATAAGCCGACGCGCTTAGACTTCAAAGGCTTTCGCTCGATTGATAGATTAAGGCGCAAGGACATTAGGAATTGGTTTATCGCCAAAAGTTCCGAATGTCCTTGCCAGTAAAATTTGCCCCGCTTCGTTGCAGAGCAAAATTTTATCGAAAAATTTATAGTTGCGACTTAGACGTTAAAAACACTAAATTTTTAAGTAAATGCCAAAAGCTTTCAACGGAGTATCGCCGGGGTCACCAAATTTTTGACCGTCAACCACGGTATTGTTGCTTGAACTTCTCAGATAATAGAACGTCTGATTGCTCCGTCGGTAGACGGCAATATCGTGTCTGCCGTCGCCGTCATAATCGCCTTCTGCTCCGACTAAATCACCCAATTGTCCCAAGGCACGGCGCGGTCAAGAGTGATTCCGCCGATTCCGATGACCGAGTTACATTTCATAATCGGAGTTTGCCGTTAATTTTAATTACTCGCTCGTTTTTAAGTTATTTACACTTAAAACTTAATAAACATAACCTATAGCATAACTTGCCAACGGCTCGTCGCCGGGGGCGCCGAACTTTTGACCGTCTACTACCGTGTTGTTAGTCGAGCTTCTGAAGTAGTAAAAGTTCTGATTACTCCTTCTATAAACAGCAATATCAAGTCTGCCGTCACCGTCGTAATCGCCGCGCACAGGCATGTCTTGACCGCCTTCGAAGGTAGGATCAGAAATACCGAAGTTCGCCGCTGTTGTTACGTTCGTTGCCGAGTTATTGATATACCAGGTAGCCGGAGTTCCGGCAGCATTTTGACGAACCGCAACAAAATCGGCTCTGCCATCGCCGGTATAGTCAGCGGGGGCAACGCTGTAATCAGTTTCGAAAACACCAAATTGGCGGGTCATAACGCCGGCGCCGGTAGTCGAATCACCGATATAATAAGTCAAAGGACCGAATTCAACAATTGTAGTTACTAAAACCAATTCGTCTTTGCCGTCATTGTTAAAATCAGCGCCCGGGAAAACGTAAACTCCGCCTTCGGGAAAACCGGCGAGCGTTCCGAAAGGAACCGCCCTTTGAGCGCCCGTCGCGCTGCTCATAATATACCAGGTCAAATCTCCACTGCTGCTCGCGCGCACAGCGGTGTAATCGGCTTTGCCGTCGCCGTCGTAATCGCCTATCGGATTAAAGACAGGGTTATTCGGACTTATATTATCACCGGCTTGTCCCCATCGAACAGCCCGGTTAAGGGTTATTCCGCCTGTTCCGATAGGAAATTCAGCAACATAGAAAATTCCCGGCGCACCGGGTCGCCAGACCACGACATCTGTCTTGCGATCTCCGGTATAATCGTCAGGATAAATGTAATCACGTATATTATTCGGGGGGTTCTCGTAGTTGCCTGCAATGCCATAGTCAAACTCTCGTATAAATGCTTGATTAGGACCGGGAAGCGCCGGATTGCCTGCTATTCTCCATCTGAGCGGCGCGCCGACAACGCTATTCGCAATTGTCGCCCAATCGCTTCTGCCGTCGCCGGTAAAGTCCATCGGTACTCGTCTGGGTGTTGTTTGAGCATTCGTTGTAATTGTATTTGCGCCGCACCAAAGAACCGTTACTAAGACGGCGAAAATCGTCAACAGCGAGCGTAGATTTATTGTGTTTTTTCTTGAAACCATTTTTTTCTCCTCCAAAAGTTATAAAAATAAGAGATAGAACGTCAGCCAGCGCGGCGAATTGTTTTCATACTCGCGCTTTGTTCTCAAACCTCAAACATTACGGCGTAAAGACATTCGGAACTGTTGCGGCGCAATCGTATTTGACTGCCACTTCTTTTACTGCCACTTCTTTTTCGGTTTAAGCGCTTCAAACAGTAACGCAACAAAACGAACGGTTTTGTGTCAAAAAATTTGAAAAAATTTTGTTTGCGTGATAAGTTGTGCAAAAGAAGGATTAGGGGAAAATTGTCAGAACCGGACGCGACAAGTGAAGATGATTTTTTTGCGACGTTAGACGATAAAGATTTGGATAAACTCATTCCCGAAGTTTATTCCGAACTAAAACGCCTGGCGGCTTATCATCTGCATAACGAAAGACCGAATCACACTTTGCGTCCGACCGAGCTTGTTCACGAAGTTTATTTGCTGCTGCACAAACAGCATTCGCTCGACGTGAATGACCGCGTTTATTTTCTGAGCATCGCTTCTTCGATTATGCGGCGCGTGCTGGTCAATTACGCCCTGCGTCGAAAGCGCAAGAAACGCGGCGAAGGCAGGAAAAACCTTCCGCTCAGTGCGGCTGAGGAAAAGACGCTGATTGATTTTGAGCAAAGCGATGTTGACGTTATCGCGCTCGAAGAAGTGCTTCTTGAATTAGTAAAGCGCGACGCGCAGGCGGTAAAAATTATTGAGCTGCACTTTTACGGCGGTTTAACCTTTGAAGAAATCGCCCGACTTTTAGACGTTTCTCTCAGCACGGTGATGCGCGAATGGCGCTTTGCGCGAAACTGGCTTTATCGAAATCTTTACGGGAGCGGCTAAACCCAGCCGTTATGGTTGGATGGAAAAAGAAAATTTAGCCGCGGATTTTCGACGCGGATAAGAAATAAAACCAAATATCTATCCATTTAATTTTTTATTGGTTTATCTGTTGATATTTGGTTTTGATAATTTGCCACTAGCTTTAGCTAGTGGACAGAAATTGAAGTAAGAGAGAAGGCTTTAGCCGAAGACAAATAAAAACATTCCTTGTGGCTTTAGCCAAAGTTTCAGCTAAAGCAAAAAGGATGTTTGATATTTTTTCTTAAATTCGGCTAAAGCCGCTTGGTTGATTACCTTATCCACTAGCTAAAGCTAGTGGCAATTTATCGAATGTCAACGGAGCCTAATCCTATTGATTTAATCCGCGGCTAAAGATTTTTGTATTACTTTACAGGCGAGCGAAACGGACTCGATAAAATATGGATGCCGAAAGGGACAATCAAAATCGCTGGCGCAAATTGAAGGATATTTTCAACGAAGCGGTTGAGCTTACGCCCGAATCACGCGCCTCTTACCTTGCCTCGCTTCGCCTCGACGAGGAAACGCTTTATCGGGAACTCGCCGAGTTGATTGATATTGACCGCAAAGCCGAAGATTTTTTGGGCGAGCCGATTTCTCTGAAATCAGATTCTTTCTCGCCGCCGTCGCTCATCGGAGAAAGAATCGGACATTACAAAATTGTCCGCGAGATTGAGCGCGGCGGAATGGGCGCGGTTTTTGAAGCCGTGCGTTTTGACGGCGAATTTGAACAGCGCGTCGCCGTCAAGCTCGTCAACCGCAATTTTTTCTCGGACGAACTCATTAAAAGATTCAAAAAAGAACGGCAAATTCTCGCCAAACTCGAACACCCGAACATTGTTCGCCTGCTCGACGGTGGTTTTACCCGCGATAAAACGCCTTATTACGTAATGGAGTTTATCGAAGGCACGCCGATAAACGTTTATTGCCGCGAAAACGAACTCGATACCGAGCAAAGACTAAATCTTTTTCTGCAAGTTTGCGAAGCGGTCGCTTACGCGCACCGGCAGTTAATCGTGCATCGTGATTTGAAGCCGTCAAACATTCTGGTCACGAAAAACGAACAGGCGAAACTGCTCGATTTCGGAATTGCAAAAATTCTCGAAGCTGATACGGACGCGCAGACGCAAACGCAAAACGCGCCGCTAACGCCCGCTTACGCGAGTCCCGAACAAATCAAAGGCGAAACAATTACCACCGCGAGCGACGTTTTCTCGCTCGGCGCGATTCTTTACGAACTCTTGACCGAAAAATCGCCGCACGAAATCTACGGCGTCGGGCGAATGGAAATTTTGCGCGGCATCTGCGAAACCGAGCCGAAACCGCCATCAGCGGCAGTCGGTTCAAAGTTCAAAGTTCAAAGTTCAAAGCGAGGCGCGGAAACCTCCGAAAACAATAATCAACAAAACGTAAGTATCCAACAAACAACCAATCCAAAATCCAAAATCCAAAATCCAAAATCGCTAAAGGGTGATTTGGACAATATCGTTTTAAAGGCGTTACAAAAGGAAAAAGAACGACGTTACAATTCGGTCGAACAGTTCGCCGACGACATCAAAAATTATTTGAACGGCTTGCCCGTCAAAGCGCATCCGCAATCTTTCGAGTATCGCGCCGGAAAATTCATCAAGCGCAATCGTCCGGCGGTTTCGCTCGCGGCAATCGCGGTTTTGTTAATTGTCGGCGGCGTCTGCGCGGCTCTCTGGCAATCGTTTGAAGTGCGGCGGCAGCAGCAAATCGCCGAGCGAAACTTTAATCAAGTTCGGAAAATCGCCAACTCTTTGATTTTCGATTATCACGACGAGATTGCAAAGCTCGAAGGCTCGACCAAACTGCGCGAAAAATTAGTCGTTGACGCGGTTAATTATCTCGACGCCGTTTCGAGCGAAAACGCTGCGAGTCCCGAATTTTTGAAGGAATCTGCAATCGCTTACCGGAAAATCGGCGACGTGGAAGGAAAACCATACGCCGCTAATTTGGGCAAACTCGACGAGGCGCTGCTCAGTTACGAAAAATCCGTCAACCTGCTGGAAAAATCCGTTTCTCTCGCGCCCGCCGACATCGCGCTGAAAGACGAATTGCTGAATTCCTACAACGCGCTCGCTCAAGCCCTCAGCCGTTCGGGAAAAAAAGCCGAAGCCGAAATCATAATCAGAAAGGCTATGGCTTTCTGCGAAGAAATACCGGCGACCGACGACAATCTCGACAGGCAAATTCTTTTCCTGCGGATGCGGACGACGCTCGGCGACGTGCAGTCAACCCTTCCGCCAAAATACGAAATTTACAAATCGGCTCTGGACGCTGCCGAATCGCTTTATTCGTCTAATCAAGACAATACTGAATTAATCAGGACAATACATAATCTTACTCAAAGACTCGGCACACTGTTTTTGACACTCGGCAACGGCGCGCAAAAAAACGGCGATACTAACACGGCTAACGACTATTACCGCCAATCTCTGGAATATAACCGACAGGAATTACATTACGTTGAAATATTTTTCGCGCGCGGCGGTTCGGGCGCAAAATCCGACGTGCGGCTTTTGTATGCCGCAAACGCAAATGTCGCAGCCGTTTTATTCAGACTCAAAGGCTATGACGAAGCGTTAAAGAATTTAGATATTGCCGACAGATACGTTCAGGAAGCATTAAAAAACGACCCCAACAATCGTGAATCGGTTTTGGATAAAATCGAACTGCTCAACACCCGAATACAGATTTTTACCGCGCAGAGCAAATCGGATGCGGCTCTCAAAGAAATCAATGTCGCGCTCGCCTTAGCCGAAGAATTTTACCGGCGCGATAAATCGAACACTCAAGCGATTTGGTGGGTCGGAAGGCTTTCGGCAGATGCGGTAGATCTTTTGCGAAATCAAAAGAAGGAACGGGAAGCCGAAAAATATCGTCAAATGTTACTCGATTGCGAAAAACAATACAAGGAAAATTTCGGCACCCATGTAGATTTTAAAGCATTTATTAAATTATAATTTTCAATTTCTCCGGCTCTTTTGTTCTCGTCAGCTTTTCTTTTTTCAATTTGTCTCGCTTGATTTGTCTTTTTTCATAACTTACTAAAAACTCTAATTATGATTTTGATTTCCGAAGCATTAGAAACGATTAAAAAGCACGTCGTCACTCTTTCAACCGAAAAAATTGATTTAGCCGAATCAATCGGGCGAGTTTTAGCAGAAAATACATTTGCCGATATGGATTTGCCGCCGTTTAATCGCTCGCAAATGGACAGTTTGGCAGTGCGGGCAAAAAGATATTGAAAAGGCAGAGGCGAAAAACCGGTAAAATTAAAAATCATCGGCGAATCGGCAGGCAACATTTCTCACTGTATTGCCTTTTCAATTAAAAATATCCAAAATAAAATCTATGCCGATCACAAACTTTTATATCAAAATCTTTTGTCTTGTCTTTTTGTTTACCAATTTATTAAATATAGTTTTTGCCCAAAACAAATCAAACGAAAAAATGCTGCCGATGCCGAAACTTCTCTCGCAGCGCGAGCAATTAAAAGTTCGTGAAGATTGGTTGACAAAGCGTTTCGACACGATTCTCTTGCCGATGATGCGCCGGCATAATGTTTCGATGTGGATTGTGACGAACGAAGAATTTCATTCCGATTCGGTTACCGAATACATCGCGCCGCCGATTCCGTATGTCGGCAGGCGCGATTTTTTTGTTCTCTTCGACAACGGCAAAACTTTAGACAAAATCGCCGTCGTGCGTTACGCCGAAGAACATCTGAAAAATTTTTATACGCTGATGAGTCCGCCGCGAGATAAAACGGCGGAAGTTTTACGAAAAGTCGTCGAAGAGAGAAATCCGAAAACAATCGCTTTAAATTTCGGCGGCGGACGCGGACAATCGGACGGCATCACGCACGACGCATACAAATTTCTCGCCGACGCGCTCGGCAAAAATTACGAAGCGCGATTTGTATCGGGCGGAAAATTCATCACCGACTATCTCGACACGCGTCTTCCAGAAGAACTCGAACATTATCGAAACGCTGTTTTAGTTACCGACATTTTGACGCGCCGCGCTTTTTCAAACGAGGTTATCACGCCCGGCAAAACAACCGTCGGCGACGTGCGCTGGTGGCTTTTGCAGCAAGTCAACAATCTCGGTTTGACGGTTTGGTTTCAGCCGGATTTGCGCGTGCAAAGACAATCGAAAACCAACGAAACTTCGCAACAGTTTTTGAGTGTCGCCGATGAAAATCTAGTTTTGGAGCGGGGTGATTTGATTCACGTTGATTTTGGCTTGAATTATATGGGGCTTTCGACCGATTGGCAGAAGCACGCCTACATTCTGAAAAAAGGCGAAAAGGATGCCACGCAAGGTTTGAAAAATGCGCTGAAAAACACTAATCGTTTGCAGGACGTTTTATTTGAAAAAGCCCGAGCGGGAATGACGGGCGCGGAAGTTTATGACAAGGCGATGGCGCAGATGAAACGGGAAAATATCGAGGCGATGATTTATTCACATCCGATTGGCACACAAGGTCACGGTCTCGGCGCGTCAATTGATTTCCGAAAAACAATCGGCGGCGCGGAAGAACGCTTCCGGCTCGGTTCTTATACTTCGATTGAACTAAACACTTCAACAATCGTTCCCGAATGGAATAATCTGAAAGTAACGATTATGGGCGAAGACGATGCGTTTATGACCGAAAAAGGTTACGAATTTTTCCGTCCGCGTCAGACGGAATTTTATTTGATTAAGTAAATGTGTCGGTAGCCCGACCGTTAGGAAGGGCTTAATTTTTATGGTTAGAGATTACATCGAGTTTCAAGACAGAAACGCGCCATTAGCCTATCTCATCACTATTAGACTTTACGGCACTTGGCTGCACGGCGACGAACGAGGCTCAGTGAATCGCCAGACAAATAATCTTTTCGGTACTCCCAAAATACCTTTCAATCCAAATTTAGCGAAACATGAAATTTCTTTGCTTAAACATTCACCAATAAAATTAAATGCACGGCAACGTATTGTTGTTGAAAATGCAATCCGCGAGGTTTGTGAAACTCGACTTTATAAATTATTTGCCTTGCAAGTGCGGACGAATCACGTTCACTTAGTCGTTTCCGCCGTCGGCAAGCCTGAATTTATAATGACTGCGTTTAAGGCGTATTCGACTCGTCACCTGCGAAAAAACGGATTGCTCGACACGAATCGAAACTTTGGTCTCGACACGGAAGCACCCGTTATTTATGGACGGAAAGTCATATTGAAACGGCGGTTGATTATGTGATTAACGGACAAGGCGATGATTTGCCGAACTTTGACTAATACAAACGAAAAGCCCGCGCTGACGCTTGGGCTACCGACACTTGGGCTACCGACACAACAACAATGATTCCCATTTCCGAAGCTCTAAAAATTATCAAACGCGAAACCTTAGCGCTTTCGCCAGAAACTATTGATTTGGAAAATTCCGTCGGGCGCGTTTTGGCACAGGAAATTCGCGCCGATATGGATTTACCGCCGTTTGACCGCTCGCAGATGGACGGTTTCGCGGTCAAAACTTTTGATGTCGCGCGCGCACCTGTTCAATTAAAAATTGTTGGCGAATCAATCGCCGGAAAAGGGTTTGACGGCAAATTAAATCCTGGCGAAGCGGTCAGGATTATGACCGGCGCTCGTGTTCCCAACGGAGCGGACGCGGTGCAAAAAGTCGAATTGACCGAAGAGGAAAACGGTTTTATAACGATTACCGAAAAAACGAAAGTGCGGGAAAACATCAATGCTTTCGCTTCTGAAATCGAGACGGGCAAGCAGATTTTTGAAACGGGTGAAATCATCACGGAAAATATGATTGCCGCGATTGCTTCGTTCGGCTACGCGAAAGTTAAAGTTTTCAAAAAACCGAAAGCGGCGATTCTTTCGACGGGCAGCGAGATTGTTGACATCAGTGTAACGCCGCAGAAAGACCAGATTCGCAACTCAAATTCGGTAATGCTGAAAGTTTTCGCCGACCGATTTGCCGATGTCGAAATTTTGCCCTCGGTCAAAGACAACATCAAAAGTTTGCGAACGGCGATTGAAAAAGCGGCGAAAAACTTTGACTTTTTGATTACGACGGGCGGCGTTTCGGTCGGCGATTATGATTTTACAAAACCTGTTTTGCGCGAACTCGGCGCGGAGATTTTTTTTGAAAAGATATCGCTCAAGCCGGGTAAGCCGACGGTTTTTGCCAAGCTAAAAAACTGTTTGATTTTCGCATTGCCGGGTAATCCCGTTTCATCCGTTGTGACGTTTTATTTGTTTGCGCGAACGGCTTTATTGAAAATGCAAAGCGCAAAAAGTTGTGAATTAAAACCAAGTTTCGCCGTCGTTTCTGATAACATTAAAGCGGCGAAAGAACGCGATTCGTTTTTGCCCGCGTCGCTCGAAACTGACAAAAAAGGAAAATTAATTATTGAGTCTTTGCGTTTTAACGGTTCGTCGAATTTTATTGCTTTTGCGCGTGCCGATGCGTTGGTTTTCGTGCCGCAAGGAAAGAATTTAGAATCGGGCGATATCGCCGAAATATTTTTTTTACAATAGAATTTTATCGCTGAAGCGTGCCGTTAAGATAAGGGGATTTTTTAATTTTATGAAAAAACTTTCGCATTTTGATGAAAGCGGAAAAATCAAAATGGTCGACGTTTCCGAAAAAACGGAAACATCGCGCCGCGCCGTCGCTTCGGCAAAAATTTTGATGAATGCGGAGATGATTGAAATTCTCAAATCAAGCGAAAATCCGAAAGGCAATCCGCTGGAAATTGCGCGAATTGCCGGAATTATGGCGGCGAAGCAAACTTCAAATTTGATTCCGCTGTGTCATCAAATCAATCTTTCAAAAGTTGATGTTAAAGCCGAGCTAACGGATTACGGCGTTTATTTGCAGGCGGAAGTTAAAACAAGCGCACAAACCGGCGTTGAGATGGAAGCGTTGACCGCCGTGTCGATCGCTGCGCTGACTGTTTATGATATGTGTAAAGCCGTGCAGAAAGACATCGCAATAACGGAAGTTCGGCTTGAATCGAAAACGGGCGGAAAATCTGATTTTAACTTTTCTCATACGTAAATACGCATCACGGAGAAATGACTTTGCCCAAAAATAAAATTTCGAGCAAAGCCATTTAAACTAACTGTTTTAAATTTTATAAATTCTTAGCTGTTGAAGAACTAATTTTAACGCCGCCGTTGGTTGTAATTACGCGAATTGGCGCACCGCCGCCGTTGAAGTCTGTGTTCAGCCGAGAGGCGCGAGTTCCATCACTTCTTTCCACATTTAAACTGCTAATGTCGCTTTTGAAGCCGCCGTTGACCGTTCCCGTTTCGATACGCGCTGCATAAGTTTCAGGTAATGTTAGATGAACGCCGCCGTTGGTCGTTTCGACATCAAGCCCGTTGCCGCGCCAAGTATTACCCGATAAAACGATATTTAAGCCGCCATTAGCTGTTTTGCCTTTTACATTGCCTGCCACATCTTCCAAACTTACACCGCCGTTCTTTGTTTCAAATTCGATTGTTCCTTCGACGGAATTGATTCCGATGCCGCCGTTATGAGCCTTAAGTTTCAGATTAGTCGAGCGCGGAACGAGAATCTCATACGAAACCGCCCAATTGTTTTCTTCGCCCTCGCCCTCGGCGCGAATCGTTGAGCCGGTTTCGATGCGGATATTTTTAGCGGCGGCACGTGCTTCTTCGTCCGTCACGCCGACCGTTTGCACACACGCCCGAATTAAAACGTCCGAACGATTTTCACCTTTCACCTTGATACCGCCGTTGCGCTGTCCGTCAACATTTACCAGACTGCCAGCAGGTATTGTAACTTCGCGGTTTTCTTTATACTGGATTTTATCGCCGTTGGAATAGTTGTTGTTCTGGCAAAAGTCCTTGTTTTTTGTTTTGTATTCGGCTTTGTTCTGAGCAGAAACGATTAAACCGGGCAAGCAAATAATAATCAACGCCAAAGCGTAGCGGAAAAATTGCGTTGTCATCAAATTAGATTTCATTTTCGTTAAAGTCCTCCAAGATAGTGTTTATTTTCGCTTAAATCGCGTTTTCAATAATATAAACACCACGCGTTTGAATTTTGTGACAATAAAATTCTAAATTTTCAGATTACCGACTTCTCAAGTTTCTTAGCCGAACTGATTTTCAGATTAGAAGATTCGCCCGTTTGCAAAGATTCACAATTCTATTTTCAGCACGTAATTTGTTCCGACAGTTTTGCCGTAAGGAAATTGCAATTCGCCGACTTTCACAAAACCTAATTTTTCATAAAACCTCAGTGCCGCCGAATTTTGTTCCCACACGCCGAGCCAGATTATTTCGCATCCTTTTGCCCGCGCCATTTCAAAACACCGGTTCAGCAATTTACCGCCGACACCTTTGCCTTTCGCTCGTTCCAAAACGTAAATCCGGTGCAGTTCGACGGCATTCTCGTTTTTCAAGCAATCAACCGTCGAGTTTTCACGAAGTTTGGCATAACCGACCGCTTTGCCGTTTAATTCGGCGATGAGGAATGTCGAATCGTATTGTTTAGCTCCGCTTCAATCTGCGCCGGACTAAAATTTTCAAGCACATAATTTGCCAAATCGCCGGATTCGTCCTGCTCAAAATAGGCTTCGTAAAAAGTCGTCACGCCGAGAGCGCAAATGACATTTGCGTCGGAAATGTCAGCTTGTCGAATGGAAAGATTCATTATTAACGCGGCGTAGTTTTGATAATTTCTGTATGGCTAAGATTTGAGCAATCGAACAAAACCGGCTTGCTCAAAATGATGGTCGGTGGTTAAGGCTTCAACGATTTTGTTTTCCTGCATTACAACAAAACTCGAACAATCAACTAAACTCCAATTTTTATCAGCGCGATTTGAAATTAACTCCCAAGATTTTGCGTCTAAATCTTCGTCAATATGAATGATGTCGAAAAACGTAGATTGTTTGATGCCGTTGATAAATTCGACGATTCGCGGGCGATGAAAACGCATCGGGCTTGTCATCAAAGCGACGAGTTCGGCTAAAACATAATTCGTTGTCACGAACCGTCGGCGATTCTGCATTGCGGCGTGGTAAGTTTCCTGGGCTTTTTGGTAGAAAGGTTCGGAAACATCAGCCAGACTCGCCCAACCGGAAGTGTCAACAAAAATTTCGTTCATTCGTTTTCGCCGCGCAGTTCACGCATCAGATTTTCGCCTAAATACTCGTCGTGCCGCCTCGCCCAATCCATACCTTTGCTGTCGAAAGAACCGATGAATTTTTCAAACGGGTCGTCAATCTGTTTCGGCTTTTTAACCGCCAATCTTTCGAGCGCGATTTCTTCAACCTTGCGCCCTTCCGCTTCGGCTTCTTCAACGATTGGTTGATAAATACTTTCGGGAACTTCTAATAAAAGTGAATGTGTCATATTTCTCACCTCTCAAACTCATTTTAACGCAACAGTCTATTTTTGCGTCAAGCTAATTTATTCCATTCGTCAATTGTAATTTGGCGTTCAATTACTTCTTCGACTTCACGCAGCATCACCCGCAATTGCGGCACGGAATATTCGGAGTTTGAGGGAATAGTCAAATGGTTGTTCCCGTGAACCATAAATTGATGTTTCGCGCCGGAATACGCGCCTTCAAATCCAAGCCCGCGCAAACTCCTGATAATATCATTTCGCTTACACGGATTCTAGCGACTCATATTCAGGTTTCCCGTTCAAATTTATGCTGTTCAGAATCGGCAATTCATGTCCGAGTTTCAAACCGACCAAAACCCAATCTTCCAAAACGGAGCGCAGTTCGTCTTCGCATTCGCGCAAGGTGGCGGCAAAAGCGACTACGCCTTTGCACGACGGAATGCGCCCGAAAAACGTGCCGTCTTCCAACTTGTCGTATTCGGCTTGCGACAAGGCGCGGTCTAAATAATCGCTTAAAATAAATTGTTCTATCCTAGCGGATTTGTTTTGTTATTCGCAATATAGCCCTATGATTTACGTTTATTTGTGATACTTGAAAACATATTTTTTAGTCACCGCAGTCAAGATTTTCTTTACTGAGTTGCTTGTTAATTCTTTTAGACCAATTACAGAGAGACCTTGCTAATCTTTCGCCTTGAATAGCCGCAATTTTTGCTTCTTCTTTAAAGTCTCAGTAGTTCCAAATTGTTAAAACTGACTTGAAGGACTTGAAAGCATTTGTCAGTTTAGATGTTTGAAAAAAGAAACCAAAAAGGCAGTCAAGTCCTGCCTCGAAAATAGCACAATTTTATCGGAAA
>MWYZ01000051.1 GCA_002050365.1 Acidobacteria bacterium 28-1
ATTTCAGATGTGGTGATGGAAATCGCGTGTGGGTTACACAATTTGCGAGTAACCTTCCGCCAGCCACTTCAAACAATTGATTTAACGAACTTTGAAGAAATATATTATTTCCAATAATGTCTATTTAGATTTCTGACGAGCATCCAATCAGGAACTTTGAGTTCGCCGATAAAAAGTTCGTAAAGACTGACCGAAATAACCAGCAATGCAGTTCCGACGAGAATGCTGTCTAAACAATCGAACAACGCAATCAGCGCAAAATCGTCTTTGACTTCACCCACGGCGATGGCAATCACCGCTTTAACGGTTTTGTACACGCCCAAAATGTATGCCGTCAGCGAGCAAACGAATAAAACGAGAACACCGATGTAAGCCACATAGCGCGATTTTTCAATCAACCATTTCATTATTTACCAAGCAATCAACTGAGTTTTCGGTCTATTTTTCCAATACTTTTTTCTTCAACGCTGGCGCAACAATCGAATTATCAAAAACATTATACGCCGCCGTAATTCCTTCGGGAAACGGCGCCTCTTCGGCAATCGCCAGTTCGTCGCTCAGATACTTTTCGACTTTCGAGACAATTTCTTTTAATTCTTCCGGGTCAGCAATTTTTTCCTTACTCAAAAATCGTTCGTAACGGTCAATCGGATCATTATTCTTCGCCCAAAATTCGATTTCGCCTTCGGGAACATAAGATTGATTGTCGTGTTCAGCGTGTCCTTTGCGGCGATAAGTGTGCGCTTCGATTAACACCGAACCGTTGCCGCCACGCGCATATTCAACGGCTTCTTTCATCACTTCATAACAAGCCACGATGTCGTTTCCGTCAACCGACAAACCTTTTATTCCGTAGCCGACGGCTTTATCAATAAAATTGGCGGCGGCTGTTTGCAGTCTGGTCGGAGTCGAATAAGCGTAACCATTGTTTTCAATAATCGTAATCAGCGGCAGCTTTTGAACGGCGGCAAAATTCACACCTTCGTGAAAAGTTCCCGTCGAAGTCGTGCCGTCGCCGACGTATGCAGCTGCCACCCGATTTTCCCGTTTCATTCTCGCGGCGATTAAAATGCCGGTCATTACGGGAATCATATCGCCTAGGTGAGAAATCGGACCGACAAAACCTTTCTCCAAATCGGCAAAGTGAAACTGTACGTCGGCGGCGCGTGAAGGCGCATTCGCCCGTCCTAAATACTGCGCGAAAATCGTGCGCGGAAGAATTCCTTTGACGAAAACCGCGCCGATGTCGCGTATCAGTGGTGCGATAAAATCTTGATTTTCCAATGCGAAAGCCGTTCCGACCGCCGTTGCTTCCTGTCCGAGACTTGTAAAAACGCCGCCCGTTAATTTCGCTTGCCGTTTTAGTTTCACAGTCATTTCATCAAACATTCTGGTTAATTTGACGAAATGATACATTTGCAAAAGTTGTTCTTTCGTCAAAGATGTCTTCGACGTGCAAGAAAGCGGTTCGGTTGATTTTTTCAAGTTTGTTTTGGCAGTCATTTTTATTTTTGCCGCGAATAACACGTGCTAACACGAATTATTTTATTTTCTTTTTTTCGTGTTATTCGTGGCTAATTTTTCTTCAAGAAGTATTTGCCGATTCCGTAAAGACTAATCAGCACCCAAAAAATTTTACGATGAATGCGGAAAAATTGAAATTATAGATTAAAGAAACGATTATCAAACTCGCGCCCGAAGCGTTCAGCAGAGAATACAACAGGCATTCGCTTTTGATTTTTTCGGTTTGCAGCAAAACGTAGGTGAGAATAATTATCCCGACACCGATTGAGCCAGCAAAATCATACCAGGCAATCCAGACAAATTCCCGTGTAGATATTTCCCTTGTTCGTCTGTAACGCGCAGGCGACGTTTCCCGCGACTAAATATTCTGCGGAAAGTTGAAATTCGCCGAGAAACGTTTCGGCTTTTTCGATTAACTCCTTATGTTTCAATTAATTTTTTCCTGTTAAAAATTTAGTGACAAGACCGTTTGCGCCGACCGCCCAAACCGCATTTTTGCCTTTGGCTTGCACGGCGTTGTAATTTTCCTTGTCTAAATTTTTCCAAGTTTTTCCGCCGTCGAAAGAAATATCTGAACCGCTCGAACCAACCGCGACAATCGTTTTTTTGTCAACAAATGTCGCGCTCGAACGATAGCCGTTCAAGCCTTGTCCCAAAATCCAAGTTTTTCCGCCATCGCTTGTGAAAGCCAAATTATTATTGATTTCATCCGGCTTCTCGTAATTTCCGCCAACGATTACGCCGCGCGTTTTGTCCTGCATTGCAATCGAAAAAATTCCGCTTCCCGCTGTTCCTTTGACAATCGGCGTATCAGCAACAAACCAACTTAAACCGCGACTGTTCGAGCGAAAAACTCTGGCATCGTTTCCGCCTGAAACTAGAAAAACGTCTGTTTTGCCCTTTGTTATTAAACAAGTTCCGCTCGCGGCAAACGCGGCTTCGCTTTGTTTGGCGTTTGCCATTTTTTCGTTGTCCAAAGGCTTCCAAGTTTCGCCGTCTTTTGTTTCAATCAAAAGATATTTGCCGTCAATCGGGTCTGACATTGCGATTCCGTTATTCTTATCCCAAAAAGCAAACGCATCGAAAAACGCTTTTCCGTTCATGTTTTTAAATTGAAGTTTCCAGGTCGCGCCGCCGTCCGAAGTTTTGTAAATGCGCGAATTTTCGCCTTCGCCGATGCTCAAAAGATAAGCCGTGTTTGCATCAAACGCTTCGACATCGCGGAAATCTAATTTGTCGGCATCGGGAACTTTGCCGATTGTCCAAGTCTTTCCGCCGTCAATTGTTTTTAAAAATGTTCCGCCCGCGCCGCTCGCCCAAATTATCTTTTCATTAACTACGGCAAGCCCGCGCAAACTCGCTTTGGTGTCAACTGTTTGCTTTTGCCATTGCGCGTCGGCGGCAATTGGAGCAAAGAGAAGAAATAAAAATAATAAGCGGCTGATAAGGGAAAAATAGGCTTGAAAAGTCGAATTATACTTCATAAAAATACACGAATGACAAGTATTATCTTGATGAATGCTTGTTTTAAAGCCTCGTTATAAAGTAATTTAATTTAACAATCGAGGCAAACGAATGACAAAAACCGCCGAATTCGCGTTTGGAAAATCGCTCAATCAACCGCCGATTTTAGAAAACTACAATCTTTTCGCGTCCGATGTTGCGCTTTGCGAAGCAGTCGAATCGAACGGCGGCGCGTGGAACGATGAAAATGCAAAGGCTTTTGGTGAAATTCTGGGAAAAGCCGAGACGCTCGAACTCGGAAATTCAGCTAATAAAAATCCGCCGATTTTAAAAACGCACGACCGTTTCGGCAATCGGCTCGATACGGTCGAATATCATCCGTCGTATCACGAGCTTATGCGAATCGGTATCGAAAACCAAACGCACAGTTTGAGTTGGACGAGTGAACACGCGGGCGCGTATGTTGCCCGAAACGCGTTGGCTTTTTTGAAACAGCAAGTTGACGAAGGCACGAGTTGTCCGCTGACGATGACCTTCGCCGTCGTGCCGTCTCTGAAAATCCAACCCGAAATTGCCGATGAATGGCTTCCGCGAATTTTATCGAATGAATATGACCCGCGATTTATTCCTGCGTCGGAAAAACGCGGCGCGACTTTCGGAATGGCGATGACCGAACCGCAAGGCGGAAGCGACGTTCGCGCTAATCTAACTCGCGCCCGAAAAATTGGCAGCGGAGAATATGAAATCACAGGCAGAAAATGGTTTTGCAGTGCGCCGATGTGCGATGCTTTTCTGGTTTTGGCGCAAACCGAACGAGGCATTTCGTGTTTTCTTCTGCCGCGATTCAAAACCGACGGCGCGAGAAATGCTTTTCACATCTCGCGTTTAAAGGACAAACTCGGCAATAAATCAAATGCTTCGAGCGAAGTTGAATTTCACGCGGCTTACGCACAAATCATTGGCGAAGAAGGGCGCGGCGTAGCAAACATTATGGAAATGGTGCGTCACACGCGGCTCGATTGTGCAGTCGGTTCGGCGGCAACTCTGCGCCGTGCGGTTGCTGAAAGTCTGCATCATTGCGCGTATCGTTCGGCATTTGGTAAATTGCTCATCAAGCAACCTTTGATGCAAAATGTTTTGGCTGATTTGTGTCTCGAATCCGAAGCGGCGACCGCACTCGCTTTTCGTCTGGCGCGTGGTTTTGATGAATCCGCGAACGACGAACAAGCCAAACTTTTCACGCGAATCGCAACGGCAATCGGCAAGTTTTGGATTTGCAAACGCGCAGTCTTTGCCGCTTCCGAAGCGATGGAAGTTTTGGGCGGCAACGGCTACGTCGAAGAATCGGTTTTGCCGCGACTTTACCGCGATGTTCCCATCAATTCGATTTGGGAAGGTTCGGGCAATGTGCAGTGTCTGGACGTTTTGCGCTCGATGCAGAAAGAGCCGCAGAGCGTTGAAGCGTTGCTCAATGAAATAAAATCCGCGAGCGGCGCGAATAAAAATTTTGATAATTTTATTTGCGGCATTGAAAAGGAATTGCTTAATGTTAATGATTTGGAATTTCGGGCGCGGCGCGTGGTCGAGCGATTGGCGTTGGCTTTGCAAGCGTCGGTTTTATTGAAAAATGCGCCGAATTTTGTCGGCGATGCTTTTTGCAATTCTCGTTTGACGGAAAATTATTTGAGTTTCGGAACGCTGCCCGTCGGAACGGATTTTGAAAAAATAATCAATCGTTCGATGCCGAAAACGATAGATAATGGATAATGGATAATGGATAATGAAAAATTATAAGGCGGAAAATTTAGAATCTTTAAGTGCCTCTATTCATCCATTTAATTGCAAAGATTTCAATTATCCATTATCCATTCTAAGAATTATGTTAAATCTAGCGATTCTACTCGAAGACAGCGCACGTAATGTGCCTGAAAGATGCGCCGTTATCTGCGGCGACGCTCGCCTTACTTACGCCGAAACGAACGCGAAAGCCAACCAAGTCGCCAATGCTTTGCGCGATTTGGGAATCGGAAAAGGCGACAAAATCGCGCTGTCGTGTCCAAATCTGCCGTTCTTTCCAATCATTTATTACGGCATTTTGAAAATGGGCGCGGTCGTCGTGCCGCTCAATGTTCTGCTTAAAGGGCGCGAAATCGCTTATCACCTCAGCAATTCCGACGCGCGTGCTTTTTTCTGTTTTCAAGGCACGGCAGATTTGCCGATGGGCGAATTTGGTTTTGAAGGTTTTTCGCAAACCGAAACGTGCGAAAAATTTATTTTGATTGGCGCGAATCCAACTGAAAAATCGCCGTTTGAAAATACAAACACTTTCGCCGAGTTTACTCAAAATCAGCCGACAAAATTCGATTCGGTTGACACGCAAGCCGACGATACCGCCGTTATACTCTACACCTCAGGCACAACGGGACAGCCGAAAGGCGCGGAACTGACACATATAAATATGATTCTAAACGCGCGGCTGTTCGGCATTTACGATGCGCGGCGCGGTTTTGACACGCATCTTTTAACTTTGCCGCTTTTTCATTCGTTCGGGCAGAGCGTGCAGATGAATTCGGGTTTTTACAACGGCGCGACTTTGAATCTGCTGCCGCGTTTCACGCCCGAAGCCGCGCTCTCTGAAATGGAAAAAAACGATGTGACGATTTTCGCGGGCGTGCCGACGATGTATTGGGCGTTGCTCAATTACGCGGAGGCAGACCGATTCGATTTAGCGAAAATCGCCGCTAATTTAGCCACTTGTCACGCGGGCGGTTCGCCCTTGCCGCTTGAAGTTCTGCGCAATTTCGAGGCGAAATTTAACACGAAAATTATGGAAGGCTACGGGCTTTCGGAGACTTCGCCCGTCGCTGTTTTCAACCGAGCGGCGAATTCGCGAGCAGGTTCGGTCGGCTTTCCCGTCTGGGGCGTTCAGGTGCGGGTCGTGGACGAAAACGGCGCGGACGTTCCCGTCGGCGACTTGGGCGAAATCGTCATTCGCGGACACAACATTATGAAAGGCTATTACAAAAAACCAGAAGCGACGGAAGCGGCGATAAAAGACGGCTGGTTTTATTCGGGCGACATCGGACGATTCGACACGGACGGTTTTTTGTATATTGCCGACCGCGTTAAAGATATGATTTTGCGCGGCGGCTTTAACGTCTATCCGCGCGAACTCGAAGAAGTTTTGATGACGCACGAAGCCGTTTCCCTGTGCGCCGTTATCGGCGTTCCGCACGATGAATACGGCGAAGAAATCAAAGCCTTCATTGTCAAGAAAGGCGGAGCGATTGCAACCGAAAACGAAATTGTCGAATGGTGCAAAACGAATATGGCGAGTTACAAATATCCGCGCCTTGTCGAGTTTCGGGAAACTCTGCCGATGACCGCGACGGGCAAAATTCTCAAACGCGAATTACGCTGAATTATCCGTTTTCGCTGCGCCATCTTTGGCAAAGATTTTGCGCCGCGCTTTCCCAGTCGGAAAACTCAAACTCGAATCCTGATTCGAGAAGACGAGTCGGCACGACGCGGCGGCTCTTCAAAACTAATTCCGTTTCCGTCCGCATAAAAATCGCACCGACTTCGAGCATCAATTTCGTCGCCGGAAGTCCGAAAGAAATTCCCCACTTTTGGCGCAGAATTCGCATAAATTCAGCGTTCGGCAAAGGATTCGGGGCAGAAATATTGACTGCGCTCGAAAGTTCTTCGTGTTCGATAAGCCAATAAATTGCTCGGATAAAATCCGCGTCGTGAATCCACGAAAGATATTGTTTGCCGTCGCCGGAAGTTCCGCCTAAACCGCGCCGGACAAGTCCGAGCAGAACATCAAAAATTCCGCCTTTATCAGGGCTCATCGTCATCGCCGAACGCAGCAAAACTTTTCGTGTGCGCGACGTATCGGTTTCATCTGCCGCGCGTTCCCAAGATTTGGCGACATCAATACTAAAATTCCAGGTGTCCGGCGCAGTCGGTTCATTGCCCCCGATGATGCCAGTTATTTCATCATTCGGCGCGTCAAAACGATGTGCATAAATTGTCGCGGTCGAGGCTTGCAGCCAAACTTTCGGCGGCTTCGTCGCTTTAGCAATCGCTTCTCCGACAATCTTCGTAGATTTCACGCGCGAATCCATAATTTCACGACGGTTTTCGTCCGTATAGCGGCAATTTACATTACGTCCGGCAAGATTAATAACGACATCGGCATTTTCAAATTCCTTTGCCCACAGCCCAAGCGTTTCCGCGTCCCATTCTACAGTTCGCCAATCGGACTTTTCTGCTTTTCGACTGAGAATCACAATTTCGTGTCCGTCGGCGTGAAACGACCGCGCTAAAATTGTGCCGACTTGTCCGTTTCCGCCCGGAATAATTATTTTCATAAACTGCTCCACATTCTGTTTAATAAACCATTCGGGTTTTTATCGTTCCTTTGACTTCCCGCAGAATCTCAAACGCTTTTTGTGACAGTCCAGTATCAATATCCAAAATCACATAGCCGATAGCATCGTTTGTTTTTAGGTATTGAGCCAAGATATTGATACCGCGCTCTGACATTTTAGAGTTTATCTCACCCAAAACGCCCGGAATATTTTCGTGAATATGCAGAATGCGATGCGTTTCGGCTTGCGGCGGCAAACTAAGCTCGGGAACAGTGTGCGAGCCGTTCGACGTGCCGAGTTCGAGATAATTTATCAGTTTCGCCGATACGTCCAAACCGATGTTCGCCTGCGCTTCCTCGGTTGAGCCGCCGATGTGCGGCGTTAAAATGACATTCGGCAAATTTTGCAGAACGGACGAAAATTCGTCGCCGTTTCGTTCGGGTTCGACGGGAAAAACGTCAACCGCCGCGCCGACGATTCTGCCGCTTTCGATGTATATTCGCAAGGCGTCCAGATTAATTACATCGCCACGACTGTAGTTGATTAAAATGCTGCCCTTCGGCATTAGGGAGAGAGTTTCTTCATTCATCATACTGCGCGTTGTCGCATCTGACGGCACGTGCAGAGTTACGATGTTTGATTGTTTTAATAAGTCTTCCAATTTACGAATTTGTTTGGCGTTGCCGTGCGGTAGTTTCGTCAAAACGTCGTAATAAACGACGTTCATTCCCAAGGATTCTGCCATTACAGAAACCTGCGAACCGATATTTCCATAGCCGATGATTCCCAAAGTTTTGCCGCGCAGTTCAAAAGAGCCTTTTGCTTCTTTGAGCCAAACGCCTGCGTGCGCCGCCGTGTTTTTATCCGCGATTTTGCGAATAAGCATCACGCACAAACCGATAACCAATTCGGCGACCGAGCGCGTGTTTGAATACGGCGCGTTGAAAACGGCGATGCCTCGTCTCGTCGCAGCTTTTAGATTTATTTGGTTAATGCCGATGCAAAACGCGCCGATTGCCAGCAGTTTGTCGGCTTTTTCGATGACGTTTTCGGTAATCTGCGTTTTCGACCTAATGCCCAAAATGTGAACGCCTTTTATTTCTCTGATTAAATCCGCTTCGCTCAATGCGCCCGAAAGTCGCCTTATTTCCGCGTATCCGCTTTGTTTTAATTCTTCGACCGCCGAATCGGAAATGTTTTCGAGCAGCAGAATTTTGATTTTATTGCGCGGGTAAGATGTCTGCGTGGTTTTCATAAAAAGGTTGATTATAAACAAAAAACCGCGAATGGAAAATCACGCCCGTTGATTGATGCGCACGTATTTGGAATATTTATGGTAGAAATAATATTTAAAGAAACGACAAAAATAAATTAGTATCAAAAAGATTATCGCATTTATATTTGTTTGTCGGGAGTGCAAAAGAGGTTGTCGACGTAAAGCAAGATGAAACTATGATTTGGTTTTGGATTGGCTCACACGCCGAGTATGACAAATTGATTTCAAAACTTTAGATGCCAAATTTGGTTAGACTTTTGAGATTGTAGATTTTCTCGGTTTCAGAATCTTTGAACGATTTAATCACAGTTTTATTTAATCCCTTTTGTAAATTGTGAATCGCTTATTTGCCCAGACTTATATTTCTCAAATTTATCTCCGCTTGTAGAAAATTTTCTCGTGTCTGAATCACAAGTTCGCCGAGCAGTAATACCTTTTATAGGATTTGTATATCCTCGATTGATACTTATCGCTAAATCAATAAATTCTTCTTTGAACCAATCACATTTTTTTGAATTCCATTCTGCATTTATATTTCCGTTTATTAAAGTTAAAGAAATTAGATTACCGTTATAGTATTCTAGTTTTTTCTGAAAATTGGAGGCGACATTCTGCAAAGGTAAATCAACTTTAACATTTGGAACTTCTAAGATTTGTTTATTGTTAGCAAATTGATTTGATGCCGAATTATTCAAATTTGAAATTTCTGATTTGACACATCCTAAAAAACCGATAGAACAAATGACCAATGTAACTGCTAACGTAAGTAATGGTTTTTTCATAGATTAAAGTTTATCGTAATCTTCCGTTTCAACATCAGGTGCTTTGGCTAAAGTTTCGCGGGCTTTTTCCCAATCGCCTTTGGCGGCACGTTTGGCAAAAGTTTTACCGACATTCCAGCTCGAAATTTGGCTTGCCAACGCCAGTCCAATAAATTGGTCAAGCGTCATTTCTTCGTCTTCGGCAATTGTCTTGACTTGGTGAAACAACGTATCTGGGATTTTTTTGTTAATCGTGGTCATTTATAAATCTTGCGAAAATCATAAAGCTGCTCTTTTCGATTGTGTGCGCTGGCGGTTTAGTTCCGAAGCAAGATATTTTTCACCGATTAGTTTTAGCATAATCGCGCCAATGCCGATGTGCGCGTCCAGATTCGTCCATTCGAGCGTGTAGCCTTGTCCCCAAATCTTCACTTGCTCCAAATCCTTTTCCGAAGCATTTTTCAATTCGGAAAAGACTCGCGGGTCAAAGCTGAAACTCCAGTCTGTCGCCAATTCGACGAAAGTTCGTTCGTTTTCGTGTTTGACCGCAACGGCTCGCGGCTTGCGTTTTTCGGATTCCTTACCGCGCTTGATGCCTTCCCGTACTTGGCGATTAAACTCCGCCTCATTGATGCCGTAGGATGCCAAAGTTAATTTGCTCATATAATTTCCTCTGAAACTACTAAAAATTTACACGGCAATTTTTTCGCGGCTTTGTTGAGCAATTATTTTGGCGGTTTCGGCTTCGGAGATATTTTCAAGAAGTCCATCAAATTGCAAGCTATAAAGGGAAGCGTCGCTTTCCCAATGGTCTTCGCAAAACTGCTCGGCGATTCCGTTTTTCCGAAAGCGTCCGATTTTCTCGATGTTGCCTGTTTCTTCGTCTTTTAAGATTACATATTCCATAATTAAATTCCTTCCGGGCGTTCGACTTGTTTCGCTGATTTCAATATCTCTTTGATGATTTCCGCTCTTCGCTCGTCGGAAGTTTTTAAGTTTCGCAATTCTTCGTATAAATGATGCGTTTCGGTTTTTAGCCGAAAACTCTCCGCCGTGTGAAATTGTAATTCAAATCGTTGTTTTTGTGAAGAAATTACCGTGATGTTGATGCCTCTGTAACCCGTGTCTTTTGTCGTTTCCGCGTTTTCCCAAGCGTTCCAGATTCTGTTTTGCGGAATCTCTTACTAAAGATTCTTCTGTTTTAAATCTATTTTCCAAGCTGATGATTTTTGCATCAACTTCGGAGGCAATTTTCTGCAAATCGGCGGTAATTTTTAGTTCGTTTTCTCTGGCTTGCGTGAGTAGTTCTTCAGCTAAACGCCGCGCTTCTTTTCTAATTCTGAAATTCTCCATCTATGTAAAAATGGCGGTCAATCGAATCTTTCAATCCGACTGACCGCCCCGCTTCGCACCACTGACTATTGACCACTTTTCTACATATGAATCGTCAAATCGTGAACGCCTTCCGCTGCTTCCATCACTGACTCGCTGACGGTTGGGTGCGCGTGAATCGTTCTGCCAAGTTCATCCGCAGTTGTTTCTAAAGCCATTGCGACGCAGGCTTCGGCTAATAACTCCGTCGCATGCGGTCCGATGATGTGAACGCCGAGAACTTCGTCGTATTTTTTCTCTGAGACGACTTTTACGAAGCCATCGGTTTCGCCTAAGATTCGCGCTTTGCCAGATGCCGAGAACGGGAATTTGCCGACTTTTACGTCGTAGCCTTCTTCGCGTGCTTTCGCTTCGGTCAAGCCGACTGATGCAACTTCGGGGTCGCAATATGTGCAGTTCGGGACGAGGCGCATATTAATTGGCTCGACTTTTTTGCCCGCTAGCTTTTCGACCACCAAGATACCTTCTTTACTGGCGAGATGCGCGAGCCAAGCCGTGTCAATTACGTCGCCGATGGCGAAGACGTTCGGCTCGTCGGTTTCGCAAAATTCGTTGACTTTGATTGTGCCGCGCGGGTTGACGACGACTTTTGTGTTTTCCAAGCCTAAGTTTTCAATGTAAGGCATTCTGCCGATGGCGACGAGCAGCATTTCGGCTTCGAGCGAAACGTCCGCGCCTTTCGCATCTTTGCCCGAAACTTTTACGCCCTTTTTCGATTTGTCGAGTTTGTCCATTTTCAAGCCAGTCAGACAATTGATGCCGCGCTTTTTGAAAACTCTTTGTAATTCTTTTGAGACTTCCGCGTCTTCGAGCGGCACGATTTTATCCATCAATTCGATGACGGTCGTTTCGCAGCCGAAGCGCGAATACACGGAAGCGAACTCGACGCCGACCGCGCCTGAACCTAAGACCAACATTGATTTCGGAACTCGGTTTAATTCTAAAATCTGGTCGGAGTTGACGACCTGTTTGCCGTCGGTTTCAAAACCCGGAATCGGGCGCACGACCGAGCCGGTGGCGATGATGATGTTTTTCGTCTCAATAGTTTCCGTTTTGCCGCCGTCAAGTGTAATTTCGACTTTGCCTTTACCCGTGATTTTGCCGAAGCCGTTGAAAACTTTTGCGCCGTTTTTTTTCATCAAATAAGTAACGCCCGCCGAGTTTTTCGCCACCACATCGTTTTTATATTTTTGAACCTTTTCAAAATCGTAGCTCAAACCTTCGACCTTCAAACCGAACTGCTCGAAATGTCCTGCTTTTTCGTAAAGATGCGCCGATTGCAAAAGAGCTTTGGTGGGAATACAGCCGCGCAAGCCGCACGTGCCGCCCAAACGCGCTTCTTTTTCTTTTTCGACAATCGCCACTTTCAAACCTAATTGTCCGGCGCGAACCGCCGCGACATAGCCGCCCGGACCCGAACCGATAATTGTTACGTCAAATTGTTCTGCCAATATTTTACCCTCGTTTATTAAATTTATTTTTGAATGCTAAAAAAGATATTATAGGAACTTAAACCGTTTCAAGCTAGTTAAGAGCAAAAACTTGCATTAAACTGTAAAAACTATGGAACACACAAAGGAGTTTTTGGAAATTGCCGAAGATGCGCGAAGCCGCGTCAGGGAAGTTTCAGTTGAAGAAACCTTGAAAAGAATCGAAAACGGCGCGAATTTAATTGACGTGCGCGAAGACAACGAATGGAATGATGGACACGCTGAAGGCGCGGTTCACTTGGGACGCGGAATTATCGAACGCGATATTGTCGGAAAGTTTCCCGATAAAAATGCGGAACTTATCTTATATTGCGGCGGCGGTTATCGCTCGGCGCTAGCGGCGGATAATTTGCAAAAAATGGGTTACACGAATGTTTACTCAATGACCGGCGGCTGGACGGCTTGGAAAGAAGCGAATGTGCCGACTGAATCATAAATTTATGAGTTTTGAAACACACACAATGCGCGGGAACGGACGAAACAAATACAAACCGAATTCGCCGAGCGTGGCGCCGCGCTTGGCTGGTTTGATGCTGTTTATAAAGAATCTGACGGACAAGTGTTTCGACCGACTTTGCTTGCTTTCGCGCATCGAAATTTTCAGTGTCCGTCGAAAATTTGTCGGACATCAATCAAGTTTTCTTTATTAGATAAACGCTTCAAAGTGTCAGCACATCCTAACCCTTTTTATTCCATACCGGATTACACATCTACTCTAAAACCATTAAAACTTGCAAATCAGTCGGATTTATTAAAACACTTTACGACGGAAAATGAACGAAACAAAATTCTTAAAGTTTTGTTTCGTTCATTTTTATATTTTTTATATGATAAGTTTTGTAGCTACCTGCGCAGCGACAAAGTTTAACCTATCAAAACATTATAATTGCGGTATCTACCATAAGCAGATGTTCCGCAGTTTATTTAGAGCGTTAGCAAAGTCTGCTTTGGATATTGTTCCCTGCTGTACTGTTAGCTAAGGAGAAGTAAAAAGCTTCAAGGTTTTAACGCTCACGGCTTTTTCTATCTTTCTGCTGGAGTGATTAATTAACCTTTTCACTTACCATTCTCTTTCAAAACCAATTAAAGATACGAAATCCTACGAAAAGATGTAATTTGCAGGCTAATCTACTTGCAATTGAATTGTTGAAATACAAAGTACGCTCTGCATAAAAACCCTTTACGGGTCGCTGTCGATAGCGTAGAAGATTGGTCTGGAACGATGGCGGAGAGTTATCTGCAGAGCTATTCTTTGTAAAGATAAAAAATACAATTTGCTAACTCGCTTCAAAAATACGTATTTCCACGTAGGCAAATTACGTGGACACACGGATTTTCATTTCCCTCTGACAGATTTATATTTGATTCAAGACTAAAACATTCATATTTGTTTGATTGCGGGCTTAACACACTTCTATAACAGTGAACGACCGTACAGCAGTCTCGGTTATCAAACGCCTGACGAATTCAGAAAAGATTGAGAAAGGCGGCAGAAATTATTGAGAAGCGGTACGAAAAAAGAGTTCTTAATAATAAAAAGAAAAATATTTTAAGAATTACATATAAGTTTTCTACCTTTTTCATGCATTAGTAAATAGGACTAGGTAACTGAACAGTTAATCAGCAAAGATTAGACTATCGCTTGAAACGGATGGGGCGATAGAAAATATCCTAAGGCAATTCATCCCTAAACCAAGAGGAGTTTATTCAATGAACAGAAATATGATTAGAATGATGTTAGTGATGTTTTGTGTATTGGCAATTACGCCGGCGGTTTTCGCTCAGACGACGATTAAATTGTTTGACCCGGTTGCTCTTAACTATAGTCCTTCGGGAACAAGTTCAACGAGTCCGTATACCTTTGGCACAACTTCAGTGTATTTAAGTTGCCCGGTCAATCCGACTGGAACCATTTCAGGTGCAAATGGTGGCAATTTAACTGTTGACGATAATGTGACGGTTAATGGCACAAATATTTGTCCAAATGGAGGAGGTTGTTTTAGCGGGGTAACAGACCTTGCTTTTGCGTATGCAGGATACGGATACCCGATAGATGCTTTCTCGGGTGCATTGTATAGTTCAATTGCTCCAATAAATATCAGCAGCCAGTTAACAGCAGGGATTAACCAATATACTTTCAACCTTGTGGACGGTGGTGCTTTATATGGCAGTACCGAAATTAATTTAAATACTAATTGTACGGTAGTTGCTGCACCGGCAGCTTTTCCCGCACCCGTATGTCATAGAAATAACGGCTCGAGTGGACAAAGGACAATAATGGTCGGTAGTCAAGGT
This sequence comes from Acidobacteria bacterium 28-1, assembly GCA_002050365.1. GTDB lineage: Bacteria > Acidobacteriota > Blastocatellia > Pyrinomonadales > Pyrinomonadaceae. The sequence goes on from MWYZ01000051.1 coordinate 14,579, forward strand.
GCATTAGATGCTCATTTAGCTCATGGCGACACAGTCGGTCCTTGCACCGTCAGCCAATAGTCTTAGATAAATCATTTTTACTTTATCTGAACTTATTTCACCTTCCAAAGAAAAGCCGTGAGCGTCAAAACTTGCGGCTTTTTGATTAGGATTGATTGGCGATTCGGCGCGAATGATTAGTGTTGGAAATCAATTGTTTATTTGACTCAAAGCAGCTCGGATTTGTGGGCGAGAGCGAATTTTATCAGAACGTGACTGCCGCGCAAGTCGAGTTTCTGGCAGATGTTGGCGCGGTGCGTTTCGACCGTGCGGTAACTGATGAAAAGCTCATCGGCGATTTCTTTGCTGGTTTTGTATTCGGCAATGAGTTTGAGAACGCGGCGTTCGGTCGGTGTGAGGTCTTTGATGCCGGTTTTTTCCTCGGTCAAAGCGGCGGCGCGGCTGCTGCGTTTGACGAGATATGACGTTAGAGCGGAACTCGCGTAATGTCGTCCTCCGGCGACTGATTTGATGCAGCTTACAATATCCGTCAAGGCGCTGTCTTTTAAAACGTAGCCTTTGACGCCTAAATTAACCGCTTCGTTGACCATATCTTCGTCGCGTAGAATCGTCAGAAAAACCATTTCAACATTCAACTTCTTTTCTCGCACGGCGCGGGCGACCGCGAAGCCGTCCATCAGCGGCATATCAATATCCAGCACAGCGACTTGCGGCTGGTATTTTTCGATTGCTTCGAGCGCGGCGCGTCCGTCACCCGCTTCCGTCAAGACTTTTAACGCGGCATCGGCTTCGATAGCCTGCCTTAAACCTTGCCGAACAATCGGATGGTCGTCGGCGATGATTAAAGTTATTTGATTCATTTTTCTAAATGGCAAAAACCTTTTCTGTCAGTCAAATGCGCGATGATTAAAATCGTCGCAACATACTTTTAGCTTTCATTCGCCGGAAGTTTGATGCTGCTAACCGTTCCTTGTCCGACGGTTGAATGAACCTCAAACTCGCCCTCAAACATTCGCGCGCGTTCGGCAATGCCGAGCAGACCGAAACCGCCGCCATTGGCGCGAGTTTTTTCCGTGTCGAAGCCTTTGCCGTTGTCTTCAATTGTAATTTCAACCGTTCGCTCGCGTCTTTCAATACGGATTTTCGCAAGGCTTGCATCCGCGTGTTTGATGATGTTGTTGACGCTTTCCTGCACGATGCGATAGACGTTGATTTCCGAATCTTCGGGAAACGCGCCGTCAATCGAATTGATTTCAAAGCTGAATTCGGTCGCGTCGGACGACGCGCGGCGCAGCATCGATTCAATCGCTTTGGTCAAACCCAAACGGTCGAGCTGATACGGGCGCAGATTGTATGTGATTTCCTTGACTTCGTTTAACGCTTCGGTCGCCGCGTCCGCGATTTCGTCCAACTGCTCGAAGGCGCGTTCGTAATTTTCCCGCGCGGTCAAACTCAAAACGGCGCGGTTTTTGATAATCACAAGGCTTTGCCCCAAACCGTCGTGCAGTTCGGCGGCGATGCGTTTGCGTTCCTGTTCCTGCGATTCGATGAGGCGGCGTGAAAACGCTTCCTGAACGTGGTGCGCCCGTTTGAGAACGGCGACGCGGCGGTTGTAAATCAAAAAGCCGAGACCGACGAACGAGAGGGCGAGCGCCGCCGCGAACCACCACGTTCTCCAAAAAGGCGGCTGCACAACGACGCGAATCATCGCGCCGCTCTCGTTCCAAACGCCGTCGCTGTTCGCCGCGATAACCCGAAATTTATACTCGCCCGGCGGAACGTAAGAATAATAAGCCGCGCGGCGGTTTCCGGCTTCAATCCAATCGTCGTTTAAGCCTTCGAGCTTATACCGAAACCGGACTTGTTCCGGCTTAACAAAGCTCAAACCGGTGTAATTTATTTGCAAATCGTTTTTGCCCGGCGCGATTTCGAGTTTGTCGCCGAAAGCCGCGCTTTGACGGTCAATCATCGCCGATTCGATGACGACCGGCGGCGGCAGCGGATTGATCGGAACATCTTCCGGATCAATGACGGCAGCGCCGTCCTGTGTCGGAAACCAGAGCCGCCCGTCTTTGGTTTTAACGCCTGCCGGTTGTGTTCCGCCGTTGCATTCCGTATTGAGCAAGCCGTCCTGTTTGCCGTAAGCGACTGACGTAACAACGTTAATTTTTCCCGCCGCAAAATCTTCGAGCTGACTTTTAGCGACGCGGTAAATGCCGCGATTGGAACTCATCCACAAATTGCCGCGCTCGTCTTCAAGAATCTGAAAAACGCCGTCGTTGAAAAGCCCGTCCGCAGTCGTGTAATCGGTGAATTTTCCGTCCCGGAAGCGATTCAGTCCTCTGTCGTAAGTCCCGATCCAAAACGTGCCGCTCGCATCTTCATAAATACTGCGGACGCGGTTGCCGGACAAACCGTTCTGCTCGGTGTAATTGACAAAAGATTCGCCGTCAAAGCGCGACAATCCGCCGTAAGTTCCAATCCACAAATCACCATTCCCGTTTTCGTAGATAATTTTCACATTGTCGCCCGCTAACCCGTCACGCGTCGTAAAAAGTTTCGTCGCGCCGTCGCTGCCGAGACGAATCAAACCTTTATTGGTTCCAAACCAAAGATTTCCGGCTCTGTCCGGGTGAATGTCGTAGATTTCGAAATTTATGCCTAAAAGTTTTGTGATCGGTTCGTCGAAGTCGGTAAATTTTTCGTCTTTGAAGCCAAGCAAGCCGTCAATCCCGCCGATCCACAAAGCGCCTTCGCGGTCTTCGGCAAGCGCTAACGCCGCTTTCGATTCGGCGTAGTTGGTAAATTTACCGTCTTTATAGCGGCTCACATTATTTGCGGCAATCCAAATCTCGCCCGCGCTCATTTCCAGAATCGCGGATAAATTACCGCTGACCAGCCCGTCAGTGGTTGTTAAAACTGTGATAATTTCTCGATTTAACTGTTTCAGACCACGCGCGAAAGTGCCGCACCAAATTGTTCCTTCACGGTCTTGATAAATTGCGATAATGCCGTTACCGGCAACCGCATCGCTCGTAGAACTTTCCTGCGGTTTTATCAATTCGACGAATCTTTCGTTTTGCAGAACGTACAAAGCGCCGCTCGCCGTGCCGAACCACATCTGACCCTGACGATCCTGGAAAGCCGACGTGAAGTTTTCCCGCAGCGGAAAATACTGCACAGGCGAATGAAAGTCTCCGCCTTTCAACTTATACATACCGCCGTCTCGCCTCCCAATCCAGAGGTCGCCGGCGCGGTCTTCAAAAATCACGCTCGTGTATTCGCTGTTCAGCGCGCCGCCGGTCGGATGTGATTCTAAACTGCCGTTTTTAAGGCGGTAATATGCCGTATTGTCCCAAAACCATAACCCATTAGGAGATTTTCCGAAATATGTTCGATCCGGGTGCGGTTGTTTGAAAAGAGTTTCAAAAGTGTCATTTTTCAGTCTCCCGACTGTATTAGTCCCTACCAATAACTCCCCGTTTTCGTCTCCGGCGATAGACTTGACAAGGTTATTGGGCAAGCCTTCGTCTGTGCTAAACGTATGAAACTCACCGTTTTGATAACGGGTCAAGCCGCCGTCTTCGGTGCCGAGCCACAACGTACCGTCCGCGCTTTCATACAAATTCGCAAAACGATTGCTGCGGATGCCCGGCGAATTTGTCGTGTTGAAAACGGTAAATTTCGCGCCGTCGTAACGCACTGCGCCGTCGAGCGTGGTGAACCACAAATAACCGTCGCGTGTCTGTAAAATCGCCTTGACACTGTTTTGCGGCAGCCCGCTGTCCGTGTCCCGCGAATCGAAATGATATTTGTCGGCATACACGTCCAGGACACAAAAAATTCCGATTAACAGACCGCCAAACCAAATTTGAAGCGAGAAGTTTAAGAGGTGATTTATCTTTGTCAAGGCTTTCATACTTTTGGTGAGACAAAACAGCTTAACAAGATTCGCATTGATTACCAGTTTTTATAACTTGTCGTTAGCGTATTATAATCGGGAAAAGCTGAAATTGTAAATTTTATACTTTTAGTTTCAATTTTAATCGAGTGCTTTTTATTCTAAGTTTAGAGAGGAAATTATATGCCGGTAGAACCAGTAAAGGAACAGACGACCGACCAGATAAAAACGCGAATTGAAACCGATTCGATGGGCGAGATTGAAGTCGCGTCGGACAAGTATTGGGGCGCACAAACCGAGCGCAGTTTGCATCATTTCAACATCGGCTTCGATACGATGCCGCGCGAGATGATTCGCTCTCTCGGCATTTTGAAAAAAGCCGCCGCGATTGTTAATCATCAGTTGAAATCAGAGAAAATGACGCTCGACAAAACCGATTTAATCATCCGCGCGGCAAACGAAGTAATTGACGGCAAACTCGACGCGCATTTTCCGCTTCGGGTGTGGCAGACCGGTTCGGGAACGCAGACGAATATGAATGCCAATGAAGTTATCTCGAATCGCGCTATCGAAATCGCGGGCGGCGAGATGGGAAGCAAAACGCCGGTTCACCCGAACGACGATGTAAATATGTCGCAGTCGTCGAATGACACTTTTCCGACGGCGATGTATATTGCCGCCGCCGAAACGGTGAACGCTCTCATTCCGCAAATTCAAACGGTTCACGACGCGATTGACGCGAAAGCCAAAGAATTTGCTGACGTTGTGAAAATCGGCAGAACGCATTTGCAAGATGCAACGCCGCTTACAGTCGGACAGGAATTCGGCGGCTGGGCGAGTTTGATTGAACGCGACATCGAAAGATTGAAATTAGTTTTGACGGGACTTTATGATTTGGCAATCGGCGGAACTGCCGTCGGCACGGGTTTGAATTCACATCCCGAATTTGCGGAACGCGCCGCTAAACAAATTGCTGAAATTACCGGCTTGCCGTTCAAAGCGCATCCGAATAAATTTGCGGCTTTGTCGGCGCACGACGAAATCGTCTTCGCTTCCGGCGCGCTGAAAACTCTCGCTTGCAGTTTGATGAAAATTGCCAATGACATTCGCTGGCTGGCTTCCGGTCCGCGTTGCGGAATCGGCGAAATTTCTTTGCCGGAAAACGAGCCGGGCAGTTCAATTATGCCGGGCAAAGTTAATCCGACTCAATCGGAAGCAATGACAATGGTTGCCGCGCAGGTTTTGGGAAATGATGCGGCAATCGGTTTTGCCGGCTCGCAAGGAAATTTTGAACTCAATGTTTTCAAACCGGTGATGATTCACAACTTTTTGCATTCAGTTCATCTGCTTCACGATGCGTCCATCGGCTTTGTCGAGTTCTGCATCAACGGCATCGAACTCAATCGTCCGCAGATTGATAAATATCTGCAAGATTCCTTGATGCTCGTTACCGCTTTGAATCAATATATCGGTTACGATAATGCTTCAAAAATTGCGAAAAACGCCCATAAGAAAGGAACGAGTTTGAAGGAATCGGCAATTGAACTTGGACTATTGACGAGCGAGAAATTTGATGAGTTAGTCAAGCCGGAAGAAATGACGCATCCGTAGTAATTTTGGAGATTGAAAATTTGTTTCAGCTTTCCTTCTCTTCAAAACGCTTTGTAAAATCAGTCGAATTCTGCCGCAATACAACCCAATTTTCAAAAACTTCGGGACTTTGCAGCCAAATTGTGAACCATTCGGCAATTTCCATTTTCTGGGCGCGTTTGTCAGGCGCGACTTTTTCATTTTTGGAAATCATCTGAGCGCGTTGTTTGCCCTTGAGCGCAATTTCGCGCATCAGGCGCAAACCTTCGCGGTCATCTTCGGCGACAAATTTTTTGCGTAAGTTTTCGAGTCGGCGAAGCGAGCGGAGCGTTTGTTTGAAGTCGGAAAATTTTAAGATGTTGCGAAACATCGCGTCGTAAGGCGATTCGAGCCGCCTTTTAACGTCGAGTTCCATAATTTCCGCGTGGCGAAGCTCCGCACCTTCGTCGGCTAAAAGGCGTGCGATGATCATCGGCGATTCGACTGCGCTCGAACCTAATTTTTCACTGACGACCAATTCAATGGCTTCAATTTCCCGTTCGCCGATTGATTCGCAGTCGAGTTTTTCCCAAACTTCAATGATTAATTCGTTTTTCGTGCGTGCGTTCCACATCTCTTTGAATTACGAATTTCAAATTACGAATTACGAATATTGGAATCTTCTTTAATTCGTAATTCGTAATTTGAAATTCGTAATTGTCTAACTGCCTACTTTATTTAACAATTCCGTTGACGAATGATTTTTCGGGTCGCCGACAATCATTACTTTTCCGCCGCATTCGGCGACGACCGCGCGTTCCGGCACGGTTTCGATTGTGTAATCCGTACCTTTGGCATGAAAATCGGGACGCAGGGCGCGAATCAACTCCTCAACCGTCGGTTCTGGAAAAATCGTTACATAATCTACAAATCTGATTGCCGAAACGATTTCAGCGCGTTCCCTTTCAGGAATTAGCGGACGATTCGCGCCTTTTAATTTTCGCACTTGGTCGTCGGAATTGACGGCGACGATTAAATAATCGCCCAACGCTTTCGCGCCGGCTAAATACCGAATGTGTCCGACGTGAAAAAAATCGAAACAACCGTTAGTCAAAACTATTTTTTTTCCGCGCTGACGGTTAATCGCCACCCGCGCGATGAGGCGCGTTCGGTCTAAAATCGGTGCAAAAAAATCGGTCGAGTTCATAGAGTTTGCAATTTATGTTTTGTGTTTATATTTTTCGCCAGAGATTCTAACAGTTCATCTGCACTGACGGAAGCCGTTCCTTTTTTCATCACCACGATTCCGCCGGCGTGATTTGCCAAACCAGCCGCCTCCGCAAAGCTCAAACCCGAAGCCAAACCGAGCGCGTAAGCGGCAATCACCGTATCGCCCGCGCCGGTTACGTCAACGGGCTCGGTTGCGCCGATAGCTTCAAGACTCAAAGGCGGCTTGTTTTTTTCAATCAAAAGCATTCCGTGGTTGCCGCGCGTAACGAGAAGAGATTCAAAACCGAGATTTTCACAAAGGTTCACGCAATCTTTCTCGGTGAAATTTTCACCCAAAATCTGCTCGACTTCTTCCTGATTCGGTGTGGCAGTCGTCGCGCCGCTAAAATTCTTCAAACTGAAACGCGAATCAATCAATAAGGGAATTTTCTTGTCAGCCGCGATTTGCTTGGCGATTTTCGCCGTTTCAGAATTTGCTGCGCCGTAATTATAATCGGAAATAATAATCGCATCGGCAACCTGGGCGGCTGACGAAAGATTTTCTTTTAATTTATTTTGCATCTCCTCGCCGGTCGCTGCTTGATTTTCATAATCAATCCGAATAACTTGCTGGCGCGGCGCATAATGCTGTCCGGCAAGGACGCGCACTTTGGTCGTTGTGCGATGATTTTTGCTTGAAATGATGTAATCGCAATTAACCTTTGATTGCCGAAGTTTTCCAAGAAGCTCGTCGCCGTTTGAATCTTCTCCGATTATGCCGATTAAAATCGCCCGTCCGCCGAGCGATGCGACATTAACCGCCGCGTTTGCCGCGCCACCGGCTAAAGTTTCAGTTTCGTCGTGTTTAAGAATAAAAACCGGTGCTTCACGCGAAACGCGGGCAATCGTGCCGCGAAGGAATTGGTCGGCAACCAAATCGCCGACGATGACAATTTTCTTTTTTGGAAAATTGTCGCGGATTGTATCGGAAAGATTTGCCATTGGAAATGAATAACAGGTTATTACAAAATAACGGATAAACAAAAAGGTTGAAGACAATCGAAGTCCTCAACCTTTCTAATTTGACCATTAAATAGAAATTAGTGTGTGTCGTAGCTGGCGACTGGAAAATCGTTCGTTGCGCCCCATTGAAATCCTACTAATGCGCCATCGATGCTTCTTAAATAATAGAAAAATCCGGTTGTATCGCGCCAAACGGCAACGTCGGCTTTACCATCACCGTCATAATCGTTTTGGACGATCAAATCCGTGCCGGTTGTCCCGAAAGCTACTGCTTGCAAACTACCGTTTGAACTTCTGCGGATATACCAATTAAGCGGCGTATTGGCGGTTGTGCCTTCACGAACCACAGCAACATCGGTTTTGCCGTCGCCATCATAATCGCCGGGAACAACTAAATCGTTGCTGGCTCCCCAAGGAATTGTTGACAAACCGCCGTTGGTGCTTTGAAGAATATAAAAAGTGGCTTGGTCCGTTGGGTTAGCTCCGGGTCGTTGAACGGCAAAATCAAATTTCAAGTCGCCATCGTAATCGCCGGGTGCAGTATAATCGGATTGCAAACCAAATTGGGCAACCTGCAACGCTCCGTTTGTACTTTTCAAAACAAACCATGTCATCGTGCCGCCGCTTCGACGGGCAACCGCTTGGTCGGTTTTGCCGTCGCCGTCGTAATCTCTGGCAACCGGTTCATCGCCGGTTACGCCGAATGCTACGCCGGTAAAAGTATTGTTAGAACTATTCAAACGATACCAGCCGCCGTCCGTATCGCGCCAAACCGAAATGTCGCCTTTGCCGTCGCCGTCATAATCGCCGGGAGTTTGATAATCAGTATTGGAAGAACCAAATTGCTGAGAAACAAAACCGCCGCCGCCGCTTTTATTGATATACCAAACATTATTGGACGGGCGGAAAACTGAAAAATCAGCTTTGCCGTCAGCATCGATATCTAAGGCTTTTCGCAAACTAAGCTGGGCGGAAGCCGATACAACGAGAAGCAAAACACAGGCAAAAATCACACTAAGTTTGCCGCTTTTGGTTAAAATATTATTCATTTTTTAAATCCTCACTGATTAAAAAGTTTTGTTAGAGGTATTGGTTAAAATTAATCTCAAACAGACAGTAATGTCAAATATACTATTGAACGGATGACAAGTGCAAGAAATTTTCGCGTAAAAATCTTTTTGGTAATCTGCTTAATCTAAATTCTCGAAACTTTAGACGCAGCCTCCGCCCTAAAAGTTTGACGAGTAAAAAATTTATCAAAAACTATTCGGGTAAAATCGAGTTAGCCGGAATTTTCATCTGCGAATTTCCCCAACCGAAAGCCGAAAAGCCCGCCGTACTTTTTTGTATATAAAATATGCCGGTCTGACTCGGATTGGCGTTCGGTCGCCAGACGGCAAAATCCGTTTTGCCGTCGCCGTCATAATCGCCCGGTGTCGGCAAATCTCCCGCTCTGCCGAATTGGAAAGAGCTAAAACTTCCGTCTGAACTTTTCAGATAATACCAAGTTCCGTTGGTTGTCCGCCAAACTGCAACGTCGGTTTTGCGGTCGCCGTCATAATCGGCAGGCACAATTTTATCAGTGGCGGAGTTGCCGAAAGTTGTTGCCGTCAAATTGCTATCTGAACTTCTCTGAATAAAAAAAGTGTTGGCAGGCGAGGCACTTGCCGGGCGATAAACGGCGTAATCGGATTTGCCGTCGCCGTCGAAATCGCCGCGCAACGGTTTATCGCTTTCGATGCCGAATTGAGCAGTGCGGAGACCGGCGGTCGAGCCGGAGACATACCAAATGAGATTGCCGTTCACCTTGCGCGTAACGGCAAAATCCGCTTTTTGGTCGCCGTCAAAATCTTGTGAAACCGTCGGATTATCACCTGTCTGTCCAAATTGAACGGCTTGAAACGTATTATTTTGACTTTGCATAACGTAAAACGTGCCGTTGGAACTGCGCCAAACTGCGACATCGGATTTGCCGTCGCCGTCGTAATCGTTGGGAACTGCAATATCATCATTGAATAACCCAAAACTGAAGGGCGAATAACCCGCAGTACTTTGCTGATTATGCCAGACCATCGCGCCATTGTTATCCTGAATCGCCGAGTAATCCGTTTTTCGGTCGCCGTCAAAATCCAAACCAGCGGTATTATTCGGAAGCGGAAGCGGCGGTTGAAAACCGTTTTGCGCGATGAGGAAAGCTTGTCCGGCGATTTGAATTGTTCCGGCGCGCGGCGGACCACTCATATTCGCGGCAACCGAAAATGTGATAATCGTGTTTCCGCTTCCCGGATTACCGCTCGTTACGGTAATCCAAGACACCTGACTAACGGCGGAAAAATCGCAGTTCGGCGGAGCGGTAACGCTAATTGTTCGTTGTCCGCCGAAAATGTCAAACGATAGCGCCGCAGGGGAAAAACTAAAACTGCAAACGGTTTGATTTTGCAAAGCGCGGGAAACGTTAAGTCGTCCGCCGGATTTGACTACGCCGTTCCATTGCGCGAGCGGGTCAACCGTATTCATCAGCGTCGCTTTTAATGAAGACGGCGAAAGATTCGGATTGTAAGCGGAAAGAAGTGCCGCCGCGCCTGCGCCGTGCGGCGAAGCCATCGAAGTTCCGCTAAAGGTTGCGTAAGCACTGTTTGAAGAATTAAATGTGCTTAAAATTCCTGAGCCGGGCGCAGCGATGTCAACGCTCGTCGCGCCGAAGTTTGAAAAACCCGAACGCGTGTCGGTTGAAGTCGAAGAAGCAACCGACATAATGCTTGGACTCGTGTAACTTGCCGGATAGAACGGAGTCGCGTCTATATTTTGACCGGCGTTGCCGGCAGCGAAAACATTCAAGATTCCGGCATCTCCCATCGCATCGAGCGCGTCTTTTGTCGCCTGGTCATAACCGCACGCTTCGCCGCAGCCGCCGTAGGAATTATTGGTAACGCGAATGTTCACGCCGCGATTCTTCATCATCCGCACATAATTATAAGCGTTGATGAGCATTGCCGAAGTCGTGTCGCCACCGTTCGGGCTGTAAATTTTTATCGCCATAATTTTGACGTTCCAATTTACGCCGACCACGCCCACCGAATTATTGCCCACCGCACCGATTGTTCCTGCCGTGTGCGTTCCGTGTCCGCCCGCATCGTCTATCGGATTTGAATCGTTATAGAAAAAATCATAGCCGTAAAAATCGTCAACAAAACCGTTGCCGTCGTCGTCAATTCCGTTGTTTTCTGTCTCATTCGGATTGCGCCACATATTTGCCGAAAGGTCTTGATGGTTGTAACTGGCACCGGTATCAATGTCGGCGACAACGACATCTGGGCTGCCCGTCGTTAAATCCCAAGCGGCGGGCGCGGAAATTTTCGCCAATCCATAGAGTTCCGCATATCGTGCGTCATTCGGCACGGCAAGTAGCCGGTAATAAAAATTCGGCTGTGCCGCTTCGATTTCCGCGCTTTCTTTGTAAAATGCGGCGGCTTGATTAACCGACAAATTTTCGGGCAGCTTGACTCTCTGCCAGCCGAGTTCGGGAAATTCTTCCAAAACGCTCGCGCCGACAATCGAGTTTACCGAACGAGCGGCTGTCGAAGCCGTCCCGTTTTTATATTTAACGAGCAATTCGCCTTTAGCGTAAATTTCCGATGTTTTCTGTGCGACGGAAACATCAGCTAAAAAGAGAAAAGCGAATAACGAAAATAAAACTAACTTGACGGCTTTTATCATTGAATAATCCTCGCGGGAACAAACTGAAATAAACTTAAGATTTTATATATTTCGAGAAATGAAGACAAGCGAATTCAAGCGTGAGGGCAGAACTGCTTTTTACTTTTTAATATAACTTGGGAAAAATGGGGCGGCTAGAGGGAATTGAACCCTCGACATTCGGCTCCACAAACCGACGTTCTAACCCCTGAACTATAGCCGCCATAAACTTATATATTGACAAAAATGTGCCGCTTGTAATTAAACTCGGCGGCAGATTTGCGCCGATGACAATTAGCGCAAAGCACATCACATTTTTCAATCTCTAACTCAACTCGCTCCCACGACGAATTAAGAATTAATATTGAAATACATTCGGATTTCTCGATTCTATCACGATGGTCAAACTCCAAAACGATAGGATCGGATTCTCCGCAATTTACACAAGGGTGATGTGTTAGATAATCAAAGACTTTTCGTGCATTTTGCTCACGAATTTTTCGGCGACTCGTGTTATGACTATCTCGATAATGCTGGTGATTTTCACGATACCGCACATCCCAATTCGCCTTAAAACACGCCCGACACCAAGAAGCATGTCCGTCCTTGGCTTTCTTTTTTGCCGGGAACAAAAGCAAATCCTTTTTAAGCGAGCATTTTGTGCAAACTTTTTCCATACTCAGCATACCACATAAAGTATTTCTCTTGTTCTAATCCCTGAACTATAGCCACTATAAAATCTTTTGAAGTTGGGAACATCCAACCTAAGAAGTTTTAATTATTACAAATCTTGTCGTTTATGTTCAAGCTAAAAAACGATTTTTACAATTTATTGACGAAGCTGGCAGCTTTTAGCACAGAGCGAATCAAATTTCTCTGAAAAATTTTTACGTTTTCGAAGTTTGATTTTTTGCCACTCGCTCAAATGCCGCTGCCGTCAGCTCCGGAGTTTTTGCGCAATCGCGTGACGAATAACGCACTCGAATCGAAAATAATTAACCGCTTAATTGGTAAAAATCAAATTTAGCCGTTGTCAATCGAAAAAGAAAAGAGTGCTTTTATCAGCACTCTTTCTTACTTTAATCAAAAAATTGAAAATGCCCCCGGCACGACTCGAACGTGCGACCCACAGCTTAGCTTACCTCACTTGATTTCCCAAGCCCTGTTTTCCCGAAAGAAAAACAAGTTGAAAGTCTGGACTATATCTTAGACATTTCAGTCTGAGTGCGTGTAGTCTCTACAGATCGATTTTGAAAAATTCAAAAAATTCCCTCGGTATTGTCATAGGAAATTTCATTTCCCTTAGAGTTTCACCGATATAGCACTCTCCACTATGCAAGTTACTAATTCCCCGCACAGGCTCCTATTTATTTGAAGGCTGTTGCTCTATCCAACTGAGCTACGGGAGCATAAAAGAACAACGAAAATAATAACACGCTTTATCAGGATTTCGTCAAATTATGAAAGCGGTTTGAAATACCTCCAAAAAAGCCGTCGAAAATTTTATTCTCGAAAGCGACAGTGTTGTAAAATAGAACTCAGCTTTGAAAAAATTTGGTAAAATTTATAATACGCCGTTTATAGTTACTTTCGGGAAAAATTAAAGAAACGGCGACGACAGACGGTTTTTCCGGCATCCGAAAAGTCAAAAGTGAAACAAGAATGTTAAGAGAAAAAACCTTTTTTCTGCTGTTAGGTTCGGGCGCAATTTTCTGTACCTTTATTCTGGCTGTCAGATTCGTGAAATTAGACGCTTACGAGCAAAATTCCTCACAGCCACCCGCTGCGAACACGCTCGTTGCCAAAACTCCTCAAATCGAACGGGAAAAAACAGTGGTTAATAAAACTGTCTCAACTGCGCCGGTAATTTTGGCGCCCGAAACAGCGGAAAATGCCAAACTCAAAAACACAATTGAGTGGGATTTCGGCGCGAAACGGCAGCGCGGCTGGTATCTTTACACTCCATTAATCGGACACACAATCGGCACGGAAGCCGACAGCGAAACGCCCGAATTCGCCCGTGCCGTCGCCGTTTGGCAGCAAAAATCCGGACTTTCTCCGACGGGAATAATTGACCGTGAGACGCTCTATCGAATGATTGAGTTTTGGCAATCCCGCCGGCTCAACAGCAGCGTTTATCCTGCGCCTGAAGATTTGCTGACCGCGCCGATTGACGATTTCTACGACCCCAATCGTGACATCGAACTTCTCAAAGTAGAGCGCGAAACTTACAAGGCTTATAAAAAAATGATTGCGGCGGCGGCAATCGAACTCAAATTGAAAACCGACAAAAACGGCGAGCTTTCAGCCGATGAAAAATTTTTGCGAATAATTTCAGCGTTTCGTTCACGCGAATATCAAGCGAAACTGCGAGCCGCCTCGCCGCAGTCGGGACGCGCCGGACTTGCCGTCAACAGCCCGCATTTTACGGGACGTGTCCTCGACATATACGTCGGCGGCGAACCGACCCTAACTAAAGATTTTAACCGCGCCGTGCAAGTTCAAACGCCGGTTTATAAATGGCTGGTGAAAAACGCTTCACGCTTTGGATTTTATCCGTATTTTTATGAGCCTTGGCACTGGGAATATGTGCCGCAAAATCTGAAATCTGTTGATGACAACGGCTCGCCGATGAAAAGCAAAACCACCACGTTACCTTGAAACTCGGCGTTTTCTGATTGCGCTGCCGGTGATTTTCGATTTTCTTTCCGGCAGGCGCGTTACCACTGCTATTGTTTGCCCGCCCAACAAAGCCCTTCCCGCTTCGATATTTTTGACGCTAACCACAAATTGTTTTTTAGAAACGGCTCGCGCCAATATTTTGTTCAGCGTTTCATCATTTAAATCCGACGCATCAACGCCGTTTGAGCGAAGTTCGGCGCGTAGATTTTCGATTGTATTTTTTTTGCGGTCGTAGACATCCGGGTATATGTGTAATTTCCCGGCTTCGACGACCATCGTATCGTATGTAATTTCAACTGGAATCCCGGGTTCGAGTTCCGCCGCTAGAGTCTTCTTCGTCCTCTCGGCTCTGGCAATCTGCTTCGGCGTTAAGTCGAGTTCGCGGGCGGCAACGATTTTGTCCGCCAAATCATACAAATCCGCTTGCAGAACGCGCACACAACCGTGCGAAACCAAACTGCCCAAATCGCCGATGCCTTTGGCTTGATGAATCAGATAGCCGCCGCCAAGGGGAATTTTCATTTTGCCGAGCGGATTACGTCGGTCGGTTGGCCGGATAATTTTACCGACTTTAACTTTTTTAGACTCAACAACCCAATCGCTGTCGGGCGGAATCCACGGCGGATTCCAAATGACCGCCGATGCTTTGAGCGTGCCGACGTAAATCGGATATTCTTTTAATCCAACGCCAATCGGATAAGTTTTCAATTCCTTGCCGTTTTGCCACAGCGTCATCTGAAATGCCGGCACATTAACCGTAATTTTTAGATTGTCTCCGCCGGCAGCGAGCGCAGTTTTTTCAATCGCGCCGCCGGTCAATTTGTCCGACCGCGCCGATTCACGCTCCATATCTTGAACGTAGGATTGTCCCGACGCATTACCGAACGCACCGGCAAAAACTAATAAAATCGCCGATATATTTCCAATAAGTATGTTTCTTCTCAGTAAAATTTTCATAACTGACAAAATGCAATTTGCCCGAATGTTTGTCGCGCTCACGCCGCAAAAAGTTGTATGTGAAAGAAAGGACGAGTGAAAAGGGATGAGGGTCGAGTGAAGAAAAGTTTTCGCCCTTAAACACTCTGGTTCAATTTAATGACTTTTGCATTTTGCCTTATCACTTGTCCCTTGTCCCTCGTCCCTCGTCACTTTTCACTTTTATTTCCTCCAACATTTGTTCATAAACTTCCCGTAAATTGAGTTCGCTCGTATCAATTACAATCGCGTCTTCAGCGATTGATAAAGGCGAATCTTCGCGTGAGATATCGCGTTCGTCGCGTCGATTTATTTCCGCCAAAGTTTCTTCGTAAGTAGAGATTTGCCCACGTTGCGCATCTTCTTCATAACGTCGTCGCGCTCTCGCTTCGGGTTTGGCGGTTAAGAAAAATTTTAGGTCAGCGTTCGGAAAAACAACTGTTCCGATGTCGCGCCCGTCAAGCACACAGCCGTTCGGAGCGGTTTCGCCGAGCGTTCTCTGATGCTCGACAAGAATCTTACGAACCTCGGAAACAGACGAAACTACCGAAGCCATCTGACCAATTTCATTAGTGCGAATTTTATCAGAAACGTCTTGTCCGTTAAGCTTTATTTGTGGAGAATCAGGTTCGCCGACGAGTTCGATTTTTGAATGTTTGGCAATCTCAGCCGCTTTTTTCTCATTTTCGATTGTTTCGTCTGCCTGGAAGACAGCTAATGCAACGGCGCGATACATTGCACCGGTGTCGAGATAGAGCAAGTTTAATTTTTTAGCGAGCATTTTGCCGAGCGTGGATTTTCCCGCGCCCGAAGGTCCGTCAATGGCAATAATCATCGAATGTAATTTTATTTGATTTCAGAATATCTGTCTAAACGAAAAGGTTTTTTAAGATCTGAAAATTTGTAAAAGGAAACAAATTGACGAATAAAATATTTTATTAGGAAACTTTTCTGAATCCTTGCCGATAACTATAGGTAGAAACTTTTTAGTCGAACAGTCGAAGAGAGCGTTGACGAAACTAACTCTTTTTTACCGAAAAAATTTTGCAATAGATAGGAGACACCAAAATGAGCTTTAAAATAGACACAGATTTCGTAAAACCGTTGCCGCCGAAACCGTTGCCCAAACCAGCACCCAAGCCAGAACCGAATCCGCCGGTCCAGCAGCAGTACGACAATGTTTCCGCCAAAAAAGCCGAAGCGGAGTTTGTCGGGGCGATTAATAAAACCCGCTTGGAGAAGCAATTCGCTGCCAATCAGCCATCTCCGTCGAAGGCTTTGGAGGAAATTAACAATCTGCCGAAGCCGGACCTAAATGACAAAGCGGCGGTCAAAGCGTATAAAGAACAGCGCCAACAAATTGCCGACAACGCCGTCAAAAATTCCCAGCCGCCGAGAATCGAAGATTATCGAAATTCAGGCTTGAACGGCGCGACGGCGAGTTACGAATATCGTGAAGCAAAATCGTATTATGATTCGCAGATTAGCGAATTGAAAAAGATTTCCGCCGACGCTCAAGCGTATCCCGATAAAATTTTAACTCCGGGCGAAGCCGTTATCGAAATCAACAACCTGCCGCGACCCGACCGGAATGACCCGAAGGCAATTCAAGAGTATAACAACAAACGCGCGGCAATCGCCGATTCAGCCTTGATGTATGCCGAGCCGCCGACGCGCGACGATTTCAAAGGACTGAACGGCGCGACGGCGAGCTATGAATATCGGCAAGCGTTGTCAGATTACAATAATTATGTCGGACAACTGAGAGAAGCGTCGAATTCGCGTTACAGCAGCGCTCCGCCGCCGATGACCGACACGGAAGCGGATAAAGCGGCGCAGGATTTAATCAATAAAAACGGCGGTGCGACTAACGAAGACCAAGCCTACGCCGTCGGCAGAGATGTCGCCGAACTTGCCAAAACCGACCCCGAGGCGGCGGCTTTGGTGATGCAAAAAGTGCAGGAAAAACTCAACGGCACCGACAAAGGCGATAACGTCGCCAGCGGATTTGTCAATAATTTATCCGTCGAAGAACTGCGCGAGGTTTCACAGGCAAACGGCGGCGAAACGGTTCTCAAAGATTTGCAGAATCGTTTGCTGTCAGGCAGCGTTCACGATAACGAATACAGCGAAGCGACGAAGATTGACGAAGCCGTCACGGGACTTAATCCGAACAGTCTGCAAGGCGATCCCGAACAAGACGCGAAAACGATTGACGAACAGTTGAAAAACCTTCCGCCCGAAATGCGCGAAAAGTATATCGAAGCGGTTCTCAAACATCCTTTTGGAGGAGAAGCAATAAAATACGCTCTGGTGATGTCGCCCGAAGGACAGCAATTGCTCGGCGAATCGCTCGGCAAACTTTACGCGAAAAATCCGTCGGAAACTGCCGCCTTATTAAAGCAAATAACCGACGCGCCGAATGCCAGTCTTTATCCGGTTTCGCTTCAATCAGGGCTTGCCGAAGTCATCGGCAAATCCGGCAACGATGATTTAATCAAAGCCTTCGCCCAAAACGAAATTAACCGCGCCAAAGGCAATCCCGATGAAGTCAGAGGTTATATCAATGCCGTGACCGCTTATGCCGGTTTATCGCCCGAAGCCTTACAGGATGTCATGAAGAATAATCCCGATTTCTTCAAGGCAGTTGAAGAAACGGGAAAGATTCTGGATGCGGCGGGGAACAACGGCGGATTTTTAGACCCGAATATTTTTGAACCGGGATTGGGCAATCTTTTGAAAAAGGCTTCGCAAATTAAAGGTCCGAACGGCGAAGCGACACCCGAAGCCATCAAATTATTTGAAAGCGTCGTCAAATATTCAGGCGACAATATTTCGACAAAAGAAGGTTTAGGCGCATTTTTTATCGAACACGCTCAACAACTGGTTGACAAATATACCAATCCTGAAGACCCGAATGCCCTGACTTCAGACGTACTTCAGACATTCTTTGCCGATGTCGTTTACCATCCTTTGAGCCAAGAATTAAAATACGGCGACAAATCTCTTGTCGAATCCATTATGGGCAATGAGAAAGGCGAAGGCGGTGTCATCGGCGACGTTGTGCAGACTTATCTGGATGCGGCAAACAAAAGCCCGAATGACGGCGAAAAAGACGACCTTCTCGGCCAAAGAATCGGCGTTCTCTGGGGCGGCATCTCCAAGGGTTTTCTTGATTCGGTGCAAAACCATAAAGACCAATGGAAGGAAGACAAAGAATTCCGCGACTTTACCATCAATGCGCTGTCCTTCGGACTCGGAAAAATCGCCGACAAGTTCGGCATTCCGGGAGAATTTGTTGATAAACCGCTCGAACTCGTTCAGAAAATGCTCGACTCGAAAGCCGAAGCCGATCAGGGAAAACAAATTGAAGCGTTCAAGACATATTTCAAGGAATTTAACACCGCGATGTATGCCAAACTTAACGAGTATGACCAGAAAAACGATAATGTCGAAAATATGAATACCGGATTTTCCAAAGCGTTTAATCTGTTATTGATTAACGACATTATTGATGAACAAATCGAAAGTTAGATGATAGTTTGGAAAACAACAGACGGTTAACAAATACCAAAAATCAAAACACGGGTGAATCGTCAACGATTCGCCCGTCTTTGATTGTTACGGCCGACTGTCTTTTAACCCTCGCCCGAAGATACGTCAATGGCGATTATCATTGATTTTAATTTTATTTAATTTCGGTGGTTGATAAATATCGACTGTTTACGAATTTTTTCGATTGAATTTGGCTTTAGTTTGATTTTGATGCAGCGAGTTTCGTATTTCATTTTTCAAATAAACCGCTTTGACGTTGCCGCCAGACCGAAACTTCGGCATCGCCGACAGTTGCCGGAAAAGTTTGCACTACTTCCCAATCTTGCACGATTCGCGCTTCGAGGTCGGGATGAGTCAAGTGCAGACCGCGTCGCAGAGTAGTTACCAAATACGCGCCGCGTCCGTCGTGCGCGGCTAAAATTGAATCGAGCATTTTCACCGAACGGACGGGAAAAAAATCTTCGTCTTCTTTGAGATTAAATTCTTTGGCGTAAAAACGATAACCGTTTTCCATATGATGAACGGCGAGAATTATCTCGCCGGGTTTGCGTTGCGCTTCAATATAAGCCAACGAAGTGCGGTAAGGTTGTTTCGGCACGGAATAATAGCGTCTGAGCGAAGCAAGTGAAACAATACATCCTAAAAGTACAACTGCCGTCGCAAGTTTTGCCGCTAAAGTGTTCGGTGTTCGATTGATTTTTTGGGCAATAAATTGAGCGACGCTGTCAATGCCTTGAATCGTCACCAAAATAGCGATAGGGAAAGCAATTAAAAGGAATCGGGGCGCGACGTTGAGGCGATTTAATATCAAATAAGCGACGGTCAAAATGATGGGCAAAACAAGCGACGCGGTCAATATCCAGTTTCGTTTGAAAAGAACGAAGAATCCGACGACCGCGACGGCTGCGGCAAAAGGAAACGCCAGAAATATCAGACTTGTTCCAAATCCAGCGGAAATACCGCGAATCATTTCCGCGGCAAACTCCATCGAAAACGGAGAATAACCGCTTGCCGGGTCGCTCCAAGTGGTTTGGGCATAAACGTAGGCTTGCGGAATAAAGGTCGCATAAAGCTGAAAAATTAGAAACGCTGTTACGCCGAATACGCCAATCAGCCGATACAGAAGAGGAAACGGCGAATCTCCGCGACGCTTGATTATTACGAGCGCCGCCGCCCCGATTAAAATATGAGCGGCAAAGACAAAACTGCTGTTCAATAAAGATGCCATATTAAAGAACATTGCCGCGACGTATAAAACCCAGATTCTCAGGCGGTCTTGTTGCAATCCTTTGACAAACAGCCCGCAGGAGAGCGTCGTAAAAAACAATTGCATCGAATAGCCGCGGACGTTTTGCGAAAAAAAGATGTGATGATACGACACCGCCAACAATAGCGCGGCAAACAGGCTTGAGCGTTGCGAAAGCATCAAGCGGGAAACCCAGTAAAATACGGGAATCGTCGCCGCGCCGAAAATTGCCGCCGGCAGACGCACCGCCCATTCCTGTTCGCCAAAAAACGCGATGGCGAGTTTCATCAATAAAGTGTTCAGCAAATGATTATTGGCGCTGACGAAACCGGTTAGGACGTGCAGCGTCGGCATCGGGCTGTAGAAAAAAATCGTCGTAATCTCGTCAAGCCAGAGTTCCGAACCAAGATGAAACAGCCGGAGCGCAAATGATAAGACCGTAACCGCCGTTATCAGCCAAAACGAAGCGGAGCCGAAATCCAGTTTGTTTTCTTCGGTTGCAATTAAAAGCCGCCTGTCGGCGGACAGGGGCGTATAGGTTCGGCGTTTCAATCCAAACCAAAGAAACGCCAAACCTTCGATAACAAAGGAAATTTGTAGCAGCGTAACGCCTTTTATCGGCGGCGGTTTCCGGGTTGTCTCAGTGGAGTCGTCGGGCTGTCTAATCCACGTCAAATCAGCTTCTGATTTCGGCACCGCGTCATACCAATCTCGCGGCAGAAAAACTCCCGTAAGAATAAAAATTATCCCTAGAATCAAGAATATCTTACGCCAATTCATAATTGATTGCGGAAACACGCACGATAGTCGAGTGTGTCTTGCGCCCTTACTTCCGTGCAGGCTTGCGGCACTAAATTTTTTCGGCAACAAAAAGCAAATTTTTGCCCAACGGCAATGGTAAAAAAGATTCGACCGGTTTAGCGACGGGAACAATGAATTTATCGTATAAATGAACCGCGCCGCTTTCCATCGTCAGCGATTTGAGAAGGCGATATTTCACCAGCCACGGGAAAATTCCCGCCGCGTCGAAATAGCGCGACAGTAAAATGCGGAAACCGGCGGCGCGAAATTTTTCCGCGAGTTCGGTTTTTCGGTAACGCCTGAAATGCCCGATTTGTTTGTCAAATTCGCTGAAAAGCACGGGCAGAGCCGGAACGAAAACAAACACTCGACCTTTTTCGCGCAGCGTTCGGTGAATGATTTCCAATTCCAAACGATCATCTTCGATATGTTCCAAAACATTGATGTAAATAACCGAATCGGGCGATTGTTCGGTTTCGATTTGCGCGGCGACTTCGGCGAAAATATTCGGGAAAGCGCGAATTTTGGTCGCCGAATCGTGTTTCGCCAAATTTGTTTGGAGAGTTTCAAACATCGCCGACGGTTCTACCAGCGAAAGCGTTTCCGGCGCGGTTTCCAAAAGCAATTCGGAGAACGCGCCCGTTCCCGCGCCGACTTCAACCAGATGTTTGCCGAGAAAAGGCTTCATCAATGTCAAAATCCAACGATGATAATTGACGGCAAAATCCATCGCTTCAAGGTCTTTGCCGACGTATTCGACTTTTTTTTTCATATCATTCGGAGGTCAAAGCGGCAGGTCTGATTTCCGGAATTTGCGGCAGTGATTTAAAAGAATTTTCACGAGTGCAGAAAAGATTAAAGCGCAAAATATAATAAAACGCGGCGATTCCGTCGCGGTAAGTTATTTTTTTGCCTTCCTCGTATGTTCTGCCGTAGTAGCTGATGGGAACTTCGTAAAAAGAGCAATTAAGTTTGGCGACTTTAGCCGTCACTTCAATTTCAAAACCGAAACCGTCGGACGTAATAATTAAATTGCGAATAATATCGCCGCGAAAGGCTTTGTAACAAGTTTCGACATCGGTCATATTCAAATTCGTCAGCAGATTTGAGATAAAAGTCAAACCTTTATTCGCCAGATAATGATAAAAATACAAAACCCGCGTCGCCCGTTTGACCATAAACCGCGAACCATAGACGACATCGGCAAAGCCTTCAAGAATCGGAGCTATCACTTCCGGAATGTCCGCCGGGTCGTATTCGAGG
>MWYZ01000018.1 GCA_002050365.1 Acidobacteria bacterium 28-1
ATAATGTTGAAGATGAACAAAGTTCAGATTTAATGCCAGAAGACTATCGGTAAACGCCAAGTAGTTTAAAAACAGAAGAAAGAAGAAAACAAATAAAAGGTAAACAAAATAGGAAGGAAAAATTTTGAACCCACGGTGAATAAGAAAACGCTTGCATCAAGGTTGCGAAGCCGTCCGGCGTGGCGCAAGTTTTCCGATGAGGAAACTATCAAGCCTCACCTAATCTATAATCGTTGGCTTAAGAGTGAGGGACAAAACACAACGCCGCCAATAAAGTTGCTCGACACATCACAGTTGACAATTGACGAGAGTGTGGAGGAAGTTGAAAAATGGGTAAAGAGTCTTTTGACCTAAAAACCGCCGTCGAACAAATCATTGGACGTGAGGGCGAAACAGCGACTTTGTTATCACGTTGTCTTGTGTCCCTAAAGTTGTGTCGTGGCGGTTTCGCCCCACGTCAATTCAATCGTTGGGCGCATTCGAGATTCTATTATGCTCCAAAATTCTTACGACTATATCGCAGAGCAATGGCACTCTAATTTTAGAGGGCAAACTTACGTAGATAGAGTTTTAGGTTACGTTGATAAGATTCTTGAAGACTTGCCGCCTCAAGCTAAAGTTCTTGATTTAGGTTGCGGAACAGGCAATCTGATTGCCAAACATATTGTTGAGCGCGGCTATCGTGTTGTTGGCGTTGACCAATCAAAGAAGTTGCTTGAAATTGCGAAAACAGTAGTGCCCGAAGCCGAGTTAATTCACGCCGATATGATTGAGATACAGTTTGCTGAAAAGTTTGCCGCAGCCGTCGCTTGGGATTCGGTTTTTCACGTCGAGCGAAAGCATCATTCAGCTATTTATCGTAAACTCGCCAACTCTCTTGAATCGGGCGGAAGATTATTGTTGTCGGTGGGCGGCTCGGACGCTGAAGACCCTACATCTGACGATTCCGATGTTGAAAGTTTTACTTCGGAAATGTTTGGACACACATTTTTTTATAGCGGATATGCGCCACGAGTCGCTCGCAAATTGTTAGAAGCGGAAGGATTTGAGATTGAAGTTTGGGAAATTGACGACTCATCTTCACGCGGACATATCGCTGTCATCGTCAGAAAAAGCGTGTAGGCGACGGCTGCGCCCAACAAGTCATTCGAGCGGACTGCCCGCCAGCTTGCCTCTCATCTGCGTTGTATGGTTTCTTTCAGGTTGTAGCTGTCGGGCGGGCAGCCGCTCAATTCCAGCGTTCGACGGCTTCTCGTTTCTGGCTAAGTGCCAAATAGAAAAATATGAAAATCACCATCTCAATTTTAATCATTTTAGTTTTTACGGTTTGTGCCTTCGGGCAAGCTAAAAAACCTCCCGCTTCTAAATATGTCCAAGTGTCAGCTACAGATGACGGTTTTACCTCCGAACTTCTTCCGATGCCGATTGGAATGAGTCCGAATCTATCCGGTGCTGAAATCGGGATAAAGTATTTTGGAGTGCAAAGCGAGGGCGATATTTCTGTCGTTTTGATATTGAAAGGGACAAAAAACCGCTATTCCACGAATGAAACTTTCGGAGTCAAATTATATTCGGAAGATTTACCTTTGAGTGAAAACAAATATCGAATGATACAATCTGTAAGAAAAGATGAGGGCGGGGAGATTTTGCAATTCAACATCACGTCTGAAGAAGTGGCTTGGCTGGCGACGGGTAATTCTGCGAAGATTGAAATTTATAATTCCGATACCAAGCGAAAATACGACACGCTTTCTTTTACTCCAACTGGATTTGCCGAATATAAGATGTTCGCAAAAAGTGTTTTGTTAATACGAAGCTTTAATTAAGACTTTGGGGTAAATAATGCGCCGTCGAACAATTCAATGGACGTGAGGGCAAAACACGGACGCTGTTTCGTTTGCCGGCTTGCGCGGTGTTTTGCCCCACGTCATCTCAGCCGTTGGACGGCTTTTTGATGTCAGTGAAAGCGTGAATTAGAAATGTTGATACTGAAATATATCGTGTGTTTTGCGGCGGCTTTTAGCTTTTTGGCTTGCGCCGATACAAACTCGCCGCAAAATCAAGCTGTCGAAACTGAAACGAAAGTTGAAGTTGTCGAATCGTTTGAAGTCAATCAATATGCTGTTTATGATGCTTTAATTGCTGACGACGATTTGATTCCTTATTTTTCCCGCAAGTCAAATTTGCTCTCCAACGAGTCAAATTTGCTTGTAATTATCGAACGCACAAACATAGATTATCTTGATTCTTCCGCTTTTCGAGAGCTTTTGGCAAAAGTGCCGAATCGGTTGCCATCTTTATCGAAAGCAACATTTGATGATTTTCGCGCGTGCAATAAAAGTCGCAATTTGCTGAAAGATTTATTTACTTTGTCGGTAAAGCGCGTTTTTATAAGCGATGAAGAACTTGATAGTTTTTTCAAAAGGAAACTTTATTGGGAAGGATTCTACAAAAAATATCCGAACTCGCAAGGCGTAATGGTGCTTTCAAATGTCGGCTTTGACGCACAAAAGAAGCAGGCACTTGTCTATGTTTCAAATTCAAGAGGTTCACTAGACGCAATCGGAGTTTATGTCGTGTTGGAAAAACAAAACGATGTCTGGCGCGTGAAAGAAAAGTATGAGGCTTGGGCATCATAGAGAATTATCCTAAAGTGAAGTGCGCCGTCCAACAATTCAATGGACGTGAGGGCGAAACAGCTTTTGTTAGTGTCGGAGAGTATAGTATTTGCGACGCGATGTTTTAAAACATCAAAAAATTACGCCGACCTTGTTGACATTAGTTTCGAGCTACCTTTCAGCCGTCTAAGTCTATTTTGCTTGACCTGTAAGCGCGTTTTATGACGCTCACCTTATCGTGGTATGCCTAAAAGAGAAAAAACCACAAAATGCTTGCCGCGCCGATCAATATAGCGATAAGTCTCATCAGACATCGAAAGTTTTGATAGTCATTATATTTTTCAATTGACGTGCGGCGGTCTTTCATTTTATTTAGCGACAAATGCTATCCACATAACAATAAAAAGCAGAATTATCACACACAAGTAGGCAATAAAAGATTGATTGTCCGGCTTAACTTCAACCGTAAAACCAACGCCGCATTTAGCGCAGGAATTAGTAGGTGCTTGATTTTTATAGCCGCATTGCGGACATTGAATTTTCATTTGCCAAACTCCATACAAAAATTAATCTCTGGTGTTTACGAATAATAAACCGCAAAGGAAAAAGCCGCAAGTTTTGACATTCACGGCTCTTAATTCTTACATCTATTTTTCCGCTTTCAGTGCATTGTGGAGAATCCGCGAAAACTCTTTTGTGATAACAATTGTTTCACCTTCTCGATTAGCGATAATCAAACAAGATTCAAAGTCTGATTTTCCTGTTTGGACAAGTTCAGGGAAATTTCTTTTAGTGATAACCCGCGCATCAAAATCAAATACTTTATAATGCCCGGATTCAATCTTATTTTGAGCCGGAAATGTATAAAAGCTAGTCTAAGTTTTCCTAAAATGCTAAAATTAAACTTACCTGTGAAAATACTACAATTTTTGACTTTATCGCTTCTTTTCAGTTTGGCAGTTTTCAGCCAATCAGTGACTGTTATTGCCAGAAATCCCAGCCGCCAAACCCTATCAATTACAACCGCTTCATCTCTGCCGCCGACGAATATCGAAATGGTTTATTCGCAAAACTTGAATTCAGCGGGCGGATCGGGAACAAAAACTTGGCGTATTTCTTCCGGTTCACTTCCTGTCGGACTTGCCTTTGACACAACAGCCGGAGTAATTTCGGGAATAGCAAGGTCGGTTGGAACTTCTGTTTTTACAGCCAGAGTAACGGATGGGTCAGGCGCTAAGGCTGATAAAGTCTTTACCTTGCAAGTCGTTGCCGTCACAAATTCTGTTACGGTTGAAGGCGATTCAAGAACAGTCGGTTATCCGGTAGCGATAAACCTCACTTATCCGGTGAAACTCCAAGCATTGCTTGGTCCGACGTGGCGGGTGCGAAACGTAGCGGCAAACGGACAAACAACCGACAATATGTTAGCTGATGCCCCGACGCAGGTTGACGCTTTCCGCGATGCTTCACTTAAACGCGATGTGGTTATTCTCTGGACAGGAATCAATGATATTAATGACAGTAACAGGACGGGGCAATATATTTACAACAACATCCTCGACTATGCAAGAGGTAAAAAAGCGATTAGTTTTGAAATGTGGGTTTGCACGGAAATACCGGGCGTCGTAGCTGCGGAAAGGGAAATTGCCCGATTAAATTTCAACCAGCTTATTAAAGCAAATTATTCGCCTGCTGATAAATTAATTGATTTAAATGCGCTTGCAGCATTTGCCAGTAAAGACAATACTACTTACTATCAGCCGGATAGACTTCATTTGACAGAGGCGGCGAATGAGGTTCTTGCCAATACCTTTTTTAAACTTCTCAAGCAGCCGCGCCGCCATTAAAAACTATATTCTTGACAGGTAAAAGTAAAAGTTATTTTAGGAAATTATATTATCTGTTGTAGGTTTAACAGGTAAGGCTGTGCGTGATGGAAAAAGCCGATCACGCACAGCTAAAGACGGTTTTTCCAATAAAATTCCAAAAGTAATGCCGACCGCCATTGCCAAAATTACATAGATTAAGAAAATGCTAATCCAACGGATTTCCCTCGGCATCTCCATTAGTGAAAACCGATTGAGTAAAAATTTTAATGGAAGAACAGCGTCTAAGTGCCAAAGATAAATCGGGTAACTAAAAAAACCGACAAAAGCCAAGATTCGCGCCGAATAACCTTCAAACCATTTTCCGAAATAGCCCGAACCGACAGGCGTATAAACCATTACAAGCAGAAAGCAGCCGTAAGCGACATATACCACAGCAGGCCCGACCGTGCCGACAATTAAATTACCCTGGTCGTAAATAACTAAAGCGGGTGAAGTAAATAATAGAAAAATACCTAAAAATACTAATTTCATTCTGTGAAGCGCAACGAATTGTAGTTTCTCCGGTTTGAAATGATAAAAATACGCCAGCATCACCCCAAACAAAAGAGAATCAATCCGTAAATGAGTTGCAAAATGTGCATTGTAGGTTGGTGGATAAGCATAGGCGTAGAGCCGAAGAAGAGCACAAATTATAAACAGGCTTAGGCAGATGAATGGCAATACCCGTATAGATTTTATTTTATCTTCGCGATGGGTAACCAACCATAAAAGGAGAAAAGGCAGAATGAGATAAAAATGTTCCTCAACGGCCAAACTCCAAGTGTGTTCACGCGTCGAACCTAAATAATTTTGAAGATGAACAAAGTTCGGCATTAATGCCAGAAGACTATCGGTAAAAGACAAGTGGTTTAAAAACAGAAGAAAGAAGAAAACAAATAAAAGGTAAACAAAATAGGAAGGAAAAATTTTGAACCCACGGCGAATAAGAAAACGTCTTACATCGAGATTGTTTTTATCGTGAATTTCCTTCAAAAGCAAACCCCCAACCAGAAAACCGCTCAGCACAAAAAACAAATCAACGCCTGTCGGACCGAGGTATATCAAATAACTTAAAACAGGTTTCAAGAACCCTGACTCTGTAGTAGGCAAAACAGTGTGGGTAAAAAGCACCAAAACAATGGCAACGCCCCGCAGAATATCGAGTTGAATCATTCTCGAACTTTTTAGTTCGGGAAGGCTTAAAATTGAAAATTTTGAATTTTTTCGCAGCAATGCTTTAACTCTTTGCATTTTTTTCTTGATTAAGAGCCTGTTAAATAGTTTATGAAAATGAGTTACTGATGTGGTCAAGTGGAACAGGACACAAAACTCACGCTGCTCCTTTGATTTTTAATTTTCAACTCCTTTTCAAATTCCATTGGTGCTGATCGGTGTTGTAACCTTCCCGCCGCTACCGAAAGTTGGGTCAAGGTCTCCCGCCGACAGCAAATTGTCAAGTAAAGGCTTTGTCGGTTGTTCGGTAGTAACAGATGTTAAATCTTCCGCCAGAAAACTTAATCTTGATTCTTTTAATCCGCTAACAAGAAATTCATCTTGTACTGCCTGTAAAGAAGAAGTGTTTCTCTGTCTTTGCTCGTCTTTTTCTGAGTTTGCAGAAGTGATTATAGCTCCAAAATCAATTGAAAAAGCGACAAATAAAACAAATATAATTGTTAAAAATGAAAAGTTAATCTTTTTGCGGGAGTTAACAAAATACATAGAAGGAAATCCTCTTTTTATTTAATTCTTTTGTTGAAATATAAAGTGAGCCAGACAGAAGAACCTTTAACGCGTCGTCACAAAGAACGCAGAAGACTAGTCTGGAAAATCGTAAAGTGCAGTAATCATACAGAAGAGTACTGCATAATAGCAAGTGGTTTTGAGTTGTTGTTGCAAAAAAAAGAATTTTCGTGACTGCAAACTGCTTTGAGTAATTCGGCAGTTCGTTTTTTCTGATTGTTTTTTGTTTTTTCAGTTTGTTATTCTCGATTTATAGCAAATCAAATCATTCGTGGTTTGAAAGGGAGGCTTAGGAATGTTGGCGCAAACCTAAGCCTTTCGCCTTTATTCTGCCGTTTGCTGCCGTCTGGCAAGTCCGATGTGCAGACTTAATGCGGCTGCGGCGTGATAGCAAGCCAGCCCTTGTTCCGCGCCCTTGCAGGTGCACTCGACTGTTTTGTAATTGTTATCGCTCTTTTTGCAAATCACGGTGTAATATCCGCCTTTGCTTCCCGATACGCGATAACGTCCGAAGCGGTCGAACTCGACACGCGGGCGAATCTTCTTTGCTTTGCTGATTGCGTTCGTTAATTGCTCAATTCCTTTTAAGATGAACATTGTTTTTATCCTCCATTTGTTTTATTGGAATTTGTTTTGTTAACCATTTCTGATTTACAAAATAAATATAACGCAAATCGTAGTATTATACAAATAAAGGATTACGATTTGCGTTATATTTTTCTCTTTGTTATATTTTGAGAGTGAGTAATATACAAAAAAGATTAACGACACTTGAAGCGGCGGCAGAATTAGGAGTTACTGAAGGTCGCATTCGCCAAATGATGAAATCGGGCGTTATTACCGATGTTGAAAAATTTGGCAAATCGCACGCAATTTCAGCCGCCGAGATCGCTAAACTCAAAAAAACCGAGCGCAAAGCCGGCAGACCGACGAAAGAAAAAGAATTCGATAAAAGCTAATTCGGGATTTTTGAATCCGATACCGACAATCGAATTTTTACGCCAGTTGGAAAAGGTTACATTTCTGAATACCCGGACGAGCCATAAAGATATTTACGACACTTACAAAATTTAATGGAGTTTAATTTATGTCCCAACTTAATCTTGGTTTAGACACAGAAAAAATGAATAGTTCTACCAAATTTATCAGAGACAATCCGAATTTAACGACGGCAATAATTACTGCGTTGGTTGTTGTTTCGCTTATTTCATCGGCATTGGTTGGATATTACTACGCAAAAAATCAACAACACAACGAACAGTTAAATGAAATCTCACAGAAAATCAACGATTTGCAGGCAGATATTTCTTCTATAAAGAGTCAATCTGGCGATGCGGGTGGTCAAGATGCTTTAGAGCGAAAAATAAACGATTTAGCGCAGAACAGAGGATTTGGATAAGAAAGTTGACGAAATTGATTCCAATATCGATAGCATAAAAAGCGATGTTGGTAGCATTGAATCGGATGTTAGCAGTATCCAAATAAAAATCGGCTACTAAATTTATGAAACTAACAATTTCATTATTATTCATTTTGATTTTATCAATCGCCGCTTTCAGTCAAGAAAATAAATCTATGCCTGAAGACAAAGCGGCACGAGAGGAAGTTTATTCATCGGTTTTCGATATTAAGGATTTCAAGAGATTTCATATCTTGACTCAATCGAAGGATTCTAAGACATCTATCCTAAAAATTCTTATAAAAGAAAGCTCCCTTGAGTTGTCGGATGAACCATCGAAGGCTCAATTTTTTCTCGGTTATGAAGAATCGGCGAACGGCGGTCAGTTGCGGGCGTTTTATTTCAAAGAAAATGCGAGGATCATTGTGTGGGCAGAGAATAGCTCAAAGAAAGGGAATGAAGCAGCTTTAACAAAAGAGTTTTTGAAAGTATTCAAGCGCAACAAAACAATTAAATGAGAGGAGATGCGGCGCATTTTAGAACTTGAAGGAGAAATCAGTTGATAACTTTAGATAGCCGGAAAGCAAAAGACCACCGAAAGAAAAAATTGAAGAGAAATAACAATGTGAAACCCTACATTGTAATTTTAATAATTTTGACTCAAAGTCTTTTCAGTTGTGGACAAGTTAAAAGTTCGACTTCAAGCAACGAAACTAAAACGCAGATAGTTGAACAAACTGAAGCTAATTTTAATCAAATAACCAACAAAGCCGGCATTATATTCAAAGAAGGTTTGATGGCGATAACGGATAATCGCCGCTCTGAGGCGGGTGAGAAATTCGATGACTCCGTCGAAGTTTTTCTGATGTCGGGCGTGAACGTCAGCCGCAACCAGAAACTTCAAAATTGTTACAGTCAATTGATTGAAACGGTTTATCGGATGGAATTTCCGGCGGGCAGTCAACAGCCGCAAATCCGAAGCCTTTCGGCAACTTGCGGTTGGAATTGGAACGATAATGATTATAAGTTGGCCGATACGGTTGCGAAACTCGTTTTAACCGCTCCGGTTGAAACGATTAATAACAGCGCGTTAGTTACACCTGCTTCTAACAATTTAAGTCAAAGCAATAATTTACAAGGTTTTAACGAGCAGAAATTTGAAGCCTCGCCACTTGAAGAGTTGGCAAAACTTCAAATTTCCGATGCTGAGTTAAAATTTATACTCGCGCCCAGTTACCGAACGGTTAGAGCCAGAAAAGGCGATACTGTTCAAAGCCTTTCACGTCGTGAAAAGACATCGGCAATAGCAATTGCGAGATTCAACGGGCTGTTAATATCGTCAACTTTAGCTGAAGGGCGTGAAGTGAAAGTCCCGAAAACTTTTGTGAATGTAATCGAGTCAACTTTAGGCGCAAAACCTTCGCAATCCAAAGACGGCAGAGTTCAAAGCGTGATGGACTATTACAACGAAAATTTTAATGATCCTTACTCAATGAGATTTGTTCGATGGTCAGATATTGAAAAGATTTATTATCAGAATGAACCATACTGGGCAGTTAAAGTTAAATTTAGAGCAAAAAATATATTCAACGCATATATTTTAGTTGAAGAAACATATTACATTCGGAAAAACAAAGTAGTAAAAACGCAAAGATTAAATTAGCGAGAGAAGTTTTCTAACTTCTCCACTCAAAACTTTCGCAAAGAAAAACGGCTTGATTGATCCTCAAGCCGTCTCTTTCAGTTCTTTGACAACTGAATATGTATTAAACAAGCAAAAGCAGTCTAACAAATCGGCGCTGTTTTTTCAATTTTAGACTGCTTTTGCATCTTATTTGTATCTTTATGGGAAATTAAAGTGATTAAATAGCTAGGAACAAACGACTTACTTGTTGTCTTTTCTTTTGAGCAAGGCAAACAGCAACTCGCATTATCTCTGAATCAACGCCCTAATTTTATTTGTCAGATACGAGAGTTTTAATCCTAAATCCTGCTTGTGTCAAGTGTTTTTTGATAGTTTGATAACCGACGCACGATAAGAGCCAAATTATGAAAAAATTTAAACTCGAAACTTTCGTAAGATATTTTTAATTAGAACGCGAAAATTTTTTTATTTCTTATTACTTGTTACTACAAGTTTGCGCCGGGCTTGCACTTGCAAATCGGGGCGGCGGGAAGAAATTTCGATGTTACGCACTTCGCCGGTTAGTGATTCCGCCAAAGCACGTTTCGGCGCGTAAGTTACAACATAGCTCGAATCAATAATCGAGGCGACGAGCGTGCTTTTCTCCAACATTTCTTCCTTCGATTCGGGCAGAATAAACTCGCCGTTTGTGTCTTTGGAAAGCGCGGCGAGATATTTTTCGCTTTCGATTAGAGAAGTTTTTCTCTCCTTCATCTTCCGCAAAAATGCTCTATCCGTATTTATCGTAACGCGAACGGGAGCGTTCATTATATCCTGCACGCCGCGCGGCATTGTGGCTTTGACCTCATCGGGCATCGCACTCTTCGGCGGAGTTTTTGAAACGCCTTTCGTGCGCGGCTCAATATCAATCAATTCGAGTTTCGTATAACTGACGACGTGAACATTGATGTCGGTTGCCAGCAGATTTTGCATTGCCGTGTTGCGTTCGGTTTGATTATTAAAAGTGTCCGTGCCATCGGTGATTAAAACGAGATGCCGATTTTCGAGCGGAGTTTTTTGCAGGAATTTAGTCGCCGTTTCGAGTGCTTTGATAAAAACTGAACGCTTACCATAGTTTGCTTTGCTGTCCAAAATTTTCACGGCTTCGGCTTTGCCTGTCCATTCGGCGATAATTTCAACTTTATCGTGATACTGCATAATCGCCACCGAATCTTCCGCTCGAAGCGCATTGATTAAACTTCTTACGGTCTTTCGGGTTTGCTCGAAACCCTTCGCCTGCCGCATTTCGCCGCCCGTATCCATCACGATTAAAACATTGGCTGGAATACGCCGCAGACTGCTCGCTTGATGAAGCCGTCCGTCTTCCATTATAACCAAATCTTCTTTTTTGACACCGGTAACAAATTTTCCGTTGCGGTCATAAGCGGAAACGTTGAGTTTGATTTCTTCAGTAAAGATTCGTTCAGCCTCGTCGTCTTGAATCGATGTCGGAGTTGGTGTTTGGGCGTTTGAGACAGTGACCAGGAAAAAGATTACTAAGATGATTTTGGTTAATGACGAAAGCATAAAAACTCCTTCAAATCGGCTGTCTTTGCGGAGTTTGATGCGCGAGGCAAAATTAAAGTTGTAGGAACACGCCCGCGTGCCTGTCCTGACATTTTTTGGGTAGCTTGTCGTCTACAAATAAGTTCGCGCTTCCCAAAGTTCGGGGAAGAATTTTTTCGAGAGGGTCGTTCGCAGATAGCCCGCGCCTTCTGAACCGCCCGTGCCGCGTTTCATTCCGAGCATTCTTTCAACCATCAAAACGTGATTGTAACGCCACAGAGCGATATTCTCGTCGTGTTCGATGAGCAAATCCTGCATTATGAAAAAATCAGCGTATTTTTCCGGATGCGTTAAAATTTCAACGATTGTCTGCACTTTTTCATCGTTCGATCCAATTTTGAAATCTTTTCTCTGCAAAAGATTCCAAAACTCGTCGGCAAGACTTGGCTGATTGAATCTTTTGGTCAATCTTTGGAAAGCAAATTCATCGTCGGCGAAATGTTTGAGCATTTGATCGTCCTTTGCGCCGGAAACAAATTCGAGTTCGCGGAATTGTGTTGATTGAAAACCGCTCGCGGGATTCAATTTATCTCGAAATTCGAGAAAACCGATTTGCGCCATCGTCTCCAAAATATGAATTTGGCTGACGACGACCTTGCCGATCGCCGCGACGGTCTTTAAAGAATGGTTGGCGCGAAACGCTCGGTCTTCGCGCAACCAGCCAATGCTTGCGTCAATCTCGTGCAGAACCTGCTTAAACCATAATTCGTAGGTTTGATGAATAATAATAAACAGCAATTCATCGTGGCTTACAGGCTCAGACAAAGTTTTCTGTAAGCCGATAAGTTCGGGAACTTTTAGATATTCATTGTATGAAAGCGTTGGTTTTTCACCGTAATTTGTCATTCGGTTATATTCGTTTATCACAAGTTTGATGTCAATTTTATTGTTTTTACTACCTTTTTACTATCATAGATTACAAAAAAGTTCATAGTAGTTCTTGACAGAACGCTTTATTTCCGCTAAATTTTCTTCGTTCTATCAAAAAAACAACACAAACACAGCCCAAAAATCTTGCAGTTTAAGATTTTCTACTTGTTAGAAGAATGAGTCTTTTTTCATTTCCGACAATCTACGCTAAACAAAGCCGAGATTTGGTTTTTTTCGCGTTTGGATGCGCGTTTTTTTTGTTTAATTGATAATGCTTTCGGCTGAGAACAAAAATTAAAAATTCACTGAAGTTTGTAGGAGGAATTAAAGAAAAATGTCAAAAACAATCGGCAAGGTCAAGTGGTTTAATAACGCAAAAGGTTACGGGTTTATCGAGCAACCGGGCGAACAAGATATCTTCGTGCATTACAGCGCGATTTCCGGCGACGGTTATAAAACTTTAGCCCAGGGGCAGGATGTTGAGTTTGAGGTTACCAACGGTCCGAAAGGTCCGCAGGCGGAAAACGTTTTACGAGTTGACGGATAAGTTAAATCGTCTGACCGCTATCGGTTTTTCAAGCCGAGCAGCGTTTATCAAAAAAGAAAAGCGACTTTTTAAGGTCGCTTTTCTTTTTTGATACTGAAGTTAAATCTCCAAAGTCGAAATTATTCCTTAGTTTTCTTGATTTTTCGGTTAAAATAATTTCATGGCTAAACACGATAACAGCGAATTTCTGCAGTTTTTGCCTTCGGTTGATGCGCTTCTGCATTCGGCGACGGCGAATAAAATCTCCAAGCAAGCCGGCGCGAAACATCTGACACGTTTGGCTCGTGCGGCTGCCGACTCGCTTCGGCAAGAAATTCTGGACGAGCAAAACGGCAGCAAAAATTATTCGCGGGAAAGTTTGTTGGAAGCAGCCGAAATTCGTCTTGAATCGTCGTGGCAAACTGAGCAGAATTTAGCTTCGCAAACGGTTATTAATGCGACGGGCGTAATTGTTCACACGAATTTGGGACGTGCGCCATTGTCGGAAAATACGCGGAAAGCGTTAATTGAAACCGCCTCGCGTTATTGCAATCTCGAATACGATGTCGCGGCGGGCAAGCGCGGAAAACGCGGCGCACACGCCGAAAATCTTTTGGCTGAATTGACAGGTGCGGAAAGCGCGTTAATCGTTAATAATTGCGCGGCGGCGGCTTTTTTGGTTTTGACGGTTTTGGCGCGCGGCGGCGAAGTGGTTATTTCACGCGGCGAATTAGTCGAAATCGGCGGCGATTTTCGCGTTCCCGACGTGATGACCGAATCGGGCGCGGATTTAAGAGAAGTCGGGACGACTAATCGGACGCGCGTTTCCGATTATGAAAAGGCAGTCAACGAAAATACTCGTCTGATATTAAAAGTTCATCCGTCGAATTACCGCATTGTCGGATTTACTGCCGCGCCGACGTTGGCGGAACTCGCCGAACTCGCGCATCGCCACAACATTTTACTTTACGAAGATGCGGGTTCGGGCGCGATGTTTGATTTAAGTGAATACGGCTTGACGGACGAGCCGATTATTGGCGATTCAATAAAAGCGGGCGCGGATGTCATTACCTTTAGCGGTGATAAACTGCTCGGCGGCGTGCAGTCGGGTTTGATTGTCGGTCGTCGCGAGACGGTCGAAAAAATCAGAAAGCATCCGCTTTATCGCGCTTTGCGGGTTGACAAATTAATTTATGCCGCGCTCGAAGCCACGCTCGAATCGTTTCGACGCGACGCGGCTTTGCAGGAAATTCCCGTTCTCAAAATGCTTTCGATGACCGAGACGGAAATTACGACGCGAATCAAACGCTTCGCTCGAAGGTTAAAAAACAAATCAAAGGGAAATCAAGATTTGCAGATTGAAATAATCAAAGGAAATTCGGTTATCGGCGGCGGTTCTGCACCGATGATTCAGCCGCCTGCGACTCTGCTTGCACTAAAACACGTGAAGATGTCGGCGGCAAGCTTGGAGCAGAATCTGAGATTGTCCGAGCCGCCGGTTATCACGCGGATTTTAGAGGATAAGGTTTTGATTGATTTGCGAACGGTTTCCGAAACAGAAGAGGCAGAACTTTTGAAAATTCTAGTAAAGATTTAGCCGTGAACAAACACGAAAGCACACGAAAATTTATTTAAAAATCCTTCGTGTTCTTTCGTGTCTAAAAATTATCCGTTCTTCTGCGCGAAATCCTTCATAAACTCAACCAATGCTTGAACGCCTTCTTTCGGGAACGCATTATAAATCGAAGCGCGTATTCCGCCGACCGAACGATGTCCTTTCAAGCCGTCAAGATTTTGAGCGGTCGCTTCCGACGTGAATTGTTTTTCGAGTTCTTCCGACGGCAGACGGTAAGTTACATTCATCAAAGAACGCGCCCGTTGGTCGGCGTGTCCGCGGTAAAAGCCATCGCTTGCGTCAATCGCGTCGTAAAGGATTTTCGCCTTTTCTTCGTTTTTCTTTTCCATTTCAGCTAATCCGCCGTGTCCTTTGACGTGTTCGCAAACTAAATTGATAAGGTAAATTCCCCAAGTATTCGGCGTATTGAGCATCGAATTATTTTCGGCGAGAGCGCGGTAGTCAAGCATCGAATGTTGATTTTCGGGAACTTGCTCGATTAAATCATCGCGGATAATCACTAAAGTTACGCCACTCGGTCCGATATTCTTTTGCGCTCCGGCGTAAATCAAAGCGTGTTTTTCAACGTTAATCGGTTTTGAGAGAATATTTGACGAAGCATCGCAGACGACCGGCAATCCTTTTCCGTCCAAATCGTATTTGAATTCAACGCCTTCAATCGTTTCGTTGGAAGTGTAGTGGACGTATTTTGCGTTTTCGCTAAAAGTAAGTTCGTCTTGCATCGGCACGGATTTGAAACCTGAATCAGCGGTTGAGAAAATCGTATTGACCGTGCCGCAACGCTTCGCTTCTTTAACCGCCTTTTTTCCCCAAGCGCCGGTGACAACGTAGTCAGCCGCTTCGCCCGCGCCGAGAAAATTCATCGGAATCATCGAAAATTGCAAACTCGCGCCGCCTTGCAAAAACAAAATTTTATAGTTGTCGGGAACTCGTAAAAGCTCGCGGATGCCATTAATTGCGCTTTCGAGAACGGGAGCGAAATGTTTCGAGCGATGGCTGACTTCCATCACGCTCATTCCGATTCCGTTCAGTGAAAGCAACTCGCTTTGGGCTTTTTCCAAAACGGAAAGCGGCAGAACAGCCGGTCCCGCGCTGAAGTTATAAATTCTCTCGGTCATTTAAATCTCCTGTAAGATAAGTGCTGAATATAAAAATTTAAGATAACATAGCTTCGATTTTTAATAAATTTACTGAAACGAACTTTTTTGCTCTTTTTGCTTCAAAATTTCGACTGACTTAGGTTAAAATAACTGATACTTA
Source organism: Acidobacteria bacterium 28-1 (assembly GCA_002050365.1). Lineage (GTDB taxonomy): Bacteria > Acidobacteriota > Blastocatellia > Pyrinomonadales > Pyrinomonadaceae. The sequence goes on from MWYZ01000018.1 coordinate 15,168, forward strand.
ACAACTCTTCTTTTTTCAGAAGCATCTCAAAGAGGCGTTTTTCGATAATTTCAAAATAAGTTTTTTGGAGGATTTTTATGTTTCGTAAAAATTATTTTATATTTCTCTTGGCAATCGCTTTATTTTCAACAAGCACAATTGCCGCGTTTGCCCAAACCGCGCCGGCTCGCGGAAAGGTTGAACTCAAAAAGGCGGACGGCACGCTTGTTCCCGCTGCCGATGTCGTAATTGATGCCTACCGAACGGATATAAAAGGCAAACTTCCGTCGGCTAAAACCAATAAGAATGGTGAATTTTCATTTGCCGGGCTTCTTCCCGGAGGAAGATATGCGCTTGCCGTCAGCGGACCGAATATCAGAGCAGATGTTTTTCCGGGTGTCAAAGCCGGCGACGAAAAAGTCAATATCACCGTTGTCGAAGGCGACGGCAAGCGTTTTACTGAAGAAGAAGCGAGACAAATAGTTAGCGCTCCTGCGCCGGCAAATCAAAGCGGCGGTGAACTAACGGCAGCACAAAAAAAAGAGCAGGAAGAGCTTCTAAAAAAGAATGAGGCAATTCTAGCCGGCAACAAAAAAATTGAAAATACAAATGCCATCGTCAAACAATCGCTTATAGAAGGCAGTAAGGCTTTTAACGAAAAAAATTACGATTTAGCAATTACCAAATACGACGAAGGCATTAACGCCGACCCGGATTTTGAAGGAACAGCTCCTGTTTTGCTCAATAATAAATCGACGGCATTAATCAATCGAGCGATTGATAAATATAACGCCGCCGTCAAAGGCGACCCAAGCGGAAAAGCGGCGGCTCTTGAGTCGGTGAAAAAAGATTTGAACGAATCGCTGGCTGCCTCCAACAAATCTTTACAGATATTGAAAACTGCCACCAATACCGATGCCAATGCACAGAAAGCATATGCAATTGAAAAAAATAGGGCCTACCAAAATACCATTGATGGATACAGCCGAATGCTCGCTATGAATCTGGATGCGAGCAAAGGCAAAGAAGCGTTGGCGGCTCTTGAAGAATTTTCAGCAATTGAAACGGACGCGACCAAAAAAAGTAAGTGGCAATTAATTCTCGCCGACGCACTTCGTCAGGCGGGAGATGCGCCGAATGCGGTTATCGCCTACCGGAAAGTTCTCGAAACTTCGCCGGAAAATCCCGACGCTTTAGCCGGCATAGGATTGTCTTTGTTTAGCGTCGGAGCAAGTGTCGTTCCTGAAAACACGGCACAGATGCAGGAAGGCTTGAATTATATGCAACGCTTTGCCGAAATTGCACCCGAAACTCATCCGTTAAAAGCGAGTGTTAAAGATGCAGTTGATTATTTGAAAACCAAGCAGTTGGCACCGCAAAAAACTACCAAGTCAACGAAGAAAAAAACATAAAAGTTTTCTTTATCCTGAATAAAAAAGGCTGCGCATTTAGTTGAGCGCAGCCTTTTTTATTGCAAAAATTTTTGAAGTTAAAATTGGTCGAATTCGCCAAAATATCATTTAAAAATGCCGCATATTATTAGCAGCATTTTTATTTGAATTTTACGCTTAAATTAGCTTTCACGCTTTTTGTCGGAAGCCGTTTTTAAGGCTTCAAATGTCGGTGCCCATAGACCAACAAAAATTCCTTCCATTTTTTTGCCGGACAAAAATAAAGCAATTGACGCTCCAATAGAGCCAATCGTCAAAATGTGAAATAAACTTACGCCCGTTGCCTGTTTTGTGGATTTGTCTGCAGTATGAAGAACCGATTCGGCAATATCCCTTTTCGGTTCGGTGGTTGCCGAAAAATCCTGATTCTGTTGTGTTGCTGCTGCTTGTGTCATAATAACCCTCCCTTGCTCGTTCGTTTTTAATTTTGAAGAGCTTTGAAGCTCTTCAAAGGGGTATTCGACAAAAATGAAACTATGGATTCAAATTTTCGCAAAAATGTAATTATTTTATTTTTTATATTATTACAACTTTGCCTTTTTCGTAACCTGATGTTTCAATTCTATTATTATCCACCGCTACCCATTTAACAGTTGAAAGGCTTAAGGCTTAGGGTAGATTTTAGAATAGAAACTTCAAGTTTATTTATTTTTCTGTAAAATAAACATAGCTTTTTCCTGTTCCTTTGAAATACTGTATTGAATGGAAAATAAGTCACCTTTTTTATATAACTTTTCACTCTTAGCCTTAATATTGTCGTAATCTGTTGTGCCAAAAAGCTCGTATGTTAATCCGAGAGAATCTTGAAATAATTCATAAGTTATCATTCTGCTTTTACCTGTTCGAGTATCATCTGTAATTAAACTTCTTGAAAGTTTTTGAAATGTCTTCGGGAAAGAAACTTTACCGAATGATACCTGCCTTTTCGGGCGAATCTCTATTTTACGAAGATTGCCTAAATATTTAAAATCAAGATAATATACTGATTTTTCACCCTTTTCGTTGGTGTTGTCTTTTATCCAATTATTTTCGTAATAACTAAAATTAACTGTCCAATCTGTATCGTAATCACATTGGTTCTCGCAATTTTTGCCAAAAATCTTTTTTACATCTGCTTTAGTTGATACACCAGGTGTTAATCCCTTAAGTTTTCCGTTTCGTGCAAACTCATAGCCTTTTAGTTCATTCGGATACGGATTATTTTGTGCTTGAGAAGTTTCCACAAAAACAAGGCTCAAAAGAAAAGTAAAAACAATAAGAATTTTCATAACTTTCAATTATACGCGATAAAATCTTTTGCGGCTTCGATTGCTTCCTTTTTGTCATTTGTTGCAAACATTATATCAGCAGCCTCTTCATCACCGTAATAAATATCAGCTTGAATAGTGAGCGACGCTTTAAGCTGAGTGAGCGGATTTACCTCATCAGCTTGAAAAGGTCTTGCATCGAAGACATTAAATTGGACAATTAGCAGAAGAAAACAGCAATTTAAGAAAAGTTTTCTCATTTTCTTTGCGGTAAATTTAATCATCGTAAGCTGCAATTAGTGTTTTGAGAACTTTGTTCCCGTTCGTTCTATTTTCAACTTTTCGTTTTATATCTTTCCGTTTCCCTGTTTCGTCGGCAAAGGTAATTCTCGCATACCATCCATCCCTTTTTTCATCAAAAAAACATAACCTTTATTTGATTTCATTAATCATTCCCTCATCGGAAATGCTCCACATAATGCTCCACATTCCCTTTATTTCTCAACTATTGTTTGAGTTAAGAGAAGGAAAGTTCTTTTATTGATTTTCACTAGAGGATTTATTTGCGAGTCGGTTGACGCAATTCCAGAATAGTTTTATTATTTGAAGTTCACGCCGAAGTGGCGAAATTGGTATACGCACCAGACTCAAAATCTGGCGAGAGCAATCTCATGACGGTTCGACTCCGTCCTTCGGCATACTTTCTTTTTTCGGTAAATATATAATCAATTACGGTTTAGGTGAACCAATGATAATCGAAGTTTTGAATTTACAAAAGAACTAATACGTTTTTGTTGGGTTAGCTTTTAAATAAAAATTTCGCGCCGAAAGGTAAAATATAACCTCGTATTTCCGAATCGGTTTTCGATAAAGCATCTTCCAAATCACGCGCTTTGTGCAGACGCATTAGGCGCGTTTCATTTTCTTCAAGCGAAGTAATGATTTGAATATTAAATTTTTCAGCTTTTCGCAATAAACTCCACGCTGTTTGTCCGTTGACTTGGTAAGTTTCGCAAAGTTTTTGAGCCAGTTCGTTTGAATCTTTTGCGCCGAACCATTCGAGAAAATCTTTTCTTCCTAACCCATCCGCACATTCGGCTAGAAAGATAATCGTGCCGCCGTCGGCGCAGACCCGCGAAGCCATATCCAAAACCTTGTGCGCTTGAATTAAATTTAAATCAAACGGCAAACCGCCGCAGCTAACAATTACTAAATCTCGTTTCCCGGGAATTTCGACCGTGTGTTTCGAGGCGTAAAATTCACACGCTTTGCGGTGCGAAGTTTCCCAATCGCCGCAAAATAAATCAACTGCGTCGCCCGAATTATTAACAATTGTATTGACCGCAAACGACGGTTTCATTCGTTCGACGACTTCCATAAACGCTTCGTGAACGGCGTTTCCGTCCAAAACGCCCGCCTCAACGCCTTTGCGTCTGGCTTTCGTCCGGCAGTCGAAAGCTAAACGATGTGTTTCGGAAATCGTCCGGCTCGATGCCAAGCCCGGACAAATTAACTTGCGCCCGCCCGTAAAACCCGCGAAATAATGAAATGTAACGCCGCCGACGATTATCACGCGGTCGTGTTCGGTCAAAGCGCGGTTGAGTTCGATTGGGATTTTATTCGCTGTTTCGCCGAGTCGCACAATTTGCGCTAAATCTCTCGGATTATGGTCAAGGGTTTTAACACGCTGGGCGATGAATCCGGTTAAAATTGATTGTTTTTCCGCAAAGGTTACACGTCGATGAATGCCCGTCGCAAAAATTATGCGAATATCAAAAGGCATTGTGCCGCCCGCGATTAAACGCCGAACAATTAAATTAACAATCTGACCGCTCGCCGTCTGGCGCGTGGCATCGGGAACGACGATTAAAACGGTTTCATTTGGCTGGACGATTTCTTCGATTGTTTGCGAGTCAATCGGATTATCAAGTTTCGCACCGATTTCGACATCGGTTAAGGCAAAATGCTCTTCCGCATTTCCTAAAATTTGAAAACGATTTTCGTCAAAATTGAAATTGATTTTAGATTTTCCGTAACCGAGATTGATTTCCGACATAAAAGTAAAAAGTAAAAAGGCAAAAGTTTGGATTCAATTCTTCACTTTTTACTTTTGCCTTTTACTGATGCGCAGTCTTTTGCTGAATTCGACGATAAATTGTAAGGTTGCGGTGTTGCGCTCGTCGCTGATTTTTTCTTCGACGAGCATTATTGAGCATCGAGTTTTTCTTTAAACTCTTCTTTTTCAATTTCCTTCGGCGGAAAAATTATTGAAAAGACGATTGAAAGCGTTATTGCTGCGACGATAATTCCAAGTGAGAGATAAATAACCGTTTGCTTAAATTCCTTGTCGTGCAGATAATTTTGCAAAAACACGCCGAAACCGGAACCGCCGCCTTCGCCCATCACCATTATCAAACCTTCGGCAACCAGCGGCAAGAGCATTTTGACACCAATAAAACTTAAAACAAACGCCAAACCGTATTTAAGATAATGAAATTTCTCCGCCAAATCAGCCAACAGAAAAAAGAAAGTCCGCAAGCCTAAAATCGCAAAAATGTTTGAAGTATAAACGATAAATCGGTCGGTGGTAATGCCTAAAATTGCCGGAATCGAATCAACCGCAAAAACTAAATCCGCAACATTTATCACGATTAAAACGAGAAGCAAAAGCGTTCCCGTCCGTTTGCCGTTCTCTCTCACAAAAAATTTTTCGCCTTCGTATCTTTTCGTGATACGCACAAAGCGGGTTGTCAATTTTACAATCGCGCTTTCTTCCGGGTTAAAATCATCGTCTTGTGAGAACATTTTAATTCCTGTATAAACAAGAAACGCGCCGAAAATATAAAGTATCCATTCAAATTTTTCGACGAGCGCGACACCGGCAAAAATCATCACCATTCGCATCACGAGCGCCATAAAAATTCCCCAAAAAAGTGCGCGGTGCTGATATTTCTTGGGAACTTTGAAAAAATTGAAAATAAGCAGGAAAACAAAAAGGTTATCTATCGAAAGCGAAAGTTCGACTAAATAGCCGGTCAGAAATTCGGTTGCCTTGAGACCGCCGAATTGCCACAGAACGAATCCGCCGAAAGCAAGCGCAAGCGAAATCCAAACCGCGCTCCAAACAAATGTTTCTTTGCGACTCGGCGCGTGCGCCTTGCGATTGACAATGCCGACATCAACAAACAGCGCGATTAAAACGACACTAAAGAAAAAAATCCAAACCCACATCGGGTATTCCATATCCATACTCATTTAAAATACAAGGTTTAAGCCCGAAAAGTCCAAAGTTCGATGTCGAAGTTAGCTCAACGACGGTTTGTGATACAAAAAAAGCAAGAGCCGAAGCTCTTGCAGATATTTCAAACTATTCGTTGTTTTGATTACGGAACAAAGTTGTAGACGAGAACGCCCGTTACCGAAACCGGCACGCCTTGGAGCAATGTCGGCGCAAACTTCGCCTTCCGAGCCGCTTCTTCCGCTGCCTGACGAAGCAACGGATGACCAGAAACCGCAGTCGCGGAAACTATGTCGCCCTGTTCGTTAATTGTTACCTGAATATTGACCGCGCCGCTTGCTTTGACAGCTCTGGCTGCCGCCGGGTATTCCGGCGCGGGCAAACTCGACGCTTTACCATTAAGAACGCCGCCGCTAATCTTTTTCGGTGTGCCGCCCGTATTAGTTGCCGTCGGACTCATAGTTGTATTGGAATCGCCCTCTATCGTCAATCCGCCCGAGGATTTTTTCGTGAAATACAATTCTGCATTCGTCGCTCCGCGCGGCGTTTCCATATAACGGATAACTTTTAAAGTTTTACCTTCGTCCATCAACTCCCAAGTTTCATTTGTTTTCAGGGTTATGGTGCCGCCGTTTTCACTGTTGAAACTGCGCATTAAAGTCAAACTTAATTTGCCATCCGACGTAACCGATGCTCTCCGAGTTTCCTTACCCGCCATTGCACCGTTGCCAATCTCGGCGTTTGTTTCCTTGCCTTCAAGACTGTAAATTACCGTCTGATTGCCGTCGCCGCGCCTCATTGGGTTGCCCATACCGCCTCGCGCTCTTTTCGTCGCGCTTTGAATACTCAATTCTTTTTCCGTCTGTACAACTGTCAGCGTCATTGATTCAATCTGCATCGCGTCGGGCAATTTCGACTTGCTAACGTCTAATTCCCAATTGCCCGCAAAGTTCGGCGTGGCGGCAAAAACCGCTACCACAGCTTGAAGACACAAGCAAAACATTGCCGTTAGAACTGTTATTTTTTTCATACAATCTACTCCCGAATCTAAAATTTGAATGTGCGATTCTTAGACGCACAAAAGTTTGAATTAGTTTTACGCTTAATCAGTCAGTAGTTAGCGATTGGCGGTAGTTGTTGAACAAGGTCAACGTAACGCTGGAATTAACGCGGCGCGAAACCGCCGACACGCAACTTTGAATTTCACTGACAAGGTTGATAGGCAAGTAGCTGTTTCGCGCCCTCAGCGTCCGACTTTTTCGGCGTACCTTTATTTCCTCACGCCTTTTCCGCCTGTAAATCATCTGCAATTATTTCTTGGCAGATGTCTAAACATTCGATACAAATTCGCACTTGCTCGCTACCTAACACAACGTCAACTTCTCGCGCTCGCTTACCGCAAAAACTACAACTTTCGCTTCGCACTTCTGCCGGAGTCGCATTTTTAGGCAGACTAGCCAAAGCCGTAGCACACTCACCGCAAATATTAACATTCGGTCCGGCTATTAACTTTTTGACTTCAGATTGCGACTTGCCGCAAAACGAACAACGAAGCAATTCTGGATTAAACCTCAAAGGCATTTACATCACTTAACCTTTTTAATTGTGCGCTTTCACAAGCGGTACTTGTCCAAGCAAACGGTTCAACTATTTTGCCATACCTGCAAGCAACTTTCAAAACAACTATGAAACGCCGAATTTTTAATTTTAACGCATTTAATATCTGCCGATTGCGCCTGCCTACTGACTGGCGACTTCTTCACGCTGGTGCAATTTGCTGTGCTTATAGCTGTATAGAAAATACACCGCTAAACCGATGAGCAGCCAGATGGCAAAGCGCGTCCAATTCGTAATGCCGAGTTCGGTCATCAAATACGTGCAGAATATTATACCCAGAACCGGAATCAGCGAAAGGCGTTTAACGAAACACAGAATGGTCATTGCTAGGGAAAACAGAACGAAAACGAAATACGGAATTTTGTGATAGAAAGCACTTTCTTCAGTCGAAGTAAAATCGGTGAAAAAATTTCGCACCGCTTCGCCGTTAAAATAAAGCAACGCGCCCCAAACCAATAAAAACAGCACGGGAGCGATAAACTGTGAGTTGATATACGGCACAAATCTTTTCTCGCCCGCGAACTCTTTGTCTTTGACCAAAACTCCGGCGCAGACAATCGTAAAAGCGAACAGCGTCCCGATAACTGATAAATCCGTAACTTCCGACAGATTCATAAACAGCGCGGGAATAGCCACCATAAAACCAGTGAGAATCGTCGAAAACCAAGGCGTTCGGAAACGCGGATGAATTGAAGAAAAGATTTTCGGCAGCAGTCCGTCTCGGCTCATCGCCATCCACAAACGCGGCTGTCCGAGTTGGAAAACTAATAGCACCGTCGCAATCGCAATAACCGCGCTGACGGCGATAATGCCGGAAACCCACGGCAGATTCGCGCCTTCCGGTCCAAAAACGAAAGCCAGTGGGTCGCCGACGGCAAGTTTCGTGTAAGAGACCATTCCGGTTAACACCAGCGCGAGAACGATGTAAAGAACGGTGCAGATAATCAGTGAATAAATCATTCCGCGCGGCAACGTTTTATACGGGTCTTTGCATTCTTCGGCGGTCGTCGAAAGCGCGTCGAAACCGATATAGGCAAAGAAAACCGCCGCCACGCCCGACATTACGCCGCCGAAACCGTTCGGCAAAAACGGTGTCCAGTTGTCGGTTTTGACATAAAACGCGCCGAGAACAATTACTAATAAAATCACTGCCAATTTCAAACCGACCATAATGTTGGAAGCGGTTTTCGATTCACGAATGCCGATATACACCAAACAAGTAATCAGAAAGACGATTCCCAAAGCGGGAAAATCCGCGATAATCGGGATACCTCCGACTTGCGGCGCAGTCGTCCAAGCCGTGTAGGCTTCGACGATATTTGGCGTGAGCTTATCGGAAATCGTTTTTAATTGGTCGCCCGTCATTCGTCCAATTGCATCCAGAGTTTGCCCTTGCGCCAAAACGCCTTGCATTAATTCCTGATTATCCGTAAAACCGCGCGACGCGCTCAAATAATCCATCGAAAAATAAGCCGGAACATTAATCCCGTTTGCTTTGAGCAGGCGCGTGAAATAATCGCTCCATGAAATAGCCACAGCGATGTTGCCGATGGCGTATTCGACCAGCAAATCCCAACCGATTATCCAAGCAATCAGTTCGCCGAAAGAAGCGTAAGCATAAGTGTAAGCCGAGCCCGCAATCGGGATTTTCGAGGCGAATTCGGCGTAACAAAGAGCAGCGAAACCGCAGGCGACGGACGCGAAAATAAAAAGCAAAACAACGCCTGGACCGCCTTTGTTCGACGCTTCGCCGACAAGGGCGAAAATCCCTGCGCCAACGATTGCCGCAATGCCGAGCATCGTCAAATCAAATGTTCCGAGCGAGCGGCGCAAACCGACATTATCGCCCGCAACGGTTTCAGCGTCGGAAAATCCGGCGGCAGCATCGGCTTGAATTTGCGCAATAGATTTTTTACGGAATAAAGAATTCATAGTTTTTTGATGATTCTAAATTCCAAATTTTAAATTCCAAACTTGGAATTTATAGTTTTCAATCTGGAATTTGGAGTATGGAATTTGGAATTAAACTGCTTTGTTTGCGAATTTTGAACGAAAAATAAAAAAGATGCAATAGAAACCGAACGAAATTAGTAGTTTTTACTATTAAAAATTATTAAAACTTTGCAACTAAATCTAAAATCCATAATTTTCACTAATTTTTTTGAATGAAAAATCATCCGATACACGGAAATCCGGATACATCGTTTGTTAATCTATCAGCTCTGCTTCGATATCTGCGCCGTCGGCGGTTTGTCGGAAAAGTCCGCGTTGAGTTAAGTGGCTACGAAGCTGATGTAATTTTAACGGCGGAAAATCAATTGAAAGCTCTCGAACACGATAGAATTGCCGGTTGCATCGCGGAAGGCAAAGAAACTCTTCAACGTCTGCTCATTCGCGCCCGCGAGCCGAGCGGAATTATTTACGTCTATCAAACAATCGAAGAAGAAGTGCCGTCACCTGAAGAATTTGAATCAATCGAAGCCAAACCTGCCACGGCCGAATTCAAACAAAAGACTGTCGAGATAGCTGTGCTCGAAAAATAATTCGCGCCAGATAATTATTGATTTCGGATTGATAATTGTTAATTTTAATCCAATTTTCAAATAAAAAATTTTTTGGTGAATCCGAAAGGTAATTCCGCGCGAATTAAAAGTTGTAAGGCTAAAGTGATTTAGATTTACATAGAGCAAACAATCTGCTCCGTCAAAACCGGCGGCGTAGATTCAAAACTCTAGTTCATCTCCTTTTTTGAACTGAAAATGCCGGATGTTTCTCAAAAGAAGCATTCGGCATTTTTGGCTCTTTCAGTGCCTTTCGGTGCGGCTTTGTGTTAAGATTTTTTGATATGACAGGTAACGAAATCAGACGTAAATTTTTAGATTATTTTGAGCAACACGGACACAAAGTCGTCCATTCAAGCCCGGTTTACCCGCCGAATGACCCGACGATTCTGTTTACCAACGCGGGAATGAATCAGTTCAAAGACGTTTTTCTCGGCAACGAAAAGCGCGATTATAAACGCGCCGCGAGTTCGCAAAAATGTATCCGCGCGGGCGGCAAACACAACGATTTGGATGAAGTCGGAAAAACCGCCAGACATCAAACGTTTTTTGAGATGCTCGGCAATTTTTCGTTCGGCGATTATTTCAAGGAAGATGCGATAAATTTCGCCTGGGATTTTCTCGTTAATGAACTGAAACTCGATGTCAATCGTCTATGGTTCACGGTTTTCGCAGGCGACGACGAAGTTTCGGCGGACGAAGAAGCCATCCAGCTTTGGATAAAAGCGGGCGCGAAACCCGAACGCATTTTGCGTTTCGGACGCAAGGATAATTTCTGGCAGATGGCGGAAACCGGACCGTGCGGACCGAACTCGGAAATCAATTATTACTTGGGCGACGAGCCGGAAAACCCGGAAAAAAACCGCGCCGATTTAGTCAATGCCGATGAAGGCGACACGACGATGGAAATCTGGAATCTCGTGTTTATGCAATACAACCGCGTCGAGACGGAAAAAGGCATTTATAAATTAGAGCCTTTGCCCGCGCCGTCTGTTGACACGGGCGCAGGACTCGAACGAATGACGGTCGTGATGGAAGGCGTTCACTCAACTTTTGAAACGACTTTACTCAAACCAATTGTCGAATTTACGGCGCGGTTGGCGCAGAGAAATTAAAATTATGATTCAAACACTCGAAGCGATTATTGATACCAACGGCAGAGTCATTTTACGCGATGAAATAAATCCGAAAAGAAAATATCGCGCTGTAGTGACGATTCTGGAAGAAGAACCAAAAGTCGAAGTTTCCGAAACGACACTTTTAAGCGAAGTATCGCCGGCAAAAGATTGGAATATGCCGGAGGAAAAAGCGTGGCAGTATTTGGAAGAGTTTCCGTCGTGCTAGTCAATTTTCCTTGTTTGGGTTTGTATATTTAGATTTTCGTTCCCGAAGGGAACACATTCAATAGCCGCTGGTCGCCTCGACCTGTGGGAATCAATAATGAATCGTTTCGACGCTGAAAGCATCGCATTGAAAATTAACGGAAGATTGTGGCTCAAACGCTAACCAAAGTTTATATTTACGTTGTTTTTTCAACGAAGAACCGCGACGACTTAATTGCGCCAGAGTTTGAAAAAGAGTTATTTGCATATATAGGTGGTGTTCTACGAAAACACAACTCGGTTTTAATTGCGGCTAATGGAACGGAAAACCACGTTCATTTGTTGATTTCACAATCGAAAAATATTTCTTTGAGCGATTTATTGCGGGAATTGAAAAAAGCGAGTTCGCTGTGGATTAAAACTAAAAACTCTGTTTTCAAAAATTTTCAGTGGCAAGCCGGTTTCGGAGCATTTTCTATCGGGCAATCTCAAATCGAAACGGTCATGAATTATATTGCCGGGCAAAAGGAGCATCACCGAACCGAATTGTTTGAAGATGAATATCGAAAATTCTTGCAAAAATACGAAGTTGATTTCGATGAGCAATATTTTTTAGATTGATTTTTTGATAATGCGACGCTTTCAGCGTCGGAACATTTTTATTCGATATGCCGCAGGTCGAAGCGACCAACGGCTATTAAAGATGTCGCTTTCAGCGACGAAAATCGAAGATTATTTTATGAGCGTTTACGAAAATTTTGACGAACAGAAACAATTTGCCTGCCGCGTGATTGCCGACCACGCTCGCACGACGGCTTTTTCCATCGCCGACGGAATTTTGCCCGGCAACGAAGGCAGAAATTACGTTTTGCGAAAAATTATGCGCCGCGCCATTCAGAAAGGAAGAAAACATTTAGGTTTTGATGAATTGTTTTTTTATAAAGTTTGCGGAAAAGTTATTGACGAGATGCGCGAAGCCTATCCCGAACTTGAAACGCAGCGCGATTTTATTGACAAAATGGTTAGATTGGAAGAATCCCGATTTAACGCAACGATGACGGTTGGGTTAAAGAAACTGGATGAAGTTTTTGAAGGTTGGAATAAATATGTGTATTTAGAAGATTTAGCCAAACTCAAAGACACTTATGGTCTTGACACTGATTTGATGTTTGTCGCATTGAATGAGCGTTTCCAGGATAGTGGCGGATTCAAACATATTGATATTCACGACCGAAATGGACACGATTTAGTCAGCGAAGAGTTTTTTAATGATGAAATAGAAAAAGCAATCAAAAAACTTCAGCAGAAATCCGACATCGGAAAAACCAAACAAAGCGACAGAATCAATCCAATTTACATTGCTTTGGAAAGAACCTCCGTTCGTTCAAATTTTCACGGCTACGAAAAAACACAAGTCGAAGATGCAAAAGTTGTTGCTTTGGTGAAAGACGACCAACAAACGAACGAACTCAAGGAAGGCGAAGAAGGTTTAATCGTTTTGAATAAAACGCCTTTTTACGCCGAATCGGGCGGGCAAGTCGGCGATACGGGCTTTCTTGTCAGTAGCCCAAGCGTGAGCGCGGGCTTTGTTAGCGATGACTCAAGTTCGAGCATAAATGAAGCCCTCCCTGACGGTCGGGCTACTGACAAAACGGCGAAAAGTCTTGTCAAAGTTTTCGATACGTTCGCGCCGATTGCGGGAATTGTTTTGCATAAATCGAAAATCGAAAAAGGTTCAATCAAAGTCGGCGATACAGTTTCGGCGACGATTGACGCGGAAAAACGCGACGCGACGAGGCGCAATCACACGGCGACGCATCTGCTTCACGCCGCGCTGCGGGAAGTTCTCGGAACGCACGTCAAGCAAGCCGGTTCGGTTGTCGCACCGAATTATCTGCGGTTTGATTTTTCGCATTATCAGCCGATTTCCGACGAAGAAATTAAGGAAGTCGAAGATTTGGTCAACCGCGAGATTTTGAAAAACGATGCGGTGAATACGAATCTGATGCCGGTCGAAGAAGCGATGCGTTCGGGCGCGATGGCTTTGTTCGGCGAAAAATACGGCTCGGACGTGCGAGTTTTGAGCATCGGCGAAGGCACGTTCTCGAAAGAACTCTGCGGCGGAACGCACGTCCGTGCGACGGGCGACATCGGCAGTTTTAAGATTTTGTCGGACGAAGCAATCGCTTCGGGAACGCGAAGAATCCGCGCAATTACAGGCTTAGACGCTTTCGCGCGTTTTCGTGAAGACGAGCAGTTAATCGAAAAATCTTTGGGCGCGTTGCGGACGCAGCGCGACAATCTGCCGTCGGCGATTGAGCGATTACAGGAAGAATTAAAACGTGCCAGACGCGAGAATGACGAATTGAAAATGAAGATTGCGACGGGCGCGGTCGGCGCGGCTTCGAGCAACGGCGACGAAGCACGAGACGTGAACGGCGTAAAAGTCGTAGCGAAAATTGTCGAAGGTTTGGACAAAGGCGGAATGCGTCATTTGTCCGACACGCTGCTGGCGAAATTAAAATCCGGCGTGGTCGTTTTAGGTAGAACCGAAGAAGATAAAGTTTCGTTCATCGTGCGCGTCTCAGATGATTTGACCGACCGCGTAAAAGCGGGAAAAATCGTGCAGGAGATCGCTCCGATTGTCGGCGGACGCGGCGGCGGCAAAGCAGATATGGCAGAAGGCGGCGGCACGGATGCGGATAAATTGAGCGACGCGTTGGAGGAAAGTTATAAAGTTGTCGAGCAAATGTTGGGAAATTAATTGAAGCCTAAGCGTAATTCGAAAACTCTTCCGCAATGGCGATAAGCGGAGAACCGAGAGCGGAAAACTTTGGATTCAATTTTTTAGCTTTCAGTTATGAGCTCTGATTTTATTGGGCTTCAGGCAATCAAAAAACTTTCCGAAGTATTGTTGCTTTTAGATAATTTAAAAATCGGTCAAATCAATTTTGTAACGTCTTATTTTGGCGTGAAGGGTCGTTGTATTCAGCCCTAATAACTTAGCTGCTTTGGTTTGTTTTCCCATTGAACGAATCAATGCACAACGAATCATATTAGCCTCAAAACGCTGTAGTTCTTTGAGAAGACAAATTGATTTTTCACTCTCGATTTCCTTCTCTAAAGTTGTCTGCCTTTCATCTAAGGAATTTATTTCTCTGACGAGAAGCAGCGATAAGGATTTCAGAGCTTCCAATTGGTTTTGTTTCAAAATCTTTTCCGAGATGTTGAAGTTATTAGACTGCTGAAACATAAAATCAAAATTAAAATTTGCAGAATCAATAGTAATAGAAGTTATACAGTTCGATTGAGCGAACGGCGCGGATTCGCCAAGCAAGCCCGAACTGCATCTCGAATAATAGCTATTTTCGCTTCATGCCATAAGTTAGTTTTTAGTCAAAAATAACTAAAACCGAGTTCTGCTTTGTTTGTCAAAAACTGTCCGAAGTATTGGATAAGAAAAACCGGATTTTGCTTTATTCCTGAATATCCTGTTATCCTCGGTAAATTTATTTTGCCGTTAAGCGGAAGCCGATAAAGTTTTGCAATTTCCCGTCGGCGTGTTTGATTCGTGAATTTCAATTTCTTCCGCCGCGCCTTTTTCGCTTTTATCCTGCGAAGTAATCAGCGCGACCGAGCCGACAATTATGCCCGCGCCGACGAGCATTTGCATCGTGAAAAATTCGCCCGCGATTAACCAGCCGAGAAAAACTGCGATGACCGGATTGACGTAAGCATAGGTTGCGACCTTAGCCGGTTGCGCGTTTTTCAAGAGCCAACTGTACGCCGTAAAGCCAATGAGCGAACCAAAAATTATCAGATAAGCGAGCGCGAACCACGAGTTTGCCGAAATATCGGCAATACTAAAACTTGTCCATTCACCTTTTAGAGTGCCGACCACAGTCAAAACCAATCCGCCGGAAAGCATTTGCATTCCTGCCGTCAGCGCGGATGATTTCGGTGTCGTCGCCCGCAAGCCATACATCGAACCCAACGCCCACGAAAATGCTCCAGCGATGACAAGAAATGCGCCGAGAATTTGCCCCGTTCCGCTTTCCGCTGAATTGCCGCCTTGTCCACCGATTAGTAAATAAACTCCGACGAATCCAATTAAAAGTCCGAACGCGACTTTCCAATTCGGACGCGTTCCCTTAAGCCAGAGCCAACTTAAAAGCACAATCCAAAACGGCTCGGTAGCGACGAGCAGCGCGGCGAGGCTCGAAGAAATATAATGTTGCGCGAGAACTACGCCGCCGTTGCCGCCCAAAAGCAAAAGCGTTCCGACGATAAAACTCGTTCGCCAATGCTTGAAGCTCGGTTTTTCATAATCTTTTGACAAACGCGCCCAAACGTAGAGAATCGAACCGGCGAATATGAAACGCGAGCCAGCCATCAGAAATGGCGGCAGCGTTTCGATCGCGTATTTGATGGCGAGATACGTCGAACCCCAAAAAATATAAACCGCCGCAAACGCCGCGATGAGTAGAATCGAAAAGCGTCTGGCGTTTTGATTTGTTTTCGTTACTTTGTGCATAACCTTCCCTCATTGGTTTAATTTCATTTATTCTTTCGCGGCTTGCCTTTAGCGAACGATCCTTCTAAATTCTCGCTCAATTTTTCGAGCGGCAAAGCCGTCGTTTCCTTTATTGTCTGCAAAACAACCGTCGTTTTAGTTGATGCCACGTTTGGCACATTTTTTAATCTTTCCCGCAAAAGCCTGGCGAGTTCTTCCGTATTTTTTGCCCGTACCTTTAACAAATATGAATCGTCGCCCGCGACATCGTGAACTTCCAAAACTTCTGGAATTTCCGCCAAAAATTTGTCCGTCTCGCTGCAGCATTCATTCGTGCGAACAAAAACAAATGCCGTCAGACCGAATCCGACTTGCGCCGCGTCAATTTCCGCCGCGTAACCACGAATCACGCCGCGCTCTTCCAATTTCCGCACGCGCTCCAAAACCGCCGACGGTGCAAGTCCGACTTGTCGAGCAATCTCAGCATTAGAGATTCGCGCATCTTGCTGAACGATATTCAGTATTTTTATGTCAATTTCGTTAATCATTCGGTTTTTACCACCTTTTTGAGAATAATCACTTGAAATCAGTTTGTCAAGGGATAATATTTTAATTCAATTTATTAGCGGATTATTTGAGGTGAAAGACTAAGATCGAAAATTATCATCAAAAATGTTTTAATGAGTTATTCTTTAAAGGAGGAGCAAAAATATGAGCGCAGTTCTTTCATTTCCGATTCAAGACGAAATAATTTCTTATAATCCCGCGACGGGCGAAGAATTCGGGCGCGTGGCGAACACTTCTGCCGAAGATGTAAAAGCTGCGGTCGAAAAATCCCGACAGGCGTTTGAGAAATGGAAAGAAACCTCATTCAAACAACGCGCCAAATTTGTAATGAAAGCGCGGGAAGTAATTTTAGACGAACTCGATGAAATTGCGCGTCTTATTTCCGATGAATCGGGCAAGCCGATTGCGGAATCGCTCTCAATGGAAATTGCGCCCGTGCTTGACTTAATGCAGTATTTCGCCCGGAATGCGGCGAAAATTCTCAAGCCTGAAAAAATCAATATCGGTCTTTACGCGACGCTTGGGCGCACGTCGAAAATTATTTACAAACCGCTCGGCACGGTCGGAATTATTCCCGCTTGGAATTATCCGTTTTCAATTCCGCTTGGCGAAGTAGTGATGTCTTTGATGGCGGGCAACGCCGTCATTTTGAAACCGTCGGAACTTACGCCGTTTATTGGACTGAAAATCGGCGAGATTTTCGAGAAAGTGAATTTGCCGACGGATGTTTTGCAAGTCGTAACGGGCGACGGGCGCACTGGCGCGGCACTTGTTGATTCGGGAATTGAAAAAATAATGTTCACGGGAAGCGTAGCGACGGGCAAACGAATTGCCGAATCAGCCGCGAAACATTTAACATCGGTTGTTTTAGAATTGGGCGGTAAAGACCCGATGATTGTTTTTGCGGACGCGAATCTCGAACTTGCCGCGCAAGGCGCGATTTGGGGCGCGTTTTGTAATTCCGGTCAATCGTGTTCGTCGGTTGAAAGATTGTATGTCGAAGAATTCATCGCGGAGGATTTTACAAAGTTAATTGTCGAAAAAACAAAACGATTAAATCAAGATTCGGGCGATAAGGAAACAACTGATGTGGCGGCAATGTCGTCGGAAAGACAAATCAAAATTGTCGAAGACCACGTTGAAAGTTTCAGGCGAGAAGGTGCAAAGATTCTGACCGGTGGAAAGCGAAACGAAAATTTCAGAGGCGCGTTTTACGAACCGACAGTAATTTCAAATGCGACAAATGAAATGCGCGGAATGCGTGAGGAAACTTTCGGTCCGACACTTCCGATTGTCACTTTTAAAACTGAAGAAGAAGCGATTCGATTGGCTAATGATTCGGATTTCGGTTTAACGGCGAGCGTTTGGACAAAAGATTTATCAAAAGGAAAACGAGTCGCGGAAAAAATTCTCGCCGGAACGGTTTGCGTCAACGAAGTTCTCTACACGCACGGCATCGGGCAAACGCCGTGGGGCGGTTTTAAACAAAGCGGCTACGGGCGAACGCACGGCAAATACGGCTTGCTCGAACTCGTCGCACCGCAGCATATTCACGTCAATCACTTTTTATTAACGCCGAATGCTTGGTGGATGCCTTATTCATCAAACGCCGTCGAAACTTTTCGCGGATTTGCCAAACATTTTGCCAGTGGTTCGCTTCGGCAAACAGCGAAGCTGATGCCGCAACTATTGAAACGCATCAAAGAATTACGAAGCAAATAAATTCTGATAAAGAAGGAATGTAAGCGTTCCGTTATTAGGCAAACCTTCCTTGAGTTATCTGATAAACGCCCGTCAAAAATGGATTCGTTGCCTTTTCGTGTCCAATAGTCGTATCATCGCCGTGTCCCGAATAAACGGTTACGTCGTCGCCCAACGGCAGGATTTTATCGGTTATCGAATTTATGAGTTGTTCGTAATCGCCGCCCGGCAAATCAGTTCTGCCGATTGAACCGGCAAATAAACAATCACCGCTGAAAACTTTTCGTAGATTTTCTTCCGCCAAAATAATATGTCCGGGCGCATGTCCGGGACAATGCAAAATTTTAAACTGCAGATTTCCAACCGCGTAAATTTCGCCGTCCTGCCAATTGCGTGTTAAAGTCGGCGGCGTTTCATATTCTAAGCCGAGTGCTTTTAATTCGTCTCGCGGAATGCCCATAAAAAGCGGCTGAGCGGGCAAATTGTAATATAAATCTTCATCGTCTTTGTGCAGAATAATTTCCGCGTGTGGAAAAATTTTATGCAAATCGGAAACGCCGCCGATGTGGTCGAGATGCGCGTGTGTTAAGGTAATTGCTTGCAAATCGAGATTGTTCGCATTGATAAATTCGGCAATCGTGTTAGCCGAATCGCCCGGGTCAATGCAGACGGCGCGGCGCGTCTCTTCACACGCTAGAACGCGCGTGTTTTGCTGAAAAGGCGTGGTGATAAAAGTTTCGATAATCATTCTTTAATCAATTTATCAAGATAAATTCCTGGGTCAAAATCTTCAATTTTTTTGTCTTTCAAAACAAACAAAATCGCGGTTCGGTAAGTTTCCGTCGTCGGCATTCCGTTAAAGCACGGCGTTTCGATTTCCGACAAACTCAAATAGCTTATCAGACAACTAAGGAGCATCCACAAAAGCGTTTCTTCCCGTGTGCCAATCGGATTGTGTCGGCAAACGCTCTCGCGGTCTTTATAGATGCCTTCACAAATTCGCGCAAATTCTTGTTCGGTGATTTTGCTCATCAAAAACTATTAAATCATTTCTTCAAACATTAAATAATGCGATTTCTGCATTCCGAGTTTTTCATAAACTCTTTGCGCTTGCTCGTTTTCCGTTTCGACATACAATCGAAATCCGCAGACATCGCCGCGCTTCCGAGCCTTTTGCTTAACAAAATCATAAAGCCGCCGATAAATGCCTTGACCTCTGAACCCGGGCAAAATATAAACGCTTTGAATCCACCAAAACCATTGCCCGCGCCAATCACTCCACTCGAAAGTAATCATCAAGCCGCCGGCAATCACGCCGCTGCTTTCCGCGACGACATAAAAACCTTTGTTCTCATCTTGAAAAACAGCTTCCACGCCGCTTTTCAGAAGTTGCGCGTCGAGCCGTTTGCCTTCGGTTTCGAGCGCCATCGCTTGATTAAATTCGACTAACGACGCCGCATCTTCAAATTTTGCAATCCGAATAGTCATTATCTTTCCTTGACGCGGTGCATTTTGATAACCACTCTAAAATATTTTTTTTCATTCTACAAAACTCGACCGAAATTTATGAAACTTCGCACCACAAATAGTTTATTCTACTTATATTTACCTAGTAACTCGGAGCTATTTGGAGTAATTTAAATTTGAATGTTCTTTACTCTATTAACTCTATAATAGCACGTAGAAGATACGTTTTTAGATATAGAATTAAAATCACGTTCGATAACGGCGAGCAGAATCTAGCCGATTTTTCAAAGTGGCTCGAAGGCGAAGTATTTGAATTTTTGAAAGACAAAACCTATTTTTTGGAAATTTTTTGTTGACGGTCAGGCAATCGCTTGCAGCGACGGCGCAGACCTTGCGCCCGAAACTCTTTATCTCGAAAGTGAATCGGTTTTATCTTGTAACCGTCCGTAAAAATAAAACAGGTCGGAGTCAGATAAATTTATCTGACTCCGACCTTTTCATTCTATGCCAAACCCCGCTCCTTTTTTAGTCGCCGGTTTTGGGCGAAGGATTCTTGAATCCCACCTGTTCTTAGTTCATTGCTCCGTTGCTGAACTTCGATAATTCGAAGTTCAGCAACGAGTTACTTGTCTTGTCAAATTCACCCACCCGATTAAATTACCAGGCGGTGACTATCTAAAAGACACAACTATTACCCGACGGAGCAGTACCGAGGACACCAGTTAACGTACAACCAGTGCCGGGCGCTACAGTTATCGTGTACGCCGCCCCTTGATTTTCCGGACTAACACTGGCAGAAAAGACCACCAAATCAATACTGGTGTTTGCCGGAATCGTCACTTGGAACATTGTTGGAGTAGCACCAATAGTGCTCGTTCCGGGATCGCCCAGATACCTTGCGGCAGTGGCGATATTGGCGGGAACAAACGGAGCAAGAAATGCCGCTATATGGATGCCACTGCCAGTCGCAGTTGGTGCAGTCAATGTAATGGTCACACATCTCGCTGTGCTAGTGTTGTTTGATATTCTGTGGGTGTTGTAAAGATACGGTCCAGTGCCAAAAGTGCCGGGGAAGGTATTAGTACCGCAAGTTCCCATTCCCGAAGCACCCGGACGAAAGAGCCGTTGGGCCAAAGTACCGGTCGTTCCAGCCGGATTTGCACCCGGTGTCGGCGATGCTGACGGCGTCGGCGATGCGACCGGCGTCGGACTGGCGACCGGTGTCGGTGATGCACCCGGCGTCGGCGATGCGACCGGTGTCGGCGATGCACGCGGCGTTGGCGTCGGTGATGCACCCGGCGTCGGCGATGCGACCGGCGTCGGCGATGCACCTGGCGTCGGCGTCGGCGTCACTGTGCCGCACGTCACGCGAATAAAGACGGCGTGAAATAGGCTCGCCGCTCGTAACGTGAAAGAACTCGGCAGTGCCGGATTACCTTGTGTGAACGTTACGTTTACCGGAGCGAACGTGCCAGGCACGAATGCCGGTATGTTCACTGTCGCATTAACCGCTGAACC
>MWYZ01000022.1 GCA_002050365.1 Acidobacteria bacterium 28-1
CGGCGCGTTTAAAGGCGCGTATTCATTTCAGTCGCGTTTCGGCGACGACACGAAGGCGACGAATCCGGAAGAATTGATTGCCGCCGCGCACGCCGGCTGTTACACAATGGCTTTGAGCGGAAATTTGAAACGCAAGCCTTACTTTGCACGAAAACCGCGACAAGTCCAAAGCAAATCGTGGACTGGTTTATCAAGCGGTGGCAAGTGGAAGTCACCTTTGAAGAATCACGGCGGCATCTCGGAATTGAAACCCAAAGGCAATGGTCGGAGAAAGCGATCAATCGGACAACGCCGTGTTTATACGGAATGTTTTCGTTGATTACGATGGTCGCGCAAGAGTTATCGAAAGGCGGAAAATTAAAAATCAGAAGTGCCGTCTGGTATAAAAAAGAGTTAGCGACATTTTCAGATGCGATTGGTTGTGTGAGGCAGTATTTATGGGAAGAGAGGAGTTTTCAAACATCGCCAAATGAGGTGGAGATGATAAAAATACCTCGCTCATTAATGAAATGTTTGACAGAAACGCTCTGCTTTGTAACCTAATTTGGATAAAGTCGAGCTTAGAAGCTGTTTGAAAACTCTTTAGTTCCGTTAGGAACGGCATATTTATAGCTTGAAATTTGTAAAAATTGTTTGAGTTCCGTCGGAACGGCATAAAAATATGCCGTTCCGACGGAACTCAAATCGTTTATTTTGACAATTTCTATAAATATCACGCTCCTATGGAGCTACGTTTGGAATTTCCAAACAGCTTCTAAACAAATTATCTACTTATCTTAAAACTCGAAACTTTAATTTATTAATCTCAACTTTTGAGACAAAGAAAAAAATGCCCGTTCCGCTTTGAACGCGAGATTTGAAACGCCATTCTTTGTAGAGAACCGGTCCGTTTCCGCCGTTTGCGCTTTCGTGAAGGTCGGCTTCGAAGTCAACCATCGAGATCGGTTTTAATAAATTCAACATTCCCGATTTGCCAGCTTCGTCTTTGATGTTAAATTTCCATAAATTGTTTTGAAACGAACCGGTCGAAGAATAATTATCACCGAGCGAGCTAATCCCTTTTATGTTGTCTGGATAGCCCGGCGTTGTAAATAAATTCGTCGCTCCGAGGTTGAGTTTTTTAGTTCGTCGAATTCAGGATTTGACGGCTTTCTAACGTTGATTGAATAAGTTCCGGCATCAGCGCAACAAGCGCAGGCGAGCGCACCGGACGGGAAAATCAAGACGGCTGCGGCAAAACTAAATAAAAAATAAACAAATTTTCATAATGGATTTTCTCCGAGTTAAGTTCATTCTTCAGCGCAAGTGTGTTTTTACTTTGTGAATTTGTCAAAAGCATCTACCTTTGACATTTTGGGCAAAAATATGTCGAGCGACCCGCTTGTTTTAATCTTTTGATTTCGGTTTTGCATTTCACGCACGGCTTTTTCTCTTGGTCGTAAACGCGCCAGCCGTTTGTGTAGCTGCCGCCGTAATAACTGCCGTCAATGTTTTCGGGATTGACGTTCAAGGTTGAGCCGTGCGCGATTGATTCAGCCAGAACTTCGCGGATTTTCTCGAACAATAAATTCGCTTTTTTGGCGGAAACTTCACTGGCGGGCGTTTGCGGATTAACCCGCGCCAGAAACATCGCTTCTGACGCGTAAATGTTGCCGAGTCCGGTTACTTTCGTCTGGTCGAGCAGAAATTCTTTCAAACTTTTTTTCGACGTTTGCAGAATCTCGCGGAAATACTTTCGGTTGAATTCATCCGAAAAAGGCTCGGGCGCGAGTTTTTTAAGTTCTTTGGCTTCCAAGAGATTTTCGGTTTCGACAATTTTCATCAAACCGAAGTGGCGTTGGTCTTGAAAGGCGAGCCGCACGTCGCCTGCAAAATAAAATACGGCGTGCGTGTATTTCGGGTTTTCACGCTCAAGCGGCAAAAGCATAAATCGTCCGCTCATTCGCAGATGAGTAATGAGAGTTTGCCCGTTGTCCAAATCAAACAAGATATGTTTGCCACGCCGATGAACGTAATTTATTTTTGAACTCGATAATCTTTCGGCAAAATCCGTGACTGAGTTAAAAGGCGCGAGCCGTTCTCTCAGCAATTCCGCAACGAGGATTTTACGACCTTTTACAAGTTTATCTAAAGATTTAACGACGAGTTCGACTTCGGGAAGTTCAGGCATTTCGATTTTGGATTTTGGATTTTAGATTAACATAATAGCAAAAATTAATCATATATTGTTGAGCAATTTTCGGATTAACTTTTTACAATCCAAAATCCAAAATCTAAAATCGAAAATCAAAAGACCGCCGCGAATAAGCAGACGGTCTTTTTCAAATCAGACGACAATATACTCCGGCAATTAAAATCAGATCTTATTTGTCGCTCGCCATTTCAGGTTAAAAATTATTTACAAGTATGCCCTCATCTTCGGGTTCTTCGGGCAACAAATCGCCTGTCATTCCAAATCTCACTGTTCGTTGTTGAGACGTATTATAGTTATTGGAACTTTGCAAGATAAACCAGACTAATTCTCCGCCGATGTTGCGGCGCGCCACAAAATCGGTTTTGCCGTCGCCGTCATAATCGCCAAAAAGGGCGGCATCGGTATCAAGTCCCCATTGGAAAATTAACGCCTGATTGTCAGAGCTGCGCAAAATATAGTAAGTTACCGGATCGCCTTGCACCTGCGCTGCGTTAGGATCACGTCGGACGAGATGGTCTTGTCTTCCGTCGCCGTCAACATCAATTTGTGCGAAAGGGAAAACAAAGTCTCCTGCGGGTGCGGGCGTTCCGCCCCAATTAACTATTTGCACCGTGTTGTCGGAACTGCGACGGGTGAACCAACCAATTCCATTGGGAGTGCCACGGGTTATCGTTAAATCGGATTTGCCGTCTTTGTCGAAGTCGCCAACATACCCAAGATCGTTCAAAGCTCCGAACAACTCGACTCGTTGTTGGTTGTTTGAACTTTGGATAATATACCAAACTCCCGTGCTGCGGCGGAAAACGGCAACGTCCGTTTTTCCGTCGCCATCGTAATCAGCTGGCAGTAATTGGTCGCCCAATGTTGTCGTATTGCCCCACAGAACATCGCGCGATGTGTTGGTCGCAGTTTGCAAAATACGCCAAAGAATGTCGCCGGTGGTAAAAAGCAAAAAATCGCCTCTGCCGTCGCCGTCATAGTCGTCGCTTGCCGAATTTAACGTATTTGCGCCGCCGAAGAAATTAGTGGCTACACTATTATTAACGCTAAATAAAGTGTAGAAACCAGTGGCAGCGCCGCGGCGCACTCTCAGATCGGTGCGTCCATCGCCATCAAAGTCAAACGGGGTGCTGACAATTTTGACCTGCCCGCGAATTTCGCCGCCGGGAAAGTTTGTGCTGAGGATGTTGCAATACAATCTTTTCGCCCGCAAATCAGCGACATCCGCGGCGGTTACGGGGAACGTGAATGGACCGAGTGTGCCGCTCGTCCCGCTGACTCCTGTAAAAGAGAAGCGCACCGGACCATTGACACCGACCGGTCCCATGTTGTGAATATGTCCGGCATTTGCCGGCGACAATAAACCCCTGAAAGTAGCGTTGACCGTTATTTGTGTTTCGGTCGAGTTAAGCGTTACGGTGCAAACGCCGTTACCGGTTGAATTGACTGGCGGAACTTCTTGAATACCGTTCAAGTGTCCAACAAATTTTTGCTGTGCGAGAGCAGTCGCCGAAAATATCATAAGCGACACCGATGCGATTAAAAGCAGGAACATTTTTCTTTGCATTTCGATAATCCTCCTCAGATTATTTGAAAAATTAAATTTTGATTAATTTGGGACGGAACTGAAACGACCGTATTTAAACCAGGAAGAAAGTCTTTCAGGATTTATTTTACTGAAAAATCGTTTGCCTGAATTTTAGAGACTTTAACTTTTATTGTCAATCTTTTGGAGAAATTTTATAAAGCAGAAGCCTGCGCTTCACCAAAGATGGAGCAATTTCTCCGCAATCTGAATCCGCCCTTGCTGACGCGCAGGCTTCTGCTTCTGGATTTATTGACAGCGTTCTCCGATTTCGTAAGGGACGTTAAACTTTTGTGTAATCGGTCAGTGAAGTTTTATCGCCGAGAACCGCGCCGCTCCCAACCGAAACATTTCTGCCGATGTGACAACTGCGACCGACAATCGCGTTTTGAACCGTCGCGGCGTTTGAAATCCGCGTGTGCGCCCAAATCACCGAATTCTCAACGACGGCTTTTTCTTCGACGTGAACGCCCGTGCCGATAACCGAATTAATAATTTTTGCATTCGGTTTGATAATACAGTCTTCGCCGACAAATGAAGTTTTATCAACAATTGCCGCCGTCGCAATGTCAGCTTCGGCTGATTTTTTTATTTTGAAGGCTTTAATCTGTCCGCTCAAAAAATCGTGGTGCGCCTGCAGATAACTTGCCGGCGTTCCGATGTCGCGCCAATAATTTCCGCTCATTACGAAAGCGTAAAATTCTCTTTTTCGTTTCAAGAGTTCGGGAAAAACATTGTATTCAAACGATGTATTTTCGCCTTTGGGAATCAAATCTAAAACGCTCGGCTCTAGAATATAGATGCCTGCATTGATGTTTTTGGTCTTCAAATCGGCAAGTTCTTCGGCGTTTGGTTTTTCCAAAAAACGCAAAACTTTTCCGTCTGATTCTGTTTCAACCAAACCGTAATCCGAGGGATTTTCAACCGCCGACAAAACAATTGTCGCTTCCGCGCCTTTTTGCTGATGAAAACCGATGACTTTGAAAACGTCCAAATCAGTCAGAATATCGCCGTTAAAAACAATTGTCGTTTCACGAATCTCATCTGCCGCGAATTTATACGCGCCGCCTGTTCCCATCGGAGATGGCTCGGTTACATAGCGCAAATTTACGCCGTGTTCCTTACCGTCGCCCAAAAGCTGCTCGATTTTATCGGGTTGGTAATTAAGCGAAAGCATGATGTCTTTGACACCTGCCTGCCGCAAAATATCAATTTGATAAAGTAAAAACGGACGATTAAGAACAGGAACGATTGGCTTCGGCGTGTAAACCGTCAGCGGGCGGAGGCGCGTCCCCTTTCCGCCGGCTAGAATTAGTGCCTGCATAAATAATAATTAAAAAACTAATTCAAGACTAAAAAAATCATTGCCAAAAATCAAAGTAAAGAAGCGAAAAGGTAAAGCGCAAAAATAATTTGGCTTATGGGAAAAAGACGCATTAAATAAACTTCTTTAGCTTAAACGTTTCAAAATAAATTATACTCTTATTTTGTCCGATTCAGGCATCAAACGCGAAGAAAATGTTCAAGCAATTTTTCATATTATTTCTTTTAATCTTTTTCAACGTTGTCACGCAAAGCCAGACTTTGCCGAAACCCGAACGCGAGTTCCGCGCGGTTTGGATAGCAACGGTTGATAACATTGATTTTCCGACGAAAAAAACGCTTTCAGTCGAGCAGCAAAAAGCGGAACTCCTGCAAAATCTGGAACTCGCCAAATCGTTGAAATTAAACGCCGTCGTTTTTCAGGTTCGCCCGCAGTGCGACGCGCTTTACAAATCGGACATCGAGCCGTGGTCGGAGTTTCTGACGGGCGAAATGGGCAAAGCGCAATCGTTTGACCCGCTCGAATTTATTATTGCCGAAGCACACAAACGCGGAATTCTGATTCACGCCTGGTTTAACCCGTATCGCGCGCTTCATCCGGCGGCAAAAATAGTGTCGGAAAATCACATTTCAAAGCGCCGTCCCGAATTGGTCAGAAAATATGGAAAATATTTGTGGCTTGATCCCAGCGACAGGGAAGTTCAGGATTACAGTTTGAGCGTGGTCGCTGATGTCGTGAAAAGATACGACATAGACGGCGTTCACTTTGACGATTACTTTTATCCTTATGCGGAAAAAGATGCAAGCGGCGCGAAAATCGAATTTCCCGACGACTCCAACTGGCAAAAGTACGAAACTTCGGGTGGGAAATTAAAGCGCGACGATTGGCGCAGAAAGAACATCAACGATTTTATCGAATCGGTCGGGCGCGAAATCAAACGCTTAAAACCGGAAGTTCTCTACGGAATATCGCCGTTCGGTATCTGGCAGCCGTTCCCCGAAAAGGAAATTGCCGGGCTTAATGCTTACGCCGAACTTTACGCTGACTCGCGGAAATGGTTGCGCGACGGAACCATTGATTACCTAGCGCCGCAGCTTTATTGGGAAACGGCGCGGAAAGGGCAATCTTTTCCCGTTTTGCTCAATTGGTGGAAATCGCAGAACGCGAAAAACCGCCACATCTGGGCGGGAATCGCACCTTATCGCATCGGCTCGAACGCAAATTTCACCGCCGAAGAAATTGCCAATCAAATAAAATTAACAAAAAATTCGACGCAAACGCTTGGCGCCATTCATTTCAGTTTCAAATCTTTGCGAAACGATTTGGGCGGAATTCAAAAAGTTTTGGGCGAAAAAGTTTACGCGAAAGACGCATTAATTCCGCAATCCGATTGGATAAAAACCGCAAAACTGTTTGCGCCGAAAGTTAAAATAACGCGCGACGAAAAATTCGTTCGCGCGACTTGGACGGAGCGAGGCGCGAGAAAGGCATTTTGGTTCGTCGTTTACGCAAAAGATAAAAACGGCTGGAGCTATTCGGTTTTGCCAGCAGCGGAAAAATCAATCGCGCTTTCGGCTGACAGAAAAATTGAGAAGATTATTGTAGCCAGCGTTGACAGATTAGGAAATGAATCTTAGTTTTTTGAATTCAAAATTAAATAAATTTACTCATTAATCAGCAAGGCTATTTTTTGTCGGCTGAGCGTCAGCAATAGAAAAGCAAAAGTGCGGTTTTATCAAAAGACATGCTGTAGGTGTGGATTATTGGCAGGTGATTTCAAATATGACGATATAATAACCTTATTTATTATAAATTTTAAGGGACACCAGAATGAAACTCTATCTCACACTTTTAGTAATTTTAGTTTTCACGTCCTGTTCTCAAAATCCGCCAGCTAATAAACCTGCGGTCGTGGATAATGCGAAAATCGAAAAAAATAAACAGACTGCCCTTTTAAATGAAGTTTCCGAATTAACCAGAGCCGTCCAGAGACTTGAGAGACAAGGCAGAGATATGAATTCTTACCGGTTAGCATCCGGCGCGGAAAGTCAGCGGACGTGTAATGTTCTGATGGAAGACCGGCAGCGCGAAGTAAATGATTTGGAGGCTAAGATAAAGAATCTTCCCGACACCTACAGCATTCGGCTGACACCAATCATTCCCGATTTGAACGAGTGCGTGTCCTGCTCGAAAAAGGCGATGAGTAGCTGTGTTAAAACTAGGGCTACGATAAATGGGCTGATAAAGGAATTGTATCCGCAATAATGCCGACGGTGAAGATAAGTAAAAATAAATTATGAAACTTAACTGTTCCTTCGTTTGATATTCTTTACTTGTCTTCTCTTTTTTTCAGTTTCGGCACAGCAAGCTATTTCCGCCGATGTTGACGCGCCGAAACTGATATAAGATTTGTACCGAATGTGTGCCAAGTGTCAGACTTAACAAAACGCAATGAACTTACTATAATCTAATATCGTGGTGAATTCTTAGTAAATCAAAGTTAAAGAAACTCAGCTAAACCGGTGAAAGCTGTTATTTATGGTTGCAAAACTGACCGTTATTTTTTTTATTATTTTGTGTCTGCTTTTAGGGCTTTATTTGACGCTTCTGCCGTGGATGAGTTTCGGGGTTATCGGCGATTGGGGCGATAATTATTTACTGGCGGTTGTTTCAGAAAAGACAAATTTGCCCATTTTGCGTAAAACGGTTGCTTCAGGGTGGATTCGCGGCGCGGTAACGGGTTTGGGAATTTTAAATCTCTTTCTCGCGTTTTGGGAAATGGCGCATTTCAGCCAGAGTGTCGCAATGCTTGAAGGGAAAGAAGCTGCGAAAGTGAAAAGTGAAAAGTGAAAAGTGAAAAATTTTGTTTCGTTCAATAAGTCGCAAATTTATTTAATTACTGACGGCACAACAACTGCCGAAGACTTCGCCGAAAAAAAGCTGCAAATCCTTAGACTTATCAAAAACGCCGTTGAGGCAAAAATCTCTTTAATCCAAATTCGTGAAAAGCGGTTGGCGGCGCGATTGGTTTTTGAAATCGTTTCAGAAGCCGCAAATTTCACGCGCCGCACCGACACAAAAATCTTGGTCAACGACCGCGCCGACATCGCACTGGCGGCAAACGCGGACGGCGTTCATTTAACTCGAACCTCGCTTTCCGCCGCAACAATCCGTCGCTCATTTCCGCGAGATTTTGTCATCGGTGTTTCCGCGCACACCATCGAAAAAGCCGAAATTGCCAAACGGCACGGCGCAAATTTCGTAACCTTCAGCCCGATTTTTTCGTCGCCCGGTAAAAGCGAACCGCAAGGCATTGAAAAATTTAAGGAAGTTTGCGAGCGTCTAAAACCGTTTCCCGTCGTCGCGCTCGGCGGCATTGACGAAACGAATTTTGCGGAAGTTTTGGAAGCGGGCGCGAGCGGTTTAGCCGCGATAAGATTTTTGAACAAAGAAAAAAATCTAAAAAAAATAGCCGCAGATTTATGCAGATAGAGGCGCATATAGATATGAAAGAGAAATCCGAAATCCAAAATCCAAAATCCAAAATCTGCCTGACGATTGCCGGACTTGACCCGTCCGGCGGTGCGGGAATCGTCGCCGACATCAAAACTTTTACCGCCTTCGGTTGTTTTGCGACTGCCGCAATTACCTCAATAACTTTTCAAAACACGACGGGCGTTTTCGGCGCAATTCATCAAACGGCGGAATCAGTTCGCGGACAAATCGAGCCGATAATCGAAGATTTTACGATTGCGGCTTTGAAAACAGGTATGCTTCCGACCCGCGAAGTTATCGAAGAGACGTGGCGAATCGTTAAGAAAAATCGTTTGAAAAACTTCGTTGTTGACCCGGTTGTGCGCTCGACTTCCGGTTTCGATTTGATTGACGACGAAGCGCTACAATCACTCATCAAAAATCTTTTTCCGCTCGCCGATGTGGTTACGCCGAATTTGCCCGAAGCCGAAAGAATCGCCGGTGTAAAAATCGAAACTGAAAAAGATATAGAAAAAGCCGCGCGGATAATGCAAAATTTCGGCGCAAAAAATGTGTTAATAAAAGGCGGACATCTTTTTGAAGGCGAAAGGCGAAAGGCGAAAGGCGAAAATGAAATCAAAAAACGAAAAGCAATTGATTATTTATTTATCGGCGATGATATGCGCATTTTTGAAGCTGAATTTATCGAAAGCAACGCCACGCACGGAACAGGCTGCGCATTAGCGGCAGCAATTACGGCGAATCTGGCGTTGGGAAAAACTTTGATTGAAGCGGTTGAAACAGCGAAGAATTTTGTAACGGAAGCGATTCGCACCGCGCCGAATCTCGGACATGGACATTCACCGATAAATATAATGTAACGCGCCTTTAGTTTCATATTCTTACCTCGCGCTCCGCGCCGGTAGACAAAATCTTCGTGTCGAAAAACTTTTCACTAAAAATAGAAGCCATTGCCTCTGGCAGTGGAGAGATAAAAGGTTTTACCGTTTGAGTAATTAAAATGTATCTCCCTAGAAGGTGTCAACCAATAAGGAGATACATTTATGAGTAAGAGATTCAGAAAACTCTCGCATACTCTCTATGAGTGTAAATATCATTTGATATTTTGTCCAAAATATCGGCATCGGATATTGAAGGATGAAATCGGTGAATATACGAGAAGGGAAATCGTCAATTTGCTGAGACAAAAAGATGGGATAGAAATAATCGAAATGAATGTGCAGGCAGAGCATGTGCATTTAGTGATGTGGATGCCGCCGAAGTATGCGGTATCAGAGGTGATGGGATATTTAAAAGGGAAATTGGCAATCCGCTTGTTTCAGCGATATGAAAGAATCGGGAAGCGATTCTGGGGCAGGCATTTGTGGAGTCGAGGCTATTGTGTCAGCACGATAGGCATCAACGAAGAGCAAATTCGCCAATATGTCAGATGGCAAGAGAACAAAGAGAAGGAAATCGAGAAGTTGCAAGGAAACTTGTTCGATGAGGATAAAGGCTAGCCAGTAACGGCGCACCTTCTAGGGCAAACAAAAATCAAGCCACCGCCTCTGGCGGTGGTAATTTGACTGTAATAGACTTCCCACTGATTACCACTTTAATTAAGAACGAAAGCCTCATTAGGAAAGCAGACATCGAGCGAGTATAGAAATTTAGGCACACTTTCTTGTTCAAGTCTTTCTTTCAGTTTGCTTTTGTTCATTTGATGACAAATCTTTTCAAGTCTTTATAAAGATATTCACAGGCATCATTTTCATTATCAAATACCTCCAGACCCGATTTGTTGCCTCTTTCACTGTAATAGACTTCCCATTGATTACCATTTTGATTTAGAACATAAGCCTCATTAGGAAAACCTCCCTCCAATGAATATAAATCTGTTCTTGCGCCTTCCCGTTCAAGCCTTTCTTTTAATTCGCTTTTGTTCATTTCATTACCTCCTTGATATAACCTCCATCCAACAATTGTTTAATTGTTTTATCAAACTTGTATTGTATTCCGCCGCCCGGTTCATCAAACCACGGCACAACTTTTCCACCTAAACCTTCAATCGGTTTTACAACCTCATAGATATGATACGGCTTAGTTTTTGAACCGGGAGCCAATGCTCTTTCAGGATAAGTAGTTCCCTTTGGAGAAACATATTTTCCCCCTTCAACTCCGTAGCGGTCAATTAAAGTGCCGGGTTTAAGTGTAATACGCTTGGGAACGCCTGCAAAACCGTCATTAGGCGGATATTTAATGTTTCCCGCCTCATCAACCCATTTAGCAGATTGTTTGACTTTAGTTACATTATTCGTAGTAGCTGCCGCTTTCGTAGCAATTTCAGTTTCTGGCAAACCCCCAAGCGTTTTCAAAGATTGCTGTGCGGTATTCGGCTTGCCAAAGGCGGCGCGTTTCAGTAAAAACAAATCCAATGCCGTCGCGCCGACATCTTCGCCGATATTCCCTTCTCGTTTATATTTCTCCGTCTGGTATTCAAACGGTCTTTCAACTTTTGCTTCCGGTATCGAAGGCAGTTTTGCGCCCGTTAAGTTTTCAACCGATTCGCTTATCGTCGGCATCTGCGGCGCGGGCTGTCCGGTGATTTGTTCACTGATTTTTCCGCCTATCCATTTCGCCGTCGAGGAGCCGGGCATTATCTCGCCTTTATCTATTTGCTGCAAAATGTCGCGCGGCGTGTTCAAGATTCTTTCCGTCCAGCGAAACGGCACGTTGCCGCCTAACCTGAGCGGGTCTAAAAGCATTTGATTGGTTTTGCTTTGATTTCCTTCCTGTTTCGTGTCCGATTGTTTGGCTTTATATTCCCGATGATAACTTTAGTCGGCAGAATATTTTTAGGGTTTCTTTTCAGATGAAGGACTACTTTTCAGCTTTTCCAATTCTTTTTTCGACAAATCAATATACAGTTTATCGTTTTCTTCGCCTGGTTCGGTTTTAATCGCTTTTTCAAATATCTCTTTAGCTCGTTGCGTGTTTCCTTCTTCAGCCTCCAGAGTTCCCAGCCGATACATTGCCGGAATATAATCGGGAGCCATTTTTAAGGCTTTTTCAAATGTTTCTTTGGCTGATTTTTTATCTCCGATTTGTTCATAGTTCGCTCCTAAAAAACTTATAAAGTTAACATTATCAGAATTAATTTGAACCGCTTTCTTGCTTTCTTCCAAAGCCTCTTTGTCTTTACCCGTTTCACCTAAAGCGATAGAAAGCGAATGATGCGCCCAAGCATTATCAGGATTTATTGAAACAGCTTTCTTCAACGATTCGACAGCTTTATCATATTGCTTTAACTCAATATAAATTCCGCCTAACAGCATTTGTGAATCGTCGTCATTCGGATTTAGCTCGACTGCTTTAAGCTGTTCCCGCACCGCCGCCTGAAAATCACCTTTAATTCTGAAGTTCCGAGCTTTTTCTGTGTGTTCTTGTATTTGCTTCATCTTTTGTTCTTGAGTTTGACCGCAAGCACTGCCGAAAAACGCCCAGAAAATAATCAGCGCGATAAACAAAGATCTTTTATTTTCTGCCCCAAAACGCATAGCTTCGCTCCTTTATATCGCGCATCATTAAGTTGATTTGCGCTTTGGCTTTAACAAAATGAGTTTAAGGTTTTGCAACTTTCTTATTTTTGAAAATATCTAATTTTTCTTGTGCGCGGCGAAGCATTTCTTTATTTTCGGTTTCCAAATCAATGACCCTTTTAAATAATACAACTGCTCTCTCATTATTGTTCTCTCTCTCTTCTAAGAGAGCTAAATTATAAATTGCGTCTGTATAATTAGGATTTATTTCTAGTGCTTTCTCATATGCCTTTTTTTGTTCTGGTACATTGTTTAACTCTCCGTATAAAACCCCTAAATTTACTAAGAATAAAGGATTGGCAGGTTCTAAATCAGATGCTTTTTTGTATTCAGCTAATGATTTTTCTTTTTCGTCTAGTTTCAATAATGACTCTGCATAAAGATAATGACCCCAAGCATTATTAGGGGCTTTTGCCAACAACCTTTCAGCAGTATTTTTAGCTTTTTCTACTTTTCCATTATCCAAATAAAACCCGGTAAGATTTACTAACAAACTCGAATCGTCTGGATTTAAATCAATCGCCTGCAATTGTTCCCGAATTGCCTCTTCTATTCTACCTTCATATCTTAGTTGTAATGCTTTGTCTTTATGCTGATTAGCAAGTCTCATTTTTTCTTGTTTTGATTGTCCGCACGCATTGACAAACATCGTTGAAAACAAAACTGAGTAAATAAAGATTGTCTTTAATATTCTACCTTCTGCCCCAAAACGCATAGCTTCGCTCCTTTATATCGCGCATGATTTCATTGATCCGCACTTCAGCTTTCTTATCCGCGCCGAACATTCTGACCAATTTTTGTCTTTCTTTCGGCAAATCTTCCGGCTTCGGCGGAACGGGGTAGTTTTTTGCATTGAAATTAGCTTTTTCCAAGTTATCACGCAGCGCAATCTTTTTCTCCGTAATGCCGAATTTATAATCTATACCTAAAGTTGCCCATTTATTATATTCTTTCAACAATCCAGCCGCGCCGCTCAAGCCCATCGCATTGGTTGTTCCTGTCGGATTCAATTCAGGACTCCGAATTGTGCGATTGACTGTAGTTAATTGCGAATAATCGTAAGGTCTTCCTTCACGAACTATTTCACTTTTCTTATTGAAGAATGTCTTTGCCTCTACTTGCCCTGTTCCTTCAACTCTCAGCGAGCCTTTGCGCTGAAATTCGACAAGCGGACGATTGAAAATTTTTCCCTTGAAATCCTGCGGTTTGCGGACGGCATTGCCTTCGCCCGTCACTTCGGCAACATTTTTTTCACCGTAATATTTTGGAACTGTCCAAACGCGCTTGAACGGGTCTTCGCTTAAATCTTTTTTCGGATTAGCGTATTTGTTTTCCAGTTGGTATTCGCGCCAATCGGTTTCGGCTTGCGCGAGAGGTTTCACCGAAGGCGAATCGGTATCTTTCCAACGCGGCAAATTTGACAAATCGGTGAATTTCGCATTTTCAAACCGCGCCCGTTCCCCGTCGTCAACTTCATAATAACGCGCCATCAGCTCGCGCCTGTCGGCTTCGGGGTAATTTCCGGTTTTCCGCAGAAGCACTGCCGCTTGACGATTTGTCCACGCGGCTTCGGCGCGATTTATTCGGGCATCTTTGGAAAATTCGCCCGTCTGCGCGTCCTGTCCCTGCGCGAGCCGGACGGCATTCGTCAATTGTCGTTTCGCTTCGGTGATTCGGCGCGGATTTTGAGAATTCGCCGCTTCGTCAAGCCGAACACGCGCCGCCAATATATTCGTTATCGGATTATTTTTATTTTCGGGTTGGTCGGCGACGGTTTTTATCGCCTGTAAAGCGAGATTGATGTCTGATTCGTCTTTACCGTCAATGTTCATCAAGCGCGTTGCCGCGCCGATTCTTTCTTGGCCGCTCGCGCCGATTTGCATCAAATCTTTTCTGACGCTTTCGCGCAAGTCAGCGTCCGCAATGTTGTTGACCGCTTTGTCAACCACGCGCTCAAGCCGAAATTTCCGCAAAAACCCAATCATTTCGGGTTTGAGTTCGACCGAAACTTTACCGTTCGCGGTTTTCCAGTTTTTTATATCCTCGGCGGTTGCCGGCGTGCAGGATTTGCCCGCTTTGGCTGCGGTTTCGCATTCCTGCGAATCGAAAATCGTAAATTCGCCGTAGAGTTTTTTATACGCTTGAATGTCGGTTTCATCAAATCCAAAGTTCTCGCGCAGGAGATTTTCGCCGATTTTTTTAGCGTCGGCGGGTTTGCTGACCCAGAATGTTTCCTTCGCGCCGTCCTCGACCGGCTGGTTTTTATCATCCGCGCCCAATTGCGCCGCCGGGTTAAATCCTTGATTTGTTCGCAAATAAAGCGCGGGATTGCCGAAAATTCCGCCGCCGTTAGCAATTGATTTCCCGTCGCCGGACTGCTGCGGGGTGAAAAGCTCGGTTAGAAAGTTTCCGTTTATGCGTCCCATAAAATCTCCTTTTAAAAATTTATTTTGATAGCTGAATATATCTATGCTTGTTTCGCTGATTTTTAACATTGAAACTGCTCTGATAATTTAGATTGAAAAGCTCTCAACTATATTATCGGCGAAATTTTGAAAATGTTTCCTGTTTTTCAAAAAAAGCGAAAATATTTTATTTGACGGCTCGATATTCGCCTTTCCGGAAACTGTAAATCTCGCTCGCCGGTTTCATTCCGACGACTTTGCCAATCTCGATTTTATTAAAAGAATTTGTTTTCGCCGGCAACACTTTGAGCTGCAAACCGCTCGCCGATAAAATCTTCTGATAACCGTCGCGCATTTTATAAAAAACCCAGAAAGGTCCTTGATTTGCGCCGAACAGACAAGCGTCCTTGGCTTTGATAATCAAATCCGGTTTTTTGTCCGCGTTCAAATCAATTTCCGAAGCGGAAAATAATTCGGCTTCGTTGATGCCTTCGCCTTTTTCCCGAAAACAATCGTCAACCCTTTCATCCGATTTCAAAACGGCGATTACGGCATCGGGAATTTTCGCTTCCTTTTTAACCGTTCCTTCCAAATCAAAAACAGTCTGGACTTCGACGGAGTCTGTTTGAGGCATTTCAGATTCGGATTGAACATTTTTTATTTCCGTCGCGGCTTTCGGCGAATCGTTTTGAGTTTTGGCGGCGTTCGGCTCAACTTTCGTCTGCGCGCGGGCGCAACTGACAAACAATGCCGCCGCAAAAAGCAATAAAACCGACAATTTATATTTTACAGACATCTCGCCTTCGTTCTCCTTTATTTTGAATTGATAAACATTTTACCGCTCGAGCAGCTAAAATATCAATAATTTTTTCCCAGTCGGAATCTTTTACGAAAAACATTTGTAAAAAGAAAACCACAAGCTGTATGATATTATGCAATAAAAAAGTTTGAAAAAGTGTTCTTTACACTTTACGTTTGAGACGCAGCCAAGTTTCCGAAACCAAAGAAATTTAATTGTTTCTTTGTTGCTCTGATAAATTACAAAAACTTAAAATTATGTCGAGTTCAGGCGAAAAAACTGAGCAGCCGAGTGATAAGCGGTTAAAAGATGCCCGAAAAAAAGGGCAAGTCGCAAAAAGTCAGGATTTGTCTTCCGCTGTTTTGCTCATCGCGGCGGTCGCAATGGTTTGGCTCATCGGCGGTTTTATCGGCGGAATTTTGCAGGCGGCGGTCAAGGAACAAATCGAATTTGCCGCGACTTTCAAAGGCGATTTGACGGGCGAAATCGCTTTCGGCGCGTTGTGGCGCGGAATGACCGCGATGTTTTGGGTTTTGTCGCCGCTGTTCGTCGCCGTTATGGTTTTCGCTTTCCTGAGCAATTATCTGCAAATCGGTTCGATTTTTTCATTTGAATCAATCTCTCCTAAATTTTCAAAACTCAATCCGGCGGAAGGCTTTAAGCAAAAATTTCTTAAAGCGAAAACGTATAT
The DNA here is from genome assembly GCA_002050365.1 of Acidobacteria bacterium 28-1. Taxonomy (GTDB): domain Bacteria; phylum Acidobacteriota; class Blastocatellia; order Pyrinomonadales; family Pyrinomonadaceae. The sequence goes on from MWYZ01000022.1 coordinate 16,072, forward strand.
CGAACTCGGCAAAACGATTTTTAAGATGATTGTGACGGCGGCGGTCGCCGGTTACGTTTTGTGGGGCGCGCGCGAAGATGTCGTTCGGCTAATAGAGAAACCGCCGGACATCGTCGCATTTTATACTTTCGGGTTGATTCTGGAAATCGGTTTAAAAATCGGTCTGGTATTTTTGGTTTTAGGCGGCGCAGATTTTTTTCTGCAAAGAATTCTGCATCGCCGTGAACTAAAAATGACCAAACACGAAGTTAAAGAGGAATACAAGGAAACCGAAGGAAATCCGTTGATAAAAGCCCAGCGACGCTTTTTGCACCGCGAGATTTTATCGCAGAGTATGGCGGCGGCGGTTCGTGACGCCGATGTCGTCCTTGCAAACCCGACGCATATTTCCGTTGCGCTGAAATACGAGCGCGGCAAATCCGAAGCACCCGTGATTACGGCGAAAGGCGCGGATTTGATGGCGGCGCAAATTCGTTCAATCGCCGAAGAATCCGGTGTGCCGATAAAACATGACATTCCGCTGGCACGCGCCCTCTACGAGTTCGACGTGGAACAGGAAATACCCGAAAAATTTTATGAAGCGGTCGCCGTCGTTCTGCAATGGGTTTATACGCTTGCCGAAGAACGCGAAGAAGTTTAATCGTCAACTCCGGATTGTCGATTCAAATTGGAAAATAAATCTGAACTTTGAACCTTGAACTTTAAACCTTAAATCTATTATGGCAGACATCAAAAATGTTAATCGCAGCGGCGGCAATGAAATCAAAAATTTGACCGACAATCAAATTAAAGACCGCGATGCGCCGCGCGTTCCGCAAACCGGCATCAAAAGTAATCAAACCGAATTTCCGGTCGGTCAACCGGCGGAAACGCGCCAGCCGGTTGACACGGTTAATCTGCCGCCCGAACAAAAGATTTTGCCGGACGCGGCAACCGGACGCGACGCGACGCAGCTTGAAGCGGCTAAACAATTAAGCTCGCTCGGCGGCGCGTCGGCGACCGACCGCTTGCTCGGTCTTGATTTGCGTCCGACGATGGTCGGAGCATTAGCACCGCCGCCGGGCAACAGCGAATTTCTGCGCCATATTTCACCGCAAATGCGCCGCACGATGATGCGGAAAATGCTCAGCAAGCAGCGCGAAAGAATGCGCCGTTTGGCACGTTTTCTGCGCGAGCGTGAGCAGTCGGGCGAAGGTGAAAGTGGTAATGAATCCGACCGCGAAAGTTTTACCGAAATGATTTCCGAGCCGCTTGAACCGAATCAAATACAGATGACAAAAGCCATCGGCGAGATTGATAAAACGGCGCGGATGCTCGACATTTTAGATGAAATGCTGGCAATGCAGGATTACACCATCAGTCAAATCGGAACATTTTCGCAAGGCTGAAATTTTGCCGCACCGCGACCGACAAATCGAGAAAATTGCTGAAGAAAAACTTTGCTTAATAAATGGACTCCCAAAAGACGGTTAAAAAAGCCGAAGAATTTTTCAATATAAAGGTTGAAATGCCGCTCGACCCGTTTGCCGTGGATATTTTCGGCGGCGGGAAATCCGTTCAAACCGAAGAAAGGAATACGCCTTCCGAAGTAGAAGAGGTGGAGAGAAAGGATGAAAAGACAAAAGAGCGTCCGGCTTGGAACGCGAACTTGCCTCGTTTGACCGCGCGTGAAGTCGAATTTTCAAGGCTTCTGCAAAATTTACCGAAAAATTTAACCCGCCGAGCCGCCGTCGCCATCGAAGAAACACTCGCGCGTTATACTTTTCAATTATCAAACCACATAAAATGCCAGCTAGCTTCGGTTTCAGAAGTAAATCTAGCCAAAGCGATTGGCAAAGCGGTGCAAACTCCGCAGGTTTTTCTAACGCTCGGCTGCCAGCCGGAAAATGCCGCCGCCGTGATTGCTTTGAACGCGGATTTTGCGTCTTTCGTCATTAATTTGATTTTAGGCGGACAAACCACCGATTTTGCCCATCCGCGCGAGTTGTCGCCAATTGAAAACGTGATAATTGAGTTTCTCGGCATCAACATTTTGAGTGAAATAAACAAATGGTTGGGACAGCCGGTTCTCTGTCTGCAAAAGGTTGCGGGTGAAAATCCGTCTGTCTTCGATTCGTTTGAACGCGGAGCGGAATCGGTATTCGGCGTAAATTTCAATGCTTTTGCCGGAACGGTCACTGTTTTTTCGAGTTGGAGTTTTTTAGACGGGCTTGATAAAACGCAGAATCCGTTGTTTGAAAAAAAATCGCCTGACAAACAGATTCAAACCTTTGAAAAAATTGCTTTAAAGTTAGGAATGCGTCTGCCAATCGGCACGACCTACTTGACCGCCGACAATCTTTTGTATCTCGAACAAGGCGATGTGGTATTAATCGAAGAACCGGAAAACGACTGGGTGGGCGACAATTTTTCCGGTAATCTGCAAGTTTATGTCGGGAGCGGCAAGAATTTTCTCTTAAACGGAATAAGCGTGCCGGATGAAACGGACGGAGGCGGCGAATTAACTTTCAAAATCAATGAAATTTTGAGCAGTGAAGAACGGCAAAAATTAACGCCGACGAAATTAAAAATGGACGAAAAAGAAACGGAAGAAACCGAAATCGCCGGAGCTACGCCGGAGGAATCCGAAAATGCGACCGAACCGGCAGAGGAAACCGAAAATGCGGCAATCTTGAGTAATGTTCTGGTTAATCTGCGGGTGGAAATTGCCGGCGGCAAAATCAGCCTGAACGAATTGCAAACGCTGCGCTCCGGTCAAATCATCTCGCTCGGCTGCCGCCCGAACGACCCGGTGCGGATTGTGACAGACAGCAGCGACCAGCCGATTGCCGTCGGCGAATTAGTGGATATTGAAGGGAAACTTGGTGTTCGAGTAACCAGAGTTTTTATTTGAAATTATGGGAAGCTCACTCAGTTTTTTATGGATGCTGATACAGACGATTCTCGCTCTGCTGCTCGTCTGCGGTTTGGCATATTTGATTTTTCGCGTTCTGTTGCCGCGCCTGACCGGCAATTTCTCGACAAACAATATGGTGCGCGTCGTTGACCGCGTCGGACTCGAAGCCAGAAAAAATTTGTATGTTATCGAAGTTACAGGCCGCTGGCTGTTAATTTCCGTTTCGGAAAACGGGACGCAGTTAATTAGCGAACTCGATGCCGCAACAGCTGCGAGAGCGGAACAGGAAATACTAAAAAATCGCGGGCTGCCGCCGGGTGTTCCATTCGGCGGTTCTTTTGCCGATAAGCTCAACGAAGTAATCGGGCGCGGAAAAGGAGGAAAAAGATGAAATTCGACTTTGGAAAAATTCTGTTTTGGGCGGCTTTTTTAATCGGGTTGACACCGATTTTCGCCGTGTCGCAGACTGTCCAGCCATTGCAGAATCAACAGGGCGGCGAAACGGCAAATCCGGTTGTTCTAATCATTGTCATCGGTGCTTTGGCACTCGCTCCATTCGGTTTGATAATGCTGACTTCGTTTGTCAAAATCGCCGTCGTTCTGTCAATTCTGCGAAACGCGCTCGGCACTCAGCAGATTCCTCCGAATCAAGTGATTACCGGCATTGCGCTGATTTTAACTGTGTTTATTATGGCGCCGGTCGTCGAAAAGATGCGTGCCGAAGCCGGAACGATTCAAGATACAGAAGCGATTTTCAGCGAGGTTTCCGTTAAAACTCTGTTTGAAGCCTCCGAGCGCGGTAAAAAACCGCTGCGTGATTTTCTGCTTCGCTACGCTCACGAAAAACACCGCGTGATGTTTTTCGGTCTGGCGCAGCAGATGGCTCAGCGAAACGGCAACGACCCGAATCAGATAACAGCGGAAGATTTTCGCGTCGTTATTCCCGCATTCGTCACCAGCCAGCTGACCGAAGCCTTTCAAATCGGCTTTATTTTGTTCATCCCGTTTTTGATTATTGATATGGTGGTCGCCAATATCCTGCAGGCAATGGGAATGTTTATGCTTTCGCCGACAATTATTTCACTGCCGTTTAAACTGCTGCTGTTTGTTTTAATCAGCGGTTGGGAAATACTGATTAAAAACTTGGTGCTTGGCTATGTCTGACGTTATTGCCAAAAATAATCAGATTAGCGTTTCACAATTGATGCAGTAAAAGAAGGACAGGATTTTTATCCAGCATCAAATTTGAAACATCAAATAACTGAAGGAGGAATTTTTGCAATGGAAATGTTTGTTAATGTTGCCAGTGAAGGCTTATGGCTGATTTTGCTTTTATCCTTGCTGCCGCTGCTGGCAAGCCTTGTCGTCGGCTTGCTGGTCAGTCTTTTTCAGGCTTTAACGCAAATCCAGGAACAAACTTTAACATTTGTGCCGAAAATTATCGCCACGATTCTGGTGATTATGATTACATTCAGCTGGATGATGGAAGTTTTGCAGGAATTTGCCAAAAAAACTTTTGATTTGATGCTTCAAATCAGCGTCGCCCGCTGATTTCTAAACGCCCAGAGCTAATGCAGGAATTTCTTCAACTACTGGAACTTGTTCTGAAAACCTTTGAGGTCGGGCAAAATCCGCAAGCCTTTCTGGTTTTATTCGGTTTGGCGTTCGCCCGCTTCATCTCTTTTATCCTCGTCGTTCCTTTTTTCGGCGGACAAGTCGTTCCCGCGCAAGTCAAAGTCGCCGTTGCAACCTCTCTGGTCATTATCACTTATCCGGCTTTGCTGGCGGAACTGCCGCCGGACGGAAGCTCGCTCGGATTCGGCGTTCTCGGTTTTGTCGGATTGCTGGCAAAGGAAATTTTTGTCGGCTTCACGCTCGGTTTCGTCGCCTCCTTGGTTTTTGAAGCGGTGCAGGTTGCCGGACGCATCGCCGATTTGCAGCGCGGCTCGACGATGGGCGAGCTTTTCGCCCCGCAGCTGCAGGAGAGAGTTTCGGAACTCGGACAATTTCAATTGCAGTTGGCGATTGTCGTTTTTCTAACGACCGGAGCGCATCGCTTTTTTATAAGTTCGCTTGTCAGGAGCTTTCTGTTTATTCCGGCGTTGCGTTTCCCGAAAATAGAAGCCGGATGGTCACCGGCGGCGGAATTTTTCACCCTTGTGACGGGCAGCGTTTTGAGCATCGGCGTGCAGCTTGCCGTTCCGATTATCGTAACTTTGCTTTTGACCGATTTATTTTTCGGGCTGATCAACCGCGTCGCGCCGCAGGTCAATGTTTTCTTCTTGAGTATGCCCGTCAAGATGTGGCTCGGAATTCTTGTCGTCGCGTTGATGTTGTCGTTTTTGATTTCCCGAATGCTCGACTATTTTGACGAGTCATACGAGGCGTTTGAATTTATGTTGAAATTCTTTAGCCAAATGTATCAATAATCTATTTTTTAACTATGCTCTTTGCCGGATGAGTTTTTAGCCAAAAGAATTAAATTCTCTCAACTCTTTTTCCAATGTTGTTTTTCCTCAAAACCAACAGGATTTCAGCCGCGATTGCTCCCACAGCGTAACCTGCCGCATTACTTAATTTTCAAATAACAAAAGCGAAGTTTTTTGCTTCGCTTTTTGATTTATCTATCTTAATCCCTCTTCTCTTAACATCTCTTTAATCCGACGGATATTTTGCTGTTCTTCGGAATACCAGCCGATTGTCTGCTTCCATTCTTCAGGTAATTCTCGCGCATCGGAAAAATGTGCGTCGTCTATTTTAGTTCCTTTTACATCAACATCTACCAGGTATGTATATGAAAAATCAGCACCGCTGACATTCGCGTTTTCAAATGAACAATTTCTTATAAAGGCTCGTTTAAAATTAGCTTCTTTCAGTAAAGCATTCTTGAATGAAGAATTCCTGACAGTTGATTTTACAAAAAAAGCCTTTTCCATCTCTGCATTGTCAAAAGTGAGTCTTTCCGCATTATTCAAACTGTGGATTTGAATCTCTTTCATTTTAGAATTTGAAAAATCTATATCTTCCATATCTACATCAGAAAAATCAGAATTATCTAGGTTTGCTCCACAAAACTTTATGTTTCTCAAATGACCACTTGAAAAACTTGTTTTGCTACAATTGCTTTGGCTCAAATCTATATTCTCTAGAACGATTAAATACAGTTTCCTGTCAGCAAGGTGAAAACTTTTAAGATTTAGATTACGAAGTTCCAATTTCTTACCTTTCGAGCGGTCTTCGAGCCATTTTTGGTGTTCGTTCAATAGATTGTCTAGTTCTTCCTGTGTCATTTTAGTTGCCTGTCTATTGTATAAATCGCACTTTTCCTTTTGCGCTTGCCGGCAGCTTTGTTTCAATGGCTGTTTTTAGTGATTTAAATTCTGTGCCGGTTATATTGCGTCCATCAATTAAAATGTTTTCACCGCCAATTATTTTTTTTACTATGTCATCTACATCCTTCAGTCTTGCATCTTTCACATCCCAAGCAATTCCATTGCCGTCGAAATAATCGTCGCCGTGAGTGCCGCCATCGGCATGAATGCCTCTACTTACAGGTCCTTCCAAAACACCTTGCTTTTCTGCCTCTAATGCTGCTTTTGCTTCTCCTATCTTATACTCTTTAGTGTCGGGGTCAAAAGCTAACTCTTTGTGCCTTGGATTTTGTTGCAGCCACTCATAATCGTCGGGATTTTTATTCTTGATAGTTTGCAAAGCGCCTTTATTTTCAGCCTCTTGAATACCTTCCAGCAATTTCTGCCGTGCTGCACCCGTTTCTCTCTGAAACTGATTTTTAGCAATCTTCTTCGTCTGCTCAATATCCAGTTCGACTATCTCATTGCCGAAGCCCGTCTTCTGCATCGCATCCCGATACGCCGTCGCCAAATCGTCAACTTTCCCTTTGATGCCGTCGCCGAACTCTTTAGTCGCTTCCGCTACAAATTGTTTGAAAGTCACCGCGCCGTTTTTTAGTTTATTACCGGCAAATTTGGTTAAATCTCCCAAAAACTCTGCGCCCGCCAAACCTGAATACAAAGCGGGATTCCGCAATGCCTGTTTGATTCGTTGACTGGCTATTTGCGCCGCTTGATCGGAAAACATTTCGGCGACTTTGACTTTAGCTAATGACTTTAAGTCTTCGAGTTTCGTCAGCAGTGTGGCTATCGGCTTGATTTGCTTCAATCCTTCGAGCGCAATGCCAACTCCCTTGCCGATGACAACATCCGTCGCTACTGTTCCCACTTTTGTTAAACGGGCATTTAGTTTTCAAATAACAAAAAGCGAAGTTTCAAGCTTCGCTTTATCTAAATACTTTCTTACTAAAATTTATTTTTCGGACACGGTTCTTTTAGGATTTCCAACACTCGCTCCAGAAATGCGCGTCTCGTTTTAAGCGGCGAAAAACCGCTTCCTGTTGACCTATCTACTATATCCTTCAACTCATTTTCGTCTAATGATAATGCTAAGAGTTTTTCAAGGTTTTGCACAACTAATTCAACAAGTTGTGGTGTTTCAACCTTAAATTGTCTGACTACCACTTCAAAATTTGGTTCTTGCCCTTTCCATGGAAAAAATGATGTCCAACTTTGAAAGAAGTTGCAACCCAAAAATTGATCTAATTCATAAAAGTCTTTTGAGAAGTTAGAAATCATATTTTATTTTAGTTTTGGAAATGCCGACAAAAAGTGCCAACCAGTTTCAGAATTATCTTTTACTAAAACTACCAACACTTTGTTGGTTACTTTACTTCCGGTTTTACCTCTCTCAACAACGATTCCTGCCGTTTCTCCAAAATCAAATGTTACATTGGTTTTAAGTCTTCGTGAATCTTTCAGGAATGCGTCAATTTCTGCTTTGTGTTCTTTAACAAATTTACCTAACGCTCGATTAGCCGTTGACTCATTATAAAATGACGAAGCAAAATTTTCATTCCTCATTTCAGGCTTATTTAGCCTATTTCTCAGCCAATTTTCAGACCGCCCAATGTGTTCCTCTCTAATATGTCCGCCGAGCAAATCGTGCGTGTCAACCGTTCTTCTCGTTGTTTCGCTTAGATTATCAACGAATTTATCTCTCGTCTGTTTCAATTCATCAACAAATTCTTTCCCGTACTTGCTTCTGATGCCGTTTTTACCTTCTAAAAATTCTTCCAACTCGATGGGTTTGTTGTTTTTAACCAAATCGAAAACCTTTTCTTTTGCTTCTCTGGTAATCGCTTCATCAATTACTTTGCCGCTCGATGAAATAATTTGTTTGCCTTTATTTAAATCAAGGCTAATTAAACTCTCACGATAAAGTTTCTCTAATTGCGGTTTGGCAATCTCGCCTATTTCTTTAGTTACCTGAAGGCTGGACATAATTCAAAGCCTTATATTTTCAGTGTTTTAGCGTGTTTAGCAAAAACTTAAAATTAAAAATTGCAATTCTTTTCGGAAGGCACTTTTCTAAACTTTGTAATCACTGTCTTTAGAGAAACTGAATTATGTCCAGTCTTCAGTTACCTGTCTAGAGTAATCGGCGAACTTAGTATAACCCTTGCTAATCACATTTCCCGCAATTTGCGATGCCCGCGCCCACAATTCGGGGTCAGCCGCAATGTTTGTAATGCTGTTCGCTGAACCTCCGAGTTCCTTTACTCGTTGAAAGAACTTCTGTTTGGCAACTGCCGCCGCTTCATCGGTAAACGGTTCGATGACTTTGACTTTAGCTAATGATTTTAAGTCTTCGAGTTTCGTCAGCAGTGTGGCTATCGGCTTGATTTGCTTCAATCCTTCGAGCGCGATGCCGACTCCCTTGCCGATTAAAACATCCGTCGCTACTGTTCCCAACGCATAACCCGCTCCATACGGCAAACTGTTGATTCCTTCTCGTGTCGTCAATGTGTCTTTGACTTTATTTTCGAGTAATTTCTCAATTTTCGCCACGTCGTCCGTCGTCAAACTGCTCAAAGCGACAACCGCTTCCTTGATTGTTTGCAGCGTTTCCAACGGATGCGCGACCATCATTGCCGTGCCGACGAGATTGTCTTTGATGCCGTTGACCGTTCCTAAAATAAACTGGCTGACCGGATTAGCCTTATTTATTTGCGCCACTATTTTCTCGATTTCATTGACTTGATCCTGAACGGTTTTGTAGTTTTCGTTAATTTTGGCGCGGTCGAGCGGCGTGAGTTCAAATTCAACCGCCACTTTGTTACCGACGTGCTTCACATTGACAATTTTCGGCTTGACGCCTTGTCCAACAGACATTTCGGCAATTCGGGTATAATTTTCTCCCCACAGATTACCGCCTTTGTATTGGTCTTCGGCAAACTGCGCCAGCACACGTTTGCTGTCCGTCGGGTTGCCTTTGTTATTTAACTGAAGCCTGTGCGCAATTCAAAAAGTCATTTTCAGTCGGATAGCCGATAACTATTGGCTGTCAGCTATGAGCTATTTTTGTAAATTCTAAAAGGTCTGTTCAATAACTCGTCGAAAAGATATAAGTTATTGAAGAAACAGACATTTAATTGCGCACAGGCTTCATTTAAGTAAACACTGTATTTTTTATTCGGCGAAGAATTCAACGGATTGGTCACGCCGTCCGTTGTTCGCGCTTGATGCAAATCAATTGTCGGAGTTCGATTATAACGAATTTTGCCACCGTCTTTGGCATACTGCGCTCTAAATTGTTCTAACGCCACCTTCTCATGGTCGGTAATTGTAAAATCAACACTTTGATTTAATAGGCGGGATTTTACCTTGGCATCGTCGAGTTCAGAGCCGTTTAATGTCAGTTGCGAATTTTGCGCGAGCATTTGGTCGGCAAATCTGCCTTGCATTCCGACATCGGCGATTCCAGCTTTCGCCGCTGCTGCCATATAACCGGCGCGAGCCAATTTTAGTTCAGTGTCGCAGCCGAGAGCCGTCAAAGAAACGGTTTTCTCGACGGGCGAAAGTTTCTGCGGTTTGGTCTGGGCGTTTGACTGATTGACGACTTCCTTAGTTTTGTCAAAAGTTTGCGACTGTTCGCTGAAAAAATTCGCATAGGCGGTCGAAACGCTCGGATTGATTCTATTAGCCATTTTTCTCCTGAATTACCTAAATGTTCCCGCGACACGCGCCATAATCTGCGACGGGTAATTGCCGATTTCGTGATATTTTTGCACGGCAATATTGGGAAAAAAGCGGGCGGCGGCGAGTCCGAGCGGTGAATCCGTTCCGCCGATTTTTAAGTTTTCCCATTTTGACGCATAACGCCTGGCGAAGCTGACGGCTTCGACACCGACTAGATTGTTGGCTCTGGCTTGCGCTAAACCGCTGCGGTAAGCGTGTCCCATCGCCACGGCAACCGTTCCTTCGCCTCCGTTGTAAGCGGCAGTAACGAACTTCCAAAACTCGATGCCGTCCGGCTGTCCGTAACGCGAAAAAGCGATTTCGCCCAGACGTTTGGCTTTGATATTTAAAAGACGCGCCGCGCCCGGAATCGCTTTCGATGGGTCGAGCCGCTCGTCGGATGCCGAGCCTGCGATTCCGACATTTAAGCCGACTTCGCGGGCAGCCGGTCTGCCGAACTGCGCGATTCCGGCGTAACCGTAGCTGTTGATAACGGTCGCGTTAAATTTCGATTCCTGTGCAATCAAACTCTTTAAAACCGCCGGTGAAAGACCCGGACACCATTCGACGGCGTTGGCAATCACGTTGTCGTAACGCGATGTGTAGGTGTTTAAACTTCCGGCGTTGATTTTAAAACGGCTGGCGTTGGCGAAAGCCTCGTCCAAATCCTTGCGGTCGTCGACCAAGCCGATTAAATCTTGCGCGCCGATAACGTCTTTGATTTCGTTCAGCGTCGGATGAACGAGCAACGCACTGACGGAATTCCACTCGTCGAGCAAATCCTGATGGTCGGCGGTTAGCGGAACGCCTTTCATATCGGGATGGCGGGCGTAGAAAATCAAATCCGTCAACTGCCACGGGTCGGTCGCGCCGAGTTGGACGGCTTTGACGATAGTCTTTAATTCTTCGAGGGTGCGTTCGCGCAGCCAATTTTCGTCGGTTAAGGACGGATTTGTTCTGTCTTGCCGGTCTTCGGCAAAATCACCGCGGCGGTCTGCGGAATCGGTTCTTTCCCGCAGTTCAAATCTTCTGCCACCGCGCGTTTCAGTCGTCTTTTCGTCGCGGCGCGGCGCGAGCGGAACAATTTGAGTTTGAATTTTAATATTTTCGCCAGCCATTTTCTTTTATCCTCCAATTTCATTGCTTGAAATAGTCTTAGATTCCATATCATTAAGGAATGTGGCAAAAGGGGTGAACCCTAAAATGTATTCGCTGTTTTGCTCACATGCTCTCGCTAGTTTTATGATTTCATCAATATGTCTGTATTGATTGTTACTCAAGGTTGTTTTCAGAATCTCAAGTTCTTTAATCAAATTGGACATATCTTCGGAAGAAAAAACACAAATATCAACGCTACTGACTTCTGAAAGCAGTGGATAACTTGAAGTATCTTCCTTTTCTTCTTTTGTTAAATAATCATTTTCAGCAGCATATACTTTTTTCAGTGGCACGCTGTCGGATTTACGCATTAAGACTATCGTAAACATATTATTTTGCTTTAAATCCCAGCCTTCCTGGAAATACGTTGATTAGATTGCCGGCATCATCAGTTATAACTGTTATTATTGTCGTCGGCTGTCCGCCTTTATCAATTGCAAGATTTCCGACAACCTTTTTAACATCAACTTCTCTGATATAATTGCCGCTCGAAGCATCCTTAATAGCGGGCGATTTTATGACATCTTTGCCTTGCAATAATGCTTCTGCTTCTTGGCGTGAAATTGAAAATTGCGACTTGTTCGACGTTCCAGTACCGCCGTGTCTTCGCCAAGCATATTCCATTCCCGTTCCCGTTTTTCCGTTGCCTCTGCGAACATTGATACGGTAATCGCCGCGTATCTCTAAAATATTTCCACCTTTTTGCGGTTCGACGATTGTTTTGCCGCCTAAATTATTCGGAATTGTCGGCTCGTCGGCACTAAATATTCTTCGATTACCAAAAGCAAACTCATTCGGCACGTTTCCCGCGGGCGCAAGCGGTGGATTAGTCGGCGGTCTAAATATCTCGTCCAAATTATTGACCGTGTTTCTCGCCGTGTTCGGGAAAGCCAAAGCGTCGTTTGCCAATGCCCGTCCGCCCGTTGAAAACGGCGCTGATGCAACGCCCATTGTCCCGCCGATGATTCTTGAACCGCGTTCCAAACCGCTCATCTCGCGTCCGGGATGCAGCGGGTCTGTGCCGCCTGCGCCGACTCCAATGTTGTATGCTCCAACCTGCACGCCGAGCAATGCTCCGGCTCGTGAATTGAACAACGGCTTGCCGGTCATTATCCCGACTTGCAGCGTCGTCGCCCCTTCGCCTATCTGGTTGAGCGACACGCCGTAACGGTTTTGCTGCCAATACGCGCTTTTATCTCCGATGGTCGAGCGCGGAAGTTCGGGAATGTAACCCGTGCCGAACAATGACTTTTCGCCCGCTCTGAAAGGCTCGCTCAATCCGTTGATATTATTGATGACGGCGTTATACGGCTTTTCGACAAATCCGCCGAGTGCGCCGTTGACATAATTTTTGCCGCTCTCGATTGCCGCGTCTATTCCTTTGGCTTTATATTCCTGATACTGCAAAACGGCTTGTCCGGCGCGTTTCGCCGATTCAATTGTGCTTTCACTTCGATTATCAAAGAACAGTTTGGAGAAACCGAAAATTATATAGAGTGTGTTGCCTCACTAACGAAATATTTGGCGACGGCGAAACCTTCTTCGGAAAGTGCGACGCATTTTTTAAAATTATTCGTATCCCAATTGAAACTTTCGACGCAGAAGCGGCTGAGAATTTTCGACGCATTTTTGATGTCTTGTTTTGATTTGGCGGTGATAAGCAATTGTCGGAAATCAGTTAGATTATTAAGCAAATACCACTCGTCGGAGTCTTTGTGTATCTCCGTTTTTTTAAGTTCCGCGATATAGGAATCAACGCTTTGCACCAGCAATTCGACTTTTGGGTTATTATTTGTTGCGAACATAAATCTCCTTAAAGTTATAATTCTCTAAATCACCTGTCAAAAAAGTTTGTTTTGCACCGCCTGTTAATCCCGGACTGAATCTAACTTGCGGTGCAACCTTACCCGTAAAAACAATACTGCTTTCAGGAATTGTTACTGTGCCGAATCTGGTCGCTGAATTTTTTAGTAGTGCCAAATTAGTTATAATTTCCGTTTGCGACGAGAACAAATCAGGTGAAACATACCTGCCTTTTAGTTTTGCACTAAAATCATCAAAAACACGAAATTCTCTCCGAGTTGAAGAAACTCTCTCTATACGAAATGTTTTCAAATCAAATGAATTAATGATTTCATTGCGAGCCTCACGAGGAATACCGGCGTTGCGCAACAGATTTCTCGCTTCTTTGATGTTTTGCGCCGCCGTTTGACGCTCTAAAGCAATTTGAGCGGCGGAAATCTCAGTGTTTTCTAAAGCTCCCAAACTTCTCAGACTTTGCGGCGCGACGCTCGGGGGCATCACCTTGCCGACGACGAGCGGAGCGATGAAACTCACGCCGGTTTCCACCGCCTGACCCATTTTGATGCCGTCGCCGTCGAGCTTGCCTTCGAGATTGCGGCGCATCATCTCACTTCGGTAATCGGACTTGGCTGACGAAAAATCCGCCTGCGGACGATTTGGATTCAAAAGCGGCAGCGGATTTGTGCCGCCGTTTGTCGATGCCGCGTCAATCGCCGTGTTGATTGTGCCTGCGTCGATCTTAACTGCTAAGTTCTATAGGACACGACTTCAGTTGGCAAACATTTGCTTTGCTTAAAATCAAGCTAAACGGTTTTCATTTTTTCCACTTCAGAAGTTACTTCATACATTAAATTTGCGATGTCCATATTCCTGTCTTCTATTTCTCGCACAGTAATTAAACCGATATTTATATCTTTTAACCGCTCGCAGTCGGTTTTTCTGCCTGATTCTATATCAATTAGGTATGCCAATTGATTTTTAACCGACCGAAACTGCTCAATCATTGGATATTGTTTAGAAAGCATTTGAATTGCAGCTATAGCTTTTTCAAATAATTTTATTCGTTCGATATTCATAATTTTGGTTTTAGATCCGAAGCATTAGGCGCAAAATACTGAGTCCCTCCGCCTTGAGTCTGAAATGATTTTCCTGCATTTGACCAAGTATCAACCGCGGGCGAAGCGGTAGAACGAAGCACCTGCATGTCCTTAATGGTCGTAAAGGTTCTTGGTTGTCGTCCGGCTGGATTCATTCCAAGTTCGGAGGCGGTTGTTCCCGGCGGGGCAAAATAGTTGCCGACGGGTTTACCGGGAACTTGATACTGAATTACCTCCGTGCCTTTTGGAATTGTTATAACATCGACGGGCTTTGTGAAATCAATGCCTGCCAGATGCTGGTCTATTCTGGATTGTTGCCAGCCAGCCTGTCGATAGAAATCAGCGGCATTTTCTTTTGCGGCATTCGGGGGAACAATCTCGGCAGCATTTTCAACCTTTTTTACAACACTCGTTGTGATACTTGCACTGGTTGTTTCTTCCGGCAAACCGCCGAGCGTTTTCAAAGATTGCGGCGCGGCCTTCGGCGTGGTTGCCGCGCCGACAACTATCGGTGCAATAATTGTAACGCCCGCTTCCGTAAACTCACCGCGTTTGATACCGTCGCCGTCGAGTTTGCCTTCGAGATTGCGGCGCATCATCTCGCTTCGGTAATCGGACTTGGCTGACGAAAAATCCGCCTGCGGACGATTCGGATTCAAAAGCGGTAGCGGATTTGTGCCGCCATTTGTCAAAGCTGCGTCAACCGCCGTGTTGACTATGCCTTCGGCAATATTCACCGTCGAATTCCATAACACGCGGCCTTGGTCAGCGAACATCTGATTGACTTCATTTTGCGCCTTTTCCTGATTCGCGTCAGATTGTTTGGCTTTATATTCCTGATACTGCAAAACGGCTTGTCCGGCGCGTTTCGCCGATTCAATTGTGCCTTTATCGGCGTCTAAAAACATCGGTCCCGGCTCCGCGTCATATCGCCGCAGATTGTCAATGTTAAAATCTTCAAATTCAGTCTTTAACTTATTGTCGCGCATTGCGCCGACCGCCTGTTGTATTTCCCCGTCGGTCAAGATTCCGTAACCGGCTTTCTTAAATACGGCTCGCCAAGCCGCGCGATTATAATCGGCGGCAGTCAGCTTCTGCGGCGGTTTATCGAGTTTCATTTCAAGCGGCTCGGGCTTTGCGTTGCTGCTTCCAATCGGTTGTTCGATGATAATTTGCCGCAAAAAATCGGCAGGCGTTTTCTCCCGTGCCGTTTCGTCAACGGCAAAGCGGCTGTTCAGATTTTGAATCGCTCGATTCGATTCGTCTGAATGAACATTTACAGCCGACGGCGCAGACAAAGAAATATTTGATTGCCCGTTTGAATTCTCATTCCTGGCAATCAAATTGCTAAAAACGGCATTCGGTTTCATCTATGCTTCCTCCGCAAAACCCATCGCCTGTGCACAAAAATATAAAGCGTAAAGATACGCATTATATTCGGATATTAAACATTCGTGTTCAAAATGGTTTTAATGCCGCCGGCCATCTGGTCAACGACTTTACTCATCACTTCGATATGCTGCGAAACTTGATAAAGCCGCGCCTGTAAAGCGAGCAGTTCGCCCGGCGATAAATTTTTGTCCGACTTCATAATAGATTCGACTTGCTTAAATTCACTTTCGACCTGTGTGAACTGTCCGCTCAAATTGTTTGTTGTTTTAGAAGTGTTGCCGATTTTGCTGTACGCTTCCTTGAGAAGTCCGAGTCTCGATTTGTTGTCGAGCAATTCGGGCAGCATCATATTCATTTTATTTTGGTCAGGATTGTTTTGGTTAAAGCGTTGCGCGAGTTCGGCTTGCATCTGGTCTAATTTGGTTTGCATCTCCGAGCCGGAAACGGTTGGAGCCGCCGGCGATTTTTCCACACCGACCGTTGCGCTGCCCGGCGTTTCCGGCGTTTGCTGCAAATAGCTGTCGAACGAACGCTTCTCCGCAGATTGCGGTTGCGGCTGCTGTTTTAAAGTCTGCTCCTGCAAACTCTGTTGAATTTGATTTGCGATAGCGGAAATTATTTCACTCATTGTTTTGTTCTCCTACGTTATAAAACTTTCTTTAAATTTAAACGAAATTCTGACTTATCTATGTTATCGGCAGATTTTACAAAAAGTTTCCTAAAATTTTGATTTTTTTTGAAAATAAATTTTTAGGGTCGAGAAAATTTTTCGACGGCGAACAGCAGAGCGCGGGCGCGAACGAAGGATTGTTCGTTGAGAGCGGTTGATTCTGGGGATTTTTTTTGTCGTAAAACAAAATTTAAGTCCGCGCGGGCGTCTTCGTAATTTTCCAGTTTGAGAAAAACTTCCCCGCGATTGATGCGCGATGTAATATCCTTTGAATCGGCTGCTAAAGCGGCGTTCAGATGCGGCAGAGCGCGGGCGGGATTGTTTTCGCGCAGCCAGAGCGCGCCGAGCGCGGCTTCAAAATACGTCGTCGCCGGAGCCAGCACCATCAAGCCTTCAAAAATAACGATTGCTTCCTGATTCAATCCTTGTTTCGCCAGCGCGTAACCCAATTCGGAAATAAGTCGTATTTCGTCAGCCGTCCAACCGGTAACGGCTCCCAAAGAAACGCTTCCATTTAACCATTCCTGTTCAAACTGTATCATCGGCAACTCAAAATTTATCCTATAATCTCACTAATGTCATCCGACCGAAAAAAAAACTTGATGTTCATATAATTTTCAATGTAATATTGTTCAACAAAATAGGTCGTTTTATTGTCAACGAAATTTTTTTTTGAAAAAAGTAAAAAAAATAGGAAACTTTTCGGAAACACCGCCGATAATATACACAGAGATTAAAAATCTAAAGTTGGTCGACGCAAGCGGCAAACTTTAAAAAAGCATTCAGGAGGAAAAACAAATGTTCGGAATAGGAAAAATATTAGGCAGCGTAGCAGGCGGTTTATTAGACAAAATCGGACTCGGAAAAATCGCGCCGTTCGTTAAAATGGGTCTTAACGCTATGACCGGCAACTGGCTCGGCGTGGCTAAGGATGTCTTTGGAATGGTTTCCAACTTCAAAGGCAATTTCATGGGTAAAGCCGATACGAAACCGCCACTCGGAGGTTTTGGGCAAGCTTTTCAGGGAAAGCCTTCTCTTAATGAAAATCGCATTTCCGGTTTGTTCAAGGGTTTGAGCAATTTGTTCAAAGCCTTTAAATCATTTGGCAGCGGCGATATGATGGGCGGCATTGGTAAAATTTTTTCAGCCTTCAATGCTATAACCGAATCTTTCAGCAACAACCAAATGTTTAACGATCGGTCTATGACTTCGCAATTTTCTAAAATTCAAGCATAATTTCTATAATTACGCTTGTAATTTTTTGTAGCTAAAGGTAAATATAATGTTGGCAGAACAACAGACAATTCGCGAACAACTCGACATTTCAAGTGACGAGTTCCTTGAAATGGGAAATGTCGGCGCGATGTATTATCAGCAGGGCAATCTTGTAAAAGCCCGCACGATTTTTGAAGGTTTGGTTGAGTTAGATCCACAAAGCGCGGACGCACATTCGGCTCTCGGTGCATTGCTTACCTTGCAACAGCAAGATGAAGCGGCCATCGAGCATTTAAAAAAAGCCGTCGAACTCAAACCGGAACAAATTGCTCCGTATGTCAATTTAGGTGAAATTTTCATCCGGCAGCAAAAATTGGAAGAGGCGGTGGCAAACTTAAAAAAAGCCATTGAACTCGACCCGGACGAACAGGACCCCGGAGCCAACCGCGCCCGCGCAATGGTTTTAGGGATTTATCAAGTTATCCAAGCGGATAATAAGGCAACCGATGAAATCGGTTTAGAATCAGAAAAAATAAATTAAAAACATAAGGAGATATAAAAAAATGGCAGTACAATCAGCAACAACACAACCACAAATATCGCAAGACATGCAGGCTGGTTTCGATGAACAGCGTAGAATGAACGCAGAGGGCTTTGCCCAAAGCATGGCAATGATGAATCTTCAACGTGAGCAAGCCAAGCAAACAGAGGCAATAGCAGCTTTAAGTAATACAATGAAAAATGCTCACGATTCCGCGATGCTTGTCATTAACAATGCTAAAGGCTAATCAACAGCTTTTAACTGCTTTTATTTGAGTGTTTTTCTCAAGTGTTGAGCAGCGTCAATTTATCTATTTAGTAAATCGGGAGCATTCATTTCAAGAAATGAATGCTCCCGATTTACTATCAGACAATTGGGAAATAAGATTTTCGGAGGTTTTCATGAAAAAGATTTTATTGGCGGTAATTTTTGTTACCGTCTTTTCAAGTGTCGGAGCCAATGCCCAGCAGGTTTTTATTCCGCAACCCCCAGCACCGGTTTATATTCCACAGTTAGATCCGGTCTGGATGCATGTCCAAAGGCAGGTGACGGCAAACATGGTAAATAACCCACCCCCAAAAGGTGCGGCGAAGAATTCTAAAACTACTGCTAAGGCAGCGGTTGATTACACGGTGTTTAATCAGCGGCAGGAGAATTATCTGCCCAAGCTTTTATCGCAAACCGGCAAAGGAAATGCCGCCGAGCAGCGTCAAGCGGAACAATTCTATAGTGCTCAAATCGAGATGTACGAGCGAACGGCAGCCTATTACAAATATCCGGCTAATGATGTAGCATTCGCGCTTGAGTATTTTATCTCGAATAATTACGAAATCTATTATGATTTAGTAACAGTGCCGGTAGAGAAAGACCCGTGGGCAAAGCGCGCCAAAAATGGTTTTGAACGCCTTGCTCTGCTGAATACGAAAAAATCGCAAAAGATTACGCCCGATCAAGATAGAACAATGTATTTTCAATTTAAGGAAATGCTGTCGGCAAAACCTGAGTTTAGAAAAATGACGGATGAGGACAAACAAAAAATGACCGAAACTTTGGCTATTACGTGTGGTGTAGTCTACGAGGGTTATATGAAAGCAATCGAAGATGAGGACGAGCAACTAATCAAACAGGCGCATGAAGCGGCGAAGGAAAATTTAGAGAAGTTGCTCGGCGTAACGATTGATAAAATCAAAATTAATTATGCCGGTTTGCAGCTTCAGTAATCAATTGTCATTCGAATCAGAGCTGGTCAAAAATCTCCAACTCTGATTTAACGATTAAAAACGATAAAAATATGGGTTTCTACATTGTTTTCAACAATTTCTCATCGCTTCTTGAATCAAGCCAATCAACTAACTTGGCTGAAGACATTGAAACTGCTGTTGCCAATTCGGTTGATGCAGTGGGTTCAGATGCTTCCGAAGTCGGTCAAGTAACGGTTTTAGTTCAGACTGACGGGAAAATTCTGTTGAAAGTTGATGATTCTTCGGACGGCGCGGCTTCGGCAGTTGATTATGAGAAAAGTGCAACCGCTCTGCTCTCCCAAATTCCCGCCGCGTCTGCGCCGAAAGCTGAACAAACGCTGCTTCCGAAAATGGAGACTGAAGTTATTAGCCGAAATGCGGTCAATGAAAATTTTTATCCGATGTTTGAAGAACTTAGGATTTCTTTGCGATACAGAATCGATTATGTAGACATTCTCAAAGGCCAGCAAGCAATAGAAATTTCAGAAAGCAGCGACAAACTGGCGGAGAAAAATCAGAAGAAAAAGCGTGCCGGACAAGATCAACAAGCCGAAAGAAAATTTCAGGAAAAACAAGCCGAGAATATCAGAGAATGTTTGAAGCAAAAACGATTCATTAGACATTATTGGAAATAATATATTTCTTCAAAGTTCGTTAAATCAATTGTTTGAAGTGGCTGGCGGAAGGTTACTCGCAAATTGTGTAACCCACACGCGATTTCCATCACCACATCTGAAATCTTC
>MWYZ01000067.1 GCA_002050365.1 Acidobacteria bacterium 28-1
TTGTAATGGAGATTGCCTGTGGTTTGCACAACTTGCGAGTTACATTCCGACAACCAATGCAAACCATTGATATTACTGTTGCTGAGGAATTATCTTATTTCCGATAATGTCTATTGGGTGCGATATATTCACAAGCTGCACTACAGGTGCAAGTATCTTAGTCAACATAATACTTGCCTTTTGCATTTAACGGGTGAATTTTGATGTTTCTATTCATACTGTAACTTTTAGAAGTTCCTTAGTATAATCTAGCACCACAGGATTAGGACACTACCAATAATTTCAGACTTGAAAGATTTAACATGAATTTTCGTAAGATGGCTTTGTTTCATTGAAAGTTTATGTTAGCATTCCTTCAATACAAATTTAACTTCCACGTAACAAAGTTTAATTTTTAATTAAAGAAAATTGTCTGAGAAAATCGAAACTTTTTTCAAGTTGGAATCAGTTAAA
The DNA here is from genome assembly GCA_002050365.1 of Acidobacteria bacterium 28-1. Classification (GTDB taxonomy): domain Bacteria; phylum Acidobacteriota; class Blastocatellia; order Pyrinomonadales; family Pyrinomonadaceae. Next base: position 454 of record MWYZ01000067.1, read on the forward strand.
AATCTAAATTCAAAAAAGGAAAAAAATATGAAAACGATTTTGCATTTTTCTGCAAGCGTTGTTGTCGCGCTATTTTTGTGTTTGTCGGTCGTTGCCCAATCGCAATCAACAACCGGCTTGATTCAAGGGAACGTAGTTGACCAAAACGGCGCGGTTATTCAAGGCGCAACGGTGGTCGTCAAAAATACCGAGACGGGTTTTGAAAGAACCGTCACGAGCAATTCGGACGGTTTTTTTAGTGCGCCGCTGTTACCGCTCGGCAGGTATCAAGTGACGGCTGAATCATCGGGTTTTTCCCAAACGACCTTGGAAAATGTCGTTTTGAACATCGGGGAAACGCTTTCTTTTAAGGTCGAACTGAAAGCCGGCGGTGCGGCGACAACGGTCGTTGACGTAACGGCGGAAGGCGAAGGCGTGGACACGAGCCGCACGGAACTAAATACGCTGATTAACGAAAGAGCAGTTGAAAATCTGCCGATTAACCGGCGCGATTTCAGTAGATTCGCTCAATTAACACCGGGCGTTTCTATCGTCCAGGGTCCCGACGGCGACGAAATTACCATTAACGGTCAAAAAGGTATCCAGAATAATTTTTCGATTGACGGCTCGGATGCCAACAATCCATTTTTCGGTGAACAGCGCGGCGGTCAGCGTCCCGCATTTACCATTAGTCTGGAATCGGTCAAAGAATTTCAGGTCGTTCCGGTCGGCGCATCAGCCGAATTCGGACGCTCGTCCGGCGGTTTTATAAATGTCGTCACCAAATCCGGCACGAATGAATTTACGGGCGCGGCGTTTATTTTCTACCGCAATCAAAAACTTTCGAGCCAAAACCCGGACGCGGTTGCCGCCAATCTGCCGACCGAAGATTTTCGCAATTATCAATTCGGTGCCAATGTCGGCGGTCCGATTAAAAAGGACAGAGCATTTTTCTTTGTCGCCTACGAGCGCAACGACGGCTTGAGCAACAAGCCGAATCAGATTGACCCGCGGCTCGCCAACATTTTTGCGACGCGCTTTAATTCGGTCGAACAAGGAACGATTGAACGAACGAATATCGCCGACGTTCTGCTCGGTAAAGTTGATTATCAGGTGAACCAAAACAATCTTTTAACCGTTCGCCACAACTACAGTCGCGCCAGTCAAGTCAACGGAACTTTCGACGTACCGACGTGGGGCATCAGTGCCAACGGACGCGAAACGGACAATTCAAATTCTTTTATAACCCAATTGGTTACAAATTTTTCACCAACATTGCTCAACGAATTTCGTTTTCAATATGGACGCGAAGCACGTCCGCGTTTCTATGACGGTCCTGATTTGCCCGACACGACTATCGGAACTTTCGACGGTTCGATTTCATATCGTTTCGGTCGTCCGTTCTTCTTGCCCGTGCCGGAAGTAGATACGCGCTTTCAATTGACTGACAATTTCACGGTTATCAGCGGCAATCACACGGTTAAATTCGGCGTAGACCTTAACCGCTCGAAAACATCGCAAACCTTCGTCGGTTTCGCACGCGGACGCTACATTTTCGCCGCGCCGACGATTGATCAAGCGATTCAAGGTTTTCAAAATTATATCGCGCCCGGTCCGGTTGCGAATCGAGATGTTTCGGGTTTAGCTTTATATCTGCAATTTGCGCCAATCGGCAACCGCACGGTTGAGGAAGCCGGAACGCAGGAATTCGTGCAGTTTGAACCGGGCATTTATGTTCAAGACAATTGGAATGTGCGTCAGAACTTAACGCTTAATCTCGGACTGCGCTGGGAAGCGCAGTATCAGCCAAGCACCATTACGCCGCCGCAAGACACGCGTTACGGACAATTTTTGAACGACCCGCGTTTTCCGTCGGACGGCACGATTCCCGATTTTAAAACGGCTGGCAACCGCGGGCAGGTTTATCTTATTCGCCGGGCAAAGACGGCAAAACAGCGATTCGTCTCGGCGCGGGCTTATATTATGCCAGAGTTCCGGGTCTGGTCGTCGCTGGACCGCGAAACACTGACGGCGTGATTGCCGGAAACATTTTCTTCGCCAACTTTTTGACGGGCTTTGGTGTGCCGGTTGCCGCTTTTCCGGTTTTTCCCGGCGTTGTTCCAACGGCTGGTTTTACGCCGTTTAATCCGGGCGTAGCAGTTTTTGAACGAAATTTCAAAAATCCGCAAACTGTTCAGTTTAGTGCCAGCGTCGAACGCGAACTGGTCAAAAATTTGAATTTGACAGTCGCGTTTAACTACGCCAAAACAGTTCACTTGACGCGCTTTGTCAATCGCAATGACCCAAGACTTTATAATGGCGTAGCGATTTTTGAACGTCCGAACGGTTCGGGCATCGGCGAAATTCGTTCGACTGAAAGTTCCGGCTTTTCAGTATTTAAGGGATTATCTTTTATCCTCAACAAGCGGTTCTCGAATCGTTTTCAGTTTCAAGCAAATTACTTGCTCTCATATGATAGGTCGGACGATGACAACGAACGCGACCCGTTTACATTTCGTTATGCCGACCCAAGAGATTTTCGCAACGAATACGGTTTTTCAGACCGCGACCAACGGCATCGTTTCAACGCTTTTGCAACGATAACTATGCCGTTTGATATTAACTTTTCTCCGATTGTTCAATATCGTTCCGCCCAACCGACTTCGATTACCAATCGCGGAACTTTCCCGAATATCATTCAACGCAACACTCTGCGTTTGGAGAACGAATTTTTTACGTTTGACATCCGCGCGACAAAGGTGTTTAAGTTCACGGAAAAAATTTCGCTTGAGCCGATTTTTGAAGCCTTTAACATTTTCAACAATCGCAATCAAAGAAGTCTGCCGCGTCCTTTGACATTTAATTTTGACGGAACTGTTTCCGCCGGATTCGGCGAACCGCGTCAAATCCAACTCGGTTTGCGCTTCAAATTCTAATCTGAAGCGACAAACAAAAAAGCCGCAGATGTTAAGTCTGCAGCTTTTTGTTGAAAACTAATTTTAAGTTTTACTTTTTGATTTGTGCGGCTTTTTGTAAAGTTTTATACCTTCTTCGACAATTTTTCTCGCCTTTTGCGCGGCAAAGCGCCCGAGGGGTTTAAATTCTTTTCCTTTCGCCTGATTGTAAGAAACAAAAAAATGTTCGATTTCAGCAACCAAGGTTTGATTCAAATCGTTGATTGATCTGATGTCCGTGTGTGTGCGCGAATTTGAATCGACGGCGATTAGTCGGTCATTCCTTTCCGTTTTTCCGTCTTCGTTTTGTTTGGCTTCGATAACGCCGATGAGCCGCGACGGAATCAGACAGCCGACAAAAGCCGGTTCGTCCATCAAAACTAAAACGTCAAGCGGGTCGCCGTCACCGCCGAGTGTTTGCGGAATATAGCCGAAATCAAACGGAAAGACGTGTCCAGCAGCCAGCACACCGCCCAATTTAAAAAGCCCTAATTTTTCGTCGAATTTATATTTGTTGCGGCTGCCTTTCGGCGTGTCAATAATGACGTTTAATTCATTTGTTTCATCGTCAAAAGGAGTCGGTTTTTCAAAAACACTTTTCTGATTTTTCTGCATAAATTACTTTCCTTTTTATCCCTTAATTTTTCTTAGCGGATTTTACACGGAGTCTTCCGAATTCATTCAAAAGAGGTTTCAAGTTTTCCACCGCTTGCGCGTGTGCCGCGCCGTTGCTCGCCAAAACGCCGTTGTGATTGTGAACATCAGCCGTATTATAAACGATTTTATCGCCGAAAATGTCAGTCAGATTTCCGCCCGCTTCGCGCAGAATAATTTCGGGAGCGCACGTGTCCCAATGTTTAGTGCGCGGCGAAAAATGAATGTATAAATCAGCGATTTGCCGGGCAATCAAACCGATTTTTAAACCGACCGAGCCGCGCTTTATTTCTCGTTTCAAATTGAACTTCTGCAAAACACGATTCACATTCGGGCTTCGATGGTTGCGCGAAACTGCTAAATTCATTTCTCGGAAATCGGTTTTACCGGAAACTCGAAGACGCTTTCGAACTTCGTTTGAATCAATCATCCACGCGCCATTATTTTTAGAGGCGAAATACAAAATATTTTCAAGCGGCAAAAAGACAACACCCAAAACCGCTTCGCCTTTTTCCGACAAACCGATTTGCACGGCAAAATCGCCGTCTTTTTTGACAAAACCCTGCGTGCCGTCAAGCGGATCAATTATCCAAACTCTTTGTCTCTCTAATCTTTTCTTGTCGTCAAACTCTTCTTCCGACAAAATTCCGTCGTTCGGAAAAGTTTCGGCTAAACCTTCGACGATGATTTTGCTTGCCGTGCGGTCGGCAATCGTTACCGGTTCGGAAAAATTATCGGCAGAGATTTTTTGTTCGATTTCAAAATCTTTCTCGTAAAAATCTAAAATTATCGCGCCTGCCGTTCGCGCCAAAGCAATAGCGGTTTCGAGTTCTTTTTCTAACATTAGATTGAATTTATCACAGAAAAATTTTAGCCACGAACAAACACAAAAAGACACGAAATTTTTTTGTTTTTCCGTTCGTGTTCTTTCGTGGTTGTTCGTGGCTAAAATTTCTTCGCGTTTAGATAAAAATGCCACAACAGCCGCGCTGCGACCGAGCGCAGAGGCTTCCATCTCTCGGCAATTTGCAGAAACTCGTCAGAAGTCGGTCTGTATTGCAGGCGGTTCAATCTTTGCCACGCGACGTGCAGAGCCAAATCACCTTTCGGCATCACGTCAGCGCGATGCATCGCCATCAGAAGGTAAATATCCGCCGTCCAATCGCCGATGCCTTTGATGTTTTTCAGTTCGTGTTTTATTTCTTCATTTGAAAGATTTCCAAAACGGTTTAAATCTAAATTTCCGTTCAAAATATTTTGCGCTAAATCTCTCGCATAGACAATTTTTTGTCTAGAAAAATAAGCCGCTTTCATTTCCGCATCCGAAAGCGATAAAAGATTTTCAGGCGTGATTTCACCGTTTAATTTTCCCCGCAATTTATCAAACGCCGACAGTGCCGAGGCAACCGAAACTTGCTGCTCTAAAATGATATGAATGAGAGTGGCAAAACCCGCTTCACGCGCCCAGAGCGGCGGCAAACCGTAAGTTTGAAAAATAAAAGCCAAATCTTTATCTTGTTTCGATAATTTTTTACAAGCGGTTATCAAATTATTTTCGTCGAGCGTTTTTATCATAAAGTTTCGGCGCAAATCGTTATACAATTATCCGTGTGAAAAACGCTATCGCCAAATCAACCGCCGCGTTTTTATTTTCGCTCGTCGTTGCTGTCACTTGCGCGGCGCAGGAAACCTGTGAACTTTCATCGAAAACAGCACCGCTTTTTCTCAATTTGCAAATTGGAATGTCGCCCGACGAAACGCGAAGCGTTTTCGGTAAAGATTTGAAAATTAAAATTAAAAAGAACGGCGAGCGCACATTTTTTCAGAATTTCATCAAGAACTCCGCGCCCGTGTCTTTGCAAGGCGTTCGCGCCCTGTATCTGAGATTCTTCGACCGCCGACTTTATCAAATCGAAATCTTCTATGAACCGAGACAAGATTTAAGAATGGTCGAAGACATCGCAGACGCGCTTTCATCGCAATTAAACTTTCCAATTTCAAATTGGAAAATAACAACCAATCGCGCTGAGATTAAATGCGGCGAAATCTCGCTCGTCGCCGACAACGTTTTGAATCCGCGAATTGAATTAACAAACGAGATAATCCGCGCCAAAGTGAAAGAATCAAGAGAAAAAGACAAAAAATAGGTGGTGTCTAAAATCTAATGAGAGGGAAATTATTTCGGAATAACTGATAATTTAGCAGCGTAAAAATCTATCAGTTATCAGTTATCAACTATCAGCTATTCCGAAGAATTTCCTGATTATATGTATGGGCTTCAATTAAGTGAATATGTCTGTTTTCAAAACGAGCTATTGCAAGTATTATAAAAAGCAAATTTTCTATAAGGATTAAAAAATGTCTAAAGTTCACTATCGAAACTGTAATTTATGCGAAGCGATTTGCGGCATTGAAATTAAACACGAAAACGGCGAGATTCTCTCAATCGCGGGCGACAAAAACGATCCGTTTTCGCGCGGTCATATCTGCCCGAAGGCGGTCGCGCTCAAAGACATTTATCTGGACGCGAACCGTTTGAAATTTCCCGTCAGGCGAACGAAAAACGGCTGGCGGCAGATTTCTTGGGAAGCGGCGTTTGATGAGGTTACGGCGAAAATCAAGGAAATTCAAACTTGTCACGGTAGAAACGCAGTAGCGATTTATCAAGGCAATCCGTCGGTTCACAATCTCGGCACGATGCTCAACAACCGCGAGCTTTTGAAATGTTTGAAAACACAGAATAGTTTTTCCGCCACTTCGGTTGACCAGCTTCCGCATCATTTCGCGGGCTGGGCGATGTTCGGACATCCGCTTTTGATTCCGATTCCAGACATTGACCGCACTGATTTTTTTCTCATCTTAGGCGCGAATCCGCTGGCTTCAAACGGCAGTTTGATGACCGCGCCCGATGTCGCCAATCGGCTCGAAGCGATAAAGCAGCGCGGAGGAAAAGTCGTCCTCATTGATCCGCGTAAAACCGAAACCGCTCGCGTGGCGAGCGAACATCATTTTGTCAAACCGTCGAGCGATGTTTACTTTCTTCTGGCAATCATGAACCGGCTCTTTGCAGAAAATCTCATCAATCTCGGCAAACTAAAAGATTTCACGGACGACATCGAAATTCTGCGTGAAATATCAAAAGAATTTTCGCCCGAAACGGTTGAAGATATAACGGGAATTTCCGCATCTGAAATCCGTCGCCTCGGCTCGGAATTCGGCACGGCAAAATCGGCAGTTTGTTATGGCAGAATGGGCGTTTCGATTCAGAAATTCGGCAGCCTTTGTCATTGGCTAATCAATTCGATAAATATCCTGACGGGAAATTTCGACCGCGCCGGCGGCGCGATGTTCACCGCTCCCGCGTTCGATGTTTTGGCAGCGGCAAAAGGCGGCAACGTCTTTAACCGTTGGCAAAGCCGCGTCCGGCGACTGCCCGAATTTATCGGCGAGTTGCCGGTTGTCGCTTTATCGGAAGAAATTTTGACGGAAGGCGAAGGACAAATCAAAGCGTTAATCACGAGTTGCGGAAATCCGGTTTTGTCCACGCCAAATGGAAACCAACTCGATAAAGCATTAGAAAATCTCGAATTTATGGTTTCGATTGACATATACATAAACGAAACGACGCGCCACGCCGACATAATTTTGCCGCCCGCGACCGGTCTTGAAAATTCTCATTACGACGTGATTTTCAACGCTTTCGCCGTTCGCAACACCGCAAAGTATTCCGAACCGTTGTTTGTCAAAACCGATGGCGCAAAATATGATTGGGAAATTTTTCAAGAACTCGTTCATCGTTTAAGCGGAGAAACCGAACATTTAAAATCCGAACCGCCCGAAGTCAAATTGGATTTGGGTTTGCAGTTTGGAAAATATAAATTGTCGCTTGCCGAGTTGAGCGAAAATCCACACGGCATTGATTTGGGCGCGTTACAGGAATGCTTGCCGAACCGTTTGCTGACAGAAAATAAACGGATAAATCTCGCGCCCGAAGTTCTCGTCAAGGATTTGCACAGGCTGAAAACCGGAGCGTTAACCGTCAGCGAAGATTTCCCGTTCGCGCTCATCGGCAGAAGGCATCTGCGCGATAATAATTCGTGGCTGCACAATTCCGAGCGTCTTGTGAAGGGAAAAAATCGCTGCACGTTGCTGATAAACGCGCTCGACGCAGAGCGGTTGAATCTGCAAAACAAGCAAATGGTCAAAGTTTCATCGCGCGTCGGCACAATCGAAATTCCTTGCGAGATTACCGAAAACATCGGGCGCGGCGTGGTTTCGATTCCGCACGGCTACGGACACGGACGCGCAGGCGTAAAACTCGACACGGCGAAAAAATACGCGGGCGTTTCCCTAAACGATTTAACCGACGAACGAGTGCTTGACGAATTGACAGGCAACGCGGCGTTCAGCAATGTGAGAGTTCGTTTGGAAGCAAGGTAAAAAGTGAAAAAGTGAAAAGGTGAAAGAGTTTGTTGTCGAGATTCAACGATTATTTTTTCACTTTGAATCACCAAATCGAAGCCGTTGCCGATTCGTCAAACTCAACCGAATCGCCGTTCGGCAAAATATGAATAATTCTTGATGCGCCTTTTACTTTCAAAATCGGCGCGAGCATTCCGACGCGATGACAATTCGCCTGGGGCGTTTTATGTTTCGTGAGCGGCTGCGATTCCGAACACATAATCGCCGTTTTAACTTCGGCTGACAATTCCAAAATCCTTTCAATCCCGCGTTCCAAATCTTCCGTTTTCGCAATTCGCTTGCCGCCACATTCGGGCAGATGTTCGTAACCGACGCCGTTTTCGCGCAAATTCTCCGACAAAACCACGCCGTTAAACTGCACCCAACGCGAACGCGCCGCGCTCCGCACATCGCACAGAAAAGCGATTTCGTATTTTTGCAGCAGCGCGAGAAAATCTTTCCAAGCGTGATACGATCCCAAATATAAATTTGCTCGTCGGAAAGTATGTCGATTAACTTGTCAATTTGTTCTTGCTTAAGTTTCATCTGCGCTAACGCTAACGCCACATCGCCACGAAATCGCGGGCTGGCATTGGAGTCATCCAAAAGTTTGATTAAATCGGGAATCAGCGCGTTTAGTTTGAGTTCGCGGACAGAGCGAATTGCCCAATCGCGTTTGCTTTCGTCAATTTCGATTTGATTTATCTGCAGCCATTCGCGGAAAAACTCGGTAGTTCGCTTTGTCCAGCTTTTCGCCACCGGAACGAACCATTCTTGCGGCAGTGAATACGGCGGGTCTAAGTAAAAGCTCATAGATTCTGTAAATAATTCGTCGGCTAGATATTCGGCTAAATATTTATCGGCTTCGGCGGCGGCGAAAACCGCTAAACGGAAAGGACGCTGCAAAATATCTTCGCCGTTTTTGGCGGACAGGGCTTCGATGTATTCGTTTGCCCGCTCCTTTAATGTCCCGCCCAAAAGCCGCAAAACTTCCGTCCAATCCGAATCATAGATTTTTGCCAGCGCCTTTGTTTGATAGTCTTCGCGTTTAGCCAGACAAAAAGCCGTCAAGTATTCCTGAAAAGTGCGGTGCAGGAAAATATACTGCGGGTCGCCGCCTTTTTGCGCCTTGACCAAAATGCCGTCGGCTTCGAGCCTTTCGATAATTTGCGCTGTGTTCAGTTCGGAAATCGGGTCGCCTTTGGGTGAATTTTCGAGACATTCCAAAATCAGTTCTTCCAACTCCGTTTCGGCAAATTGCTGTTTTGGAAAAAGCCGGTAGCTGATTTTTGAAAGCATTCTGATTATCGAATTGACATCTCTGACGGTGATGCCGCGCTTTTCTTCCTTCCATTCGCGCAGCAGTCCGCGCAAACATTTGTCGTAGAGTTCGACGCGGTGTTCGGAAAAATGTTCCGGGTTTTCGTCTTCTTCAAAACAGCGGCAAAGAAGCCCCAGCATCAAAGGAATCTGTGAAAGCCCTTTGATTTGCGGACGGTCTTCAATCGTCGCCAAAAACTTTTCGGCTGTTGCCTTGTCGGAGAAAAACTTTCCGACAAAGTTTTCAATCTGCGTTTGTTCAAAAGCCGTCAGTTCGAGTTCTTTGGCGGGATTTTCGTCGCCGTCTTTGAAAGGCGAGCCAAGATAACCGACACTCCGCGAAGTCAATAAAATCCGCATCTTTGGATAATCGGCAGAGAAGGTTTCCAACTTTTCCAAAAGTTTGGCGCGGGAAAGAGATTCGTTCGGGTTTTCAGGCTTTTCCGAAACCTCGTCGAGCGCGTCCAACAAAATCACACATTCTTCGCGCTCGATTTTTTGCTTAACCCATTCTCGAAAAGCGGACGTTTCCGCCTTCTCGCCCGGGCAAACCGCGACGGCTAAACCTTCGGCGATGGTTTTGTTTTTGGCGTGTTGGGCTAAGTTGGTGAGTCTGGTTAAAATCGGGAGCGTTACGTCCGCAACCGTGATTTCGTCGTTTTCCAACTTCGTTTTTTGCGCCGTCGCCAGTTGACGCGCTTCGTAACGCAAAAGCCAAGATTTACCAAAGCCCGGGTCGCCCAAAATAACGGCTCGCGGAAATTTCTCCCGCGCTTCGTCCCAATCTATCGGCGGTTCAATTTTTTCGGACTTCGCCGCGTCGAAGGAAAACTCCTCAGGTCGGTCAATTCTTGCTTTGCTCGATTTGTAGGCGAAAACATCGGTAAAAATGCCCGCCGAATGAAGCGACTCGCGCATTTTGGCGAATTCTTTTTGAAACCTCTCGCGGTCTGTTACGACTTCCACCGTTTGACGAATATCGTCAAAAAGCGTTTCGCCGTCTTTGTTTCCCCGCAAATGCTCAGGATAGTATTTCGGAACTTCAGTCGCTTCTTTCGCTAATTTTTCGAGATATTTGATGGCTTCATCTTTAGTTATTTCTACTAATTTGCCAGAGGATTTTTTGGATGAAGGAATTCTATTAAGTAATTCCTTTACACCTTCGGCTGAGGTTTTAGCATCATCTTTGACTTCAGTTAAATCTTTGCCTATTTCATCTAGCTTTGGATTTACCTCTTTTCTAAAATCAGTCAACAATTCGTTGATAGTTTGATTTGAGGTAAAAAGAGCCTTAATTTCATTTTCTAACTTATCAAAGCGATTATAGATGTCTCGCATTAGCAAAGGCAAAATATCATTTAGCTCGACTAAGTCTTTTTTAATTTGAGAAGTATCGTCTTTTATTTTGTCTATGTTTGATGACAAAGACTGAAGTATCGAAATGGTTTGAAGCGATGAAGCAAACTCAAATGATTTCCAAGCACGTTCATTTTCGTTAAGTTCTGATTTCAAACGCGAACTAAATTTGCGAAAAAGTTTTTTGCTCAGTTCGGCTTTGAGGTCTTGATGAATCGCGCCGTTCCATTTTTCTGGTAATTTATTGCCTTTTTTTGCCCAATCGGTAAATGCGGGTTCGAGGCTTTGGTCCCAAAATAAATCTCTGATTTTTGCTTCATCAGGTAAAGCCTCGATGAAATTCGTTTTGTTTTTTTCAATGTCCAAAAAATAATCGGGTTGGTTGCCGAATAAAACCCATAACTGCGCGTCATCGGCTTCCGTCGCTTTCAATTTTCCAAGCCAAAATCTTAAAAGCAATTTGCGCTTTTGTTCATAATCTGTGTCCGTCAAAATGCCTGAGTTTTGGATTTTGTTTTCGGGCAGCATTTCGGTCAGTGCGGTTTGCCAGACTTTCACGACGACGCGAGGCAAATCGTAGTTCAAATCTGATTTTGTGGCTTCATTGTAAGACTTGTAAGAATCATATGCCCCATCGCCAAGAACGCCCGCAATGGCATCGCCCAGTTTTTCAATCGGAGTAGAAAAAAGTTTTTCTAAGGCTTTCTTTTTCTCAGCGTCGCCTGGAACCGAAGCAACCAAATCCGCCAAAGATTCGTAATAAGTATCGCTCAGGGAAGCACCAATCAACGCGCCCAGCCAGGGCATCCCGACTCCCGCCGTCAGCGCGGCTCCGCCTAACGGTAATGCAATATTGAACAGAGTTTTTCCAACAGATGCTTTTTTTGCCATATTTCCCGGCAAAGTTTTGCGGTGAAAGAATTTTGTATGCCGGAAGGAAATTAGTCAAGAGAAATGTGCCGAATTTCCTCAACCGCATTTGGATTTTCGAGTGCCGACAAATCGCCCGCGTCTTCGCCCAAATACGCCGAGCGAATCACGCGGCGCATTACTTTGGCGTTGCGTGTTTTCGGTAAGGCGGAAACGAAATGAATTTTCGACGGCGCGAGCGGTTTGCCCATATCTTTGGCGACAAGGTTTTTTAATTGGAACGCCAGCATCTTGCTGGCATCTTCGTCGCCAGACGATAAAGGTTGTTTTGTATCGTCAAACTTATCAGCCGTTATTTCGCGCTCTGCGGTCATTGCCGACAAGATGTCGGCGTTCCGTAAGACGCAGAACGCGACCATTGCCGTGCCTTTCATCTCGTCAGGAACGCCGATGACAGCGGCTTCGGCGACGAGCGGATGAGCGATGAGCAAACTTTCGACTTCGGCGGGTCCAACGCGCTTGCCCGCGACTTTCAATGTGTCGTCCGAGCGTCCTAAGATAAACCAATGCCCGTCCGCGTCGCGCATCGCCCAATCGCCGTGAACCCAGATGTTTTCAAAGCGCGACCAATACGTTTCCAAGTATCTTTCGCGCTCCTGCCAGAAGCCGCGAGCCATTCCAATCCACGGTTTTTTAATCGCCAATTCGCCGACTTGATTTGCGCCGACGGATTTGCCTTTGTCGTCCAAAATGTCCGCGTCAATTCCCGGACACGGCGCGGAAAAGCCGCACGGTTTGATCGGCACGAGCGGATTATTCATCAAAATTCCGCCGGAGATTTCCGTGCCGCCCGAATAATTTATTATCGGAAGTTTTGAATCGCCGACCTTCTCGAACAGCCACCACCACGGCGCGGGATTCCAAGGCTCGCCCGTCGAAGCGAAGGCGCGAAGCGATGATAAATCGTGTCGTTTCGGCAAATCGTCACCGTGCGTGGCGAGTGCGCGGACGAGCGTCGGCGAGATTCCCAAAATTTCGACTTTGTGTTTCGCGCAAAATTCCCAAATTCTATCGGGCGCGGGATGATCGGGTGCGCCGTCGTAGATGCAAATCGTCGCGCCGTTTATCAACGCGCCGTAAATCAGCCACGGTCCCATCATCCAGCCGATGTCGGTGATCCAGGAAATGCGCGTGCCTCGTCCAACGTCAGTTCCGAAAGCCATATCCTGCGCCGCTTTTATCGGAAAGCTGCAATGCGTGTGCGCGATGCCTTTCGGTTTTCCGGTCGTTCCGCTGGTATAAAGAATAATGAGCGGGTCTTCAGCGCTAGTCGGTTCAAGATGAGAAAACGTCGCTAAGTCTTTTTCACTAATTTCCATTGATAAATTCCAAGGTGAAATGTCGAATTTGTCAGAATGCAATTGTTTTTCTTCAATATCGTAAAACCCAAATCCAATTCCACCAGATTTGACGTGTGGGGAATTCTTGCTTTGCGTGATGTCTGGAATCAATCCTTCACGGAACTTTTCTGCGATTTCCAGCCGCCTTTTTTCCAACACTAAAGATTTTTCTTCTTCAGTTAATCCTTTAAATTCCACGACTTTTTCTTTTCGTTCTTTGTCTCTAATCTTTCTGCGTTCATTGTGAATTGCTGATTGTTCTGCTAATTCTTTTGCCGATTCTTCTTTGGTTCTTTTTCGAAGAATATTAGAAATCCAGAAGATCTTTTCTATAGATGGGCTTTTTTCTGCCGCTTGAAAGGCAATATCTAAAGCATTAAAAAGTTTACCGCGTCTTAAAAATCCATCACAGGTAAAAAGTGCTTTTGCGCCGACAGCATTTAATCTTGATGCAATTGCTTCAACTCCATAACCGGAAAAGACAGGAACAGCAATCGCACCGACTCGGTTAATCGCTAATAAAACAACAGCCGTTTCAATCATCATTGGCAAATGAATTCCAATCGCATCACCTTTGCCCAAACCATTCAACCGCAAACCTGCCGCGCAAGATTCAACTTCTCGTTTTAATTCAGCATAATTAACTTGTCGAACTTTGCCTCCTTCGTCTTCCCAAATCACCGCAGGCTGGTCTCGCATCTCGTCCGTTTGCCAACGGTCAACGCAATGCGAAACGATATTCAAACCGGCGCCGACGCACCAGTGCGGAAACGCCGCGCCGTCCGATGTGTCGAGCAGTTTTTCATATGGCGGATTAAAACGAATATCTAAAAATTTCAAAACTTCGGCGGTGAATTTTTCCGTTTCGTTAATCGAAAATTGATAAAGCTCGCCGAAACTCGAAACGCCGACTTGTTTCATAAACTCGGTTAATCTGGCGCGTTCTATTACGTCTTCGGTCGGTGTCCAGGCAATTTGCTGATTTTCCAAAAGATTTGTGTCATTCATAATTTTGTGATTTTAGAAGAATTGAGGCATATTTTATAACACAAAGTATTTGTTATAAAATTCATCCGAATCTTTGCGAAATTTGCGCCTTTGCGGGAAACAATTTCACACGCAAAGGTGCAGAAAACGCTAGGAAAACCTTATGAGCGAAAAACCTGTCGAAATCAAACTGCCCGCAAATCTTTTTCAAGGCAAAACCGCCATCATCACCGGCGCGAGTCGCGGTGTTGGTCGCGCAACGGCATTGCGTCTGGCAGAATCGGGCGCAAACGTTGTCGTTAATTATTTGAGCCGCGAAGAAGACGCTAACGAAACAGTCAAGGAATGCGAAAATTGCGGCTTTGGCGCAATCGCCGTGCAGGGCGACGTTTCCGTCTGGACTGACGCGCACAACTTGGCAAACAAGGCGATTGAAAAATTCGGGCGTATTGATTTGTTGGTTTTGAACGCCGGAATTTGGGAAGGCGCACCGATTGAGGAGATGTCAGAGGAAGTTTGGAATAAAGTTTTGAACACGAATTTGAAAGCGGCGTGGGCGATGTCGAAAGCGTGTGTGCCTTCGATGAAAAAGCAACCGAGCGGCGCGATTGTGCTTGTCTCTTCGACCGCCGGACAACGCGGCGAAGCCAATTATTCAAACTACGCGGCATCTAAAGGTGGACAAATCAGTTTTACGAAAGCGTTGGCGAGCGAGCTTTGTCCAAAAATCCGCGTCAATGCGGTCGCACCAGGCTGGATTGAAACGGCGATGGTCAGACCTGTTTTTGAAGATGAAGAATACAAACAAAGCGTTATCAATACGATTCCTTTGCAAAGAATGGCGACGACCGACGATGTTGCGCTTTCGATTTGTTTTCTGCTGTCGGATTGGTCGCGGCACATTACGGGCGAGATTTTAAATATCAACGGCGGTGCGGTTCTTTGCGGGTGAAAAGGTTCAAAGTTCAAAGTTCAAGGTTCAAAGTTTGATGATGCGCCTAACTTTGAACTTTGAACCTTGAACTTGAAATTTTATGAAAGTAAAAGATGTGATGAAAACCAATGTCAGTTTTTGTTCGACGGAAGACAGCCTGATGAAAGCCGCTGAAGTTATGCGTCATCGGGATTGCGGCGTTGTGCCGATTGTTGATGAAGATAAAAAAGTAGTCGGAATGTTGACTGACCGCGATTTGTGTCTCGCCGTCGTCGCCCGAAATCGGAAAGCGTCCGATGTTAAAACCGAAGAATTACTGCGCGGCAAAGCAATCGTTTGCGCGGCTGATGATAAAGTTGAAGACGCTTTGAGAAAAATGCGGAAATATCAAGTGAAACGGCTCGCGGCAATTGGCGCGGACGGCGAAGTTGTCGGTATATTGTCTGTAACCGATGTTTTACAGCTCGCTGTTCGGAAAGACAAAAAACTGAAAAAAAAAGTTTATGCGACGCTGAAGGCGATTTTTAAGCCCAGACCAATTGTACTTCGGGAAGTTTCCGTCAGCGAAGAAAACTCTTAAAATCTATGAAAACACTTTTTGTTCTGCGTCACGCCAAGTCGAGTTGGGAAAATACGGATTTGTCAGATTTTGCACGTCCGCTTAACGAACGCGGACTCAAAGCCGCACCGTTGATGGGCAAATTTATTTATAAAAATCAGCTTCAATCCGAATTGATTTTAAGTTCGCCCGCCGAGAGAGCCAAACAGACTGCGATTCTTATTAAGGAAAACGCGCAAATTGATGGCGAAATCAGGTATGACGAAAGAATTTACGAAGCCAACCCGGCAAGACTTCTTGAAGTTGTCTCTGAACAGAGCGAAAAACTTGAATCGGTAATGCTCGTCGGACACAATCCGGGACTCGAAGGACTTTTGAAGATTTTAACTGGTGAAGCTCAGCCGATGCCGACCGCGGCGTTAGCCGTAATTGATTTGAAAATTGGCAAATGGAGTGAGATAAATTCTTCGACGGGTAATTTGCGGACGTTGATTCGACCGAAAGAGTTAGAAAAGGCAAAAGGCAAAAGGTAAAAGGCAAAAGTAAGGAAGTTAAATAGCTGCTAAACATACTTACTGAATAGCTTTTTATTTTTGCCTTTTACCTTTTGCCTTTTTACTTATAAAAATCTTCGATCGAAGATTTTTATTTAACATTCTTTTAACTTTCCGTTCATACCGCCTTAAACCTCCGCGTTTATTCTAAACCTTCAAATTTCCGTTTCGCGCTTTTATAATCGGGCGATTTGTTCTACATTTCTATTTAATGGAGCAGAGAAAACTTTTGGAGCGCGAACTCGACATCTTGCGCGATAGATTACTTTTAATGGGCGGCGAAGTTGAACTGGCTGTGCAACGCGCGATGCACGCGCTCATCCAACGCGACAGCGAAGTCGCCAATCAAGTGATTGAAAACGACCGCGTGATTGACCGGCTCGAACTTGAAATTGACCGCTTGAGCGTCGAAGTTTTAACCTTGCGCCGACCGGTCGCCCGCGAATTGCGGATGGTGATTTCGATTTTCAAAATCACGCCGGTTCTCGAACGAATCGCCGACCACGCGACCAGTATTGCGCGAGCCGCACTTGAATTAAACGATGAGCCGGAATTGAAGAATTACTCCGAACTCAACGAAATGGCGGAACGCGCACTTGAAATGTTGCAATCGGCGCTCGACGCTTTTACGTCGAACGATTCGGAAAAAGCCCGACAGCTTATCGGGAAAGATGAGGAAGTTGATAAAATCTACGACCGCTTGGTTGATAATTTGATGGAAACAATGTCGAAGGACGCGGCGAAATCAATCCGTTTGGCGCGACTTCTTTTCGTCGCGAAAAATCTGGAACGCATCGGCGATTACGTCAAAGATATTTGCGAGCTGACCGTTTATATGAAGGAAGCGGTTTTTATCAAACACCAATAGTCGGATTTTGGATTTTAGATTTTGGATTTTGGATTGATGACACAAAATTCATATTCATCTAATTTATTTTGATTGTAATTCAATTCGATAAATGCTCGGCTAATCCAAAATCCAAAATCTAAAATCCAAAATCAAAATATGTTGCAGGAAATCTTAATAATCGAAGATGACGCAGATATTGCCGAGAGTTTGCAATACAATTTTAAGCGTGAAGGCTTTCGTCCCGTCGTCGCCGAATCGGGCGAGAAAGGTTTGCGGCTGGCACTCGACGAGAAAAATCCGCCGTCGCTGATTATTCTCGATTTGATGCTGCCGGGAATGAGCGGAATGGAATTGTGCCGACGGCTCAGGCGCGAACCGCTGACGGAAAAAACGCCGATTATTATGCTCACCGCCAAAGCCGCCGAAATTGATAAAATCGCCGGACTCGAACTCGGCGCGGACGATTATATTGTCAAGCCGTTTTCGGTTAAAGAAGTCGTGGCGCGTGTTCGGGCGGTTTTGCGGCGCGTCGAAAAAGATACGATTGAGCGATATGAAGACGCGCAACTGGCGATTGATTTTGCCGATATGCGCGTCGTTTGCGGCGGCACGGACGTGAAACTCACGCGCAAAGAATTTGCCTTGCTGACTTATTTGATAAAGAGCGCGGGACGAGTCGCCACGCGCCAAAATCTTCTGGATAATGTTTGGGGCTACAGTTATTTCGGCGACACGCGCACGCTCGATGTTCACATTCGTCGTCTGCGGCAAAAATTAGATAGTTGCGGCAACTGCATCGAAACGGTGGTCGGCGTTGGTTACCGGTTTATCGAATTGAAATAAATAAGTCTCAAGACTCAAGTCCCAAGATTCAAGTCGGAAATCCGTATTTGACTTGGGACTTGAGTCTTGAGTCTTGGAACTTGAGACAATGAGTCTTCTAACCACTTGGTTTTCAAATAAAGAAACAAAAGAGAAAACCGCCCGTCCAATTTTGAGCGAGATTCTCAAAACGATGCGCGAAGGCGTGATTGTCGTCGGCGAAGACACGCGCATCGTCGCGTCCAACGGGGCGGCTTATAACGCATTTTCCCGCAATAATGGCGTGTTAGAAGAAAAACGCTTGAGCGAAGTCGTCCGCGACCTATCCTTGCACGAAGCGTTTCGCAAAGCGTTGGAAGAAGGAAAATCGTCGGACATTGAACTGGAAATTCCCGGTATTGAAAAACTCAAATACGATGTGCATATCGCGCCGATTGAGTTTGATAAATCGAAAGGCGCAATCGGCGTTTTCTACGATATAACGCAAATTGAACGGCTCGAACGGGTGCGCCAGGAATTTCTCTCGAACATCTCGCACGAACTCCGCACGCCGCTGACTTCAATTCTTGCGTTTGTCGAAACTTTGGAAGACGGCGCTATAAAAGATGAGGAAAACAATCAGCGATTTTTGAAAGTGATTCGTAAAAACGCGCAAAGAATGCACCGCCTTATTGACGATATTCTGGAGCTTTCGATAATCGAATCGGGCAAAATCACGCTTGAATTAAAAAGAATAAATCTCAACGCGTTCATTGAAGAAGTTTTTACCAATCTATCAAGCAAAGCCAAGGAACGCCGCATCAAATTAAAAAACGAAGTTTCCCACGACGCTTTTGTCTTCGCCGACGCGGTTAGACTAGAGCAAATGCTGACGAATTTGATTGATAACGCCGTCAAATTCAATGCTGAGAAAGGAACAGTAATTGTTGGTTTTGAAGAAAAAAACGAAAAAAATATAATCTCTATTTCTGATACGGGCGAAGGCATATCCAGCGAACACTTGCAGCGAATTTTCGAGCGATTCTACCGCACCGACCGCGCACGTTCACGCGAAATCGGCGGCACGGGCTTGGGTTTGGCAATCGTCAAACATCTCGCCAGAATTCACGGCGGCGAAGTTTCGGTCGCGTCCGCGCTCGGAAAAGGCTCGACATTTTCCATCGAACTTCCTAAGGGATGAAGGATGAGAGATGAATAAGAGTATCGAGTATTAGTTTTATTCATCCTTCATCCCTTTCCGTGTTACAATAAATTCACCTCGAAAATTCGGTTCAAGCGTGAGATATGGGCGATTGATTCGTTTCTCATTTATTTTTTAAAATAGGAGAAAGAAATTATGCGGTTGAGCATCGGACAAAAAGTCGCTTATCCAAATCAAGGCGTGTGTTTAATTGAAGACATCGAACGTAAAAAAATCGGTGAAATTCTGATGGAATTTTTCGCGCTGCGGGTTCTGAGCGATAATTCGATGATTCTCGTGCCGATGGCAAACGCCGAAGCCGTCGGCATCAGACCAATTATTACGTCAAGTCAATACCGACGTTTAATGAATAAACTCGCCGCCGATTTTGAAGAAGTTTCGAACGATTGGAAGGAGCGTTCCCGCGAATTTAGCTTTAAATTGCAGTCGGGCGATGTTTTTCAAGCGGCGGATGTTCTGAAAAAACTCACGTTTCTAAGCCACGAAAAAAAACTTTCATTCCGCGAGCAAACATTCTTGGAAAAGGCTCGATTTTTAATCGTTTCGGAAGTTACCAATGCTGGTTGGGCGAAGGAAAAAAAATGTGAAGACAAAATAAATCAATTAATCGAAAACGCCTGCCACAAACATCTCGCCGTTCAACCGTCCGTAATGGTTCATTGAAAGGATAAAGGCGAAAGGTAAAAGGCAAAAGTTAAGCGAAGCGTTTTATTTTTAGCCTTTATCCTTTAGTATAGCTTGCTCGAACGACTGTTTTGATATTTCCGCGCACATTAAAATCGCCTTCAATCTCAACTTTCAAAGGGTCGCAAGCCGCTATAAAATCTTCTAAGATAACGTTTAACAGATGCTCGTGAAAAATCTTTACTTCTCGAAACGAATTGATATACATTTTTAAACTTTTCAGTTCGATACAGCGTTCGTTCGGAACGTATTTTAATTTGATAGTGGCAAAGTCTGGAAAATCCGAAAACGGGCAAATCGCCGTAAATTCAGGGATTTCAAAATCTATCCAAATCTCGCGCCCGACAAATTCGTATTTAAAAGTGTCGAGCGGAAAAAGATTCATTTCTTCACGCTTCGTCGAGCGAATGTCTAAATTCTGCCGGTTAATCGGCTGCAAGCTCACATTGTCTAACATAGCAATACCTCTTATAAATAATCGAAACAATAATTTTACAATAAATCACCCGAAAAAATTAAATGCTGTTTTATTCGATTTATTTTGCTGAGAATTTTTCGGGCGAATCAGAACTTCAACCTTTTCGCCGTCGCCAAATCTATCACGCCTAAATTTTGCAGTTCTGCCAACAGCTTCAAAAAAATATGCGCCGTGGCGTGAGCGTCGTCGCTGGCGCGATGATGATTAACGAGCGCGACCGAATAATAGTCGGCAAGCGTATTGAGGCGGTGATTTTCGATGTTGGGAATAAGCCGCCGCGACAGACGAACCGTACAAAGCGACGGATTTGCCACCCGGTAATCCGCATAAACTCGACCGATTTCGTGATTCAAAAATCGCATATCAAAATGTGCGTTGTGCGCGACGAGAACCGAATCACCTATGAAATCCAAAAAATCATTGGCGATTTCGCGGAATTTCGGCGCGGCTCTGACCATTTCATTGGAAATTCCCGTCAGTTGACTGATGAAAGGCGGAATCGGCGTTTCGGGGTTAACCAATGTCTGAAATTCTTCCATTATTTTCCCATTTTTCACCCGATATGCGCCGATTTCAGTAACGCGGCACGGCGGAGCTTTTGCGCCCGTCGTCTCCAAATCGAAGACTACAAATTCGGTGTCCGCAAGATTTTGCCGCTTAAAGTTGTTTTCGACTAATTCTAAAACGTCATTGTTCAGATATAAACGCGGGTCGGCTTCAATTAAGTCCGAAACAAGCAATCTCGCTAAATTCGGTTCCGCCTTAGAGATTTTCATAACATAATCAACGACCTTAACGGCAGACGCGCGTCCGCCGAAATTTTGGAGAAGTTGAATCGTTTCTTTGATTAGCAGAGAATCGGAAATTAGGTTAGGATAAGGCGGCATATTTTTATTGATTCTAACGCGAAACGGCGAAACTTCAAATCGAATCTGAAAATTTGAAAAACGCTGGTATAAAATCGTAAATTAGATTAACAATGAACGCCGAACAAATCTTGGAACAATTCAGACAAACCGATGCGCTTCTCGAAGGGCATTTTATTTTGTCGAGTGGTCTGCACAGCCCGCAATATCTCCAATGCGCCTTGGCTTTGCAGTATCCGTCGGACGCGGCAAAATTCGGCAAAGCGATTGCCGAACAGTTTACGAACGAAAAAATCGAAACGGTTGCTTCGCCCGCTATCGGCGGTTTGATAATTGGTTACGAAGTCGCCAAAGCGTTGAACGCCCGCTTCATTTGGACTGAAAGAGAAAACGGCGTGATGACTTTGCGGCGCGGATTTTCGGTCAAAGAACGGGAGCGAATTTTAGTAGTTGAAGACGTAATTACGACGGGCGGCTCGACGGGCGAATGTATCGCGGCATTAGAGACGCACGGCGCAAAATTCATTGGTGCGGCTTCGATTATTGACCGCTCAAATGGCACGGCTGACGTTGGCGTTCCGCGCATTACATTACTCAGTTTGGAAGTTCCAAGTTATAAGCCTGAAAACTGTCCGATGTGCGAGCGCGGCGACGAAGCGGTAAAACCCGGAAGTCGGAAGAGTTAATGGTAAATGGTAAGTGGTTAATGGTAAATGAAAGAAAATATTCTGAAAGAAAAAGCATACAGATTTGCGTTGCGAATTGTAAAACTTTATCAATATCTCGCAAAGAAAAGAAAGAATTTGTGATGTTAAAGCAAGTTTTACGGTCGGGAACTTCGATTGGCGCAAATATCGAAGAAGCAAATCAGGCGCAATCAAAATCAGATTTTATTTACAAACTTTCTATC
Source organism: Acidobacteria bacterium 28-1 (assembly GCA_002050365.1). Lineage (GTDB taxonomy): Bacteria > Acidobacteriota > Blastocatellia > Pyrinomonadales > Pyrinomonadaceae. Next base: position 22,293 of record MWYZ01000067.1, read on the forward strand.
TCTCAAAAAGAATCATTTGAAACCCATTACTGGATAAGAATTTTACGCGACAGCGATTTTTTAGTGGAAAAACTTGCTGACTCGCTGCTTGAAGATTGCGAAGAAATCCAAAAACTCATCACTTCTTCAATCAAGACCGCCAAGATAAATTTGCAGAAATAATTTACCATTTACCACTCTTACCATTTAGCATTAGTAAAGATGAATTACCGCTTACTTTTACAATACGACGGCACGGATTTTCACGGCTGGCAGGTGCAGGACGGACAGCGCACGGTGCAAGGCGAATTGGAGCGAACATTGAGCCTTTTGGAAGACGCGCCCGTTCAAGTCGTCGGTTCGGGACGCACCGACGCGGGCGTTCATGCCGAAGGTCAAGTTGCCAACGTCCGCCTCAACCGCGATTTTACGCCTGACCGCCTGCGGATAGCAATTAATGGCAACATCCGGCGCGATGTGCGTGTGATGGCGGCTGAAAAAGCAACAGACGATTTTCACGCCCGCTTTTCCGCCAAAACGAAAACTTACGTTTATCGCGTCATTAACGCTCCTGTGATGTCGCCGTTCTGGTTGCGTTTCGCGCATCACGAAGGCAGATTTTTAGATGTCGGTAAGATGAACGAAACGGCGCGGCTGTTTTTAGGCGAACACGATTGGACGGCGTTTTCCGCCGCGCGTTCGGATGTTGAAACGCGTGTTCGCACGCTTAAAAATTTTACGGTCGAATCGTTTTGGGATGCGCGGGCAAACGCTTCGGTCATCGAATTTCGCATTTCCGCCAACGGATTTCTGCGTTACATGGTGCGCTCGATTGTCGGAACAATTTTAGAAGTCGGGCGCGGCGAGAAAGATTCTGATACAATTCTGACGGCAATTGTCTCAGGCGACCGAGATTTGGCAGGCAAAACCGCGCCCGCCAACGGTTTGACTTTGCTGAAAGTTGATTACGAATGAGAACGGATTTTCAACAAGTTATTGCTTCACCTCTTACGGCATATCAGGAAGGCTTGCGATTTTTTATGGGCGAAGGAATTCTAAATGATACGCTTCGTCGCGTGACGAAAGACTTGGAAAATCACCAGATTGATTACAGCGTCATCGGCGCGGTTGCGCTCAATCAACACGGCTATCGGCGTTTTACTGAAGATATTGATTTGCTTTTGACGAAAGAAGGATTGGAAAAATTTAGAAATGAACTAATCGGAAAAGGCTACCGTCCGGCATTTGAAGGCGCGACGAAAATATTTAGAACAACACAAGAAAACGTCACCGTTGAAGTAATCACGAGCGGCGAATTTCCCGGCGACGGTAAACCGAAACCCGTCGTTTTTCCCAACCCAAGCAAATATCAAACGGAGATTGACGGCGTAAAGACTTTGATTTTAGAGAAACTTATCGAATTAAAGCTCGCGTCGGGAATGACCGCGCCGCATCGTTTGAAGGATTTGGCGGATGTGCAGGAATTGATTAAATTAAAAAATCTGTCAGCCGAATTTGCAGACAAATTAAATTTGTTTGTGCGCGAGAAGTTTTTGGAATTGCAAACGGCGGTGGAAAACGCGAAATGATAATTTACCACATTGTCTTGCCTGAAGTTTGGAGCAAATTCAAAGACAAGGATTTTTACGAAGCCGAAAGTCTGCAAACCGAAGGCTTTATTCATTGCAGTTTTGCCGAACAAATCGAGACGGTTTTGAATCGTTACTACAAAGATACCGAAAGAGTTTTGCTGCTTGAAATCGAAACGGAAAAATTAACGTCGGAACTAATTAATGAACCTTCGACGGGCGGCGAGATTTATCCACACATTTACGGCAAGATAAACAAAAAAGCAATTACCAAAACAGAAGAAAGAAGTTTGTAGAATGAGCGATAACTTTACCAATATCGTCAAACCGAATTCAACCGAAGCTGAATTGCTCGCGGCGATTGACGAATCGCGTTTGCCGCAACACATTGCGATAATTATGGACGGCAACGGACGTTGGGCGAAGCAACGCGGAAAGCCGCGAATTTTCGGGCATCGCGCGGGCGCGGAATCGGTCAGAGCGATTTTGGATACGTGCGCGAGATTGCAAATCAAAGCCGTAACGCTTTACGCATTTTCGACCGAAAACTGGAAGCGTCCCGCTGCGGAAGTTTCGGGTTTGATGCAGATGCTCAAGCGATATTTGAAAAGCGAACTAAAAAGCGTTCACGGCAACAATATCAAATTTCAGGCAATCGGAAACATTGACGGGTTGGACGAATCCGTTCAAAGAGAACTCTTTGCGGCAATGGAATTTACAAAAGAAAATACGGGAACTGTTTTGAGCATCGCGCTTAATTACGGCGGACGCGCCGAGATTGTCGAAGCCGCTAAAAAATCCGCGAAAAATCTTTTGCAAAATGGAAAATCGCTTGATGATTTAAGCGAATCCGACATCGAATTGCATCTCTACACAAATAATTTGCCGGAAGTTGATTTGCTGATTCGCACGAGCGGCGAATTTCGCATTTCCAATTTTTTGCTCTGGCAGTTAGCTTACAGCGAAATTTACGTAACGCCGACACTTTTCCCGGACTTTCGTCGCGCAGAAATTTTCAAAGCGATTTTGGATTTTCAAAAACGCGAACGACGTTTTGGTGGAATTGGGAATAAGTAGTTAAGTGTGAGTAAAAGCACAAATTTGTTTTGCAAACTGACTACTGACAACCAACTATTGATAACCGACAATTTTTATGGACAGCCGACTTTTAACCGCGCTCATCGCGCTCCCTATTTTAATTTTGTCAATCGTTCTGCCGTATTTTCTGCCGGACTATTCGGCGGCAAATTGGCTTTTTTTGCTCATCGCCGCTTTAGCTTTTGGCGCGGGACTTTTTGAATTTTTCACTTTAACCAAAAAACTCGAACTCAAAGCCGACGCTTCCATTGCGTATTTGGGTGCGGCGGCGTTTTTCGTCGCATTTTTTTTTGACGCGCCTGCAAAAGCGCCTGATTTTCTGATTTTAACCGTAGTGCTTTTTCTGATTGCCGCTTTAATCACGCAAACTTTTCGCTTTCAAAAAGATTTTTCTAAAATGTTGACGGGCATCGGCGTAACCGTTTTTGGTGTTTTGTATGTTGCTTTTTTGGGCGGATTTATCGTTTCGATGCGTGTCGGGTTTGAAAATACACTTGTTCCTTTTCTTTCGACAAAACTGCTCGCGTTTTTTTTCTTCGTCGTGATGGGCGCTGATGTGGGCGCGTACTATGTTGGAAAAAACTTTGGGAAACACAAATTGATTCCGAAAGTCAGCCCGAATAAAACTTGGGAAGGCGTAATCGGCGGACTCGTTTTAAGTTCGATTTTTGCCGCGCTCGCATCCGCCTGGTTTTTTCCCGAACTGTCTTACAAATTGTCGATTCCGCTGGCGGTTGTGATGAGCTTAATCGGAGTTTTCGGCGATTTGGCGGAAAGCGCGATGAAGCGCGGCTCAGATGCAAAAGACGCGGCAAGCATTCTGCCCGGACACGGCGGTTTATTGGATAGATTAGACAGCTTGCTTTTTAACGCGCCGATTCTTTATTATTTTGCACGATTTTATTTTTAATCTGATTCAATAAACTTATTTATGTGAATCAACACTAAAAAAGAAAAATCAGTTTTATATAAAGTCAACTGCTTGTCGGGAGCGCAGGCATCTTGCCTGCCACGGCGCGAAGCGGCGCAGAACTTGCCGATTGTCAACCATTTTAGATTGCCGTCGTAATCCTCGCAGGCAAGATGTATGCGCTCCCGACTAAAACACTTTTTTGTGTTAACTTTTCAGTATTAATTCACATTCATTTATATTCTTTGAACGGATTTATTAAACTTAACCAAACGGGAACCGGAAGCCACGTCCAATATTTGCCGTAAGTTCGTTTGTTCAATCTTTCAATTTTATTTTCATTTTCTTCCTGCAAAAATTCGGGCGGCAAATCTTCCTTGTTTTCATAGCAAGCGTGCGAGATACACGGCGCGGGTTTTCCTTCAAAATGAACCAAACAACCAACGCCCTTTTCAAAAAGCGGACACGCGAAAGTTTGCGCGAATGTATCGCCCGAACATTTCAAATTGTATTTTTCGACTGTTTCAGCGGCACGCCGATAGATTTCCGCTTGTTTTTCCGCACTTAATTTTCCAAGCGTTCCGCCGATTGCAGCGGCTTCGAGTTTTGTGATGTGAACGTTGACGAAATGCGCGTCAACGCAGCACGCGCCTTTTGTCGGGCAAGTTTGGCAATCTTGCGCGTTCGGTTCATATCTGGTTTTTATAAAATTTTGGTAATCGGTTTTAAGTTTCTTTAACTCGTTCAAGCCTTTTATTTCGGACAGCATTTTCATCTTTTTTCGCCGGTCATGTTAGAATTTTATCAAAACTTATTTTACACGAAGTTGGAGAAATTATGCTTGCAGAAGGCGACGTTGCACCGGATTTTGCCGCCCGCGACCAGACGGGTGCGGACGTGAAACTTTCCGCTTTGCGCGGTCAGCGTGTCGTTTTATATTTTTATCCGAAGGACGACACGCCCGGCTGCACAAAGCAAGCGTGTTCATTGCGCGACGGTTTTTCGGCTTTTGAAGAAAAGAACATTAAGGTTTTAGGCGTATCAATGGACGATGAAAAATCTCATCAAAAATTCATCCAAAAATATGAATTGCCTTTTACTTTATTAGTTGACACCGACCACACGATTGCCGACGCTTACAACAGTTATGGTGAAAGACAATTTATGGGGAAAACTTATATAGACGTTTTGCGAAAGACGTTTTTGATTGACGAAGCGGGGAAAATCGTGAAAGTTTTCAACCAGGTAAAAGTTGACGAACACGCCGATGAAGTTCTGCAGGCGTTTGGCGAATAGTTTAATTTAAGACGCAAATTCAGAAAGCAAAGACATCCAGCGCCTTGATAGGGAAATAAATTGCGACAAAAAATTTATGAAATTCGGTTTAATTGCCGGCAACGGCAAATTTCCTTTTCTCGTCGTCGAAGGTGCAAAAAAGCAAGGTGCATCTTTGGCGGTTGTTGCTATTAAAGAAGAAACCGACAAGCGCATCGAAGAAATTGCCGAAAAAATCATTTGGGTCGGAATCGGACAACTCGGTAAAATGATTTCTTTTTTCAAACAGGAAGCGGTTGAACGAGCGATAATGGCTGGGCAAGTCAAGCACGTTCAGATTTTTTCCGGCGCACTTCCCGATTTGCGAATGATACGAATGCTCTGGAATCTGCCGCAGAGAAATACGGACGCGCTGATCGGCGGCGTTGCCGACGAAATGCGGCGTGAAGGAATTGAACTGATTGATTCGACCTATTTCATTCAGGATAAATTAGCGAAAGAAGGCGTTTTGACGAAGCGCAAACCCGACGAAACCGAACGCGGAAATGTCGAATACGGTTTGAGAATAGCCAATGAAATTGCCCGGCTCGATTTAGGACAGACGATTGTCGTCCGCGCCAGAGCGTGCGTCGCAATTGAAGCGATGGAAGGAACGGACGCAGTTATCAAACGCGCTGGCGAACTTGCCAAGGGAAAACTTACGGTCGTCAAAGTCGCCAAGCCAAATCAAGATATGCGCTTCGATGTGCCGGTCGTCGGCACGCCGACGATTGAAGAAATGATAAAGGCAGGCGCGACTTGCCTTTGTTTGACCGCGCGAAAAACTCTCATCTTCGACGAAGAAGAAATGCTCGGACTCGCCAATCGCCGCAAAATCTCAATCATCGCTGTCGCGAGCGAAACAATTCTAACTGACCTTGCGTAAAATCAAAAGATTATTTCAATATCAAAGGCACAGAGGAAATGAAGTAAAAAGTAAAAAGGCAAAAGTAAAAAGTGGAGACTTGATTTGAAACTTTTGCCTTTTTACTTTTTACTTTTAACTTGAAGCACTCTGTGGTGAAAATCCTTTGGAGAAAAAATGAAAAAAAACTTACTTGCGCTTTTCTTATTATTTACATTTGCTTTTCAATCGGCGACGCTCGCGCAAACCGCGACTAAACCGAACTCGCCAGCCCGCAAAGCGGCGGAGCAGATTACGGCTGAGCATTTGAAAGATTATCTTTATTATGTTGCGTCAGACGAAATGGAAGGACGCGACACGCCTTCGCGCGGGCTTGATTTGACGGCGAAATTTATCGCCTTAAATTTGAAGCAATGGGGCTTCAAACCGGCAGGCGACGACGGAACCTTCTTTCAAAAAATTGCGCTTAACATTCGCACAACCGATTCAGCAAAAACACAACTCGAAATCGGCGGACGAAAACTCAGATACGGAAAAGATTTCTTTACAAATCCGGTTGCAGCGACGATTACCGATTCACCACTTGTATTTGCTGGCAACGGCTGGCTTTTAAAATCGAAAAACTTGGATGCTTTGAAAGACACGGATGTTAAAGGCAAAACCGTCGTAATCTACAGCAAAGACTTTTATCCCGACGGTGTTACGCAAGCAGATTTATTTTCCGGCAAACTTGGAAAAGCCTTTGTTGATTGGATTGAACCGTTAAGCTATGCGCGGGAACGAGGAGCGGCAGGTTTGATTATAATCGCCACACCGGAAGACGAAGAGAATTGGCAGAATCAGCGCCGTCAGCGCGAACGCGGCGGCGCGGCGGTTGAGAAGTTTACTCAAATCAGCATTTCAAAAAACCGTAACATCCCGACCATCGTTATTTCAAGAGATGCGGCTGAAAATTTATTTCAGGGAGAAAGCATCGCCTTTTCGGAAATCAACAGGCTGTCGGAGGCAAACTTGCCGCTTCCGACCGTTGCTCTCGGTAAAACGGCAAGCTACACGGTTCAATCGAAAACTGACAAAGCCTCGACGCAAAATGTCGCCGCCGTTTGGGAAGGAAACGACCCGGTTTTGAAAAACGAAATGGTTGCCATCGGCGCACATTATGACCACGTCGGCACAAATCCGAACGCGAAAGGCGAAGACAAAATCTGGAACGGCGCGGACGATGATGGATCAGGAACAGTTGCCATTCTTTCAATTGCCGAAGCATTGGCAAAGTCGCCGAAACGACCGAAACGTTCCGTTTTGTTTGTTTGGCACGCGGGCGAAGAAAAAGGTTTGTGGGGAAGCGAGTATTTCAACCGATTTCCAACGGTTGACATAAAATCGGTCGTTGCACAATTGAACATTGATATGATTGGGCGCAGCCGAAGAGCGGGCGATACAAACCCGAAAAACGCAAATCTTACTAATGAGACGGAAGTCTATGTCATCGGCTCGGAGATGATGAGTTCTGAGCTTGGCGAAATTACTAAAACCGTCAACAATTCGTTTTTGAATTTAACTTACAACTACAAATACGACGACCCGAAAGACCCGAATCGTTTCTTTTTTCGCTCCGACCATTTTAATTATGCCGTGAACGGAATTCCGATTGTGTTTTGGTTTGACGGCGTTCACGAAGATTATCACCAACCGGGCGACGAGCCGCAAAAAATTGATTACGCGAAAATGGAACGAATCTCACGGACGATTTTCTTAACATTGTGGGAATTGGCGGATTTGAAAGAGCGTCCGAAAGTTGACAAACAGCTTCCGCCCGAATTAACCGTGCGATAAAGAATAGCCGCGAGTTTGTCGAAGATGATAAATTATCCGTCCAAATTCGCGGCTATCAATCTATTTCGATGCGGAGATTTGCGAGATAATTGTTCCGTATTGCCGGTTAAATTTAAGAAGTATTATTTCTTTATATTGTTTGTAAGTTATTTCTTCAACCGGTTTTTTTGTTGATTCGTCTAAATTTCCCTGTTCCATTTTAACCGGCGTTTCTTCAACAATTGGTTGGGATACTTCTTCGACTTTTTGAATTTCTACGGAAGTTTCAACCTCGGCAGAGATTTCAGATTCCGAGATTGTTTCCGGCACGGGAACTTCCTCTTCAGGAACTTCCGTCAAGGCATTTTCATCTTCGGACAGCGCAGAAGCGTAATTGCCGGAGATTTCATAAAGTTTCTCATCGTCTAAAAATAAAGCGACAACGCTCATCAGATATGAAACTTTACGCCCGTTTGAACTGTCTGTGTTTTGCAGAAACGCAAACGAAGTCATCGCCAGATAAGTTTTATCCCAATGTTTCGTTAAACTTATCAATTCGTAGTCAGGCGTAATTTCTTCTTCGCCTCCAGCGTCATTTAATTTCATTAAGTGTTCGTTTATTGAAAGCAAAAACACATTTGAAAGACGCTGCTTTTGTGAATCGGTCAAAAGTTTGGCAATTTCCGGCGTATTGTCGGCTCGAAAGTTTTTGTCGAGTAAAATCGGCTCTTTGGGTGTAACATTTTCTTTCTCTTCAGCGGTTTTCGCCTGCTCTTCCTCTAAAGCATATTCCAACGCCATGAAACTTCCTTCTAAATCAATTATGCCTTCGGTGCGAGTAATAGGTTCTTCAGTGAGACGCACCAACCATTCGGTAAGTTTCGGAAGCTGATTTTTTTTGGCTGCCACAATCTGTTTTAGCTCTTTGATTCGCTTTTCATAAACGTCTAATTCGGATCTCACGGACGATTTTCTTAACATTGTGGGAATTGGCGGATTTGAAAGAGCGTCCGAAAGTTGACAAACAGCTTCCGCCCGAATTAACCGTGCGATAAAGAATAGCCGCGAGTTTGTCGAAGATGATAAATTATCCGTCCAAATTCGCGGCTATCAATCTATTTCGATGCGGAGATTTGCGAGATAATTGTTCCGTATTGCCGGTTAAATTTAAGAAGTATTATTTCTTTATATTGTTTGTAAGTTATTTCTTCAACCGGTTTTTTTGTTGATTCGTCTAAATTTCCCTGTTCCATTTTAACCGGCGTTTCTTCAACAATTGGTTGGGATACTTCTTCGACTTTTTGAATTTCTACGGAAGTTTCAACCTCGGCAGAGATTTCAGATTCCGAGATTGTTTCCGGCACGGGAACTTCCTCTTCAGGAACTTCCGTCAAGGCATTTTCATCTTCGGACAGCGCAGAAGCGTAATTGCCGGAGATTTCATAAAGTTTCTCATCGTCTAAAAATAAAGCGACAACGCTCATCAGATATGAAACTTTACGCCCGTTTGAACTGTCTGTGTTTTGCAGAAACGCAAACGAAGTCATCGCCAGATAAGTTTTATCCCAATGTTTCGTTAAACTTATCAATTCGTAGTCAGGCGTAATTTCTTCTTCGCCTCCAGCGTCATTTAATTTCATTAAGTGTTCGTTTATTGAAAGCAAAAACACATTTGAAAGACGCTGCTTTTGTGAATCGGTCAAAAGTTTGGCAATTTCCGGCGTATTGTCGGCTCGAAAGTTTTTGTCGAGTAAAATCGGCTCTTTGGGTGTAACATTTTCTTTCTCTTCAGCGGTTTTCGCCTGCTCTTCCTCTAAAGCATATTCCAACGCCATGAAACTTCCTTCTAAATCAATTATGCCTTCGGTGCGAGTAATAGGTTCTTCAGTGAGACGCACCAACCATTCGGTAAGTTTCGGAAGCTGATTTTTTTTGGCTGCCACAATCTGTTTTAGCTCTTTGATTCGCTTTTCATAAACGTCTAATTCGGCATCTTTCAATTTCTTCATTCCCGAACTGTAATCGGCAAGTTCATAAAAATTAGTTTCCGCATTTTTGGTTAAAAAAAACAAGCCTTTATCGCCAACCTTTGGATAGACTTCGCCTTCTTCGGAATACTCGGCGGTATTTTCAGAATTATTAGATTTGAATTCCGAGATATTAAAAGTTACCGAATCCAAATCCCGACCTTTCAGCGTATCGGAAATTTCCAGACTTTTCTCCACCTCGAGATACTTGCCGTATTCATACTCATCAGTTACTTTCAAAACTTTTTCGCTTTTAATCGAAGCGACGACAACCAAATCGCTTTCCAGATAAAGCGTCAATAGACTGTCAGGAATTTCCGCCCCGCATCTTTTAGCCGAAACGGTTTCGGGCAGAATGCACAGGGAGCAAAGAAGAACAAAAATGACGACGGCGGAAGCAAAAACACGTTGGAAATATGGCATAAAATAAAACTCCTTTTAATTTTTCAATTAGATATTCGTTCGAGATGGCAACCTGTAATTTGGTTGCTTTGGCGCAAACTATTTTTCATCTGGTTAGACACCGAAAAATAAAAAAAGTTCCAGCGTTTTCATTTTAATTTTGCTGAAATTTGAAAGAGATAAAACATCATCAATCATTTTCGCGTCAGTAACCGGACGATTTGTGAACGCCCGCAAAATAAAAAATTGCAATCTTTTTTCGGTTCAATAAATTTGCTGAGATTTGATGTTCGAGTCTGCTGCCGGCAAACCGCCGAAATCATTTTCATTGGTAAGTGTGAGTAGTCTGATTCAATCGTGAGTGTTTTTGAAAAATGCTATAATCGGCGGCGAGGTAATTTTATGACGAAAATAGTAAGCATCAGCGAAGCCCAATCTCAACTGCAAGGTTTGTTGGCTCTAACCCGCAACGGCGATGAAATAATTATCGAAGAAAACGGCGAACCGCTGGCGCGTCTTGTGCCGATTGAAAAGTCAAAAGAGCAGAAACAGCGGATTGCAGGTTTAGGAAAAGGTACAATGTGGATGAGTGAAGATTTTGATGATGAGTTGCCCTATGAATTCTGGGGATTTGATAAAGAGTTATGAATTTACTGCTTATTCTCACAGCTTTAGAAAAATGAAAGATTTAATTACGGTTATATCGGCTCGTTATTTGTTCGACTATACGCTCGAATTGACTTTCAGCGACGATTTGCAAGCCGAAATAGATTTCACGAATTGGATAAAGAAATATCCGTTTTTCAAGCCGCTCGAAAACATTGATTATTTCAAAAACTTCTCACTTGACGGCTGGACGGTCGTTTGGGAAAACGGCGCGGACATCGCTCCCGAAACTCTACACGAAATCGCGCGGCAAAAACAGCAATTAAAAGCGGCTTAGTTTTTGCGATTTGTGATTCATCTGCGACTGTCGAGAATATGACTTTGGTCAGCGCGGATACGAATTTTGCTAAGTATCAGGTGAATTTGTTGTGGTAAAATTTTGCAAATAATTTTTGATATTGAAACTTACTTTATTTTTCAACAAAATATATGCCCGTAGGAACGTCAATTCGGATTTACGATTTAGCCAAAGACCTCAAACAAGACACCAAGCGCGTGATTGAAGAATTACGACTTGAAGGCGCAGATGTCTCTGTGCCGTCCCACTCTGTCAGCAAAGAATTGGCAGAAAGGCTTCGTAATAAGTATTTCCCGAAAGCCGAAGCCGCGCCCGCGCCGAAACGAATAATCAGAGTTTTTCCTAGGAAACCAACCGTAGAAAGTTCAGCCAACGATTTTCCTTTGGAGGAAAGTAAAGTTAATCTCGTTAAAACTCAACCGCAAGTTGAAGAAAAGATACCAGAATCATCTTTAACAATTATCGAAAATAAACTTAAAGAATTACCTATTGAAATACCTATAAATTCTCAAAAAGAAACCTCAAGTAATAAACTTATTGATGAATTAAAAGTTGATTGCCGAGAATGTCTCAGACCAACAAAACATAATTTAATTCATTCTGTAGAAGTTAAAGAGTTAGAATGGAACGAGAAATATCAAATTGTCCAATGTATGGGATGCGAAAGTCTTTCATTTCGTAGAATTACTTTCAAGAATAATCAATCAAACGATAAAGAAGAGATTCATCTTTATCCAAGTAGAATTAAAGGTCGGCAAAAATTACAACTTGAATCTATTCCGCCAACAATAGCACAAATATATGAAGAAATTCATTTAGCCATTTCAAACAGATTATTAATTGTGGCAACAACAGGTATGAGAACTTTAATTGAACTTGTTTGTAACGACCTAAATTCAACAGCCGGAAATTTAAAGGGTAAAATTGATGATTTAGTCAGAAGACAATTACTTACGCCCAAAAATGCCAATAACCTGCACAAATTAAGGGATTTTGGAAATAACGCAGCTCACGAAGCGAATATTCAATCAGAAAATACTTTAAATAGGTGTATAGATATTATTGAACATTTGCTGAAAGATATTTATTCACCAGAAATTTCTAGCTAAAGAAGATTAGTTTAACTAGTCAATCTTCGATAGATATTCGGCATTCTCTCTGGCAAACTCACGACATCAGCAATAATCTTATAGCCGACACGCGCCGTATAAATCAGCTAATTGGCAGGTAAAGAATCAAATCTCTGTATTCTTCCAAATCCGAAGTCGCCGCAATCAGAAGAAGATCGTCGAGCGTTTCGCCGACGCTCATATTTTCGCTTAAAACAAAAATTCCCGTCGTGCGGCGGTTTTCAGCCAGATGGTCCTGCAAATGGACGGGCATTGATTTTCGATTGTTCGTTACAAGAATAAACTCGTTTTCCTCGCACCAAATCAAAATTTCACGGTCGAGCGTTCCGTAATCGGGACAGCCCAACATTCCGATTTGCCAAACCGTTAAATTCGGCTCGCGCCGTAAAAGCTCGGCTCTCAGAATCGGCTTGACGTTTTCGTCCAAAAGATAGCGAATCTCACTCATCGGATTCAGGCGGCGAGCATAGTTTTTTCTTCTTTAATTTTTCGCAAACGTAAAACGACGGGCGGCGGATTTTCGGCTTGTTCTTCACGCACTTTTCGGCTGAAACTTAACCAATCGAGCAGGTAGGCTTCGGTTTTTTCTCGATTATCAAGATAGTAAAGAATCGTCGCGTAAATTTGTTGAAGTTTAAGAGTCGGAAAACGATCGGCGATTTGTTCCGCCGTTTGCTGGCGATAAATATAATCGTAAAGCACCGATTCGATGCCGATGCGCGTTCCCTTAATGCGAATATCGTCGGGCGCGAGAAAATCAAAATAACTTTCGAGTTTCATAAAAACATTATCAACCAAACTTCGATTTTTGGCTAGAATTATTTCTAGTTTTCTAACTAGACATTATTGGAAATAATATATTTCTTCAAAGTTCGTTAAATCAATTGTTTGAAGTGGCTGGCGGAAGGTTACTCGCAAATTGTGTAACCCACACGCGATTTCCATCACCACATCTGAAATCTTC
>MWYZ01000044.1 GCA_002050365.1 Acidobacteria bacterium 28-1
ACAAATTTCATCAGTTCGCAGGGCATAGTGAGTCTCCTTTTGACTTTTCTTTGGTCAGAAATATCAAAATCAACTTACTTGCTCTGCGTTTCGTTTTCAAATATCAAATTGGATAAAGTCGAGCTAAAGGCATATTAAATCTCGGAAGACTATTTTACCTTGTCTAATTCAGTTCGTGAGATGTCGTGAACGCCATAATTACAATCGGCAATCATTTGAAAGAGTTTTTCGGCTCTTATTTGGCTGGAATAATTTATTTCTTTTGAACAACGGGCGATGAAACCACAATCGTGAATGGTAAATATAATGGCTTCAAAAAGTGATTGATATTCTTCATCGAAAGGACAATTGATAAAGACACTCTCCTCATAGCTTGGTTTGCTCATTAATGATTACTTAGCTTGCCCATTCTTTGCTTGAATAGAAATTTGCCTTCCATCTTTGGAATGAATAATTAAATCTACATCCTTTGACCGACTTATATTTCTAGCGTATTCGAGAGCCGCATCTTGAGAAGGAAATTTTTCTGCAACGCGAAATTTTCCTGCTTTTCTAACTTGCCAGCCTTCATTCTCAGGAACAACGTGAACAGCTCTAACAACCGAGTTAATTTTTTTGCGTGAAATTTTACCTTCTATAGAAACATCTCTAATAATTCTTTTCGTCATAATTCCTCTATGTCAATCCATTTTTAATATTATAACTTTTGAATTATAAATCAAGAAAAGGCGAAAAAATTTTCGCCTTGCGCCTTTATCCTTTTGCCTTATATCAAATTCCTGCGCCGTGACATTTTTATACTTCTTGCCCGAACTTTGTCCACCAATTTGGTTTCCGTTTTACCGTCGCAGTTTTCGCAAATAATATGTTTATTCATAAACAGAAAAATAATCGGCTTTCAATTCATCGTAAGAATGTTCGGAAAAGAAAAATTCTCCTCGATTTACCTTGTCCCGTATTCTTTGAATAACCGACGTAAACTCATAAAAGGCAAAAGTCGGAAATCAATTCCTAACTTTTGCCTTTTTACTTTTTACTTTCTAAATTCCCGCGCCGTGACATTTTTTATACTTTTTGCCCGAACCGCAAAAACAAGCCTCGTTCGGTTTAACCTTTGGCTGGTCGCGGACGAACGGTGTATGTTTTCTAGCGTCTTCGCCCGCCACGCCTGCGGTTGACATTGCGCCCGTGAAAGCCATTCCCGCCGCTTGCCGCCGGGCGCGTTGGCGTTCTAAGCGTTCGAGACGTTCGATTTCTTCCTGCTCGTCTTTGACAACGACTTCGAGATTGAACAACGCCCGGGTCGTGTGCGTGTCAATGCGGTCGAGCATATCTTGGAACATATCGAAACTCTGCTTTTTATATTCGACGAGCGGGTCTTTCTGACCGTAGCCGACAAGCCCGATGCCTTGTTTGAGATGGTCAATCGAAAGCAGATGGTCTTTCCATTGCGAGTCAATAATGTTGAGCATTATGTAACGCTCATAGGCTCTTAAAGATTCGCTTCCGACTGCCTTTTCTTTCTCGTCATATTTTTCAATCGCCCGTTTCCAAACCGCATCTTCAATCTCTTGCGCTGTCATTTTATTAAAGTCAACATTCGCATCAACGGCTGGGTCAACCGCGTAGATGCTCTGAATTTCCGCCGCGTAAGTTTCAATGTCCCAAACATCGGGCGTAACTTGCGGGTTCAAGTATTGATACGTTAAATCCGCCAACAAATCTCGCGCGACACCTGTTTCGCCGATAAGATATTCGCGGTGTTCGGATTCCATCATCAACTGACGACGAAGCCCGTAAATTGTCGAACGCTGTTTGTTCATCACGTCGTCGTATTTGAGAACGTGCTTGCGCGTTTCAAAGTTACGCGCTTCGACTGCTTTTTGCGCTCGTTCGATTTGTTTGGAAACAGTTTTCGATTCAATTGCCACGCCTTCTTCCATTCCGAGCCATTCCATCATCGAACGCACTTTGTCGCCCGCGAAAATCCGCATCAAATCGTCTTCCAGTGACAAAACAAAACGGGTTGCGCCCGGATCGCCTTGCCGACCAGAACGTCCGCGAAGCTGGTTGTCAATGCGGCGCGATTCGTGGCGTTCGGTGGCGAGAATCTGCAAACCGCCCGCCGCGACGACTTCCTTATGTTCTGCGTCAACAACTCGTTTCGCCTTGCTTAATTCTTCTTCAAATTGTTCGGGCGCAGCTTCGTCCGGGTTGATTTCCTTGCGTTTGAGATAATCATTCGCCAGAAATTCGGGATTGCCGCCGAGAATAATATCCGTTCCGCGTCCCGCCATATTCGTCGCAATCGTAACCGCGCCTTTGCGTCCGGCTTGCGCGACGATTTCCGCTTCGCGCTCGTGATATTTAGCGTTCAGGACGTTGTGCGGAATGCCGATTTTTTTCAAGCGTTCGGCGACGAGTTCGGAATTTTCGACCGAAACCGTGCCGACAAGAACCGGCTGACCTTTCTCGTGCAGCTGCTTAATTTCGTCAGTTATCGCGTTCCATTTTTCGGGCAGCGTGCGATAAATTACATCGGAGTTATCTTTGCGAATCATCGGGCGATTCGTCGGAACGATAATCACGTCTAAACCGTAAGTCGTGCCGAACTCTTCCGCTTCGGTTTCTGCCGTTCCCGTCATTCCCGAAAGTTTTTCATACATTCGGAAATAATTTTGCAAAGTGATTGTGGCGAGAGTTTGATTTTCACGCTCGATTTTCACCTCTTCTTTGGCTTCGACGGCTTGGTGCAAACCGTCCGACCAACGCCGACCTTGCATCAAGCGCCCGGTGAAATCGTCAACGATGATAACTTCGCCTTCCTGCACGACGTAATGGTGGTCTTTTTTATACAATGTGTGCGCTTTTAGGGCTTGCTCGACACAGTGCAAAAGTTCCATATTCGCTGGGTCGTAAAGATTGGAGACGCCGAGTAATTTTTCGGCTTTTTCCACGCCTTTTTCCGTCAGCACGGACGAATGGTTTTTCTCGTCCAAAAGATAATCGCCCGTCGTAACTTTCGTTTCTTCGTCTTTATGCCCGCGTTCAAACTGCGGAATAATTTGATTAGCAGTGTAGTATTTATCGGTCGCCTCGTCCGACGCGCCGGAAATAATCAGCGGCGTCCTCGCTTCGTCGATCAAAATCGAATCAACCTCGTCAATAATCGCGTAATAATGGTCGCGCTGGACGAGTTGTTCGGGGTCGAACTTCATATTATCGCGCAGATAATCGAAGCCGAATTCGTTGTTCGTTCCGTAAGTAATATCGCAAGCGTATGCTTCTTTGCGAGCGTAATCGTCCATATCATTTTGGATACAGCCGACGGTCAAGCCCAAAAACGTATGAATTTTGCCCATCCATTCCGCGTCGCGCAACGCCAAATAATCGTTGACCGTCACGACATTTACGCCGCGTCCAGTGAGCGCGTTCAAATACGCGGGCAAAGTTGAAACGAGCGTTTTACCTTCACCCGTCCGCATCTCGGCGATTTTCCCTTGGTGCAGAACGAGTCCGCCAATTAACTGCACGTCGAAATGCCGCATTCCCGTAACTCTGACGGACGCTTCGCGCACGGTGGCAAACGCTTCGGGCAAAATCTCCTGCAAAACTTCCTGTTCGCGTTTGCGGCGTTCATCCTTGTTTTCGATTCCCTGAAGAGCATTTTGAATTTGCTCTTTAAATTTATCGGTTCGCGCTCTCAATTCGTCATCGGATAGTTTTTGCAAACTCGGCTCAATCGAGTTGATTTGCTGGACAACGGGCGCGATTTTTTTCAGGTAGCGGTCGGTGTTGCTGCCCAAGATTTTGTTAAAAAATTTATCTACTAAAGCCATTTTCTTATCCTCAATTAATTCGACATTTCTTTTGTCGCTAAAAACAATGGTGAAGTCGCCGAACTTACATCAGCAACTATTGATAAAAACAGATTTTGCGGGAAAAGGAAAACGGAAGGTTGAATTTGAGTAGTAAAAGATTATTTACTTTCCGCCTTCGCGTCTTGCTTGAGAAGTTCGTCAAGCGAGCCGCGTGGTAGGCGTGTAACGATGAAAACTTGGTTGTTTTCCGAGCGGATTTGTGTTTTTTTATAAACTTCTTTAACCGCTTGGTTTGTTGATGAAGAAGTTCGTAAATCAAAAACTTGTCCAAGGCTTTCGGCAAGTTGGTCTGCTCTTTGCTTTGATGCCTTTTTGATTGTAAATTCCGAATTCAGCCAATCATTATCAATTTTAAGATTGCTGGAATTCAAAACGATTTTTTGTTTTGATGGTTCAGAACAGTCGCATAACGGATTCAAAAATAAGCTATGTAATTCGGCAATTTGACCTGCGTGAGCGGCAGATGTCCAATCAGAACTCTCATTTTTCCAACCATCTTCTTCCAATTTACCCGTTTTCTTAAAATAGGGCGCAAATTCAGTTTGTTTGAAGAAGAATGGTAAAGTGACTGTCTTTTGCTCAATTTCCCTAACTATTCTAATTCTTTCATCCGTTGATTTAATTAATTCAATTAGTCTTTCCGCAAAAGCATATTCAAATGGATTTATTTCTTTGCCGATTTCATCGCCAACTAATCCATTGTTAGGACAAATAAATTTATTGTCTCGTTTGACCTGTGAGAAATTAGACAAGCCGTTTTGCGCTAAGACCTGCGGTGTCGCACCGACCAGCACCAAGCCGAGATAGACCGAGAGCGTCGTGAGGAAAATTATCGAATTGTTTTTATTTCGCTCGCTCATTTGTTCGACTATTTTGCTGTCGTTTTCTCAAGATTCTTTTTCACTAATTCCTCAACTTATTTAGACAAATTCGTGTTTGAATTATTGTTTAACTCGGCACTACTGTTCGGCTGCTGTTGTTTGGCTTTTTTTTCTGCGCGGTCTTTCAAACTGCGATTTATTAAGTCTTGAGCCTGCTGTTTAGGAAGCACAAAATTTAATTTGAATTTTTTGCCTTCGCTCGTCACTTTTGAATTATTTACCAGAGTTTTACTGTTTTCATCTAACTTTTTGAATCCGTTTTTATCCGCAAAAATCAAACCCGCCAGTAAAGTGTTAAAGCCGCTGGCGATTGTGCCGGCTTTTTCGGGCGTTTTTTGGTCGGAAAGAATAATTATGGAAATTTCTTTGTCGTTTTGAACGATGGTGAAATTTACTTTATCAACTCCGTTGTTTTTCAAATGACCGAGAAAGCCGCTGTTGCCGACGGCTTCAATCGCTTGTTTAGCGACTTCTATCATTTGCTCATCGCCTTCAAACTTAACGAACTTTGATTTTTTAGAATCTAATTTTCCGTCAGCAGTTATCGTCCCGTCTAAAATAACCAAGAAAGGTTTATTCAAATCAACTTCCTTTTTCGCCAACTTATCATTTAAATTATCACCCAGTTCCTCAAAAGGCTTTTTATTGATTTCAATTTCATTAACTGCTTCGCTTTCAATCGGCGGTTGATTTTTGGCGGCTAGTTTTTCGTCCGTTTTATCTTTTTTATCTTTCTTTTCAGCCGCAACATCGTCTTCAAAATTCGGTAATTTACTCGGCGAATTGTTTTTTATCTTCGGTAGTTTTTGCGAATAAATACGTGGATATTTTTTGTTTTTGAATGACGGAGTCGTCGCAATCGGATTTGGTCTGCCGAATGAATACGGCTCGTTCGGAATCGTTCCCGTCACCGCATTCTTATTAGGTGTCGGCGTAACCTGCGATTGATTCATCAAATCAGTGTCGTAGCCAATCGTCGGATTCATCGGAATGCCTGGAATTGACGATTGAAACGTCGAGAAATCCGTGTTTTGCATTGCCGCAAACTCAGATTCAGGATTGGCAAGCGCAAAATAGCCTTCGGGATATTTTAGCGGCGGAGTTTGCCCCGAAACGTCAATATATGTAATATCGGCATCTTCGAGTTCGGTTTTTTCGTAGTCTTTGCTGACAAATTCGCTGTCAGTAGATAAAAGCACGCTTCCAACATAAAGCGTATCTATTACCTGGCAAACGCGCCCGACAAACGGACTGTCGCAGCCTCTCGTCGTGAAAATCTCGGCTTGTCCCATTACCAAAAGTGACAGCAAATTAAATATTGCCGCCGCGCCGAGAATTTTATAAAGGCGCGGTGAAAAATTCCAATTTTTTATCTCGTAACCTTGAAAAAGCTCTTTTTCTTGTAGTCGCATAATACTTAAATTATAATAATTATAAAAATTTACATTAAAACTGCTCGTCAATCATAGATGCGAAACGGCGCAAAACCGTTGCGAACCTTTTGGCATTTTATCATTTCCGCTAGCCGATTGAAAGCATTAGACTTTACTTTCCGAAACCTTTAACATTGCCATCTATGGCTCGTTCCCCAAAAGATAAAAACCGCCGGAAAAGCAACGGAAAAAATGCTCGTTCCGATATTAACCGCCGAAAGGAACGAAACTTTAAACGGGAACTTGCGCCCGAAAGTTCCGTTAAATTCGGCTCGCCCAAGTTTTTTCCGACCCAAGCTAAATCTTTGGAAAAACTTCTCGGCGGCATCGGAACGCCCGAACCGAAACCGCTTGTGCCGGACCAGTTTCAAATCGAAGCGTTAGAAGCCATCGAATCGCAAGACGTTCTTGTAACCGCGCCGACGGGAAGCGGTAAAACCTGGATAGCCCGCGAAGAAATCCGGCGATTGTTAGCCGATGGCAAACGCGCTTGGTACACCACACCGCTCAAGGCATTAACAAATTCGAAATACACAGAATTTTCCCAAGAATTCGGCGCAGAACGAGTCGGAATTTTAACCGGCGACCGCAAGGAAAATGCGAATGCGCCTTTAATCGTCGGGACGACGGAAATTTACCGTAACCAACTTTTCGACTCCTTGAGAAGCGGCGAACAAGTCAATACGGATTTTGTAATTCTGGACGAAGCGCATTATTTAGCGGACGAAGACAGAGGTCACGTCTGGGAAGAAGCAATAATTTTATCGCCGCCGCGCATTCGTCTTCTGCTTCTATCGGCGACAGTCGGCAACGCGGAAGAGTTCGCGCGTTGGATTGAAGAAGTGCGCGGCACACGGGTTCGCGTTATCAATCGCGCCGGCTCGCGTCCCGTCGAACTCCGCGCCGCATTTCTCGCGCCGAATCTGCAACTGCTTCCGCTGTTTGACGACAGCGGGAAATTCAACCGTGAAATAGAACAATTTGCACAGGAAGAAAATCGGTTTGAACGCCGGCGGCGGTATTAGTAGGCAGGAAGTAGAAGCAGTCGGCAGAAGGCAGTAGCAGTCGGCAGTATGCAGAAGGCAAAAAAGATTCGCAGTATAAGATTAGTATTTTATTTATTAACTGCCGACTGCTACTGCCTACTGCTTCTTCGCCGGGCGCAAGGATTCAAACATCTGCATCACTTTCTCACGCGGTAGTTCGGTGAATAAATTAAATTGTCCGGCGCTCGTCAGACTTGCGCCGCCGTCCAGATAAATAACTTCGCCGGTCAGATACGAACTCAAATCCGAAAGCAGAAAAACCGCCATATCAGTTAATTCACTGTGTTCGCCGACTCTTTGCAGCGGAATCAATTTATACATTTTCTCTGCCAAACGCTCGTCCGGCATCAGACGTGAATTCGCGCCTTCGGTCGGAAACGGTCCGGGCGCAATCGCATTTAACCTAATTCCATAAATGCCCCATTCCGCCGCGAGCGATTTCATCAGCGCGACGATTCCCGCTTTGGAAACCGCCGACGGCACGAGAAACGCGCTTCCGAGTTCGGCATAAGTCGTTACAATTGACATCACCGCGCCTTTATATTTTCTTTCAATCCAGCGTTTGCCGCAGGCTTGCGTCGCATAAAATGAGCCGTAAAGATTCGTTTTAACAATCGCGTCGAAACCGTTCGGCGTAAGCTGCTCAGTCGGCGCGAGAAAATTTCCCGCCGCGTTGTTGACGAGTTTAGTAACGTTGCCCTGCCGATTTTCCGCTTCAGCAATCATTGCCTCGACCGCTTCAAATTCTTTGATATTGCACGAAATTCCTTCCGCTTTCCCGCCGTTATCTTTAATTTCTTTCGCCGTCTCTAAAAGCGGCTCTTCGCGTCTGCCGCAAATCGTCACGCTCGCGCCGAGTTCAGCAAAACGCATCGCCATCGCTCTGCCCAAACCCGTTCCGCCGCCTGTCACGACGATGTGTTCGTCTTTGAAAATTTCCTGATTAAAAAGTTCCGTCATCCGATTTACCTTCCTCTGCAATTCGTTTAATAATAGTGAAGCGAAATTATAACCGAAGCGGAATTTTTATGCTTCCCGTAAATTTATATTTGTAACTTTAAGAATTTGAATTGCATACCAAGAATTCCTGCCATCGCACACGCCGGTGAGCCGTTTGTTTGACGAGACGGAAGAGACGCAGGAATTGAATTTAGATTAATGAGATTTTCGCATAGGGGTTTTCAAGTTAAATGAACAGTAAAAAAATCAAACCACAATTTATCAGTGTTCCATTCAAAGCGGCTAGCGGCAGCGGTGCGACGGAATACAACGGCATTGCAAAGTTTTCGCCCGCTGGAATTGTGTTTGAATTCGATTCTGTTTTTTTCGGTTTAATCGGCAGCGAAGTAAAAGAAGTCCAAGTCGCTTTAGACGAAATTTTAGACATCAAATTCCGCAAAGGAATCTACAAATTCTTCGCGCAAATCCAACTTCGCTTGAAAAATTTTACAAAACTCAGCCAACTCCCCAACTATAGCGGTAAAGTAAAACTAAAAATCAAACGCGAAGATTTTGAACTCGCCCAAAAAGCCGCCGCAAAACTGCAAAAAGATTTGACCGAGCAACGCGAATTCCTGCCGCCGGCACACACGCCCGTGAGCCGTCTGTTTGACGAGAGCGAAGATGAAACGAAAGAATTGAATGAAGATGGCGTGTAATTTTAGAGAGAAGGAGAACAAAATGCAAAACGTATCGCTTGAAATTCCAGTCACTGTTTTTGCCGCGCTTGGTGAATCGCCTGACGAATTCATCAGCGAAATGCGTATCGCCGCTGCCGTCAAATGGTATGAACTCGGTAAACTCTCGCAAGGGAAAGCCGCCGAAGTTGCAGGACTCTCACGTTCTGCTTTTATCGAAGCACTTTCACGCTTTAAAGTTTCGTCCATCCAGATTTCTACCGAGGAAATGGATAAGGAACTAGCCGAATACGACATTAGTTGATGACCGTGCGGCGCGAAGATGCGCTGAAACTCTAAACATTAAGACTCTCGGAACAGGTGGAATTTTAGTTTTGGCAAAGAGGCGCGGATTAATTCAAAATGTTTCACTTGAATTGAAAAAGTTGACAGGCGCAGGTTTATGGCTTTCAGATGAAATTATTGATGTAATTTTGAAACAGGCGGACGAATTGTAAAAATGGCAACAGCAACCAAACAAGAAGCAAAAGGCTTGACGCTTATCGAAGCGATTCGGCAAGGAATTTACGAAGAAATGACGCACGATGAAACCGTGTTCGTCATCGGCGAAGACATCGGCGCATACGGCGGCGCGTTTAAATTGACCGAGGGTTTTATTGACGAATTCGGCGCAGAGCGGATGATTGACACGCCGATTTCCGAGGCGGCGATTGTCGGCGCGGCGTGCGGCGCGGCATTGATGGGAATGAAGCCGGTCGCCGAATTTCAATTTATTGATTTTATCTCGTGCGGTTTCGATATGCTGACGAATTACGCAGCGAAATCGCGTTATCGCGGTTGCGGTTCGATTGGGGTTGTCTTTCGCGGTCCGTGCGGTTCGGGCGTGCGCGGCGGACCTTTTCATTCTTTGAACGCCGAATCGTTTTTCCTGAACACGGCGGGCTTGAAAATGGTCGAGCCTTCGACGGCTTATGACGCGAAAGGTTTGATTAAAGCGGCGATTCGTGACCCTGACCCGGTTTTGTTTTTTGAACACAAAAAACTTTATCGCCTGCCGCGTCTGCGCGAAGAATTGCCGATCGAAGATTACATTGTCAAAATCGGCAAAGCCAGAATCGCGCGGGCAGGAAAAGATTTATCAATCATCACGTTCGGCGCACAGGTTTTGAACGCACAGGATGCGGCGGACATTTTAGAAAAAGAAGATGGTTTGCAAGTTGAAGTGATAGATTTGCGGTCGCTAGCGCCGCTCGACAAAGAAGCGATATTAAATACCGTTAAGAAAACAAACCGCGTGATGATTTTGCACGAAGCGAGTTTGACGGGCGGCATCGGCGGCGAGATTTCCGCCATCATCGCTGAAGAAGCCTTTGAATGGCTCGACGCGCCGATTATCAGAGTTGCCTCGATTGACGCACCCGTGCCGTTTGCGCCGCAGATGGAAGATTATTTTTTGCCGCAAGTGTCCGAAATCGTTGAAGCGGCGCGAAGATTAGCAAGATATTAGATACTGTTTCAAACATAAAGGTTATGATAAAACTTAATAAAAATTTTCATCGAAAAATCGTTCTTCTGTTCGCGTCCTTGGCGTTCTGCGCGTCGGCGTTCGCCCAAAATTCCTCAACTATTAAATTAAATGTTGACGCGACCGAAGCGGCGCGAAATATTCTGCACGTCAAGGAAACAATGGCGGTTAAAGCGGGCGAGTTTACGCTTTTTTATCCGAAATGGATTCCGGGCGAACACGCGCCGACCGGAACGATTAACGATATGGTCAACTTGTTTATCACGGCAAACGGAAAACCGCTTGCGTGGCAGCGCGACGATGTGGAAATGTTCGCTTTTCATCTGACTGTTCCGCCAGGCGTAAATCAAATCGAGATTGCTTTCGACGACGTTTCACAACCCGGTACAATTTCCAGCGCACAACTTTCACGCATTAAATGGAACCGTCTGCTTCTTTACCCGGAGGGCGCGAAAAGCGACGATGTGCAAGTTGCGGCTTCGCTGAAAATGCCTGCCGATTGGAAATATGCAACGTCTTTGGCGGTTGACGGCGAATCGGCAAACTTAGTTAATTTCAAATCAATTTCGCTCACTTATTTTATCGATTCACCCGCCATAATCGGCAAGAATTTCAAAAAGATTGTGCTTTCAAACGACGGCAGTGTTTTGCACGAAATGGATATTGTCGCCGATAACGCTGACGCGCTTGAAGTTAAATCTGAAACTCTCACGGGTTGGAAGAATTTAATTAAGGAAGCGAATTTGATGTTCGGTACGCGGCATTACAACAGCTATCGTTTTCTGCTGACCTTGAGCGATGTCGGCGGCAGCGAAGGTTTGGAGCATCACGAATCGAGCGAGGACGGCGTTGGCGAAAAAGCTCTCAGCGACCCGAACGAATTGCTCGATTTAGGCGACCTTCTCGGACACGAATACGCGCATTCGTGGAACGGCAAATACCGCCGTCCCGCAAGTTTGACCACGCCGGATTTCGAGCAGCCGATGAAAGGCGATTTGCTCTGGGTTTATGAAGGATTGACACAATATCTCGGTCGAGTTTTGCCCACGCGGAGCAATCTCTGGACACCGGAAGTTTTCCGCGATGTCATAGCTGATACTGCCGCGAGTATGGATTATCAATCGGGACGGCGTTGGCGACCGCTGGTTGACACGGCGCGGGCGGTGCAGTTCACCTACGACAGCCCGCGGGCGTGGATGAACGAGCGGCGGCGCGTAGATTATTATTATGAGGGTTCGCTGATTTGGCTGGAAGCCGACGTTTTAATTCGCCGGAAAAGCGGCGGCAAACTTTCGCTCGATGATTTTATGCGTAAATTCCACGGCGGACAAAATACCGCGCCGCTCGTTTTGACTTACGATTTCGATGAAGTCGTGCGAACGCTCAATGCAGTTACACCATACGACTGGCGCAAATTTTTAATCGAGCGTGTTTATACAGCGCAGAAAAATGCACCGCTCGGCGGCATTACCGACGGCGGCTGGAAACTCGTCTATAACGAAACGCCAAACGTTCAGGGGCAAATTGACGAGCAAACCAGAAAGTTTATCAGTTTGGCATTTTCAATCGGCGTTATCGTCAATAGTGAAGGCACAATTCTCGATGTTAATGCAGACCTTGCGGCGGCAAAGGCGGGACTCGCGCCTGGAATGAAAATCATAAACGTTAACGGTCAAGGTTTTTCCGGCGAAGTGCTGCATACGGCGATTGCCGCCACGAAGAACGGTTCGTCGCCGATAAAATTAATCGCCGACAACGGCGGCTTCAAAGAAACGTATAACTTGGAATATCAAGGTGGCGAACGTTACCCGCATCTGGAACGCGACACGGCGAAAACCGATTTGCTTTCGGAAGTGATAAAGTCACATTGATTTTTTTAAATTTCAGGTTGCAATTAGCGCGGCGAAAAATTACTGTGCCGGGCTTTTGATATATTCAATTGCCGCTTCGAGTTGCGCATCTCGCCCTTCAAGCAATTCCTTGCGCGTTAAATCTACTTCCCGGTCGGGAATTACGCCGCGACCCTCGATGACGATGCCTTTTGGCGTGCGCGGTTGTCCGTAGGCATAAAGAAACAGAGCTTTTATCGGAAGCCCGATGGTCGTGGCATCTAAATCCGCGCCTTTCGATGTTTTGCCGATGACAACGGCGCGTCCCGCTTCCTGCAAACCGGCTGCGATTTGCTCGCTCGCCGAGCCGCTATGTTCGTCAATTAAAATTGCGACTTTTCCGCGATACGGATTTTTCTGCGGTTTTGCTTGATAATAAAAATCGTCGCCTTTGCGCGTTTTCGTAATCATCAATTGCGTCTTTTTATCGAAAAGCATATTCGCCATTTTCAGAGCGACCGAATCTTCGCCGCCGCCGTTGCCGCGCAAATCAATGATTATTCCGCTCGCGTCTTTGAACGATTCGATTGCCGTCGTGATGCGGGGATTTAGAAACTGTAAAAAATTCGTGAAATGTAGATAGCCGATGTTATCGGGCAAACGCCGCGATTCAAAGTGCGCGTAGAGATGAAAACCGCCGCCCAAGTTTTGGCGGTTGCCGTCGCTCAAAGGCGTTCTCTCCAACGTCGCTTCCCGTTCTTCGTCTTTTTCATTCAAGTATGAAAGGCGCAGCGTCGTGTTCGGCTGACCGTAAAGTTTGCGCTTTGCGTCGTCGAGATTTTTCACCGCTTCGCCGTTGATTTTCGTTATAACAAAGCCCGTTTTCAAATTGGCTTTGGCGGCGGAAGAATTTTCCGACAGACGGGTGATGACGACTTGGTTTTCGATTTCGCGCAAGGTTAATCCGGTTGTCGTGTCAACCGCTTTAAATCTGTCGAGAATGTCGGGCGTGAGAATTTGCAAATGCGAAACTTTCAGTTCGCCGAGCATCGCTTTTATCAAATTATAAAATTCAGCGTCTGATTTCACCTGCGCCACTTGCGGCGCGTAACGGTCGTGTGCCGCTTTCCAATCAATTCCGCCGAAGTTTGCGTCGAAGTATTTTTCGTTAACGGTTTCCCAAATTTTCTCGAAAGTTTTTTGCCTAACCTGAGGACTGCTTTCTTTAATTGTTTGCGCCGGAGCGAAATTAATTAAAACGGTTAATTCAAATAAGCACACCAAAAGCGCGATATATTTTTTCATATTTTCACAATTGTTCCTTTTTGAATTGAAAGTGTGGAGAGTGATTGTCATACGCGACAGACGAGCAAAAGGTTCTCGTTTGAATAATTATTTAACCGCTCAAGGCTCACTCGGTTAATTTCGTAAATTTTCGGCGATTAATTTACAGCCAACCGTTACTGTTTTAATCTCAACTAAATTTTAGTAACTTCTATACTGTTACTAGCTTCGATGGCAGATTCTTTTTCAAATAAATAAAAATTTATAAAAATTCCGATGTTTTTAATTTTTCAAAAACGTCTATTATTTTATTTAACAATTTTACTTTACAATATTCTAATTTTTCCGAACTCAAAAAAATATTACGAGTGAAATTACAGTAAGCGAAGGTATGACAACCAACCATCCAGACCAAAAAATTGACCATCGTGATTTGCCGCAAATTGTTGCGGATAAAATCAATCCGCTGCCGCGTTCAATTTTGCGCCGCACGGCTTTTGAAGTGCTTGACGGCGAGTGGAAATTCGCATTCGACGTTCAGAATCACGGGCGGAAGGAACGTTGGTATAAAAAACACGATTATACGGAAACCGCTATGTTTCCCGGTTCGATTGAATCGCATCTGTCCGCCGCCAAAAGTGCCGTCGAAGCGTCGCTTCTTTATCACGAGACTGATGAAGTCGTGGCGTGGTATGAACGAGAATTTAGCATTCCTGAAAATTGGACTGATCAACCGAATGCGATAACGCAGTTGACTTTCGGCGCGTGCGGTTATGAAACGCGTGTTTGGCTGAACGGTTCGCCGCTTAAAACCATCGAAGGCGAGAAAGCGCACTTTGGCGAATATACTTCATTTTCTTATGAGTTGCCGACGGAGCTTCTACAACCGGTTAATCGCTTGACTGTTCGCGTCGTAGACACAATTGACGCTAATATTCCGCGCGGCAAACAGGCTTCGCGCGTATACAAGCAGGGCGGCATTTGGTATCAAACAATTTCGGGCGCGGTGCGAAGCGTTTGGATTGAAATGGTTGCGCCCAATCGTTTGCGCTCGCGGCTCGGCGTTATCAGTGGTTTGCGTAATCGTCTGGTTGAATTTGATTTTACGATGCGTATTCGCGATGCGGGTTTATACCGGCTGCGCTTATCCATCAGAACGCGCAACATAGCAGTCGACAGCAAAGATAAAACGTTTCCCGTCACGGCGGAATTCAATTTTCAATTGGAAGCCGGCGAGCGCATCCAACGCGTTCCCGTTGAGTTGCCGGATGCCGAACTTTGGTCGCCAACCTCGCCGAATCTTTATCATCTGTTGGCTGAACTCATCGCTCCCGACGGCTCTGTAACAGGCATCGAAACTCATTTCGGCATACGAAAAATCGGCGCGCGCGGGCGGCGTATGTATCTCAATAATGATCAAATTTATCTCGACGGTATTCTTTATCAACCAGGCGTTTCAACCTTTGACGAGATGCGGCGGCATCTCTACGCCATCAAGAGTTTGGGCTGTAATCTGGCGCGTGTTCACATCGCCGGCATTGACCCGCGCATTTACGATATTGCCGATGAAATCGGTTTGATGCTGTGGGTCGAAGTTCCTTCACCGCACAGTTCGAGTCAAGCGAGCCGTAATAATCATCGGGCGGAACTTCAGCGAATGCTTGTCTTTATTGCTTCGCATCCGTCAATCGTGATTTTGAGTTTGTATAACGAAGATTGGGGCGTGGAAGATATTAGAACGAGCGTCGAAACGCGGCGTTATGTCTCCGACACTTTCGATTATATGCGCTTAAATTACCCGCAGCTTTTGGTGGTTGACAACGACGGCTGGAATCACGTTTCGCGCAACGGTCGGCTCAGTTCGCATATTTTAACCGCGCACGTTTATACGCCGGATGTCGCCGCGTGGACTTCGGCTCTCGACCGCTTGATTAAAGGGGAAACGGACGGCGTAACGGCGCAGCCGATGATAGTCGGCGACCCGTATTTTTATCGCGGACAAACGCCGCTCATCATCAGCGAATGGGGCGGATTCGGCTTTACAAATTACGGCGGACCGGGCGCAAACGAAGAAAAAGCCACGCGCATCAGAGAATTCAAACGTGAAATGCACCGTCGCCAAATTGCCGGCGATATTTATACGCAAGCGACGAGCATCGAAGAAGAAAATAACGGTATCATTGATCCCGAGAGCGGCGATTTGCTCGTTCCGCGCGGCTTACTCGGTTCAAATTCGTCCGATGAATGAAAACTATAAGGGGAAAGAATAAATACAAATTGCTTTTAACTTTATTTTGTCCTTTCGCCTTTCGCCTTTATCCTTTCAAAAGTTTCCAACGCTCAACGTGTTCGGTTGATTCATTCGGTTCAACCTTATGCAGAGGCGCGAGCGATTCGATTTCGATAAAATCACCGGCAGTGTAAAGTTCGGTGTTCGAGTTCATATCGGGATAAACGGCGTTTTTGGTGAAATCGAATTGTTTAATAAACTGCAAATCTTTGAATTGGTAAGCCGCCCAACCTTGCTTGTTCAAAACGCCGATTTTCTGCGGCTCGCTTTTTTCGCCGCCGGTGCGCAGACGAATAAAATCTTTATCAAACTGCCAGCGCGAATCCGACAAATCCGTGTAGGACCACAAAGTTAGATTTCTAACCGGCAGCAAAGTTTCCGCCCCGTAAGCGGCAAACGGCTCATTCGGAATCAACGCTTCACCGCCGCCGCGCATAATCGTCAACGCCCACGCTGCAATCTCAATCATGTCCGCACCGCAATTAGAAATTTTATGGTTTATTGAAACGCCGCTTCCCGTTTCGTCCAGAGTTACGATGATTTCCTTTTGCGTTTTGGTAACGTTTTCGACAGCTTGCATCAGGCGAATTGAATTTTTTGCTTCGTTAAATTCATATTCAATCGGAGAATTGTCGGGCGCGTAAGAATTAGGCATATTCTCCGGCGCAATCCAAAGGCGATGTCCGCCGTAAGGTCTAAATTCTCCGAGCGCGGTTTCGACTTTTGCATCCGCGTGCAAGCCGAAAATGTTTTCGCCGCCAACGAGCGAATAATGCAAAATTCGCGGTCCCACATCGGTTGAAACAATAACCTCGACCTCGCCGTTCGAGAGGCGAATGCAATTTGGCAAGTCTAAATATCGAATCTTTTCCACACCGGTAAACTTAACAATTTATCTTTATATAAAAATTTTCTCCGTTTTTACCAATCATTCTATACCACAAATTCTGCCAATCAAACTGTGTTTTATGCTACTCTGTAGCTAAAATTTTTAATGATGAAGGATTGATTATGAAAAATAGATTTCTTCGTTCGAGTTTGCTTTTATTACTTCTCGTTTTCCCCATTTTCGTCTTTGCCCAATCGCTCGATGACAAACTCAAAGAGATTGACGCTTATGCCGAAAAGACGCGGCAAGATTGGAACGTGCCGGGAATCGCCGTTGCGATTGTTAAGGACGATAAAGTTGTTTTCGCCAAAGGTTACGGTGTGCGTGAGTTGGGCAAACCTGAGAAGGTTGACGAAAACACTTTATTTGCCATCGCGTCGAACTCAAAGGCTTTTACGACCGCGAGTTTGGCAATTTTGATTGATGAAAAGAAATTAAGTTGGGACGACAAAGTTGTCAAATATCTGCCCGAATTTCAAATGTATAATCCGTATGTGACGAGCGAGCTGACGATTCGAGATTTGGTTTCGCATCGTAGTGGACTTGATACGTTTAGCGGTGATTTGTTGTGGTATGAAACAAATTACAACGCCGATGAAATTTTGCGGCGGGTGCGGTTTCTAAAACCGAAATCAAGTTTCAGAAGTCAATTCGGCTATCAAAATTTAATGTTTATTACGGCGGGCAAAGTCATCGAACGAGTGTCGGGAAAAACCTGGTCGCAGTTTGTCAGCGAAAGAATTTTAATGCCGCTCGGAATGAGCAGAACGACGACGAGCGTCAAAAATTTGAAAGATAATTATTCGATGCCGCACAACGAATCGGGCGGAAAACTTCGCGTTCTGCATTCGGGCAATGTGGATGGCGCAGACGCGGCTGCCGGACTTAATTCGAGCGTCGCGGATGTGGCAAAATGGCTGCGCTTGCAGCTTGGGCGCGGAAACTTTGAAGGCAAACAGATTTTCAGCCAGCAGCAATTGGGCGAAATGTGGTCGCCGCAGACGATTCTTAGAATAAATCCGTTTCCGGCGAAAGATGCGCCAACGCGCCTTTTTTCGGCTTACGGCTTGGGCTGGTTTCTGAACGATTATCTGGGCAGAAAAGTGGTCTCGCACGGCGGCGGGCTTGACGGAATGATTTCGCAAACGGCGATGATGCCGGAAGAAAATCTCGGACTTGTCGTATTGACGAATTCGGAAACGGGCGTGAATACAATCGTGCAGAACAAAATTTTCGACGTTTTCCTCGACGCGCCGAAACGCGATTGGAGCGCGGAACGGCTCGAACGCGCTAAGCAAACGAAAATTAAGCAAGCGGAAGAAGACGCAAAACTTGTTGCCGCGCGTGTCGCTAACACGAAATTGAGTTTGTCATTAAAAGATTACGCCGGAAATTACGTTGACCAGCTTTACGGCGACGCGACAGTCGCCGAAGAAAACGGCAAATTAGTTTTACGTTTCGTGCAGTCGCCGAACTTCGTCGCTGATTTGGAGCATTGGCATTACGACACTTTTCAAATCAAATGGCGACCGTCGGTTGCTTATAATTTCCCGCGCGGATTCGCAACTTTTACGATTGATAAAATGGGCAAAACCGACGAGATGAAAATTGACCAGCCGAATAATGACTTCTGGTTTTACGAATTAGAGTTCCATCGAAGTAAATAACTAGAAAGTAAAATGTAAAAAGTAAAAAGGCAAAAGGCAAAAGTAAAAGCAATAAAAAAGGTTGCAAAACAACCTTTAGGTTAAGCGAAAATATTCAGTAACTATTCGGTTTCTTTACTTTTTACTTTGCCTTTTGCCTTTTACCTTAATAGTTGCTTGATTTAGTTTTAGTCGTGTGTCAGAATTCGTCTATTATTAACCATCTATTAAATAAAACAATTTGATTTAAGGAGACTTTTAAACATAAATGTCAGAAAACGGAACGGTAGCGGCGACGGAAAATACGGTTGATACAACCGTCGAAATTGCTGCTACAAAAGACGAGACCGCCGAGAATACGGAAGATATTTCATATCACGCGGTTGAAAAAGAAGGAAGCGTAACGGCGATTTGGGAAATGCAAGGGCGCAAGCACGTTCGCACAATTGACCCGCGCTCTAACGAAGGTAAACAGATTTTAGCTCTTTTTGAAACCGCCGGCTAAACGATATTTTCTTAATCCGTCGGTAAATAATATCGGCATCGGCGAAAAAGCCTTGCCTTTTGAAAAGGATAGAGTTACTATACCTTGCATTCCAAATTGAGTAGTTTGAAAGTTTTAGGCATAATCGTATAAGCCTTAGATTTTTCAAAACTAAGGCTTGGCGAAACTTCGGAAGTTTTACCCTTTCTAAATATAACGGAGGTGATTTTTGTGAAGGATTTGCTGTTTGCAGTTTTAGCTCTGATATCAGCCGTGGCTGCTGGATACTTTTTATATTCATTTCAAAAGTATGACAACTCGACTTCTCTTGTCATCGGGATAATTATGGCTCTTTTAGCCATCGTTTTTGGCGGACTCTTTATGTTCGGCAAAGTTAATCGGCACGATGATATTCATATTACCGAGTAAATGATTTTTACTGGATTTCAGCGATAAGCGGCAAGTTGATATTATTTAATGTTGTCAGTTTTAACAATACTTCGGACAGTTTTTTGATAGTTGAAAGCCAATGATTACGGGCTTTCTATTTTTCAAAAGTGATTTAAATCAAACTCAGCGTTTTACCTGACTTTGATTTAAATAATAATTTCTTTATTTTTCAACAACTTACGGAAGTTGCTGACTTAAAAACTGTCCGAAGTATTGTTTTAAGATTGACAAATGAATATCGTTTGCCGCTTGTTCTATTTCCTTATCCAACCATCCGATTTGTAATTTGTTTGTGCTCAAAGCATTTGAGTTGCATCTGACTTTCTCCGCATTTTTTAATCTGGTTCCAGCCAATTTTAACCCTTTTTAATTCATTTTTTTGCTCGCCAAATGTGACATTCTAACAATTTTGATATAATGTTTACTAAAAGGTAAAGATTAAAAATTTTACGTTTTAAGATACAAATAGCTTTAAAGAAATGCCAAAAATTGCAGATATACAAGAAACACCGAATCCGAACGCGGTAAAATTCATTTTAAAGGAAGCCGTCAGCCACGGAACTTCGCATTCATTCGACTCAGCCGAGAAAGCCGAAACGGACGCGCTTGCCAAATCTTTATTTGAGGTTGGCGAAGTTGTTTCGATTTTTTATATGGACAAAATGATAACGGTCGAGAAAACCGACGGAGCCGATTGGGACGAAATTCTGCCTCTTCTGGCAGTTCCCATTCGCGCGGCGGAATCGGTCGGCGGCGCGACGAATGGAACGAACGACTCGGCAGCTTCGACGGTCGGCGGAGCAATTGCGGCGGCGGCAAGCGATAATCCGGTCATCGCACAAATCAATGAGTTGCTTGATGAAAGAATCAGACCTTATTTAGCAAGCGACGGCGGTTGGCTGGAAATTCTCGATTTGGAAGACAAAACTTTGAAAATTCGTTATCAAGGCGCGTGCGGAAGTTGTCCTTCGAGTTTGACGGGAACGCTGATGGCGATTGAAAATATGATTAAGGACGAGATTGATTCCGAAATAGAAGTCGTCGCTGTTTGATACTCGCATAAATCTTTTTTAACAAAATTTACTTTCTGGTAAAAAGATTTCTTTAAAATCAAAGAAGCCCGCGCGTGAGCAAGGGTGGAATCGGGTGTCCGCCCTTGCTCACGCGCGCGCTTCTTTTACAAGTCGCACAAATTTGAAATTCGCCTTAAAAGTTGGCATTGCCAGAAAGTGCCGCCTTTTAAAATTTAAGAGTCAATTTAACACCGCCAGCTTTGAAAACTCAAAAGCCGTCTGAAATTCTATCGGACGGCTTTTTTGTTTCGTTAATTAACAATCTCAAACTGCACGAATTGCGTTCCGGCGCGGCGTTTCTCTTTCGCCAGATTGTCGGTAACAGTAACTTGCAAAACGTAATCACCCGCCGCCATATCTTTTCCCAAAATTAATGCGCCGGCAGATTTGGCTCTCTGCAAATCTGTTTGCTGCAAAAGTTCAAATGGCGCGTTCTTGCCTTCAAAAATAAGTTTGCCATCGCGGAAAATTCTTATCTGCGCCGTCAGATTCAATTTTTGCGACGCGTCGAGTTTCGCATTATAAACTTCAAAACCGTAACGCAAAATCGTGTTGCGTTTGAATTTTCTGAGCGCGGTGTCGCTCATCGAATTGGTCTCATACGCGGCTGAACTACCTGATGCAGTTGTCTGTCCGGCTGAATCGCCGAATTTTTGCCATTGTGCGACGGTTAAATTTTCCAGAATAATTCCTGAAATCGTCAACCTCGCTTTTTTCAAATTCGGAACTTCGATAAATTGATTTGCCGAGCCGATTTTTTCCGACGCGCCGTCTCTAATCGCCACGCGATATTGATATGCGCCCGGCTTTTTAACGGGAAAAGTGAAGTAATAGACAAAACCTTCGGTTAAAAGTTTTTGATACGCGTCGCCTTTGACGTTCATCGTATAAGTTTTAGCGATTTGGTCAATCATCGCTCCGTCCTCGCCGAAGCTAATCGCCAGCACGTCAAACACCGCTTTTTTGCCGCCGCCCGCTTCGTCAACAAATTTCAAATCTTTGGCATCTACGTGCAGCAGCGAGCGCACAAACGAGCCTTGCTGCTTGTCATTGCCGAAAAGCGTATTCATGCGCAGAGCGATGCCGCTCGCGGCAAACGGCGAATTTAGAGCCGTAAAAATTTGCTGCGCGGCAGTTTGATTAGACGGCTTTTTAATTTGTTCGTCGGTTACGCCGAAAAATCCGCTTCGGTAACGAACGTTCGCGTCCTTCCGATTAACTTCTATTTTCAGCTTATTAAATCGGCGGGTTTTCGCGTCGAACGTATCACTGTCGGGTTGATAACCGATTAAATAATAGCCTTTTTGGTCTTCGAGGGCTTTTTCCAAACCTCGGTTGATGTCGTTAGTGTTGAAAAAAGTCCGCCCGCCGGTTTCGCTTGCCAGATAAGCCAAGCCTTCTTGTTTATCAAAAATTTCACCGGAGCGTGTGCTACTCAAATTTTGAATTCGTTCGGCAGTTACGCCGCTCGTATTATCCTGTGCGGTTACTCCGGTCGTTAAAAGTCCGCGAGCGTCAAACGTATAAATTGAAACGGCGGCGCGGTTTGATAAATCGGTCAATTTTCGGACCGAATCAACGATTCTCGCGCAGCGATCTGGATTGTCGGGCGAGCAGATGGCAAAGCCGTCGGAAAACAGCATAATTGATTTGCGTCCCGGTAAATCATTCATTCCTTTGACGATAAAATTTATCGCACCCAATGTTCCGACCGAAAAAATATCTTCCCGAAAATCGCTAAAATCTTGCAGTTGTTTTCTTTCCTCTTCCAAATCTTCTGGCGTTACGGTTGTATTGCCGGCGGCCTGCGACTGTTCGAGCGGTGTCGCTTCGAGCGGCGCAAACGCTCCTATTCCGCCGCGCCCGAGCGAATTCCATTTGACGTTTTCGATTGCCGCGTAAAGCTGGCGTTTGTCGGTCGTAAATTGCTGCAATGCGCCCATTCCGCTGCCCGTTCGAATAATCGCCACCAAATCGTTCGCCTGCATCTGCTCGTCAACGAATTTTCTCAGAGCGCGGCGAACTTGATAAACGCTCTCAAAAGACAATCCTAAATCATCAACGACGAGCGCAATCGTTCGGCGAACTTGGTCGGACTTGAGCGGAACGGGCGGCAGCGGAACATTGGAAAGTTTTTCATTTTCTTTAGATTTAAGGGGCGTTTGCGCGGGTTCGGAACTTGCGGAAACAAATGAAAAATTTGTGATTTCCTGTCTTTCGCCGTTCTCGGAAATTTTGAAATCTTCAGGTTTTAAGTCAGCAATAATTTTGCCGTTTTTGTCCGTCACGGTTACATCAACTTGAATCAGGGTGGTTGAAATTTTTACTACATCATCATTGTCTTCCAAAACAAGTTTCGGCGTTGGAGTCGGCGTTTGGGCAAAACTCGCCAGGACTAAAAGTAAAACAAAAGAGGACGCAACGGTTAATTTTCTCATTTTAAATCTCCACAAAAAACAAATTTTCTTTGCTATCATATTAGAAATCAGCTTGCTTGAAAAGATATTCTTGCATCAAACGAGTTCGGGAGTAACGATTATAAAAATAATGTTTCATAAAAATTTACGTTTCGATTCTGTTTCACTTTTAACGATTTTTTTTCTCGCGGCGGGTTTTCTGCTCGCGCCGCTGACGACGAGTTGTTCGGCCTTCGTTTCGCAGATAACGGAAGAACAAGCCGCGCAAACTTTGCGGGCGTTGACCAAAGACGGCAAATTGCCGCCGGAGAACGCCGTGCTGGAAATCGAAAATCGCTTTTCCAAAACCAAAACCGGTGCGTTGGCGCGGCTTTTAAGAGCGTATATTCATTTTGAGGCAAATGATTTTAACGGCGCGGCGCAAATCTTAAATTCAAATGTCTTCCGCGAAAAAACCACGATTACCGATTACGCTTTGTGGCTTCGCGGACAATCTCTGCAGCAAGCGGGAAATCACGCGGAAGCGATGAATGTTTTTGTCGAACTCGTCCGAGATTTTCCAGATTCAATACGCGCCCGCGAATCAAAAATTCTTTGGGCGACGAGCGCGTTACAATCCGGACAAGCCGACCGTGTTCCGAGTTTTTTGAAGGACTTGAATGACAAAATTCAACCCGACGCACTTTTGTTAACCGCTAAATCTTACGAAGCGCAAATGAACGGGGCGCAGGCAATAAACTTTTACCGCAAAGTTTATTTCTACGGCGCGGGAACAGACGCAAGTCGTGAAGCCGAAACGAAATTGACCACGCTTGGACAAATTTTAACGGCGCAAACGGCGGAAGAAATTCAAGCTCGCGCCGACCGGTTTTACGACGCGAAAAAATACGCCGAAGCACAAACAGCCTACACCAATCTAATCATCAGTTTCCCGAATGCGGTTACACCAACGTTAAATTTAAAACGCCTTATTACTTTCGCAAATCTTCGCTTAATGTCCGAAGCGCAAGGCGTGTTTAATATGATTCCGCTTTCGGCAAATGAAAAAGCGGAAGGCTTTTATCAATTGGCTCGCGGTTACGCTAACGCCAGACTTTGGGCGCAGGCGCGAACGACAATTGAAGAAATGCGCCAGAAATTTCCCGCGAGCGATTGGACACCGAAAACTTTCGTCGCGGTCGCAGCGGCGGCGCGTGATGCGAAAAATACATTGGAAGAATCTTATTTTTTGCGCTCCGTCGTCGCGTCTTATCCAAATGCCGTCGAAGTTGCCGGAGGGCAATTTGAACTCGCGTGGCTCGAACACAAAAATAATAATTTGTCTGCCTCTTCCCAGATGTTGACCGAACATCTTGCTCGATACGTCGATAGAGACACGACCAATCGCGGCAAAGCCGGCTATTGGGCGGCTCGAGATTCTGAACGAGCCGCCAAAACCAATGAGGCGTGTGCGCTTTACGACGCGGTTTTATACCGCTACGGCGCGAATTGGTATGGCTATTTAGCTCTGCAAAGATTGACGACTTTGCGCGGGCAAGGAAAGTGTAAAATCGCGTCGCCGTTTCCCGCCGATTCTCCTGTTGCCAAAGCCGTCGCCAATTTGAAAACCGTTACGGTTGCGGCTGAAACTTCGACGGCAAAAGAAATGGAACGCGCCGAAAAGTCTGAACAGTTAAGCACAATCGGGCTTTTTGATTGGGCGATTGATGAATTACAGGAAGCGAAAAAGACCGCCCAGAACAGTCCGAACATCAATCTTGCATTAGCCCGGCATTATCGTTTTCGCGGCGATAACGTCAACGCGCTTCTTGCATTGGCGAAAAGTTATCCCGATTATTCGCAGATGTTCCCCGAAGAAATGGGACGCGAGGAATGGAGCATTTTTTATCCGTTGACGAATTGGAACGATATCAAACTTTGGGCGAAAAATCGCAACCTCGATTCATTTACGGTCGCCGGTTTGATTCGACAGGAATCAGTTTTTAATGCTAGAGCAAAATCGGGCGCGAACGCTTACGGTTTGATGCAACTGCTTATTCCAACCGCTCGGTCAACCGCCAGAAAATACGGAAATTCCGCCGCGATTACAGGCGAGACGCTTTTTCAACCGGCATTAAATATCGAACTCGGCACGGCGTATATGCGCGATCAATTTGATAAATTCGGGCGCATCGAATTTGTCGCCGTCGCCTACAACGCCGGACCGGGACGAGTTCCTCAATGGCAGGCGACTCTGCCTTATGAGATGGACGAATTTGTCGAAGAAATTCCCTTCCGCGAAACAAAAGGTTATGTGCAAGGGGTTATCAGAAATTCAGCGCAATATCGTCGTCTGTATGACGAAAACGGAAACTTTAAATCGCACGTCGGCACAAAACCTCTGCGCGGCGAGATTGACACAAAATCAAGAGAACAATTCGCGCAGGAATTTCCCGAAATTGTGCTTGATGAAAATAAGAACGCCGAGTAAATCGCAGAGTAAATTACGAATTACGAATGTTGGAAAATGTTCTTTAATTCGTAATTCGTAATTTGAAATTCGTAATTTTCAAAAACGCTTATAAGTTTTTGAGAATAAAATCCGTCATCATCTGCCGCATATGTTTAACTTGAAGTGGATTCGTTACGCCGTGCCGCGCCGTTGGGTAAAGCATTAAATCAAATTGCTTGCCTGCCCTTTGCAGTTCGTAAACAAGCTGCATCGTGTTTTGCAGATGCACGTTGTCGTCAATCGCGCCGTGAACGAGCAGGAGTTTTCCGCTTAAATCTTTCGCCGCCGTCAGCACGGAAGATTTTTTGTAGCCTTCAGGATTCGTTTGCGGCGTTCCCATATAACGTTCCGTGTAAATCGAATCATACAAAGACCAATCAGAAACCGTGCCGCCCGCGATGCCAATTTTGAAATTTTTGCTGTGCGTCAGCGCGTAAGCAGTCATATAACCGCCAAAGCTCCAGCCAGAAATTCCTATGCGCGAGCCGTCAACAAAGGGCAAAGATTTCAGATAGCTCACGCCTTCTTCCAAGTCTTTTAATTCCGTTTCGCCAAAGTTTTTATAAAGTCCGTATTCCGATTTCGTGCCTTTGCCGGAAGCCGTTCGATTGTCAATCACCCAGATAATATAACCGTTTTGCGCGAGCATTTGATACCACATTCCGGTTGTGCTGCCCCATGCGTTGCGCACTTGTGGTGCGTGCGGACCGGAATAAACGAAACTCATTACCGGATATTTTTTGCTCTGGTCAAAGTTCGGCGGCTTTATCATCATCGCTTCGAGTTCAAAATTGTCGCGCGTTTTGACTTTTAGAAATTCAGGTTTGCTTAATTTATATTGCGATAAAACTTCAACCCGGTTTTCGTTGATGACTCGTTCAAGCGTTCCGTCGGCTCGATAAAGACGCGTTTGCGCGGGAGTTAGCGGCTCGCTGTAGGTGTCAACGAAATGCGTGAAAGTTTCGTTGAACGACGCGGCGTGCGAACCGTCGCCGGTCGAGATTCTTTTTAAACCCGTTCCGTCGAGTTTAACGCGATAAATCTGCGGCGCAATCGCGCTTGACGCGGTCGCCGAAAAATACGCGAAATTGTTTTTCTCGTCCACGCCG
Source organism: Acidobacteria bacterium 28-1 (assembly GCA_002050365.1). GTDB lineage: Bacteria > Acidobacteriota > Blastocatellia > Pyrinomonadales > Pyrinomonadaceae. The sequence continues at coordinate 26,366 of MWYZ01000044.1, forward strand.
TATAAATCGCGCACTTCCCAATCGCCGCTCGTGATTTGTCTGACGAGATTGCCGGTATTGTCGTAAAGATAAAGATGCTTGTAGCCGCTTCGCGCCGATTGCCAGATCGCCGTGCCGTTTTTGAGAAAAGCGGGATTATCAATCACCTCGACCCAAGCGGGCGATTTTTCAGTGAAAACCGTCACGCTCGCGCCGGTTTCACAGTTTGCCGTGTTCACATCCAGAAAAGTCTGCTCACGGTTTTGCGCTTGATAGATAACCGTGCAGTTGTCCGGTGTCCAAGCAACACGCACAATCAAAAAATCTTCCGGTTTATATTTTGCCGTTTCGACAAATTTTATTGCGCCGTCTTTTAAGTCCGCGATGCCGAGCTTGACCGTCGGATTCGGCGAGCCGGCTTTCGGATACGGCGTGTTTTCGACGGTTTGATAAACGCCTTGATGGTTGACGACGACAAAATTTTTGACAGGCGTTTCGTCGGTTCTGAGAAAAGCGATTTTTGCCGAATCCGGCGACCACCAATAGCCGCGCTTGTTGCCGCGTCCGTAGAGTTCTTCTTCATAAACCCAATCGAGAACGCCGTTCAAAAATTTCTCCGCGCCGTCTTTCGTGAGCTGCGTTTCTTTGCCGCTTGCAATTTCGACAACAAAAAGATTGTTGCCGCGCACGAAGCTGACCATTCGTCCGTCGGGCGAAAAATCGGCTTCTTTTTCTTCACCTGCATTGTTGGTTAAACGCTTTGCCGCACCGCCCGAAAAATCGTAAAAATATAAATCGTTGTCGGAATTGAGCAAGGTTGCCGTCTGCGCTTTATTAAATTCAAACGACGGTTGAACGGCTAATTTCTTTGCGTCTTCGGCTTTCAAGCCGGCGGCAGCGAGAGCCGTTTCGATTTTGCTCGCGTCGTGAAAAAGCGTCGTCTTTCCTGTTTTTGCATCAACCCGGTAAAGTCCGAGACTGCCGCCTTCGCCCGGTTGAGTTTGCGAATAAGAAGTTCCATCTATCAGCCAGCGCACGCTAGTAGTCGGTTTGCCGTTGAACGAAACGCGTTTCTGCGAATCGAAAATATCGTCAATTGTCAATAACTTTTCCTGCGCCCGGACGAGCGAGGAAAAAACAAATAACATTACAAATAACAATTTAATTTTTTTCATAATTTCTTTTTTAAGTTTGTCGAAAGGTTTTCATTATGTTTTTAGAATAAGCGAAAACATTTTAATTCTCTAGCAGTAAAGATGATTTTTGATGAGCGGAAAGTTTTCTGATTTTATATGACAATCGTAAACTAAACGCGTCGAATTGATTTTTGTGAATTTATTTTTTGAAAGATTTTGACTTGACATTCTGTAAGATATTTATAAAAATACGAGCGTTCGTTTTTATTTAAATGCCTAAACTCAGCCGTCAAGTTATCGAAGAAAGAAAAACCGTCATTGAAGACGCGACCCGTGAATTGCTTATCAAACAAGGCTTTCACGCAACTTCGATGCGCGACATCGCTCGGCGGGCGAAAATTTCACTTGGCAATGTTTATAACTATTTTGAAACAAAAGAAGCAATTTTCGAATCAATTATCAATCGCTATCTGATAGTTATAGACAAGAAGATAAAAGACATTCTTGACGAAATTGATGAACCGCTTGACCCGGCGGATATGCGGAAATTAGGTGAGAAGGTCGGCGAATTGGTTGATGCACACCAAGACTTTTGGCTGCTGATGTATATTGATGTGCTGGAATTTCAAAATCGCCATTTTCGCAAAATGTTTGAAGGCTTAGCGGAGAGATTTCGGCGGTTGTTTGAAGAAAAATTTGCGTCGGCAATCGAGCGCGGCGACCTGCGGAGCGGCGTTGACCCGGCAGTCGGTTTCACGGTCGCTTATATGCAATTTTTTAATTATTTTCTAGTTGAAAAACTTTTCGGCGGTAATCTGCATCTCGGCTTGACGGACGACCAAGCATTAAATTATTTGACAAAAATTTTTAGCTACGGAGTTTTGAGCGAAGGCAAACTCGCTCAGTTCAAGAAGGAAACTATCAAGAAGGCTAAAACGGCTAAATGACAGAAACCTTTTTGTCTTTCGTCCATAGTCATTTGTCCTTGTCAGTTGAGTGAAAATTGACAACCTAATTTAAGTTCAACTAGCAAAGGACAACAGACAACTGACGAAGGACTAAACCAAAGTTTCTGTTTTAAATGTAAATAACCAAAAACGGACGTTCATTTTTTATTAAAATCGGTTGGAGGATTACTATGTTTTTGAATTTAAATAAATGGATAACTTTAATTTTTACTTTTCTCATCATTACCGCAAGTGCTTTCGCGCAAGGCACAACCGGACAACTAAGCGGCACGGTAACCGACCCAACGGGCGCAGTCGTATCCGGCGCGACCGTTAAAATAATAAGTTTAGACACTAATGCGGAGCGCGAAACGACGACCGGCGACGACGGTGATTTTGCGTTTCAACTGCTCACGCCCGGACGTTACCGCATCGAAACGACGGCGACGGGTTTCCAAACGAGAAGCGTTGAGGCGGTCGTCAATATCACGCAAACGACGACCGTTGACGTTCCGCTCGTGGTGGCGGACGCGACGGTTGACCCGATTACCGTCACGGCGGAAACGCCGGTTTTGCAAACGGAAACTTCACAAAACGGGCGCGTTATCACGGGCGAAACTTTGCGCCAACTTCCACTTCCGACCAGAAATTTCCAGCAGCTTTTGACTTTAAGTCCGGGAGCGCAGTCGAGCGTTTCCAACACAACCGAATTGGGGCGCGGCGACGCGACAATTAGCGTCAACGGACAGCGCACGACCAGCAACACCGTTCGCATCAACGGCGTAGACGCTAATTCAATCGGCACGAATTCCACGCCGAATATTGCCGTTCCCGCTCCCGACAGCATTCAGGAATTCGTCGTGCAAACATCGCTCTACGATGCTTCGTTCGGACGCAATGCGGGCGGCAACGTTGAAGCCATTACACGCGGGGGTTCGAACGATTTTCGCGGCAATGTTTATTATTATCTGCGTAACCGCGTCCTGAACGCTAACGAACCGTTTATCAAAGCGCGTGGCATCGAGCGACCGCCGCTCGACCGCTCGCAGTTTGGCGGAACGCTCGGCGGCAGAATTATTAGAGACCGAGTTTTCTTTTTCGGCTCGTATCAGGGAACCAGAGAAAGAAACGGCTATTCGCTGATTAACAGCTTGACATCGCCGAATATTCCGCTTGGTTTGACCGACACGAATCGGACGGCGGCGGGACTCGCAGCGGCGTTCGGCATCGCTAATGCGGCGACCGTCAATCCGGTTGCGCTCGCCATTTTGAACGCGCGTCTGCCGAACGGACAATTCGCCATTCCGTCGTCGGGCGCGACGGCGAGACCGTTCGGTTGCACCGTAGTTTCTTTAAATTTTGTCCCGTAACCGTTCCGCAATCGGGCATTTCGCGCTTTCGTGAAAATCAATTTAACGCCAACGGCGATTTCGTCGTGTCCGACAAACACAACATCGCCGCGAAATTTTTCCTCGCCGACAATCCGACTTCTCAAGCAAATTACAACTTCGCCGGACTCGGCAACGGCGAGCGTCAACTCATCGGTTTCGGCGGCGATTTGGAAATCAAACAATTTCTTTATTCGATTACTGACAACTACGTTTTCTCGTCGAACGTCGTCAATCAAGCGCGTTTCGGTTTTAATCGTCTGCGCGTAACAAGCGTGCCGGAAGAACCGTTTACGGCGACGCAATTGGGCATTACAAATCCAAATGCTTCATTGTATCCGGGCGCGCCGACGATTCGCGTTCTCGGCGCGGACTCGGCATTTTTCTTCGGTTCAGGAACGCTCGCCGACCAATCTTCGCGCATCAACGGCTACAATTTTTACGACACTCTGTCAGTTACGGCGGGCGACCATCACTTAAAATTCGGCGGCGAATTTCGCAGATCGACCGTGAAATTTTTCTTCAACGCTTTTACGCGCGGGCAGCTTCTTTTCACGAGTTTTAATAATTTTCTGACCGGCACGGGAACATCGCTTTTGGGTTCGGGCGTGTTCGACCGTAGTTTCCGCGTCAAAGATTTTAGCGGATTTGTGCAGGACGATTGGAAAATCAGCCGCCGTTTAACTTTGAATCTCGGCTTGCGTTACGACTTCTACGGTTTGCCGGTCGAAGAGCAAGGCAGATTAGTTAATTTTCTGCCAAGCCAACTGCGCTTCGGCACGACTGCCGCGCCCGCGCCTGCGCCAAACGGTTTCGTGCAAGCCGAAGGCGGACAGCTTGCCGGTGTCCCGACGGTTGAAAAAACCCTTGTGCCGACCGATAAAAACAACTTCGCGCCGCGCGTCGGTTTCGCGTATCTTTTGGACGAAAATTTAAAAATCGTGATGCGCGGCGGTTACGGCATTTATTACGACCGCATCTCGACGCGTTACGCCAATACACAGCTTTTTAATTACCCATATTTCGCTCTAGGCGTTGGACTTCCCGGCATTTTCCGCACCTTCCAAAGTCCGTTCGTGCAATTGCCGCCGCCTTCGCAGTTCCCGACCGCGACGACGATTCCATCGCCGCTTTCTCCGCTTTCGCCAATTGTCGGTGTGCCGATTGCCGGCGTTTTCGTTGACCCGGAACTCAAAACGCCGTATGTTCAGCAATTCAACTTCGGCTTTCAATGGGAATTTGCCAGAAACTTTCTTTTCGACATCGGCTATGTCGGTAATAAAGGAACGAATCTTTTGCAGGTCATCACCTTGAATCAGCCGGTTTATAATTCAGCGACGAATACATTCACCAATCCGCTCGCGCCAAGCGCAATTATCTCGGCGAATAAAAATATTACGGGCGGCGTTCAGCAAGTTCAAACGACCTCGCTCTCGACTTATAATTCGCTGCAGATGTCTCTGAACCGACGTTTTAACAACGGGTTGCAATTTTTGGTGGCATACACTTACGGCAAATCAATTGATTATTATTCGGGCGCGGCTTTGAACGAATTGGCAAATGTGCCGGGCGACCAATTTGATTGGCGCACGAATCGCGGGCGTTCGGATTTCAACCGCGAGCAGCGATTTGTCGTGAGCGGCGTTTACCAATTGCCGGAGTTTAATTTTGAATTGGGTTTTGCCAAATCACTTTTGAATAATTGGCAGGTGGCGGGCATCGCTGTTTTCCAATCGGGTCTGCCGTTTTCGGTAGTTGATTCAAACGATACGAGTATTATCAACCGCGCCAATTTCAACCGCACTTTCAGCGGCGATGTTTATTCGAGCGGCGATGTTTCCGACCGTTTGAACGCTTATTTCAATCCGGCGGCGTTCACTCGTTCGGCTTTCGGCACAACGACCTTCGACCCGGTTGCGCCGTTCGGCAATGTTCCGCGCAACTTTTTAACCGGACCCGGACAAAAGAATGTGGACATTTCATTTATCAAGTTCGTTCCGTTTTCGGAAAGATTGCACGGCGAGTTTCGGGCGGAGTTTTTCAATGTGTTTAATTGGGTAAATTACGCGAATCCGAACAACAATCTGGCGGGCGCAAACTTCGGGCGCATCGAACGCGCCGCAACCGGTCCGCGCGTAATTCAATTTGCCTTTAAGTTGGGTTTCTAAGCGAAATCGTAGGGGCCGGTCTGGGGCCTGCCCAAAGCGGCGAATGTCGCTGACAAATATCGTCGATACTCAAGAATTTAATCAAACGCGCATTGTCGCTCGCGCTCATCGGGCGGGCACAAGACCGGCCCCTACAAAATGTCTTATATTCGCACCAAAAATTTTAATTTATACTTTGAATCAAATGGCACGGGCGAGCCGTTAGTTTTAATTCCCGGATTCGCGTCGGGCGCGTGGAGTTGGTTCAAACAAACCGAAGAATTGTCGAAAGATTTTCGGGTTGTTACTTTTGACCCGTACGGTGTCGGCAAGTCGAAGTCGCCGAATAATCGGGGCAAAGGCAATTCTTCGTTAGAAGTTTTTGCCGAAGACGTTTTGGGTTTGCTCGATGCTCTGGAAATCGAAAAGGCGCACATCGTTGGCGCGAGTTTCGGCGGTTTCGTCGCGCAGGAATTCGCGCTGAAGTTTCCCGAAAGATTAAATAAACTGGTTCTTGTTTGCACAACGGCGGGCGGCGCAAATCACGTCAGACCTTCTATCGAGGTTTTGCGGTCATTTGCGCCTGATGCAAGTTTGACGCGCGGCGAACACATCAGACGTTTCCTGCGTCCCGCGTTCAGCGAAGAATTTAACGTTGACCGTGCCGACGAAGTAGAGAGAGTTTGCCGAATGCGCGAAGAAAGCGACGTTTCTGAAACAACTTATTTCGACCAGTTGGAAACCGCATTCAACTTTGATTTAGAAAATAAAATCAGGTCAATCAAAGCCGAAACCTTAGTTTTGACTGGTGATAAAGATTTAATTGTGCCGATGCAAAATTCGGTAAATTTATCGAACTCAATTCCGAATGCAGTTTTGAAAATCGTTAAAAACGGAAGCCATCTGTTTTTTATTGAAAAAGCCGATGAATTCAATCAAATAGTTTCGGAATTTCTTAGAATTTAATATAGGTTATCTAAGTACAGGACAAAAAGTAATTGATATTTGAAAAATGTGAAGCATTGAGTTGAAATCTACTTGATTAAATCTTGCAAATTTGAAAAAGGAGAGTTTCAACTCAATGGATATTTACTTGTT
>MWYZ01000086.1 GCA_002050365.1 Acidobacteria bacterium 28-1
CAAGTAAGTTGCTCAAACCTGTCGCCGTTGTCAATCCAAATGATGCGATCAAATAATCCGAGTAGATTTCTGCTATTTCGTCCATGCAAAAATTTTACTCCTTTTTCAATCATCTGCGTAAGGTGAGATCTTAAATATATTTGGAACTATGGCAATAGCCGATTTTCAAATTTGTATGTAGTCCAATTTCTTTTTCTTGAAGGGAAGCGAGACGAATCGGCAAGCGTTCGGGATTAAATTGAAATGCAGTTGAAGCGCGAAACCTTTTAGCGTTAATGAGTCAAAGATAGAAGATGAACAGATATTTATATCGAACAACCACAATCTTTTGCCTACTTTTAATCGCGGGCGGTGTGAACCAAGTTACATTAGCTCAAATAAAATATCCATACGCTTTTGATAAAACGGTGAGCGAGCCTGCAATCTTTGGAGAAGGCGTTATCTCCGGCGGCAGTTTTGACTCGCATCCGGCTTTCGCGCCCGACGGCAAAACGCTTTATTTTGTGCGAAGCACGCCGAATTTTAATTTTTGGACGATTCTCGTTTCGCAATTTAAAAACGGCAAATGGCAGACGCCCGAAGTCGCGCCGTTTTCCGGCGAATATTCGGATGCCGACCCGTTTATCACGGCAGACGGTAAAAAGTTTTTCTTTATTTCCAAACGACCCGTTGCCGGAAAAGAGAAAACGGACACTGATATTTGGATGATGGAAAAAACGGCGCGCGGCGCCTGGAGCGAGCCGCAGAATTTGGGCGCGCCTGTCAACAGCGACGCGGACGAATGGTATCCGACGCTCGCCAGAAATGGAATGCTTTATTTCGGCTCGGAACGCAAAGGCGGGAAAGGCGGAAGCGACCTTTATCGCTCGCGTTTTACCGACAGCAAATATCAAGAGCCGGAAAACTTGGGCGAAACAGTCAACACCGAGTTTGAGGAATACGAGCCGTTCATCGCGCCGGACGAAAATTTTCTGATTTTTATGGCTTGCGGGCGCAAGGATTCTTACGGCGGCGGCGACATTTACACGAGCTACAACCGCGATGGCGCGTGGACGCGCCCAGTGAATTTGGGCGACAAAATCAACTCCAAGCGCCAAGAGTATTCACCGAAGATTTCGCCGGATGGAAAGTATTTTTTCTGGACGAGCTGCCGAAATTTTACAGACCAGCCGACCGGGAAAAGAATGAATTATCCAGAGTTGATGAATCAATTAGACGGCGTGGGAAACGGTTTGGGCGATATTTATCAGATAGATGTCTCTGCTCTGAAATTAGAGCGCTAGAATCTTTTTGAAGGAAGTATTTATGAAAATTTTCAAATTTACAATTGTTTTGTTTGTGCTGGCGGTTAGTTTTGCACTTCAAACATCGGCGCAGGAAACGAAAATAAAATGGTTCGGACACGCGGCTTTTTCCGTTACCACACCGAAAGGGAAAGTGTTGCTGATTGACCCGTGGCTGACAAATCCTTTGAATCCCGAAGCGAAAGACGGCAAGGACGCGCTCGCCGCCGTGCCGAAAGTTGATTACATTCTCATCACGCACGGACACCGAGACCACGTTGGCGACGCGGTTGAAATCGCCAAAAAGACCGGCGCGGTTTTAATTTGCAATCCAGAGCTTGCCGGAAATTTAGTCAAGCTCGCGGACTTTCCGGCAAAGCAAGCTCAGACTGACGCGATTATGGGCATCGGCGGCGAAATTCAAATTGCCGACGGCGAAGTAACCGTTGCGATGACTGCGGCGGTTCATTCGAGCAGCGTTTTCAATCCGAAAGCCACTGCAACCGAAGCCGAACGCGCTTACGGCGGAAATCCGGCGGGCTTTGTTTTGATAATCAAAAACGGTCCGACGATTTATCATTCGGGCGACACGGCGTATTTCAAAGATATGGAAACCATCGGTGAGCAGTATCAGATTGACGTGGCGTTACTGAACATCGGCGGGCATTTCGGAATGGAGCCGCGAATGGCGGCGAAGGCGGCGAAATCAGTCGGCGCGAAGTTGGCGATTCCGCATCACTTCGCAACTTTTCCGGGCATTACCGAAACGTCCGACGGTTTTGCCGCCGAATTAAAAACGCTGAAAATTCCTTTTTATGAAATGAAACCGGGCGAAACGATTTCGTATCTGGGCAAAAAAATAGTAAAAAAATAAATGTTTGGAAAAGCCTCAAAGTCAATTTTCTGACGGGCTTTTAATTGCTTTAGCCAATTGTTTAACTCCTTTTTTAATTTGTTCTTCGTTAAATGCCGTGTAGCCGAGAATCAAACCGCCACGCTCCTGTTTGGTGAACGAATGCGAGGAAACGGCGGCGACTTTAACGCCGAACTCGGCGGCTTTTTTGGCGACCGAATAATCCTTAACGTCGTCGTTCAGCCAGCCGATTAGATGCATTCCAGAAACCGATTTTTTGACTTCGAGTTTGCCCTTGAGATGTTTCTTCGCTTCTGAAATCAGAATTTCCTGCCTTTCCTCATACAGCCGCCGCATCCGGCGAATGTGCCGCGCGAGATGTCCTTCCGTAATAAATGCGGCGAGCGTGGCTTGGTCAATTAACGCCGAATGCGAGCCGTTAAGAGCGCGGACGGCAGTAAAAATCTCAACTAAATCGCGCGGCACGACGAGGCAGCCGAGCCTGAGAGCAGGAAAAATCATTTTGCTGAAAGTGCCGATATAAAGGACGCGCCCGTCGCGGTCGAGTCCCTGCAAGGACGCGAGCGGTCTGCCTGCGTAGCGAAGTTCGCTGTCGTAGTCGTCTTCGACAATCCAGCTTCCGGCTTTGCTCGCCCATTCGAGAAGCTGCAAGCGGCGCGATAAACTCATCGTCACGCCAAGCGGAAATTAATGCGACGGCGTAACGTAAACCATCCGCGCGTTCCGGCTTTGCTTTAACGCCGCCGACAAATCAAAACCATTTTTATCAACCGGCACGGGAATGAGCTTGGCTCCGACGGATTGAAACGCTTGTCTCGCGCCGAAATAGCAAGGGTTTTCAACCCAGACTTCGGTTTTCGCTTCGAGCAGAATCCTGCCGATTAAATCGAAAGCGTGCTGCGCTCCGTTTGTGATAATGACTTGCTCCGGCGTGCAGTTGACGGCTCTGGCGGATTTTAAATATGCCGCGATTGATTCGCGCAAAGGGTAAAAACCTGCCGGCTCGCCGTAGCCGAAGCGATTGCGCTGCAAAGTTTGATAGCATCTGCTCGTTAATTTCGCCCAAACGTCGAAGGGAAAATCGTCAATCGCCGCCAGCCCGTGCTGAAAGGGAATAATCGGCGTGGCTTGATTGTTTTGCAAAATCCTGCCGATTTCCTTCGATATGTTTTTTCCATAGCCGGAAAGTTTCAAATTGCGCGGCGAAGTTTCCCCATCGCTTTTTTGCAATTTAATGCCGGGCGTTTGCAAAAATTCTTCTGGCAAATGTTCGGCAACGAAAGTTCCCGCGCCCGCCCTGCTTTCGAGATAACCTTCCGCCAAGAGCTGGTCGTAAGCGTTGATGACGGTCATCCGGGACACGCCGAGCTGCGTTGCCAGCAGGCGCGAGGCGGGCAATTGTCTGCCGGAGTGAAATTCGCCGCTGAGAATTGAACGCCGAATCGCTTCGTAAATCTGCCGGTAAAGCGGAGATTCGGATTTTTCATCGAGCATAATAAACGGCGGATGCGGCATATTTTTAGATTATAAATTGGTCTGTAGAATTTGTCTAAAAGTGGCTCTTTTCAAAACGCCAATCTCGTATAAAATCTATTTATAATTTTTTCAAATCGGTATCTTTTATGAGAGAAACTTTAATCGAGCCGGAGACGCAATTTGTAAGTCTGGCGGATAATCTAAATATTACAGCGTCTAAACGGTCATCTCCTGATGATTTTGATTTTTGGTAGGAAAATGGAAAGTTCACAATAAAAAACTAGCCGCAAGATTAAACGATTGTGACGACTGGACGGAGTTTGAAACCGTCTGCGAATGCCGGAAAATCCTGAACGGCTGCGGCAATATCGATACTTACCGCACTGAATTTGACGGAGTTCAGTTTGAAGGAATGACAGTGCGGATTTTCAATCCCGCAACCGGACTTTGGAGTATCTACTGGGCTGATACAAACAGATTCGTTTTAGACGTTCCGGTCGTCGGCTCTTTTGACGGAGACTCCGGCTGCTTTTACGCGCGGGACGAGTGGGAAGAAAGGGAAGTCATTCTTAAATTTTTATGGAATAAAGCCAACCCTGAAACACCAATTTGGAAACAGGCTTTTTCCGCTGACGAAGGGAAGAGCTGGGAATGGAACTGGCAGATGATTTTTTACAGGCAAAGCTAAAAAGCGGATGAATTATGAATGGAAAACAAAATTTAAAAGTTCTTGAACTGCGAAATTATTTGATAAAGCCCGGCGAGCGCGACAGGTTTATCAAGTATTTTGAAAATCATTTTATTGATTCGCAAATTGAGCTGGGCAGTTACCCGCTCGGGCAGTTTACGGTCGAAGGCGAACCGGACAAATTTTTTTGGATTCGCGGTTTCGCCGATATGCAATCGAGATTGAATTTTCTCGATGCGTTTTACGTGCGTGGCGCGGTTTGGAAACAATTCGGACCAGAAGCAAATGAAATGCTGCTCGATTGGACGGACGTGTATCTTTTGCGACCGCTCGGCGACGCGAAAAAAACGCAAGATTCAGCGAAGACAATAAACTCCGGTGAATTTGAAAAACTAAAGTCCGTGGTGACGATAGATTTTTATTTTGCCAAAAACAACCGGCTCGACGATTTGATAAATCTTTTCCAAGCTGACTACATTCCTTTTCTCGGCTCACAGAAAATAAACGACACAATGCTTTTTGTCAGTGAGATGGCGGAAAATGATTTTCCGCGTCTTCCCGTCATTCAAGATAAAAACCTTCTTGTTACGATTTCGAGTTACGAAAACGAAGCGGATTACCGCGCGAAATCGGAACGGATTGATTCCATAAATAATGAGCTAAAAAATCGGTCGAGTGAATTTATAGCCGATAAAAGAAGTTTGATTATTTATTCAACCCGCAAGGCTTTTGTAAGTGATGCTTCTTGAAAAAGATTTCAAATCCAACTCAAACAAATGAAAAGTCTGACATCAATTTCGACGACGGATTTTAATATTATCGCGCATCAAAATCATCATTTGAAAATTATCAAAGAAAAATATCTTCCGCTTTTTTAGACGAAAATTATGAACGAAGAAAACACAAATCAATTAGTCCGCAGCCGTCAAATCGAATGGAAAGCGCTGCCTGAACCCGATGCCGAAGGCGTTTTTGTCAAGGTTTTGCAGTTCGACAAAAAGACGAAACGGGCGCCGACTTTTTTGTTGAAGTTTGAAGCTGGAGCGACTTACCCGGCGCATAATCATCCGGGCGGCGAAGAAATTTTCGTCATCAAAGGCGACATCCATCTTGGCAAAGATTACCTGCACGCCGGCGATTATTTATATACCGCGCCGGACGGTAAACACGCTGTTCGGTCTGAAGGCGGCTGTGTAGTGCTGGTCAAAACGCCCGAAGCGGTCGAGATTTTGCCGAATCGAAAAATAAAAAAAGATGAGTAAGGAGATTGTTCGCACCGAGCGCACAAAGATAAGAAGAATTCCGAAACGCGGAAGTTTCGAGCGCGAAACGATTTACAAAATTCTCGACGAAGCCTTCGTTTGCCACGTCGGTTTTACGGTTGATGACCAGCCGTTTGTCATACCGACGAGTTACGCACGAATCGGCGACCGTTTAATAATTCACGGCTCAAGCGCGAGCCGGATGATGCGGACGCTCGGTTGGGAAAAGCCGATTTGCGTAACCGTAACTTTAATTGACGGTCTCGTTCTGGCGCGTTCGGCGTTTCATCATTCGATGAATTATCGCTCGGTCGTGATTTTCGGCAAAGCAAAATTGATAAGCGATGAACAGGAAAAGATAGCCGCTCTTGAAGCATTGACCGAACACATTGTGCCGAATCGCTGGCCGGAAATTCGTCCGCCGAATGAATTGGAATTAAAAGCGACGACGGTTCTATCGCTTCCAATCGAAGAAGCGTCGGCGAAAATTCGCACGGGAAGTCCGGTTGACGCCGAGGAAGATTATGATTTGGAAGTTTGGGCGGGCGTGATTCCTTTAAAGGTTAAGGCGGAAAGCTCGATTGCCGATGAAAAACTGAAGAAGGAAATCTCGATTCCCGCGTATATTTCGGGTTACAAGCGCGCCTGAGGAAGCGGTAAATTTACGTTCGAAAAATACGCCCCATTTTTTGGCGACGGTTATTTTGCTCTGCGCTTTCGCATTGCAAGAAGAGACGGAAAGCGAGAAACTGATTATTGCGCCGACGATTCTAATTGTTCCGCGCCGGTAGAATCAAAATAACAATTTTTCTATGACGATGCCGACTGTCAAATCCTGGCGCTCTCACGCGATTTCACATTCGCTTTTTAGTCCGACCACCTTGAAAAGTGCTGTCGAGCGGCTTAAATTCGTCCAGGCGGATCCGATTCGGTCGCCGGCGCGGGCGCAGGATTTAATTTTGCGGCAGAGAGTCGAGAATTACCGGGTGAGCGACCTCGAACGGCACTATCCAAACCTGAATATTGGTTAAAAGTTTTAGCTTCCGACTCTTCACGTTTTTTCAGATAAAGGTTAATAATAAAACCGACGATTCCGATTAAAACCATCAAAACATTAGTAAAAATAAAAACACGATTCCAAACCAGCCAACTGTAAACAGCGAATCCGGTTGACGCGGCAATCTGCCCGAGAAAAAGCCAAACCGAAACGCCGTCGCTCGTGCCTTCCTGCCATTGTTTATAGATTTGTCGGCTGACGGTTAACAATAAAATTGCAGAACTGACCCAACCGATAATTTCCGTCATAAATTTTGTAAAGGTCTTTCATTATTAAATAAAAATTTCAGATTGTGGATTATAAAGGTTATCATCTTTATCCATAATCTGAAATTTTAAGTAAAGCGCAAATTCTTGTTGTTTTCTAATATTAATTTATTGAAGCTGCTGGGCTACTTGCACCGTTTGACGTTTGAGCCGCCGCGAAAACTTTTTCGTTAGATTTAGTTTTGATGGTCGCTTCCTTACGCTTCATACCAACGATTTTGCCGTATTCAGTCAAAGCCTGCGCAACGATTTGATCCATATTGTAATACTTATAAGTTGCCAGTCGTCCGACAAAATGAACATTCTGCGCGTTGTCGGCGAGAGCCTTGTATTTGGCATAAATGCCGGCATTTTCCTTGCGCGGAATTGGATAATACGGGTCGCCTGTCGCTTGCGGAAACTCATAGACGATGCTTGTTTTTCTATGTTCCTGACCGGTTAAATATTTAAACTCGGTGATGCGCGTGAAAGCCTGTTCGTTTGGATAATTAATCACCGGCGCAGATTGAAAAGTTTCCGTGTCGTGAGTTTCGTGTTTAAACTCTAACGACCGATAGGGAAGTTTGCCATAACGATAATCGAAAAACTGATCAATCGGACCGGTGTATATCATTTCCCGATAACCAATTTGACTGGCGATTTCCCGATAATCGCAGTTAAGCATAATTTTTATATTCGGGTGGTCGAGCATTTTTTCGAACATTCTGGTATAACCGTGTTTCGGCATTGCTTGATACGAATCGGTAAAATAACGGTCATCACGGTTAGTTCTGGTCGGCACGCGCGCCGTAACACTCGCATCGAGTTCCGAAGGGTCTAAGCCCCATTGTTTCCGCGTGTAGTTGCGAAAAAATTTTTCGTAAAGCTCGCGCCCGACCTTCGACACGACAACATCTTCCGAAGTGCGAATAACGTCGCATTTTTCGGCTAGTTTCTCAAAAAATTCTTCAACTTCAAAAGCGGTCAAGTTTAATCCGTAAAGTTTATTTATCGTGTCGAGATTGATTGGAATCGGAAGCTGCATTCCGTCAACCGATGCTAAAACCCGATGTTGGTATTCACGCCATTCGGTAAAACGCGAAAGGTATTCAAAAACATCCGCTGAATTTGTATGAAAAATATGCGGACCATATTTGTGGATTAAAATTCCGTCGTCGTTATAATAATCGAACGCATTTCCCGCAATGTGTGGACGCTTGTCGCATATCAAAACTTTTTTTCCTGAACCATTTGCCAATCTCTCGGCAAGAACGCTGCCGGCAAAGCCGGCACCTACAATTAAATAATCAAACATCGCTTTTATTCCCCTTGTTCTTTAATTTTAAAGCTATTTTATAAAAATTTATAAAAACCCTGTAAATAAATTATGTGTGCGTGCAAATATGAGCAAAATTTATGCCGCCGAACTTCTGAATTGTTTTCGGACAATTTCATCAATTAAAGCACTCATTTGCTGCCAAGTTTTATCCCAAGATATGTGCACCAAAAATTCGTCAATCTCTAATAATCTTTCCGCACCATTTTCGTGTAACGCTTTCTCGCCCGCCGCGACAAATTCCCCGGCGGTCGAAGCGATGTGAACTAAGTTCATTTCGCCGTAAGGTCGCACAACATCTCTAATCGGTGTCGAAACGACCGGTTTGCCGGCGGCGAGATATTCCGGCGTTTTCGTCGGGCTGATAAAGCGCGTTGATTCATTTATCGCAAATGGCATTATCGCCACGTCCCAATCAGCGAGAAAAGCCGGCAAATCTTGATAGCTTTTGCCGCCGAGGTAATGGATATTTTCGCGGCGCGGCAAATCTTCATCACTGATTTTAACGACCGGACCAACCATCACGAATTGCCAGTCGGGGCGCAAATCTGCAATTTCCGCTAGAAGCCTAATATCTATGCGCTCGTCAATCACGCCGTAATAACCAAAGCGCGGGCGCGGAATTGATTTTTGTTCCGCCCTTTCTTCAGTAATGGTTCGCGCTTGTTTAAAATGCTCCGCGTCAATGCTCGAAGGGAATGCGAAAACTTGTTCGTGTTGATGCTTTTTCGCTTCATAAAGGCTTTGACCGCCGGTAAAAACCAAATCGGCTTTTTTAAAAAGTCGTCGTTCGTTTTCGATTAGTTCCGGCGGCGCGAACTTAAAAGCGGAAAGCTCATCCATACAATCGAAAACAGTCGCTTGCGGTTCGAGATGAGCGGCGAAATTTATCGCCATCGGCGTATAAAACCATAAAACAAAATTATTGATTTCCTGTGAATTGAACAAATCGTCGAGCAACTCGCGCTGAACGTCCACGACATTTTTATTGTCGCGGTCGGCGTGCGATATGTGCGGAACGACGACTGATAAATTATTTTCACGCAGACTGATTTCAAGATGCGTATCGCCATCAATAAAAATGGGTTCTTCAAAAAAGAACACGCGGCGGTTTTTTGCAAAACGGCTTAGAAGATGTTGCGGACGCTGATAAACAAAATCCCAGCGCAGATGCGAAAGACAAATTAAATCAAATTCTTCCGAAAGTGATACTGTATTTTCAATCCCTTTTTCCATAATTTTTTAACTTAGCGCAAGTGCTGACAATTCATAGTTTTTCGCACGACAATCAGTTCCGTCTGTCATTGACCGTATGAATTTGGACAAATGCACAGTCTTAAAAGGGAAACTATTTGACGAAGTTGAATTACATACTATATCACAGTTTTATCTATGAAACAAATTGCCGCATTTGAATTGCACGGCAAGCGATTGTCAATCATCCGGGTTAGGAGGACAACCGTCATTGTTATAATGGTTTGTGGGATTATACGAACGAACATGGCGAGCGCGTGATTTACGAGCCGTTGGCTGAAGAAATTAAAAGCCGACCGTACAAATGGAAAATGGATAATTGAAAAATTAAAGCGTAGTTATATTCATTTTCCGTTTTCGTTCTCCGCACGTTCCTACTTTAAAAAATCCTTGAATATCACTTCGGCGAATTAGCAAAGTGCATTCTTTCATTTCTTTTTACGAAACACACTTTGTATTAGTATCGTCCATCTAACCCATTAGCAAAATTTGAAACTCAACAAAATATAAGCCTCCGCGACTTGGCATAACACTTGCTAAAACGTGTATAAACTCGAAAACAAACCGATAAATTCCTATTGATGTATTTTGAGTTTAATCAAGGAGGATAAAATGGCTATTAAAACATTACAAGAAAAATTTATACACGGACTTGGCGATATTTATGATGCCGAGCATCGTTTTTTGGAAGCGCAGCAAAAGATGTTGCCGAACGCAACTGCAGAAACCGTTAAGACGGCACTCGAAACGCATATCACGGAAACCGAAGAGCAAATTGCAAATCTCGAACAAGTTCACGAGCTTTTAGGTTTGACGGCGAAAAGAGTTCCGTGTGATGGCGCGGCGGGAATTGTTTTGGAAGGCGATAAGTTGCTGAAGGAAACAGCGGACGTTCCGACTTTGGCGGATTTGGCAATTGTGGGTGGCTGTTCAAAAGTTGAACATTACGAAATTGCTTCGTATCGCGGCTTGATTGCCGCAGCGGAAACAATGGGACAAGCGGATGTCGTAAAATTGCTGACGGAGAATTTGCAGCAAGAAGAAAAAACGGCGCAGACGCTCGAACAAAGTATGCCGATGTTGCTTAAACAAGCGGCGCAAAGTTCGACGGCGTCAGCGTAATAAATCGTCAATCTTACAAAAATAAAAAGGCAAGTTTCAAAAAACTTGCCTTTTTATTTTCGTTCAAAAATAAACAAACAAATTTTTCCGAAAATTAACGATTAACTTCTGATTTTAATTTCTGAGCGTTGGCCTTCGCACCTTCGATAGCCAGTTGTTTAGCTTCGGGAAGAAGTTCGATAGCTTTTTTCAATTGCGTATCGTAGTCGTAAAATACTTGATAAGAAGTCGTCGAACCGTAAGCGGCGGTAACGAGTTCCGTGCGGAGCATTCTTTCGACAAATTCTCGTTCGCGGTTAATTTGCGCCGGCGTGAAATTATATTTCTCGACGGCAAATTTTTTGAATGTTTGAAAAAGATTTTCGGTTATCGGAAAATCGGTTTTTTTCAAGTTATATTCAAACGAAATCGGGCGGTCAATTTTATAACTTTCAAAACCTTTAGTTTGACCGAAAGCTAATTGAAGCGTGAAAGCGAAAATCGGATTGTTGAGCTTTTGCTGAAAACGCGCCTTCTCAACCGTTATAGTTTCGGCTTTAACTGCTTCGTCCGGGCTGATGCCGCCGCCGCTGTAAACCGGTCTGCCCGAATCGGTTTTGCTCGCCGCGCCTTTCGGCTTTTCCGGCACGTTTTCGTCACGCAAACTTCCGCCGTCGGTCAAATAATTATAAAGATTGCCGTCCGAATAATCGCGCTGAACAAGGCGACCCGAAGGCGTTTCATACTTGGCAATCGTCAAAAGCAGCATCGAGCCGTATTCCAGAGGAAACGGATTCTGCACCAAACCTTTGCCGTAAGTGCTTTCGCCGACAATTAAAGCGCGGTCGTGGTCTTGGAGCGCGCCGGCGAGAATTTCCGAAGCCGAAGCCGAATTGCGATTAACAAGCACGACAATCGGCGTTTTGTCGGGAGAATTGTTTTCCGCCGCTAATGAACTTTCCGCGCCTTGAATTCTGCCTCTTTGGGTTAAAACATTTTGCCCGCGAGATAAAAAAGTATTGGCGACTTGATAGGCTTGGCTGACCAAACCGCCCGGATTGTTTCGCAAATCCAGCACGAGCTGCTCCATACCCTGCGATTTTAATTCCGCCATTGCCTGCCGAAATTCGGCATACGTCGTTTGGTGAAATCCGCCGGTCATTGCGATGTAACCGACACCGGGACGAATCATATACGCTTCGGGAATTGAAGGTTGGGAAACGGCGTCGCGCACTATGTTGACGGTTTCACGACTGCCAGTGCCATACCGCTCGACAGTAATTTTTGCATTTGTACCACGCGGACCAATCAAGAAATTTCGCACTTCCACAAATGATTTGCCGAGCATCGAAGTGCCGTTGACTTCGACAATTTTATCGCCATAACGAAGCCCCGCTCGGTTAGCCGGCGCCGCTTCAAAAGTCGCCTTGATAAATGTGGCGATAACTTTGCCGTCTTTGTCGCGCAAGTCGCCCAGAATCGCACCGATGCCGAAGTATTGCGAATTCTGATTGATGCGAAATTCTTCATACTCTTTAGCATCAAAATAGTTCGAGTGCGGGTCGAGCGTATGAAGCATCGAATCAATCGAGCTTTTGAAAAGGTCATTGTAATTAAGGTTCTTGCCGCTGACGTGTTGGTCCTGAATCAGCGTCAAAGCTTCCGCCATATCTTGTTCGATTTTTTCAGCCGTCACCACTTTATTTGTTCTGGTTTCGGTTGATATTTTGGGTTTAACTTGCGAAGTCGTCGCGGGTTGGGCAAAAATGTTTGTAAAAAGAGAGACGGTTAAAAAAATACCGCCAAGCAGATTTGAAATTTTTTTCACTACGAAAATCTCCTACAACTTTTATTTGCCGCAAACGGGCAAATTACTCGAAAAATGATAACATCTGTTTGAAGAAAAAGCGACGAAATTAGTTGCACGGCTCAATTAAATCAAAGCAAACTTTTGAAATAACAAATAGCAATCTATGAATAGGGAAAATTATGCTCAAACAAATTTCGAGTTTATTTTTAATTTTTATTTTCAGTCTTTGCGCGTATGCACAAACGGAAAAATATAACGCGCCGATCAAATGGGAAAGATACAAGGTCAGCGATAAGGATGTTTCAGTTTTGTTTCCTAAACTGCCAATTCTAATTCAACGCACAAATATTTGTAGCGAAGAAGAAACAAATCAATATGCTGCATATGCCAGCGAAATTGTTTATGGTATGACAATAGTTTCGAGAACTAGCCAAAAAGTTCCAGATTACTGCAATCCGAAAAAGAAATTTGACGAGGGAAATTTTGACAGCAGATTAAAAGAAATAAGAGCTTTGTTTGCTGATTTCGATGAAACAAAATTTACTCAAAATGCTTTTGAAGTAATAAAACTCGACAGCAAAACTACATCGCAAGTTTATTGGTTAATAAATGATTTCAAAAATAAAAGATGGTTTGAATTTTGGATTACGGGCACAGACAAAGATAAAGTGGAAATTAAAAACTTTGTTGAATCAATCAATATAAACAAAAATGCACAAGGCGTTGAAATTGGAAAAGGTTCAAGCCGCACACTCGGCGACGAAGGCGTAACCGATACGACAATCGTTGCGACGCAAGAAAAAAATGGAAACCAAACGGAAAGGAAGGAAGAAGTTCAAAACATAAGAATTGTTCTCAAACCATCCGCCAAATATACTGATGCGTCTAGACAAGCAAGTTTGCAGGGAACAGTGAGATTACGGATTACATTTTTGGCAAGCGGCGGAATCGGAACTGTTAGTCCACTAACCACGTTGCCATATGGATTGACCGAACAGGCAATTGCCGCCGCAATGAAAATCGTTTTTATTCCAGCAAAAAGAAACGGGAAAACTTACTCAACAGTGAAAATAGTTGATTATTCTTTCAGCCTTTACTAAAAATGTCTCATCTACTCGAAGTCAAGAATTTACAAACTCATTTTCCAACCCGCGCAGGCTTAGTCAAAGCAGTTGACGACGTTAGCTTTTATATTAACGAAGGCGAACTCCTCGGACTGGTCGGGGAATCCGGCTGCGGCAAATCAATTACCGCGCTGTCCTTGATGCGTCTTATCGCCGCGCCCGGGAAAATTGTCGGCGGTTCAATCGCTTTCAAAGGCGAAAATTTATTAAATGTGTCGGACGAGCGAATGCGCGAGATTCGCGGTGATGATATTTCGATGATTTTCCAAGACCCGATGACATCGCTTAATCCGGTTTACACAGTCGGCGAGCAGATTGCCGAAGCGTTGCGTCTGCATCGCGGCTTAAACAAAAAAGATGCGATTGGCGGGGCGATTGAAGCGATGAAGGAAGTGGCGATGCCCGCTCCGGAAAGGAGAATTAATGATTATCCGCATCAATTGTCCGGCGGAATGCGTCAGCGCATAATGATTGCGATGGCTCTCGCGTGTAATCCCGAATTGCTTATCGCCGATGAGCCGACGACGGCTTTAGACGTAACGATTCAAGCGCAGATTCTCGAATTATTAAACGAATTACGCCAGACTCGAAAACTCGCCGTCCTTTTAATCACGCACGACTTGGGCGTTGTCGCGGAGGTTGCCGACCGCGTATGCGTGATGTATACGGGACGAATCGTCGAAGAATCAGGCGTTGACGAATTGTTTGAAAAACCGAAACATCCATACACACAAGGACTCCTGCGTTCGGTTCCCAAACTCCGCGGCATCGGCGAAGCGAAGGAAACGCGCCTTTCGACAATCGAGGGAACAGTTCCAAGCCCGACAAATTTGCCCGAAGGCTGTCATTTCGCTCCGCGCTGCGAATTCCGTATGGACATCTGTACGAAAGGCAGAATTCCGCTTTACGAAATAGAAAATGATATAAAAGTGCGGTGTGTTCTTTATGATAAAAACAACATTGAACGAATCAAGCAAAACTTAATTGATATCGATTAACATCTTAGTGAAAGCGCAGACCGGTAAAGCAAATAACTATTTGCTTATCGTTAAAAGCCACGAGTGTTTGGCAGTAATTGCGGAGGAATAGAAAATTAGTGAATAAATGGAAAACAGCGCAGTAAAACTTCAAAGTGAAAAATCAAAGCTCGTCGAAGTCCGCAATCTCGTCAAGCATTTCCCGATTGAGAACAGCGATGATGTCGTCAGAGCGGTTGACGGCGTATCGTTTGACATCTTTTCCGGCGAAACGCTCGGCTTAGTCGGCGAATCGGGCTGCGGCAAGTCAACGGTCGGCAAATGTCTCCTGCGGCTTTATGAACCGTCGAGCGGCGAAGTTCTTTTTGAGGGACAAAATCTGGTTGGTCTGCCGAACAAACAAATGCAACGGTTGCGGCGCGAAATGCAGATTATTTTTCAAGACCCGTACGCCAGCTTAAATCCGCGCCTGAGTATTTTATCAACCGTGTCGGAGCCGTTGAAGATTCACGGCATCGGCAGCAAAACCGAACAACGCGAGCGGACGGGCGAGCTTTTAGGTAAAGTCGGTTTAGACCCGAATTATATGAACCGCTACCCGCACGAATTTTCCGGCGGACAGCGACAAAGGATAGGTATTGCGCGGGCTTTAGCTTTAAATCCGAAATTGATAATTTGCGACGAGCCGGTTTCCGCGCTCGATGTTTCAGTCCAGGCGCAGGTCGTCAATCTGCTGCAGGATTTGCAAGCCGAATTCGGCTTGACGTATCTTTTTATCTCGCACGGTCTGGCCGTCGTCGAGCATATATCGCAACGTGTCGCAGTGATGTATCTCGGAAAAATTGTTGAAATTGCCGAAGGACGCGAGCTTTACGATAATCCGCTTCATCCGTACACAAAAGCTCTGCTCTCCGCGATTCCCGTTCCGAATCCTAAACAAAAACGCGAGCGAATTGTTTTGAAAGGCGACGTTCCCACGCCGATAAACCCGCCGTCGGGCTGCCGGTTCAGAACTCGCTGCCCGTGGGCGATTGAACGGTGTGCGGAAGTCATACCTGAGTTGCGAGAGATAAAAGAAGGACATTTCGCGGCGTGTATTCGCGTTGAAGGTTACGAATCGGCAATGGCAAAATTGTAGGGGCAGGTCTTGTGCCTGCCCGATGAGCGCGAGCGAAAATCACGTTTAATTAAATTCAAGATTAAATTCAGGTTAAATTCAACCGACGGTTGTTAGCGGCGTTCGCCGCTTTGGGCAGGCACCAGACCTGCCCCTACAATCCGTATTGTTTTAAAAATTATTAAATTGAAACGCATCGCTTGAAAATAGCGTATCAGACAAACAACAGCGGCAATTTTCCAATTACGATCAAAAATCTAAATTTAAAATTAACGGAGGGACAGTTTATGAATGAGGATTTACCGAACCAAAGCCAGCCGGTCGAGCAGGAATGGCAAGCGCCGCCGCCGCCCGAACAAATTCTTAAAACTGATGAACAGCCGCAAATGTCGGAAGTCGGAACTTTGGGCGGCATCTTTTTTGAACCCGGCAAAACCTTTGAAGATTTACGCCGCAAACCGCGATTTCTGCTCGCGGGTTTGATAATCATTGTTTTAGTCACGTTATTTAATTTCCTGTTTATTAACAAAATCGGTTTTGAGGAGATAACCCGTGCGCGAATGGAATCGAGCGAACGATTTCAACAGCTGCCCGCCGACCAAAAACAAGCCCAAATCGAGTTTGCTTCCAAGCCGGTGCTTAAATACATCACCTATGCGGCTTTGCCGTTTGGATTATTTATTAGTTTTCTGATTGGCGGCTTGATTTATTGGTTAGGCGCAAATGCGATGGGCGGCAGCGCGACATTTCTGCGCGGAGTTTCCGTCTGGATTTATTCGAGTTTTCCCCCAACGGTTGTTTCGATGCTGGCTAATATCCTGATTTTGTTTTTAAAATCGCCCGACGATATTGACATCGCTTCGAGTCAAGGCGGATTAGTCCACGCTAATCCGGCATTTTTTATGGATATTAAATCATCGCCCGTTCTCGCCGCATTAGTTGGCACATTCGACTTGTTTTTTATCTGGGGCTGGATTTTAGCGGCAATCGGGTTGCGGATAGTCGGCAAAATCTCTTCGGGCGCGGCGTGGGCGATTGTGCTGTTTGTCGCGCTGCTCAATATCGCATTTCGAGTTGTCGCAGCTTTGTTTTCATAATTTAAGATTCAGGATTTAGGATTCAAGATTCAGGATTCAAGATTTAAGATTCAAGATTTAAGATTTAAGGTTTAGAATTCAAGGTTTTAATTTTGGATCCTGAATCTCGAATCCTGAATCCTACTCGTATCGAAGCGATTCAATCGGGTCGAGCCGCGCCGCCTTCCACGCTGGAAAAAGTCCAAAAATTAAACCGATGCCGACGCTGGCGAAAAAACCAACCAAGGGTGCCCAAAGCGGAACGTAAGAAGGGAAGACGAGGGCAATCAAAAACGTTAAACCCCAACCGATTGCCAAGCCGACTAAGCCGCCGAAACCTGTCAAAGTGGCGGCTTCGATAAGAAATTGAAGCAGAATGTCTGATTGTTTCGCGCCGATTGCTTTGCGAATACCAATTTCTCTAGTGCGTTCGGTAACGGAGACGAGCATAATATTCATCACGCCGATGCCGCCTATCATCAAACCGATCGAAGAAATAACCACCATTGCTAACGCTACGCCCGCCGTGATTGATTGAAACTGTTCGATAAGGCTAGCGGCGGTTTCCATCGCAAAATTATTCGGTTCGCCGAATTTAACATTACGGCGGATGCGCAGAAGGTCTTGCACTTGGTCTTTGGCTTCATTCAAAAATCCTTCGCGGGCAACAGCTAATATAAATAAATCATTGGCGTAAGGTTTCAAGCGCAAAGCCGAACCCATCGGCATATAAATTGTGTTGCTCTGGTCGTTATTGCCGCCGCCGCCGCCGAAAAGTTGTTCCTTCTTCTGCAAAGTTCCGATAACGCGAAACTCTCTGCCGCCGATTTCCAGAGTTTCTCCGACGGGCGAGCCGTAGGGAAAATAGTTTTCCACGACCGACGACCCGACGAGGCAAACGTCGGCTTTGTTGTCGCTTTCCGGTTGTGTAAACCAGCGTCCTTCAACCAATACTTCGGTCGTTGATTTTTCAATATCGGGCAGAGTTCCGTTCAACTGAACGGCGGAAGATGTTTTGCCGTTTTTTCCGGTTACCAATATCTTTTGACCGAAAAAGTTGTTGGAAATATCGAGAAAAGGCACGGCTAATTCAATTGTTGACAAATTTCTAATGGCTTCAGCGTCTTCCATCGTCAAATTCTTGCGCATTCTTTCTTCACGCGTCGGTGCGCTCGTGCGAATTCCGATGTCCATTTTGTAAAGAAAAATTGAACGGGTACCGAAACTTTCAACTTCCTTTTCGACGGCGACGTTAATGCCGCTGATCAGAGATGAAATCAGCATCACAGTTATCACGCCGATGATTACGCCGAAAATAGTTAAAAAAGAGCGCAGCTTATTCGAGCGCAAAGTGGCGATTGCCATCTTGAAGTTTTCGATAAATGCGGTTCCAAAAAATTTCATAGATTCTAAATTTAATCGGCTCGCAGAGCTTCAATCGGGTCGAGCCGCGCTGCTTTCCAAGCGGGAAATAAACCTGCCGCGATGCCGACTAGAGCTGATACGCCGATGGAAATAACCGCCGCATACCAGGGAATAATTGTTTGAATAAGAAATGCGGAAACAACCAAGCCGATTATTTTGGCGATGATTAAACCAACGATGCCGCCGATCGCCGCGAGCGTTCCCGATTCATAGAGAAACTGTTTCAAAATGTCCGCCTGTCGGGCGCCGAGCGCTTTTCTAATTCCTATCTCTTTGGTTCGTTCGGTAACGGCGACGAGCATAATATTCATAATGACAATCGCGCCGACAACGAGCGCGATAAAGGGAACTGCCAAGATAACGATAAAGACCGGACCTAAGATACTGTCACGTAAACTGGCAATCGCATCAGGCGTTAAGATCCCAAAATTGTCCTTTTCGCCAAACGGAATTTTGCGTTTGATGCGCATCAGTGTTCGAACTTCTTCGACGGCTTCAGCGGAGAGTTCGACGGATTTTGACGTGGCGACAAAATAAAGTCCGCGACTGTTGCGCAGCCCGCCGAAATTCGCGCCGTAAGTTTTTATCGGGAACTGCACGAAACTATCTTGCGGCTGACCAAACACTGTGCCTTTCGCAGTTTGTATGCCGATTACTTTATACGGAATACCTTGAATCGTAATTTCGCCGCCGAGCGCGCCGCCTTGCGGGAAAAGTTTATCGGCGACATCTTTGCCGATATAAGCGACGCGCTGGGCATTATTGTTTTCGATTTCGGTAAAATAACGACCTTCGGCAATATCGAGTTTTTCGATGTCGCCGATTATCGGTTCTGCCCCGTCAATTCGAACATCGCGGAGAGTTTCGCCGTTGCGCTTGACTTCGCGTGAATTCGGCAATGCCTTGGCGCCGATTTTATCAATTACCTGCGCCCGTTCGCGAATAAATTCCATCTCGTCAAACGTCAATTCCTTGTTGCGTCTCTGCGCGGCGGCAATCGTGTCGGTGTCTTTGAAATCTTCAAAACTGAAACGCCTGATTGTGAATGAATTCGAGCCGATGCCCGCAATTTTTTCGTCAACGTAAGTGTTGAAGCCTTGCAACAGAGACAGCACGACCATAAACGCAGTTACGCCGATAATCATTCCTAAAAGCGTCAGGAATGAGCGGAGTTTGTGCGCCCAGATTGCTGCGAAAGCAAGTTTTAGAGTTTCGGTGAAATTCATTTTTGCCAGATGTTCATACGGCGGAATTCGAGAATAAGTTTAGAAACTAGTCAAGCCACACTCTTTATTAATTTTCCGTTCTTTCGTAGAGTTTGTTTCCCGTTTCTTGAATTTATTTCAGAAAGCCAACGCTTCGTTCCGAAAATTCCAAGCAGCAGAGAAGCTGTTTGAAAAGCGACATCGAGATTTTTCCAATAAACCATCAAACCTTCATCCCAAAACTCGACTGCGGTTAAATCATTTTCCGAAGCATTCTGCAATCCTTGGAGCAAATCGGCGGGAACAATAAGCGTTACGCTGTTTGTCAAATCAAAAACCAATCGGCGATTTTGCTTGTCCAAGCTCAATTTTATGATTTTCGGCAATTCGGCTAATTCCTTTTTTCCTAGTTCTTTTGCTTTGATAAAATCTTGGCTCTTGTCCATAAATCTCTCTCCATTTAGCTTGAAAATAAGTTCGGTTTTCTTCAGTAATTCTTAAAATTCGCCTAATGTTTCTATCTGAAATGCCCCTGTTTCTTCTAACTTTAACTTCATTTTCAAATTCGATCAAAACCGATCGTCCTTGATAAATGACGTGAACGTGCATCGGCTCGTGGTCATCGGTGTTAATCATAAAACGAAAGCCGCTTTGAATTAGAATCGTCGGCATAATCAACATTGTGAAATCATTAAGATTTGAAGTCAATCGAAAAAAGTTTGTTAAGGCTCGCCAAATGGCAAAACAAAACGACGGGAACAACGACGGAAGGAAGCCAGACGAAAGGGAAATATAAAACGGCGCGGTTCGGTTGTTCAAAAGCCAATTGTTGAAACGGTGCGGGAATCGAAAGAACGGCGTTAGTGACAATGTTTATTAAAAGCAAAAGGGCGAAAATGTTCCAAGCAATCAAAAGCGGGCGATTCGTTTTTCCGTTCCGAAATGCCAGCCAGTAAATAATTGGCGCGGTCAAGCCGGACAAAATGTCGAAATTTCTGCCTTCAAAAGTCATTAGTTGCGGAACTTGCCCGTTTTGAAAAAGCCATAGAAGAACAATCTCGATGGGAATTCTGATGACGTGAAGAAGCGTCAAAGTTTTTAAAGAAATCCGCGAAATAAAATCTTTCCGCGCAAAAATAAATAATAAAATAATCAAAACAAGCGCGGGAATAACGGCGAAAAGGGGAAGTCTCGGCGGAAAAACATCAACCAACAAATAAAATCCGCTCGACGCGAGCGCGGCTTGGAAGATGAGCCAAAGGGGAACGAGAGCAAACAGAATTTTGGCAGCAGTTGTGTCGAAAACGGTTTGCCGAAAAGCGTAAAAAAGAAAACCAACTGTGAGAAATGTCGTCAAAATAAATGCGATTGAAACATAACTCGGCAGATTTTCTATCATCTTATTCGCTCGTCCTTTTCAATCTCGCCGTCGCGGATGGAAATAATACGATGAGCGCGTTCGGCAATATCGTGTTCGTGGGTAACGACAATAATCGTGTTGCCGTCGGCGTGAAGTTTCTCGAAAAGCAGCATAATTTCAAAACTCGTTTTCGTATCGAGCGCGCCGGTCGGCTCGTCGGCAAGCAGAATTGATGGATGATTAACTAACGCCCGCGCAATCGCTACGCGCTGACGCTGACCGCCCGAAAGCTCATTCGGGCGGTGCGTAATTCGGTCGCCGAGTTCGACGGAAGCGAGCGTTGCTTGAGCGCGTTCACGCCGGTCGCTCGCGCCAATACCGGCGTAAATCAAAGGAAGCTCGACGTTGTGCAAAGCCGTTGCGCGTGCAAGAAGATTAAATGTTTGAAAGACGAAACCGATTTCCTTGTTGCGAATTGAAGCCAGTTCGTCGTCGCTCATCGCCGAAACGAGATTGCCGTTTATCCAATATTGACCTTTCGAGGGCGAATCGAGACAGCCGATAAGATTCATCAAAGTTGATTTGCCGGAACCCGACGGACCAATAATGGCGAGATATTCGCCCTTTTGCACTTCAAACGAAACACCTTGCAAAGCGTGGAGTTCTTCCGTTCCCATCTGATATGTTTTCCAGATGTTCCGCATCGAAATTAACGCGCCCGGCGGAGCGTCGGTGATACTTCCATTGGTTGCAAAGTTTTGATTTTCGTCTTGCATAAACTAAAATTAACAATTATTTACTAGCTGTTTCCGCGCCTTCTTTTTTGACTTGTCTTTTCACTACCGTTCCTTCCTTCAAAGTATTTAGAACGCGGCTCGGACCGGTAACGACTTCCTGACCTTCGGAAAGTCCGGCGATGATTTGAATATCGGATTCGCCCGTGATTCCCGTCTCGACTTCGACGAACTTCGTTTTGTTGACGTCCAAAACATACACGCCTTTGATGTTTTTCGGTTTGTCGGAAGTCGGTGGTGCATCCCCTCCAATCGCAGGCGACGCGGCGGCTTCCGGCTTTTTCTCGATCACCGCTTGAAGCGGAACGGCGATAACGTTTTCCTGCGTTTTCGTCGTGATAACGGCGGTTGCGCTCATTCCCGGACGCAATCCGTCGCGGACATCTTCCGTCATTTCGACTAATTCGATAACCACGCGAAACTCTTTTGCTTCCTGCACGTTAATATTGGTTGAAAGTCCGCCGGAAGTTTGCGATTTGCCAACGGCGAGCGGCGTTTTCTGCGTTACTTTTCCAACGATTTCCTTTTCGCCGAATGCGTCAACTTTAACTTTAACCGGTTGTCCGACTTCGACTTTATCAATCTCGGTTTCGTCAACTTTTACTTCGACGTTAACCGTAGACATATCGGCAATCGTCAAAAGCGGCGTGGTCGAAAGTCCGGCGACGGCGAATGTGCCGACTTTTGACGGAATATCGGCAATCACGCCGTTGATCGGCGCGACCTGCATAGTTTTATCGCGCTGACTTTTTTGTCCGCTTAAAACGGCAGCTTGCTGCTCGGAACGTTTTGAACTCGCGTCGGCGCTCAGATTTGCCGTTTCAATTCCGCGCCGCGCATCTTTCACCGCAACTTCCTGCTGCCTCGCCCGCGCCCGGTTTTCTTTAACTCGCGCTTCTGCTTCATTGACAGCAAGCTGTGCCGATTTAATGCGTGATTGAGCGGATTGCAAAGCGATTTGAGCATTTCGCAAGACAGCCTCAGCATTCTCTACCCGGTCTTTGGCTTGGTCAAACTCAAGTTTACTGGCATAACCTTTTTCTACCAATTCTGCGGATTGGCGAAACTCACGCTTTGCCGCATTTAACTCGACTTTGGCTCTATCAATTTCAGTTTGAGCTTTAGGAATATCGGTTTTAGCAGTTTCAACCTGTTGACGAGCTGATGCAACCTGCTGAATCGTCGTATCAACCGACGCTTGCGAAGCATTTAAACCTTGCTGGGCTTGGGAAAGTTGATTTTGGGCGGCTGAAACTTGCGAGCGAGTAACCTGCATTTCATTTTGCGACGCTTGATAAGCGGCAAGCTGCGCGTCCGTGCCGGATTGCAACTGTGTCGGGTCGAGTTTGACGAGCGGTGTTCCCGCCGTAACTTTGTCGCCTTCTTTGACGTAAATATCTTCGATTCTGCCCTGAACTTCGCTCGTCAGATTGATAAACTGAATCGGACGAACCTCACCCGAAGATGTAACTGTCGAGCGCAATTCACGCCGCGTTTCGACTTTAACGACCGTTACTTCTGGTGTGTCTTTACGCGTGGCGAAAACGCTGGCGATAATAATTGCGATTATTAAAACGGTGGCTGAAACACCGATAATAATTTTTGCTTTACGGCTGAGTGCCATATATTTTATTATTCCTCTAAAAAAGTAGAGTTTCTGATTTTAAAATTAAGTTAACGCAATTATTTAGTTTGTGTGCGTTTGACATTTCTACGCCGAATAGGCAAAAAGAGTTTCAAAAAACTCTTTTTACAATCAATTGAATAATCAATCGAAAAAATACTTTAAATTCCTCTGCAGATTTTATCAAATAAATTTCTGCCGGCGCATCTCGGAGAAGCGCCTCAGCGATTTACGAACGACAAAATACGGGTTAAACTGTCATTGCCGTAATTAAAACTAAGAATGTCCGGATGAAGCAAATGATAAAATGCCAAACTTGCGGAATGCAAAATCTCGACCAGTCGCAATACTGCGATGAATGCGGCGCGGCGTTGATAAAAAGCAAGGATAAAAAAAACGAAAATAGAGAAATGCCGAGTTTTCAAACTCGGATGTCCGAAGCGCCTGTGTTTCAATCGTCAAATGCTACGTCGATTGGAATTCCGCCCATCGCCGCGATAAATGAAACGGAAAGATCTTCGGAGAAAAATGGAAATCTGCCAAACAAAAGTGTTCACGCGACATTGTTTGTCGAGCGCGGCAATTCAATCGGCAAGGAATTTCCCATTTCGGCAGACGAATCCCTTATCGGGCGTTGGGACGCAGACAATGGTATTTTTCCTGATATTGATTTAGACCGACACGATCCGGAAGCGAAAGTCTCGCGGCGGCACGCCAGAATTTTGCACAACGACGGGCAATATTCGATTGAAGATTTAGGTTCGACCAACGGAACTTTCGTCAATCGCGGACGGCGTTTAGTTCCCGGCAACGCGCATCTGCTGAGCGACGGCGACGAAATAATTGTCGGTAAAACTTTTTTGCGCTTGATTATCAGTCAATAGATTTGGAAACTAAAAAAATGGCTTACTGTTACGAGTGCGGCGAGCAAGTCGCTGAAAATGATATTTATTGTCCGTATTGCGGAATCTCTTTATCTCCGCCGGCGATAGCGGATGATGGAGAAAAAGATTCGCAAAGTAAAATCATTGTTGCTCAACAGCCAAATGCGGCGGTAATTGAGGAAAACGCCAGTGTAGAAGATAAAACAATTCAAATTAACGAAGAATTCGCACCAACATTGGCGACTGGTAAAGCGGCCGGCAAAGCTAATGATTATAAAGTTGATGATTTTTCAAATGAAATCACAGTGGAAAGTTTGAATCGGAAAATTGCATCGAATGAATTTTCTGCGAGCACAACTGCTGGTAAAAGTGCGGAAGACGAACCGTTTATATTTGATAAACCAAATGAAGGTGAAAATTCGTTTAAAGATAAAATGCAAAATGCTGATTTATCGTCAAGTTTTGAACAACCAAAAGACTTCTCAGAAATTCCTCCGCCACAGATTATCGAAAGATTAATACCGTCGGTCGGACATTCAGAAGCCGTTTCCGATGAAATAAAAAATACCGAAAATCAAGATGCTCAATCAGGTGAAATAAAAACGGTTGAAGATGTCAACCTTGAGCCTGTTTTCGTTTCAACCGAGGGTGAGGAATTAGAAGATGAAATTGGCAAAATCGAAAATTCACAAACCGAGTCTTCGCTGATGTCCTACCAAGAAGCAGAAGTCAAAGAAGTTTTATCTGCTGAAGAGCCCGAAAAGTCGGCTGATGAAATTGTCTCTCAGATAGGAGAAGGTAGCTCGCCTAGTCAACCAGATGCGAATAATTTTCAAGCGAAAGAAAATTTTTCTTCGGAAGGTTTCTGTGTTAAAGAAAAAATTGAAACACCTGAAATTACGGCTACAAAGGAAGAATTGATCGATTTAACTCCGGCTGAAAATTCAGCTTTTGTCGAGCAGCCGATTAAAATGCCCGACATCAAGCTTCCCGTCGAAGAAAGTTGTCCGCCGTCGCGATTCGATTCGGTGAGAATTATGGAAAAGACCGAAAAGGTTGAGGAAACACCGCCGGTAGTGGAAAATCCGATTCAAGAAACGCTCAATTCAGTCGAAGTGCAAACGCCCGGCAAATCTGTCGGAGCAGGTTCATTTACTCAACCGAACATCGGCGTTAATGATACGGACAGCAAAAATAAAACGAAACTCAAACCGCTCGATGAAGGAACGGTTTTGAACGGACGTTATGAGATTGTCAGAAAAATCGGCGGCGGCGGAATGGGAGCAGTTTATCTCGCATCCGACAAAAATCTAGGCGGAGTTCTCCGCGCCGTCAAGGAAATGGTGCAATCGTATATCGAAGATGTGCAGCAGGAAAAAGCCGTCAACGATTTCAAACGGGAATCTTTGCTTTTAACATCGCTCGACCATCAATCAATTCCGACGATTTACGATTATTTCTTTGACGAATCGGAAGCCAGGTTTTATCTCGTGATGAAATATATTTCGGGCGGCGATTTAGCTAATCGGCTTCGTTCCGCGCCCGAAGGACGAATTGACGAAACGAGCGTCACGCAGTGGGCGATTCAAATTGCCGATGTTTTAGATTACCTGCACAACCGCCAGCCGCCGATTATCTATCGTGATTTAAAGCCCGCCAATATTATGATTGACGGCAATTCCGGGCGCGTGATGCTGATTGATTTCGGCATTGCTCGCTGGGTCAATAAAGAGGAAAAAGGCGTGACGGCAGTCGGCACGATGGGTTACGCGCCGCCGGAACTGTTTAGCGGAAACGTCGAAGCGCGTTCTGATATTTACAGCTTAGGCTCGACATTGTTTCACCTTTTGACGGGCGCCGACCCGCAGAGCAATCCGCTTCTGATTTTCGATTTTCAAAAACATCCGCGTCCGCGTCAGATAAATCCGCAATTGTCCGACCAGATGGAGAGAATTTTGATGCGGACAGTTGAATATAACGCCGATAAGCGTTTTGCCAACGCTGCCGAACTGCGCCAAGCTCTCGAAGAACATCTCGGAAATTTGAAAGCCGGCAGAGTTACCTACGGAGTTAAAAAAGCACCCGTTTCAATCTCTCTATCAGACCAACCGGTCTTTTGCGGATTCTGCGGACAAAAAATTGTCGCTACCGATATGTTCTGCGCGTTTTGCGGTGCGAAACAGCCGCTTGCCCAACAAGGCGTTCATTCGGAAAGTTACGCGCCCGCGCCGCTGACCGCGCAGCTTTTAATCATCGGCACCAACGAACTCGAACAGCCCGCATATCGGCTTGAAAAGGAAAACAATCTCGTTGGTAGGCGCGACCCGCAATCGAATATTTTTCCGGAAGTTGATTTGTCGAAATACGACCCGCAAACGAAAATTTCGCGTCGCCACGCCCGCATCTGGCGCGAGGGAAGCGAGTTTATGGTGGAAGATTTAGGTTCTTCAAACGGAACGTTTATTTTGCCCGTGGTCAGCGACAGCGTTCGGCTTTTGCCGCATCAACCGCAGCTTTTAACCAACGGCGATAAATTAAGATTGGGCGATACGACCTTGCATTTTGTTCTTGGATAACTTTAAATCTATCTGAATTATAAATATAAGTTTTATGAATGCGCGAGTAGAAAGAGCCGTTCCAGCTAAAGCGGTAAGAACCGAACAAGTTATCGTAGATTTTGCAGCGGAACGTTTGAAAGCACCATTTTTACTGCGTTGTGGCGCGATTCTGATTGATTATATTTTACTAATTTTTATACCCGTTAGCAGTCTTTTAATCGGCAGACTAATGAATATCGAATCGTCGAAGCTACTCAATAGTGAAATTAGCAACACGGGCTGGCTGATTATGGTTTTACTTGCCCTGACGAATTTTGTAATTTTCCCGATGTTCAGCGGACAAAGCATCGGCAAAATGCTGACCGGTTTAAGAGTTGTCAGAACCGACGGCAATATAGCTTCGTTCAGCCAGCTTCTGGTGCGGCATTCGATTGGTTATCTGCTCACGATTGCAACTGTTGGTTTAGGATTTTTGTTTTCTATTTTGAATCCAAAGGGACGCGCTCTGCACGATTTTCTGGCGGGAACGGTAGTTGTTTATGGACAAAGACGCACAGAGAAAAAAGAAATTTGAAAATTTTCAAACTTTAGATTTTCAAAGATAAGGTTTATAAATCCAAAATCCAAAATCTAAAATCCAAAATCGAAATATGCCCCAACTAATAGTTAAAACAGCCGACCGTCCGGCGGATAAAGTTTTTTTGTCGCGCTTGCGGACAACCATCGGACGCTCTGCCCGAAGTGACATTTGTATTCCCGATGCATTCGCTTCGCGCCTGCACGCCGAAGTTCGCCAAGAAGGTGATGCTTATTGGCTGCTTGATTTAGGCTCGGCGAACGGCACACGTTATAATGGTTCGCAGGTTTCAATGCCGATTCCGCTCACGACAGGCGGCGAAATTCAAATCGGCGAAACCGTCATCGTTTTTGAAGACGAAAAATCGAGAACAAATCAAAACGCGACGTTAATCTCGGATAATACCGAAGCTCTCGACCCGTCAATGACGATTTCTTTTTCGCGCTTGACTAACCCGACAGCGGAAGTTCTGAAATCGCATTATTCGACACGCACGGATTTACTCGGTTTAATAAGTAAAGTCGGACTTGCGCTTCTTTCGTCAAGCGGTTTGGACGAAACTCTAAACCAAGTCGCCTCGCTCGTTTTTGAAACCGTTCCAGCCGAACGATGCGTGATTATGTTGCAGGACGAGGCGACCGAAGGCGGAATGAAAATTTCGGTCGCCCGTGTGCGCGGCAAAGATGAACGAATCGAAGAAGTTCGCATCAGCCGTACCGTAATGGACGAAGTGATGAAAAACGGCAAATCCGTTTTGACCTCCGACGCTCAACACGATCCGCGTTATGCCAGTCAAACAATGTCTCTGCTCGGCATACGTTCTGTCTTAGCCGTGCCGCTAAGCGTCAGCCAAACGAAAATCTTTGGAATTATTTACGCTGATTCGCCGACGCACGAAGCGACCTTTACCGAAGAACATTTAAATATCTTGACGACTTTGGCATCGGTGGCGGCGATTCGGGTTGAAAACGCAACGCTATTGGAAGAACGCTTTGAAAAAGAAAGAATCCAAAACGAACTCGAATTAGCGACGGAAATTCAGCAACGCTTTCAGCCGTCCGCGCCGCCTTTAATAGACGGTTATGAATTTCAGGGAATTTCGTTTTCGTGTTATGAAATCGGCGGCGATTACTATGATTTTATCGAGCAGCACGACGGGAAAATGCTCATCGCGCTCGGCGACGTTTCAGGTAAGGGAACAGCCGCCGCGCTTTTGATGTCTAGTCTGCACGCTGCGATTCACGGGCAGGTTGCCGCGAGAACTTCCTTGCATCAAACGGTAAAATCGGTCAACGAATATCTCGCCGAAAATACGCCGACCAATCGCTTCGTAACACTTTTTATCGCTGAACTCGACCCGCAAACCGGCATTTTAAATTACATTAATGCGGGACACAATCCGCCGCTCGTCGGACACGTTGACGGAACGGTTAAGCAGCTAGAGGCGGGCGGATTTCCGCTTGGAATCATACCGTTTGCGGAATTTGAAGTCGGGCAAACTCAATTGCAGTCAGGCGAGGCGTTAGTTATTTATTCGGACGGCGTTTCTGAAGCAAATAATCTAAAAGGCGACGAGTTCGGAATGGAAAGATTGACACAGGTTGTGAGTAAAAATTTGAAGGCATCGGCATCGGGTTTGCGCGATAAAGTCGAATCCGCACTTTCCGCTTTCACGCAAACCGCGCCCGCCAACGACGATATAACATTAGTAATTGTTAAAAGAAAATAATTTAAGGAACGCTAGCATATTGCTGGCAATCGTAAAGTGCCGTCAAGATGACGGCGCTCCATTCCCAGCAAATCGGCTCGTCTTCCACCAATCAATCGTTTTCTGCAAGCCTTCTTCTAGTCCAACTAACTTTTCATAACCGAGACATTCTATGGCGCGCCCGTTATCGGCTTGAGAATGTTTGACATCGCCTTTTCTTTGGACTTGATATTCGGCGGAAATGTTTTCTTTGCCGGTAATTTTTTTCAAAACATCAAGCAGTTCATTCAAAGAGATGCGTTCGCTGTTGGCAACATTCATCACTTCGCCGATACCTTTCGAGGTTTGCGCGGCTTTGATATTAGCATCAACGACATTGGCGATGTACGTAAAATCTCTAGTTGTTTTGCCGTCACCGTAAATAATTGGGGTTTTACCGCTCATCAGCGCGTCAATAAAACGTGAAATAACACCTGAATACTGTGATGAAGGATTTTGTCGAGGACCGAAAACATTAAAATACCTCAGACAAATTGTTTCCAAACTGTAAACTTTTGAGAAAACTTGGCAATAATATTCGCCCATCAATTTAGCGGCAGCGTAAGGCGAAAGCGGTTCGGGAAGCATCGTTTCGACTTTCGGTAAAATTTCTTTGTCGCCGTAAGCTGAACTGGAAGCAGCGTAAATGACGCGCTTGACGTTGTTTTCCTTTGCTTTTAGAAGAAGATTGAAAGTCCCGTCAACGCAGGCTTGGTGAGTTTCTTGAGGATTATCAATCGAGCGCGGGACTGACGGCAGAGCAGCTTGATGGAAAATTACCTCAACCGCTTCGACGGCTTGTTTGAGTTTTGCGTCGTCGTTCAAATCGCCTTCGACAAATTCAAAATCGCCGTTGATTTCTTCCAGATTTTCACGAAATCCAGTAACAAAATTATCTAGTATGACGACTTTTGCACCTTGTTTAATAAGTTCATCGGCAATATTTGAACCGATGAAACCCGCACCGCCGGTGACGAGAACTTTTGATGTTAGCATAAATAAAAATTACGAATTACGAATGACGAATTAAAAATCGCAAACATTATCTTTTACGCCGATTCGTAATTCGTAATTTGAAATTCTTCATTGATTATCGTCCAACACCGACATATTCGAATCCCATCTCGCGCATATCACTTGGCTCATAGATGTTACGAAGGTCGGCAATTTTGGGCGACTTTAGAAGTCGTTTAACCTTTTCCATATCGAGCGCACGAAATTGATTCCATTCAGTTAGAAAAACCAAAACGTCCGCGCCTTCAATCGCGTCAAATTCGTCAGTAGCAAATTCGATATCGGGCAGAGAATGCTTAGCTTCTTCCATCGCTACCGGATCAAAGGCTTTGACTGTTGCGCCGCGATTTTGTAATTCTTTGATTATATCAATTGCAGGCGATTCACGCATATCGTCGGTTTCGGGCTTAAATGAAAGTCCGAGAACGGCAATTTTTTTGCCGCTCAAATCACCGACCAGTTTTTCAATTTTCGGAATCATCGCTTTGCGCTGTCGCTCGTTAGCTTCGATAACCGAATCAACAATCAATGTTTCAACGCCGAATTGGTCGGCGACGGTCGTCAAAGCGCGCGTGTCTTTTGGAAAACACGAACCGCCGTAGCCCGGACCCGGATGAAGAAATTTCTTGCCGATCCGATTATCCATTCCCATACCGCGAGCGACATCGTGAACATCGCAACCGATGGCATCACACAAATTGGCAATCTCGTTGATGAATGTAATTTTTGTGGCGAGAAAAGCGTTGGCGGCGTATTTGATTAGCTCGGCAGATTCGAGCGAAGTGATAACAACCGGCGTTTCAATTAAATAAAGCGGGCGATATAAATCCTTCATTATCGCTATTGCATCTTCTTCGTTGCTTCCGATAACGACTCTATCGGGACGCATAAAATCTTCAATCGCCGCGCCTTCGCGCAGGAATTCAGGATTTGAAGCCACCCCAAAATTAGTTTTTAATTTCTGGTGTTCGGAAACAAATTTACGAAGCCATTTGCCTGTGCCGACGGGAACGGTTGATTTTGTTACTAAGACCTTGTAACCGTTCATATTTTCAGCAATGTCTTTTGCCGCCGATTGGTAAAAACTCATATCGGGCGAACCGTCTTCTCGCGGCGGAGTTCCGACAGCTAGAAATATAACCAACGCTTGTTCGACGGCGGATTTGATATCGGTTGTAAAATGCAGTCTGCCGGCAGATGAATTTTTTTCTACTATTTTGTCTAGACCCGGTTCGTAAATGGGAATGATACCTTGATTAAGACGATCAATCTTTTCTTTATCAACATCAACACAAGTGACTTCAACTCCAAATTCTGCAAAACAAGCGCCCGTAACTAATCCGACATAGCCTGTTCCAACAACTGCAATGTGCATAAAAATAATTATAATGTCAAATAATTCACAAATCAAAACAAATTTATACGGGTCATATTCTGCAACATGACCCGTATAAATTTCTGACGTTAAGTTTAGTTTTGCAAAACTACAAAAGAAGACCTAAATATTAGCGGCTTGGGCTGATAACAATTGCGTTGCCGCCAATTTCCGTTTGGGTACTTCCGTTGAAAATCACGCTTGCTCCGATTGCGCCGCCGGCTGCTAGCAAAATAGCAGCAATCGCGCCTACGCCTAACCCAGCAGTTACTACTGGGGCGGCAGTTCCAGGACGCAAACACGGCTTACAACCGGTTTGTGACGGATTTCCAAATGTCGCATCGGTTCCGGCGGCAACTTGTTTGTCAGTTGTGCCGCTCCGCAGCGTTACCAAACCGGCTGTCGTTTCGACATATGTTTGGGTACATCTGTCTTCATTAGCGCAGCCGACATCAACGCCAAATGTATTACCTTGACCGGTGTCGGCGATGACCGTAGCATTTCTCGTTGTAACCGTTGTTCCCACACCGGCAGTACTAGAAACGCGAACTTTACCCGCGACCAACATTCCGACTATTGCATTTTCAGTAAATTTCAACGTTACCGAGGAATCTGAAAGGACTTCAACTCTTCCGTTTTTACCTAAATTGACAATAGCAGATGAATTCGTGCCGGTAACGATTGTGCTGCCTGAAATCAGAGTTGAACTGGAAGCCACAGATTGTCCGTTAACCGTAACTTGTCCGCTGGAAGTAATTTCGCCCATCGTATCGTTTGGAGCGGCAAATGCAATCATTGAAAAAGCACTCCAGACGGCAACGGCGGTGAATAACGTTATAGCTCTATTAATCAAATTTTTGCCGAGCATTGTATTTAATCTCCTCCTATATCAAACCTAAATATTACAAATAAAATCTTTCCTATTCTCATAGTACTTTATAAAGCATAATGATTCAAGAAAGGTTTTCAAAAAATTAACGAGTTGGGCTAACAACAATTGTGTTGCTGCCAACGGCAATTCGGTTATTATCAGTAGTTGTCGCAATAATAATACCGACAGCCGCTCCGCCAAGAATTACTGCCCATATTAACACCGCGCTGCCGCCGTCATTGTCGCTGTCATCGTCGTCTTGAACTTTTCCGGTAGCAGCAGCAGAATTGCCGGTGCTGAGTTTGGCAATTGTTCCGTCGAGCGTTTTGATGTTGACTGTATCGGACGAGTTCAAAACAGTAACTCGACCGGCAAGTAAATCGCCGTTGATACCTCTTTCGTCGAATGATAAAGCCAAAGTTGTATTCGGAGCGAGTTCGATTTTGCCAACCCTTCCGATATTAACCGTTGCGCTGACATTCTCCGGCGTAGCAATCGTGCTGGACGAAAAGATTGAACGACCACTCTGCGCTGCTTCACCGTTAACTTTAACAAACGGAGTTTCACCGTTAACAATTTTTCCTGAAACTGAAAGTTCTCCGGCAACTCTTTCCGAGCCTGCCAAAGCAACCATTGAGTAAGTTGCAATTGTCGCAACGACTAAGCACATCGAAAGTGCTTTTCGAATCCAAACTTTGCTATTCATATTTCTCCTCTTGTATCTCGTTAAATCAATTATTTCAAAAAATCAAACCTATCAATCTTTTACACGAATTATTTATTGATGTCAATAAAAATTGTCGGGAATTGCAAAAATTAAAGGTAAAGTTTTATTGTATTTAGGAAGACCGTAATCCCAAATATGAAAACATTTATAACATACTTTTATCATAAGTCGAAAGTTAAAATTGAAAAAAATAAGTTATATTAAATTTTTAAGTTTTTCTAAAATGCGAATCAGTAGTTGAAATCGAATTAGGAAAATCAACAGCTTAGAGATTCCATTTTATATGCGGCAACAACACCGACGGCGCAAGTCCTTTGTTTTCAACGTCGATAATTTTAACTACTGATTCGCATTAAAGTTAACACATCCGCAAACGGCTCAATTATTGAAGTTTTAAAACTAGAATGAAAAATACTGCGTTAGTTGCCGATTTAGGTCGCACGAATTTTAAGGATGGCGGCAATTTCTGAAGAGGGAAAAATTCTCTTTCGCGTAAGGCGCGAAACACCGTCCACCAAAAATACAGAACAGATTTTACAGACCATCGTCGAATCTGCTGAGATAGCCGACAACTCCGAAGTAAACTGTGTGGTTTACGCACGAGGCGTTAAGGAAGTAAAAGAATCAGGAAACAATTTTCCTGATTCTACACAAATCGATAAGCAAGAAGCGACCCGGTTAATTTTCGAAACTAAACAATTTTTGATAATGCTCGAAGAATTTGCGTCGGATGCTTCAAGCGAAAATTTTCTACAATCAAAAAAAAAGATAAATGAAATTAATATGATGGCAATTGAAAGGTTAAAATCAAGCGTCTAATAGGAAGGCTTGCCAACACCTTTAATTTTCGTGTATGATACTCGTTTCCTGCGAAGCGGTGGGGACGTTCTCGGTGGGTTTCGCGCCCACTTTTTATTTTGGGCGAAAGACAAACAGATGAAGCATTTGATGGATGAACGAATCCGCGAAATTGCCGTTCGGACGGCTGAAGAAAATAGTTTGGAGCTTGTTCAAGTAGAAATCGTCGGTTCGACGAAAAATCCAACGGTGCGCGTTTTCATTGATAAACTGGGCGGAGTTACGCACGAGGATTGCTCGACGGTCAGCCGCCGAATCGAAACGCTGCTCGATGCCGAAGATTTTTTGCCGGCAGCTTATTTGTTGGAAGTTTCGTCGCCCGGTCTTGAACGCGAGCTTTACAATTTGAAGGACTTTGAACGATTCGCCGGGAATTTAGCGAAAGTTAAAACCAACCAGGCGGTTGACGGACAAAAGAATTTTCGCGGACGAATCGTCGGTGTCGAAGACGAAGAAATCGTCTTTGAAGATAAAACAAAAGGCACGGTGCGGTTTCCATACAGCACGGTTGCCAAAGCTAATTTAGAAGTTGATTTACACGAAGAATTAAAACGTAACGGATAGTGAATAGTGGAAAATGGAACGGTTCAAAACTGACCACTGACCACTGACCACTGACCACTGACCACTATTTAATAAGGTTATGACATCCATCGGACAAAGCATTGAAGCATTAGTGAGCGAGCAGGGAATTGACCGCGATTTGGTTATCGAGGCGATGAAGGAAGCCGTTCGCGCCGCCGCCCGCAAACAATTTAAAACGCAGGACAAAACCGGCGAAAGCATCCAAGTCGAGTGGAACAATGAAGAAGGAATGATTGAAATTTCGGCGCAAAAAGAAGTCGTCGCCGAAGTGGAAAATCCTTCATCTGAACTTTCGCTGGAGGAAGCGCAGGAACTCGCCGGCGACGAAATCGAACTCGGCGATATGCTTCTGATTCCGCTTCCGACCGAAGAACTCGGACGCATCGCCGCGCAGACCGCCAAACAAATTCTGGTGCAAAAAGTGCGCGAAGCCATCCGCGAAAAAGTTTACGAAGAGTATGTAGACAAAATCGGCTCGCTCGTCAACGGCACGGTCAAACGCTTCGAGCGCGGCGATATGATTATTGATTTGGGCAACAATCTGGAAGCGATTTTGCCGAAACAGGAGCAAGCCAGAAACGAAACTTGGAATCAAGGCGAACGGGTTCGCGTCGTGATTGAAGATGTTTCAAAAGATTTGAAAGGTCAGCAGATTAAAGTTTCACGCGCTTCAGCGGCGCTTCTCAAGCGGTTATTTGAAATGGAAGTTCCTGAAATTTATGATGACACGGTGGTGATAAAATCAGCCGTCCGCGAGCCGGGCGACCGTGCAAAAATCGCCGTTACATCGAATGAAAAAGACGTCGACCCGGTCGGCGCGTGCGTCGGAATGAAAGGCTCGCGCGTGCAGGCGATTATCAAAGAATTGCGCGGCGAAAAAATTGACATTATCGAATGGTCGGACGAGCCGTCGGTGTTTGCCGCTAACGCTCTGAGTCCAGCTAAAGTTTCGCAAGTGCGGATTACGGATATTAATAATCGCAAGATGGAAGTTATTGTCAACGAAGACCAACTTTCACTGGCAATCGGCAAGCGCGGACAAAACGTGCGCCTTGCTACACGCCTTGTCGGTTGGGACATTGACATCGTGAGCGAAGAACTTTTGAAGAAGGAAATCGCGCAGCAGATGGGCAAAATGATGGCTTCCGGCGAAGCTGTTCCGATTACCGCTTTAGAAGGAGTAACGGCTTCTCAAGCGGCAGATTTGAAGGAAAAAGGCATTAACGATGTCGAAACTTTGGCGGCGACATCGGTTGACGATTTAGTTGACATTCTCGATACAAGTCTCGATGCAGCCGAGAAAATTGTCGGCGCGGCAAAAGCGATTGTCGAAGCCAGAAATCTGCAAGTCGGTGCGGCTGATATGGAACTGGAAAACTCGGAAGAAACGCCCAAAACGCCTGAAAGTTCCGAAACGCAAACGGAAGAAATCTCTGAACCTGAAGAAAAATTGGAAACAGAGAATTTAGAAAGCGAGGCTGAAACTAGGACAGAAACCGTTCCAGAAGAATCAGAAGAAATTGTAGACCTTTCTCCTCTGGAAACGGTTTCGGAAGAATCGGAAGAAATTTTGGACATTGTTAAGGAAGAACCGATTGGTGAAAAATTATCGGAAAAATTGGAAGTTGAAACGATTGAAGAAGCGGCTGAAAATTCAGCCGAAAAAGAGTGATGAGTTTAGTGAAAATTCGTTTGGCGATATGGTCGCTCGAATAAATTTGTCATTTGGAATAAAGAACTTAAAAAGATAAATATGCCCGTAGGAACATCAGTTCGGATTTACGATTTAGCGAAAGACCTGAAGCAAGACACCAAGCGCGTGATTGAAGAATTACGGCGTGAAGGCGCAGATGTGAGTGTGCCGTCTAATTCCGTCAGCAAAGAGTTGGCAGAAAAGGTTCGTAATAAATATTTCCCGAAAGCCGAAACCGCCCCCAAACGGGCAATCAAAGTTATCAAGAAAGAGACGGTTGCCAAAGTAGAAGCACCGGTTGAAGAGGAAATTCCGGCGGTTGAAATCCAGCCTCAAGAAGTGAAACCGGAGAAACCGGCGGTGAAAACGAAAAAACCAGTCCTGGTTGAAGAAGAACCGCAAAAACAATTTCGCCAAATCAGAAAATTACAGAAAAAGGTTGAAACAGAGCCTCAAGAAGAAGCTGTTTCTGAGGAGGAAATGTCGCCGGTTGTAGAAGAAGCGACTGAAATCGAGCAAACCGAAACTCCGACGGAAGTTGAAGCGATAGCGGAACAAATTGAAACTCAGGAGCAACCTGCCGGAACGGAAGTTCCGAAATCTACGACACGAGTTTTGCGTCCGACGGGAACGCAAATCAAACAACTTACTTTAACGAAGGATGCAATCAAAGCCGGCGTTAAACCGGGCGAGCGCGTCGTCAGCGAATCTCAAACAAAAAGCGGTAAATTACAAACAGACTCTAACGATAATCGAGATAGTAGAGAAAGACCAAAGAGAGATTCGCGCCGTGATGCGAAAGGCGGACGACCCTCTGAATTGCGCGGAACGCCGGGCGAAACAGCTACACCGAAGACCGTTTATACGCCGCCGGCTGACCAACGCAAAAAACTCGGACGTTCAGCCGCGAAAAAAGGCGGCGGCAGATTCACTGAAAAAGGCGGAAAATTTGAAGAGAGAGATTTCGCGCCGCCGCGTCCGCTCTCGATTGAAGAACGTCTGATTGCACAAGTCGGCAAAGTTGACAGCAACAATCTAAAAGCGGTTCGCTTAACCGAAGGCGCAACTATCCGCGAATTTTCCGAAGCGCTCGGCGTCACGCCGCGCGACATCGTTCAATTGCTCGTCAAACGCGGAATTTTTGCCACGCTCAACCAGCCAATCGGAGAGAATATGGCGGCGGAGTTGGGCAAAACATACGGTTATAATGTAAGTTTCGTGCCGTTTGAAGAAATGGTTATCGAGCAGGAATTTGAGGAACTTATCGCGGCTGATTCTGATGACGTGGAAGTTTCACGTCCGCCGGTAGTAACCGTGATGGGTCACGTTGACCACGGTAAAACTTCCTTGCTCGACGCGATTCGCTCGGATAATGTTGCCGAAGGCGAAGCCGGCGGAATCACGCAGCACATCGGCGCATACAGCGTTTTCGTGCCGAATCCCGACAGCCCGGCGGAAACCCGACGAGTTGTATTTCTTGATACACCCGGACACGAAGCCTTTACGATGATGCGGGCGCGGGGCGCGAAAGCAACTGATGTGGTAATTCTCGTCGTCGCGGCTGATGACGGCGTAATGCCGCAAACCGTCGAAGCGGTCGAACACTCAAAAGCGGCGGGCGTTCCGATAATTGTTGCCATTAACAAAATTGACAAACCGGACGCGAATCCCGATAAAGTTAAGCAAGGACTCGCCGGTCTCGGTTTGCAGCCGATTGAATGGGGCGGTGAAACAGAGATGGTTTCCGTGTCGGCTAAAAAACGCGAAAATCTTGACAGTCTACTTGAAACGGTTTTGCTCTCGGCTGACATATTGAATTTAAAAGCGAGTCCGACCCGGCGCGCTTCGGGTGTAGTTCTCGAAGCCAAACTAGATAAAGGACGCGGCTCAGTCGCTACCGTTTTAGTTCAACAGGGAACTTTGCGCGTTGGCGACCCGTTTATTGTCGGACAATTTTACGGAAAAGTTCGCGCGATGTTCGGCGACAGAGGCGACATCATAACGGAAGCACCGCCTGCAACGCCGGTCGAAGTTCTCGGATTGCAGGGCGTTCCGCAAGCCGGCGACACGTTCCAAGTCGTCTCTGATATTGATAAAGCGGTGTCAATCGCCAGCCAGCGACAAATGCAAGCCAGACAATTGGCGATGCTGAAGACGACGAAACGCGGTATCGAATCGCTCGGACTCGCCGAAATTAAAGAATTGTTAGTCGTCTTGAAAGCCGACGTGCAAGGCTCGGTCGAAGTTCTGCGCTCGACGCTCGAAAAACTCTCGACTGAGAAAGTAAAGGTTCGCGTGATTCGTTCAGGCG
This sequence comes from Acidobacteria bacterium 28-1, assembly GCA_002050365.1. Taxonomy (GTDB): domain Bacteria; phylum Acidobacteriota; class Blastocatellia; order Pyrinomonadales; family Pyrinomonadaceae. The sequence goes on from MWYZ01000086.1 coordinate 38,289, forward strand.
TGGGCGCGATTACTGAATCGGATGTTCTGCTCGCTTCCGCCACGCAAGCCGACCAAACTTCGATGGCAGTTGTTATCATCGGTTTCAACGTCCGCCCCGAACATCGGGCGGCAGACGTTGCCAAAGCCGAAGATGTTGATATTCGCCTACATTCGATTATCTACAAAGTCGAAGAAGAAATCACCGCCGCGATGATTGGAATGCTCGACGCGATTGAGCGTGAAGTTATCTTAGGCAAAGCCGTCGTTCAAGACACTTTCAAAGTTTCCAAAGTCGGTACAATCGCCGGTTGCCGCGTTACCGAAGGTCTTATCAGGCGGCAATCAAAAGCGCGAATCATCCGCGACGGCGTGGTGGCTTGGACGGGTGATATTTCATCGCTCAAACGCTTTAAAGAAGACACCAACGAAGTCCGTCAAGGTTTTGAATGTGGTATCAGTCTGGCAAATTTCAACGACATCAAAGTTGATGATGAAATCGAATCATTCATGATTGAGCGAATTGCCGCGACGGAACTGTAATTAATGACGGAAGTAAAAGTTATGCTGACGGAAATCAGAGAAAAGACGGTTGTTAAGGAAAACGGAATGGTCGAAATTTCCACGCCCGATTTGCCGATTGGAACGCGAGTCGAAGTCATTGTCTTGATTGAGAAAGAAGAGATGGATACGACCGAGTATCTTCTTTCAACCGAAGCCAACCGCAAACATTTGGAACGAGCGATGCGGGATGCGGAAGACCCGAAAAAACGGATTTATGTTGATATAGAAAATCTATGAGAAGGATTTCATTTCTCCCCGAAGCCTTTGAGCATTTTAACTTGTGGTCGCGTGAAAATACGAAAATTCATACTCGAATTACTGAACTCATCAAGGACATCGGACGCAATCCGTTTTCGGGAATCGGCAAACCCGAACCTTTGAAATACAAATTGAAAGGTCTTTGGTCAAGACGAATAACAGACGAGCATCGCCTTGTTTACAAAGTTAGCGATGAAGAAATTTTAATTTACTCGTGCCGTTTCCATTACGAAAAATGAGAAGACCCGAAAGATTAGCAGAAGTTCTGCGTGAAGAAATTACGGAAATTGTCGGCTATGAACTTGACGACCCGCGACTCTTATCCGTTACCGTCACCGATGTTCACGTATCGGACAATTTACGCGATGCGAAAGTTTTCGTAACTGTTCAAGGCAGCGAAAGCGAAATAAGACAAGCACTCAAGGGGCTACAGCATGCCGCAACATTTATCAGACAACAAGTCGCACTCAGCCTTGATTTGCGACACGCGCCGGTAATTAACTTTGTGCGCGACACAGTGGAAGAAAATGCCGCCCGTATTGAAGAAGTTATCCAAGATTTGACGCAAAAAGGGGAATTTCAAAAAGGAGAAGGATAAAGGATAAAGGAGAAGGGAGAAAGGATAACCAGGAAACAATTTGTTTTATTTATCCTTTCTCCTTTATCCTTCAGCCTTTCAAACGGTGTTAAGTCAAGTAGTAGAGTTAATTGAAAATAAACAGAATTTCGCGATAACAACGCATGTCCGACCGGACGGCGACGGCATCGGTTCATCCTTGGGTTTGTGCTGGCTTTTGCGCTCCTTAGGCAAATCAGCCGAAGTTATCGTCCGCGACGGCATTCCCGCCGCTTACGCGCAGCTTCCCGGTGCAGATGAAATCAAACAAATCGCCGAGGTCAACGGCAAATACGACGCGATATTCGTTATCGAATGTTCCGACTTAGCGCGTCCGGGCATTAAGGGGTTAGAAAATCAATTCACCGTCAACATTGACCATCACGCGACGAGCGAACATTTCGGCACAATCAACTGGATTGACCAAACCGCATCGGCAGTCGGCGAGATGATTTACAATCTTTGCAAAGCCATCGGCGGACGCATCACGCGAGAAATCGCCGAATGCGTTTATCTCGCACTCGTTACCGACACCGGCTCATTTCATTTCCCGAACACGACCGACCGCACTCTAAAAGTCGCTTCCGAACTCGTCAAAGTCGGTGTCAAACCCGCGCAAATTTCTGAGGTTGTTTATAACTCGTATCCTTGGAGCCGCATCGAGTTGATGCGCCAAGTGTTAGCGACGGTTCAGCGCAACGAAAGCGGAACAATCGCCTGGATGCGGCAGACGCTCGAAATGGCAGAAAGTTCGGAAGCAGTTGACGGTGATAATAATGGATTCGTCAACATTCCGTTAGCAGCAAAAGAAGTGGAAGCGGTTGTTTATATGCGCGAAGTTCAACCGAATGCTTATCGCGTCAGCTTGCGCTCGAAAGGCTGTATCAATGTCGCTCGAGTCGCGGAGAAATTCGGCGGCGGCGGCCACAAAAATGCGGCGGGCTGTCGCGTCGAAGGCGATTGGGATTTGCGCGAGAAAGAAATCATCGCGGCTTTGACCGAAGCGGTTGAGAAAGCCCACGACGGCGCAGAAAAGTGAAAAAGTGGAAAAGTGAAAAGGTGAAAAAGTGAAAAAGTTTGCTGAGCATTTGCAATCAGCTTTTTCACTTTTCCACTTTTAACCTTTAAATTTATGGTAGAAGAAAAACGCTATAAATGGCGGCGCGAAGGCTATCAGGAGAATACAAAAGGCTTGCTGATGGTTAATACGGGCGACGGTAAAGGCAAAACGACGTGCGCTCTCGGATTGATGATGCGGGCGGCGGGACGCGGAATGCGCTGTTGTATGATTCAGTTTATGAAATCAAAAACCGACCGTTATGGCGAACACGAATCGGCGGAAGAATTAGGAATTGAAGTTCATACAATGGGCGACGGTTTTACATGGGATACAAACAGTCTCGAACAAGACATTAAAACATCGCAGGAAACGTGGGCGTTGTGCGTCGAAAAGATGCGTTCGGAAGAATACGATTTGCTCGTTTTTGACGAACTCGTCTATGTGCTTGATTACAAATTTTTAGACTTGCAGGAAGTTATCAATGAGTTAAAATCCGTCCGCGAAAAGAAGCCGCATCTGCATATTGTTCTGACCGGCAGAAACGCGCCGCAGGAATTGATTGATATATCGGATTTAGTTACGGAAATGAAGGAAATCAAACATCCTTTCCACGCGGGAATCTACGCCCAGCAGGGAATTGAGTTTTAAAAATTTGTGCTAAAATGTAAAAAAAATTCGAGGTGGCAAAATGATGTTAGCTGAAGTTGAAGAAATTCTCGAAGAACAAACGGAGGAAAGAGAATTGCCGTCGTTTAATCACAGTTATATTTGTGCGGAGATTATTGAGCAAATAAGTGAAAATAAAATGTTTAAAGCCCTGCCGGAGCTAACTTTGGACATTGGAAACGGATTAACGCCCGATGTTTCAATTTATTTGCGAAACCAAATTAAACCGAATTTCCTTCGTGATTTTCCCAAATATCCTGAAATGCCATTGGTGGCAATCGAAGTTATTTCAGCTAGCCAAAACATCCAAGATTTGCTGGAAAAGGCACAGGTATTAGTAACAAACGGTGTGAAGGCGGTGTGGACAATCGAACCTTTTTCAAACTCAATCTTTGTAACAACCGCCGAAGGTGAAAAACTTTTTCACAATCAAGAAATCGAAAGCGAAGAAATTAAAGTTGATTTTCGGAAAATCTTTACCGGTCATTCGGAATAACGCCGATTTTCGGACAGATGCTTTCCAAAACGCAAATCTCGCATTTCGGTTTTCTGGCTTGGCAAATCTTGCGTCCTTGAGCGATTAACAAGTGCGGAAATAAAATCCAATCCTTTTGCGGAACTAATACGGTTAAATCCTTTTCAATCTTTTCAGGCGCGACATTTTCGGTTAAACCCAATCTATGTGAAACCCGCGAAACGTGCGTGTCAACAACCACGCCCGACGCGATGCCGAAAGCGTTTCCCAAAACAACATTTGCAGTTTTACGCGCCACGCCGTTGAGCGTTAAAAGCTCTTCCATTGTTTGCGGAATATCGCCGCCGAAATTTTCGATGATTTTCCGGGACGCGCCTTGGATGCTTTTTGCTTTATTGCGGAAAAATCCCGTCGGGCGAATATCCAGTTCGAGTTCTTCCTGCGCGACTTTGAGATAATCCTGCGGTGAGCGATATTTTCTAAAAAGGGTTGCCGTGACGACATTTACTCGCTCGTCGGTGCATTGCGCGGATAAAATTGTCGCCACTAAGAGTTCAAAAGCGCTGGCGTAAGTTAATTCACAATGCGCGTCCGGGTATTCTTTTTTGAGTCGTTTGATTATCTCAAAGGTTCGCTTTTTATTTTCCGTCATCATCGAGAAACAATTATCACCAACCATTTATTATTTATCAATCTTCAAGCCGCAAAAGAATTTGGCAGGCAATTGATAAATCATTTTTGATAAATGATAATTAATGTAACAAATGAAAGTTCCTTTATTAGATTTAAAAATTCAAAATGAAGCATTACGCGGCGAAGTCAATGCCGCAATTGCGAAGGTTTTAGATTCCAACGGATTTATTTTAGGAGCGGAAGTTAAGGCTCTTGAAGAAGAACTGGCTGATTATTGTCAAACAAAATACGCAATCGGCTGTGCTTCGGGGACGGACGCGTTGCTGCTCGCTTTAATGGCGTTGGACGTATCACAGGGCGACGAAGTCATTACCACGCCGTATAGTTTTTTTTCGACGGTCAGCGCGATTACAAGACTCGGCGCAACGCCCGTATTTGTTGATATTGATCCGCAGACTTACAATCTCGACATTTCGCAAATCGAAGCGAAAATCACCGAAAAAACAAAAGCGATTCAGCCGGTTCATCTTTACGGGCAATGCGCCGCGATGGAAGATTTGCGAAGAATCAGCGAAAAATATAATGTGCCTCTTATCGAAGATGCGGCACAGGCAATCGGTGCAGAGGAAAATGGAAAACGTGCGGGCGCAGGGTCGGAAGTCGGCTGTTTTAGTTTTTATCCGTCAAAGAATTTGGGCGGAATGGGCGACGGCGGTTTTATGACAACTAACGATGAAGCGTTGGCGCAAAAACTTTTCGCGTTGCGCGTTCATGGTTCGGAAGAACGTTATTATCACAAATACGTCGGGCTGAATTCACGACTCGACGCGCTGCAAGCGGCAATTTTGCGGGTTAAACTGCCGCATTTAGATTCTTGGTCTGAGAAGCGCAAGCAAAACGCTGACAATTACCGAAAACTTTTCACTGATGCAGGTTTGACCGAAGAAATAACTTTGCCGTTTGAACGAGAAAACGGGCGGCATATTTATAATCAGTTTGTCATTCGCGTTCCAAAGCAACGTGATGAGTTAAAACAATTTCTCGCCGAATGCGAAATCGGCGCGGACGTTTATTACCCCGTTTCGCTTCATTTGCAGGAATGTTTCATGTATCTCGGCTACGGGGAAAACGATTTTCCCGAATCGGAGAGGGCTTCGCGCGAAACATTAGCGATTCCGATTTACCCGGAATTAACCATCGAACAGCAGGAGTTTGTCATTGAAAAAATTGCTCAATTTATCCATAGTCATTAGATTCTGTTGCAATTTCATAAATTGCTACTGGCTTTAGCTAGTGGTTTAAGGTTAAAAAGGAAAATTGGCTTTAGCCAAAGTCAAAGATAAAAGTTAATTCCGAACAGCTTTATCTAAAGCAAAGCGGAAAAATCTTTTTGATTATATTCGGCTAAAGCCGCTTGCTTGTTGATTTTATATACACTAGCTCCTAGTCGCAATTGACAAAGAAGTTAACTTATTAAATGTCAACTGAGCCCAGTCCTTTGTCCATCTTTTTTTGTGACTTCAGTTGAGTTTTGGATTTTAAAGAGCAAAGTTTGGATGACTAATGAGAAAGAACGAAGAACAAATGACAGCCAGCAAAAATCAAATCGAAATTTTAGATTCGCGTCGGTTGCCGGTGCGACTCGGATTGGCGGCGGCAATTCTGCTTGTGCTAGTTTTTGGTTGGTTTGCAGTGCGCTGGCAACTCGGCAATATGCTGGCGGATGAAACCGCCACGACCGAGCCGAGCGCGAGGGAAATTGCCGCGCTTGCCGTTAATTTGGCACCGAGCGACCCGTTGGCAAACTGGCTGGTTGCCAGCACGAAAAAAAATACATTTACACCAGAAGCCATTTCCGAAACCGCGAAGAGTTTTGAAACGGTCGCCCGGCTCTCGCCGAATAATTATCTTTATTGGGTTGAACTCGGACGCGCCCGCGAACAATCGGAAGAATACGAATTGGCGGAAAAAGCCTATCTGCGTGCGCTCGAACTTTCGCCGAATTACACTTATCCGCATTGGCAGCTCGGCAATTTTTATCTGCGCCAAAACCGAAGCGATGAAGCTTTTGAAAAGTTAAAAAAAGCCGCCGCCAGTAATTCAGCTTACCGCGACCAGGTTTTTTCAATCGCTTGGGATTATTTTGAAAAAGATGCCAGCCGACTCGACCAAATCGCCGGTGATTCAGCGACGGGCAGGGCAAATTTGGCGAGATTTTACGCTTCAAAGGAAAGTGCCGAAAATGCTTTGAGAATTTGGAACACGCTTTCGCCGGAAGAAAAAGCGGCGAATGTGGTTTATGCGAAAGTTATCGCGCAGGCGTTTTACGATAAGAAGATTTACCGTCAATCGCTCGAATTCGTGCGCGAACTCGGCATCGAATCCGGTGCGCGCGGCGAAACCGTCCAGAATGCAAGTTTTGAAAATCCAATCCTGCCAATTAGAGAGACATATTTTAGCTGGAAGGTTTCGCCGATCGAAAAAGTTGATGTCAAACTCGATCCGACGCAAAAACATGAAGGAAACCGCAGTTTACGCGTTTCATTTAGCGGTTACGCCGAACCGACGCTTTACAGCATTTATCAATTTGTGACTGTCGAACCGTCGGCGAATTATCGTCTAACATTTTGGTTTCGCACGGAAAACTTAAAAAGCGGCGGAACGCCCGCGCTGGAAATTTATAATGCCAATGACGACAAAAACATCGTTACGAGCCAACCATTTCCAACCGGAACAAGCGATTGGCAATTGGTAAAACTCGAATTTAGCACACCGCCTAATGCCGAAGCCGTCGGTCTACGCACGACTCGCGCTTTCTGCGGAAACAACTGTCCGATTTTTGGCACAATTTGGTACGACGATTTTAAATTGGAAAAAACAAAATAATGGATAATGGATAATGAATAACGGATAATAAAAAGATTGTTATTTATTCTAACAAAAATTCAGCAATCGTTTAGTTAATTTAAATCTATATCAACTTCTCATTATTCGCTATCCATTATCCGTTATCCATTATCCATTATCTTGTAATGAAAGAAATCCAAACAACTTGGGCGAGCAAAACTTTATTCTTTCTGCTCGGCGCGACAATTATCTTTACGGCTTTGGCATATGGAACGGTGCACCAGCCGATTGTCGCTATTTTTTATATTGCTGCAATTATAGTTTTTTTGTTGTGGACGGCTGATGCTTTTGTCGGAGGAGTTTTGCGCTTTAACAAAAGTCTTCTGCAAATTCCGCTTGCCGCCGCTTTTCTTTACGCTCTGATTCAAACGATTCCGTTCGGCAGTTTAGCGGAAGTAGCGGGCATCTCCGGCATACCGCGCACAATGTCGCTCGAACCGTTCGGAACAAAAGTCGCCGCGCTGCATTTTTTCGCTTTGCTTTTATTTTTCGCTGCGCTCCTCACCTTTATTGACAGCGCAAACCGCCTGAGAAAAATTGTGTCGTTAATTACGATTTTCGGCTTTGTCTTCGCTTTTTTTGCCATCTTGCAAGCCGTTCTCAGTCCAAATAAAATCTACGGAATTTACGAAGTTCCATATGCCACGCCGTTCGGCTCTTTCGTCAATCGCCACAATTTCGCGGCTTATATGGAAATGACGCTCTGTCTGCCGCTCGGTTTGATGTTTGTCGGCGCGGTGCAAAAGGACAGACGCCTTCTTTATATTACGGCAATCGCACTGATGGGCATCGCGTTGCTTTTGAGCGGTTCGCGCGGCGGTTTGATTTCACTTCTGGCAGCTATATTTTTTCTCGTTATTCTGACGACAAGAACAAAAAATTACAATCAACTCGCGTTAAAAAGCGGTTTAGCGGTTTTGTTAGTTGCAACCATCATTATCGGCTCAATTTTAATCGGCGGCGAATCGTCGCTGACACGGCTTGCGGAATCGTCGAACCCGGAAGATTTATCAACTAATCGAATGCACATCTGGACGGTTACAATCAGCGTGATTTTGAAAAATCTGCCGTTCGGCGCGGGCTTCGGCGCATTCGGCGTGGCATATACGCCGTTTGATTCGCTCAACGGGCTGGAACGCGTCGAGCAAGCGCACAATGATTATTTGGAAGTTTTAGCCGTCGCCGGAATTGTCGGTTTGATTATCGGCGGTTTCTTTCTATTCCAACTTTTCCGCACCGGTTTAGAAAATGTAAAGACTTCCAACACTTTTCGGCGCGGAGTATGCATCGGCGCACTCGCCGGTTGTTTTGCAATTTTAGTTCACAGCCTTTTCGATTTTGTTCTGCATACGACGGCGATTTCGATGTTGTTTCTGACGCTCGTTTCGTTAGTTGTCGTCAGCGGCATTGAATTTCCCGATGATGTCAAGGAAACCAATTCGCGCCGCAGGGGAAATCCCCGCCCGGCAACCGTTACACCGATTGAAAAAGGTAGAAGAAACAAAGAAATACAAAAAAATAAATGATGTGAATCAACACTAAAAACAAAAATCAGTTTAATAGAAGTCAATTTCTTGTCGGGAGCGCAGGCATCTTGCCTGCACGGGCGCGAAGCGTCGCAGAAATTGCTGATTATCAACCGTTTTAGATTGCTGACGCAACCGTTGCAGGCAAGATGCCTGCGCTCCCGACTAAAATACTTCTTTGGATTAACTTTCCTAGTATTGATTTACATAAATGATATTTTAGATAGAAGATTCGCTCTGGATTTCTTTTCTTTTCGGACTCAAGAAACCCAATAAATACCAAACGATGCCGTGCGCGACATACGCCGATGCGATCCCGAAAAGCATATACTGCGGAAATGACCAAATGAGCATTCCAAACGCCGCAATGATCAGAAACACATAACTGCTTCGCCTGCCGCCCCCAGTAGTTTTGAAACTCGTATATCGAATCGTGCTGACCATCAAAAGCCCTAAGCCGGCAACTAAAATCATCATCAAAAGCGTGTAGACGTTTGACAAGTTTTCGCCGAAAGTGCTCAGCGGTTGCGGATGCAGATAAACGATTGAAGCAATCAGCCCGGCGGCGGCGGGAATCGGCAGACCGACAAAGTTTTTCTTATCAACTTTCGGAGTTCCTTCAAGTAATACGCGCGGTCGTGTGCCTTGCAGATTAAACCTCGCCAGCCGAAAAGTTCCGCACATCAAATACATAAACAACACGAACACGCCGAAACCATGAAGCGAATTAGCTTCATCGAAAGTCGCCCCGATTGCCCAGCTATACATCAAAACCACTGGCGCGATGCCGAAAGTTAAAACGTCCGCCAGCGAATCAAGTTGCACGCCGATTTCGGTTGATGTGCGAGTCATCCGAGCGACGCGACCGTCTAAAGTGTCAAATAAAATTGCGAAGGCGATGGCTTTCGCCGCATATCCAAAGTAAATGGAGGCTTGTTCAGGATAAGGAGCGAGAAGTTGAAAACCACGCACGGAAGAGAGGACGGCAAGGAAGCCCATTGCGACATTTGCCGCCGTAAACGCCGTCGGAATTAAATACAAACCTTTTTTTAAGCCGCGATGCGGCGGTTTTGTTTGTTCGGTTTCCATAACTGTCGTTAAACCTCAAAAGGTTTATTCAGAGGCTGACAATTCCGCTGTCAGACGTTCATCTTGGTATTTTTCAGGTATGTAGTATTCGATAAGTTTTCCGATAATAGTTTCGCCGCCGACTACTCTATCGCCGACATTGACTAAAATTTCCGTGTTCAACGGCATGAGCAAATCGGTGCGCGAACCAAATTTTATCAGCCCGTATTTTTCGCCGAGTTCGAGATTATCGCCCGCTTTACTCCAACAAACAATTCGTCTGGCTAAAATGCCGACGATTTGTGTGCAAACGACAGTCATTTTTTCGCCTTCAATCGTCATCGCGTTTCGCTCATTGGTTTGGCTCGCTTCATTGCTCGTTGCCGGTGCTTTTCTGCCTTGGAACAATTCGACTTTAACGACTCGTCCGGCTATCGGCGCACGGTTGATATGGACATTGATCGGCGAAAGAAAAACGCTCACGAATTTTCCGTCTGTGCGGTCTTCGATGCGCGTAACCTTACCGTCGGCGGCGGACACGATGATATTCGCTTCAGTCGGAATAGTCCGCTTCGGGTCGCGGAAGAAAAACGCCATAAAAAAGGCGACGGCGACAAAGAAACCGGCGAAAATCCAAAATTGAAAAAACGCAAAAATTGCGGCGATAATAATCGGAACTAAAACAAACGAAATTCCTTCTTTAACCATAAAAAGAGGTAAGATGTCAGAGGTTAGAGGTTAGTAAGAAACTAACATCTAGCCTCTAACCTCTGACATCTTACCTCTCACATCTTTTAGGTTATTCTACGTTAAATCGGCGAGTTTGGAAAACAAAAAAGCCCGACGCCGTAAAACATCGGGCAAAAGGAGGATTGTATGAATAGAAAGGTTAATTTCTAATCGGATTGTCTTTGGCGTAGCTGTAAGCGCACCAAGCGGAAATTAAGTGGACAATCCAACCTAATGTGCCGACTGAGCCAATCCACGAAACACCCGTTAAAACCAGCCAAATTATGCCGATAATAATTCTACCGTTATAGATTTGTCCCACTCCGGGAATTAAAAGACTTAAAATACCTGCAACGTATGGTTCTCGCATATTAAAAATTTACCTCCGCAATTTTATACGGTGAGTTTATTTTTTAGTTCCAAAAAATTTAAGATTTACAACTCAAAATTTAGGATTTAAAATTTTAATTCTGAATCTCGGATTTTGAATCCTGAATTCTATTCACTTCGACGATTTTCCCTCGAAAAACTCTCAACACTTTTTTTACGAGCGGGTGATTTTGAGCATATTGCCACATTTCTTCGTCGGTTGGGTTCTCGGGCAGAACTGGAATCTCCGTAGATTCTTCTTCGTCAAATTCGGGTATTACAAAACTAGGTTTGTCTTTCGCGGGCGCAAATGCTGTTGCCGCGCCGCCGTTTGAAAATTCAATTTTAGCCGCGAAACTGTTTTGTTGATTTTCGCCGAGCAGCGATTCGACAATTTCAGAGGCATTTTTAATCGGGCTTAAATCATCGCCGAGTTGCTGCAGTTTTCTCTCAAAAGCGTCGTCGAGCCAAGCGTCTTCGATGTGTTCAAGTTCTTCTGACAAAATCGGCGGCAATTTCATCGGCAATGATTCGAGATTACTCGCAAAACTTTCGGCAAAAGTCAGAGTTGAATCAATTTGTTTTGGCGAAGCAGATGGGCTATTCTCAAAAACCGAAACAGGTTCTTGAAAAAGAATTTCTTCGTGTGTGTCGACGATTTCATTGGCGATTTCGATAGGGTTTTCTGCTTCAACAACAGAAGTTGAGTTGTTTGAAACAGGAAATGGAACTTCTTCCAGCGGAAAATCAATTGTTGAAGTTTTTTTTTCGGCGGATTTTTCAGAAGATTTTTCTTTAATCGAATTTTCGGTTTGAACGTTTCCAAAAGCAGCTTCGAGTTTTGCCAGACGCTCCAGAATTTTCTCAATCGACACGACGCGGCGCATCTCGACTAATTTCACCAAACCGATTTCCAAAACGCATCGCGGCTGCGTGGCTTCTCGCAGTTTTGATTCGGTTTCACTTAAAGAATTAAAAAATCTGATTAAATCGCTTTCTGAAAACGGCGCGGAACTATCTCGTAATTCGTCGCGGCTCAAAACAGCCGTGTCGAGCAAGTTCTCGGCATCATCCGCCATTTTGTAAATTAACAAATCGCGGAAAAAACTCATTAAATCGCGGCAGAAATTTCGCAAATCTTGTCCGCGCCCGATTAAATCGTCAACAACGTTTAAGACTTCGGCAGGTTTATTCTCGGCAATCGCTTTCGCGGTTTTCGTGAGCATTTCCGCGCTTGCCAAACCGAGTGCAATTGCCACGTCTTGACTTTCGATTCGTTCGCCCGAAAAACTGATTACCTGGTCGAAATTCGATTGCGCGTCGCGCATCGAGCCTTCGCCGGAACGCGCAATCTCGCGCAGAGCGTCAACCGAAATAGTGATATTTTCCGCTTCGGCAATGGTTTTTAAACGGTCGAAGATTTTTTGCGACGCGATGGTGCGAAATTCGAATTCCTGACAGCGCGATAAAATCGTGTCGGGAACTTTGTGCAGTTCGGTCGTCGCCATTATAAAGGCGACGCGTGGCGGTGGCTCTTCCAAAGTTTTTAATAAAGCATTGAAAGCTGCTTTCGAGAGTTGGTGAACTTCGTCAATAATGAAAACTTTATAACGGTCTCGCGCCGGATTGATATTGATGCTTTCAATTATCGTTTCGCGCACGTCGTCAATGCCGGTATGCGAAGCTGCGTCAATTTCCAAAACGTCAATTGAACGACCTTCGGCGATTTCACGACACGAAGCGCAGACTGTTTCATCATTTATCGAGCAGGGATTAGCAGTCGGTTTGTCGCTTTTGTGGCAGTTTAAGGCTTTCGCAAGCAGCCGCGCCGTCGTCGTTTTGCCAACGCCGCGTGCGCCGGAAAAAAGATACGCGTGATGCAGCCGGTCGTGTTCGACGGCGTTTCGCAAGGTGCGGGTGATTGCTTCCTGTCCGGTAACTTCTTCAAATGTTTGCGGTCGCCATTTGCGGGCGATAACTTGATAAGACATCTCTTTATTAGTAGGCAGTTGGCAGCAACAGTCGGTATGAGTTTTCGTCGCGTTAATGCTTTTCCTGCCACCTGCCACTGCCAGCCGCTTACTAATTTATTTCGGCTGAATTCTCAACAGATAACTGCAGACGGCAATCGGCACGCCTGCCGAAACGGAAATTCTTTGTCCGATTTGAAGCTCGTAATTATTAATCATTGCCGGATTGCGTCCTTCGTTTATCATCGAAAAGTTTCCTTGTCCGTCATAAATCAAGTTCAAATGCCGACGACTAATTTCCGGGTCGCCTGCCAGCGCAACGTCAACCGGTTTCGATTTTGAGCCGCGCCCGATGCTGATTTCGTTTTGATAAATGGGAACGACCGTTTGCCGAACACCGCCGCGCCAAACTTCCAGACGATAAAGTTCCGGTGCTTGTCGTTTTGCAACGTGCGTCATTTCCTCCGCCGAATCATTCGGCATCGGCGGTTGGCTCATCTGTTGGACGGTCGGCGGCGGCTGATATGCAGCTGAAGGTTGATTTTGGACAAAATTCGGAGTTGGAAGAGGTGAACTAGACGCTTGCGTTTGATTTTCCGGCTCCGGCTGCGGCATCGCTTTCGGGCGCGACAGAATGCTTGTTTTGTTGCTGGAAGAATCATCCCAACTATGCTGAACGCGCACGTCGCCCGCTTCGAGCGTTCCGTCAACGCGCAATTCGACGGCGAACGATTGCGTTTCGAGTTTCTTTTTGCCGGCAATTTCTTTGGCTCGCTCGGCTAAAATGTGATAAAGACCTTGTTCCAAACCTCTGCGCTTCGCGCCTTGCCAATCTTTGTCGTCCGTTTCGCTCAAGAAAATTGTATATTCGGTCGGAATAATCGTCGTGCCTTGCGGCAGAGGAACTATCTCATTCTGCATCACCGCTTCGACTGCTTTGGCAATTTTAACGATGAATTCTTCGGCTCGACTGCGCGGCTTGATTTGCGCGTCGCGGGCGGCTTCTTCCAAAACCAGTTCCGCCGATTCGCCGTCAATCCATTTTCTAACCTTATCTAAAACGCTCATATTATTCAAAATTTGAGATTCAGAATTTGAGATTCAAGATTTACGAATTAGGATTTAATTTTGAATCCTGAATTTTAAATCTTGAAACTAGTATTTATTCTTCAACATCAATATAACGCTTATTCACCCAACCATGTTCGCCATCCGACGGCTTTTCTTTAGGGTGGCTGAATTCGATGACATCAATTTCATACCAGTTATCTTTGGAATTTACAATTCGCACCCGCGAATTTTTCGGCACTACGCCGAGCGGTTCGCTTTCAGTTCCGGCAGTCGGGCGCAAATTTACGTCTATTAATGCTACGCCTTCAGATTGCTTGAACGGGTTGCTGATTGCGGGCAGAATTCCGCGCCCGCGCAGATAATTATGCGTCGCATATAAAATTCCTGCAAACAAGCTGATGAAAATTACAAACGCAGCAAAACGGCGCAGAAAATTTTTATTTCTCTTCGGCGGCGATTGATTAATTATTTCAGGAAGTTCGGCAGACTCTCTTTCGATAATGCGTGGTTGCGGACTCGGCGATTCGTTTGTTTTTGCATCATCGAATCTGACAACCAGCGGCGCGTTATTTGAAAGCAACGAGCTATTAATTTTTAATTCGCGCGAAGTGTTAAAGCGTGGACGCTCCGGCGCGAGCGGCGTGTAGCCCTTGGCGACGTGTGCTTGCGGAATGGTATGCGGACGGCTGGAAATTTCGGCGGTTAATTCGCCGTCTTCGCGTTCGACGAGAAGTTTAATGCCGGATAAATCCTGCCAGAATTCGTTGACGGTTTGATGCCGCTCGCGCGAATCGTTTTGCGTCGCTTTATTTAATACTTTAATCAAATCGTTCGCCCAGGGTTTTTGCCGAAATGCGTAGGGAAGTTCGGTTATCGGCTGATTGGCGAAAAAGCGCGGCGATTCGCAAGTGATTAAAACATACGCCGATTTTGCCAGCGAATAAATATCGGCGGCGGGCGTTAATAGCGTGAACGTCAGCGTTCCGGTGCTGCCGGCAAACATCGGACTGTGTTCGGGCGGCGCGAACATATTCGTTCCGACGCGCGTTATCGGCGAATCCGATTGCGTAACTCGCGCCACGCCGAAATCGGCGATTTTAACCGTTTTGCGGTCTTTGGTTAAAAGCAGATTCTGCGGTTTGATGTCGCGGTGAATAATGCCGTTTTTGTGTGCGTGTCCGAGTCCGGCGCAAACTTGTTCAATGTAAAATAAAGCCTGCGTTAAAGTCAGATTGTTTTCCCGACACGCTTTTGCCAAATCGCCGCCCGGCAGATATTCAAGCACGAGATAATGAAAAACCGTATTATGTAAATCTCGCGCCGAGCCGTGTCCGAGCCGGCTGATAATGTTCGGATGGCGCACGCGGTCGAGCGCAACTGCTTCGTTTTGAAAGTTTTCAACCAGCGTGCGTTCCAAATCCGCGTCCAAATCGTTTTGCAAAAAAACATTGAGAGCTTTGATGACGACGAGACTGTGCGGCGATTGCGTCGATGCCAAAACGTCTCGCGCCACATAAATTTCTGCATAGCTGCCTTGTCCGAGTGTCTCTCGGATGTCGTAGCGTTGGTCGAGTCGGCAATTTTGTAAAGAGAGTTCTCGCATCGGGTTTTGGGAAGATTATATGCTATTTCACCCTAAAATATATCATTTATCTACTACGACTTTATAAATTTTAAGTTCGTTAATTAACTAATGCAAAAAAAATCGCTTGAGCAATTCCGTAAAGAAAATACTCAAACGATTTAGCTAATTAACTAAATAAATTTTAATTCAGTCTTTCAAGACCTTTATTTCAATAAAAAAATCGTATAATATGACAACCTAAAGTCCGACAGACAACTTTCAAAATGTCAGAAAGTAAGATAACCCCAGCAAGAAAAAGTTTTTCGCTCGATTGGTTGATGCGCGGAGTTTTGACAAAACTCGGCGAAATGTTCGATAAGCTAACCGGTAGAAATTGGAAACCTTCGAGCAGTTTAGCGACCAGCGAACTTGCCGAAAGATTAAAATCTCTTCTCGACGCGGAAGCGAAAGACACCGGCGATAATAAAAAATTCGTGCCGCACAACATCAAGCTGAAAACACAGTGGGACAAATTCTCGACTGATTCCGAAACGGCTTTAAAAAAACTCGAAGACGAACTGCTCATCGCCGCGATTGACCACATCAACGACAAACGTTATCACACTTTCGCGCCGCTGAATTTGGAGATAAAGCCGGATTACTTTACCGAAGGCGTAAAACTGTCGGCAAGTTTCGATCACTTCGGCGACGAAGAGAAGCGAGAAGCCGCAATCAATGTCACCGTCCCGGATTTAAGAAATGTCCTTCTTAACCCGCAGCCGGAAGTTCCAGCCGAGCCGGAAAAAGAATTTTTTACCGCCGAATTTACACTTAAAGACACAGTGAGACGAAAAGAACTTGCCTTTGCGAGCAGAGAGCGTTTGAGCGTCGGCAGAACAAAGGAAAACGATTTATGGCTCGACGACGCAAGCGTTTCCAAAGTCCACGCCGCGCTCGTTTTAAATTCTGAAAACCAATTGATGGTTGCCGATACCGGCTCGACTAACGGAACTTTCATTAACAATCAGCGTATCGCTTACGGCAAGGCAATACCGATAAAAAGCGGTGATAAATTGAAATTCGGCACAGTCGAAGTTGCGCTTAACCGCATCGCAAAAGAGATTGAACAGAAAGAAATTTATGCGGAGAATACTGTTTTAACGAGCGGAAATTTTTCGACGAATAAGAATTTTGAAGTTCAAGCGAACATTTCCCGAAACGATGAAAACCTAATTAATAAAAATACAGCTGTGCAAATGGAATTATCAAATTTAAGCAACTCTGAAAGTGATGAAAACATTACG
Organism: Acidobacteria bacterium 28-1; assembly: GCA_002050365.1. Taxonomy (GTDB): domain Bacteria; phylum Acidobacteriota; class Blastocatellia; order Pyrinomonadales; family Pyrinomonadaceae. The sequence continues at coordinate 55,047 of MWYZ01000086.1, forward strand.
CCGACCGAGCAGAGAGTTGTTTTAGATTCTGACAAACAGTAATTTTTGCGAGCTAATGCGCTCCCAGCAAAGAAAATGATAATCCTTTTATTTTTTTTACAATTCGACTGGAACAAACTCCGCCCTGAAAATCTGTTTGGCGGACAAGTTCTTGAACGCACGCCGGCGGGTTTGAGCATCGTTTATCTAATCGGAACGGCAGTTTTGATTGTTTTTCTTCTTCTTTCCTTTTTCAGTAATTTCCGCCGTCCGAAATTTGTCTTCGAGGAAAATCTGCCGAAAGAAGTGAAAAGCAAATTGACCACGACGCTGGCAAATAGAAGTTTGCGCGTCTGGCAATTCGTATTTATCTTTTTGGCTTTTTTTGTTTACGGATTTCACGTTTATTGGACTTACTTTGCCGACGAAAATAACGAGCAGTTTCAAGCCTTGAGCTACAAAGACTTACGCAATCGGCGAACACAGGCAGCGCGTCTGCGCGGCTGGATGCTTGACCGTTCGGGCAATTTGGGAAGTGCGCTCGCTTATTACAAACTCAACCAGGACGGCAACATTAATCGAACATTTGCGCTCGAAAAAGAGATGGCGCATCTCCTCGGAACAGAGCGCGGAACGCCCGGACTTGAGCGGACAATTTATCGGCAGGAAGCCGACGCAACGCCCGAAGCGTGGGAAGTTTTAACCACAATTAAACGTAAAGAAGACGAGCAGCGCGATGTTCGCATTACGATTGACCGCGATTTGCAGGCGTTTTTAGCCGAGCAATTAAAAGACAAAAAAGGCGCGATTGTCGTTCTCAATCCACAAACGGGCGACGTTTTAGCAATGTATTCAAATCCGGTTTTTAGCTTGAGCCAGGCGCAGACGCTCGAAGATTATCTAAAATTAGAAGGCGACAAACGCAACAAACCGCTGCTCAATCGAGCCACGCGAGAATACTACGTGCCGGGTTCGACATTCAAAACTTTTACCATGGCTTCCGCTTTTCGGGCGGGCAAACAAAATACGCTTTTCACGAGTTTGCCCGAAGGTTTCGTTCCGTTTCGCGGTTCGCGTTCGATAACCGATGCCAACGGCGGCTGCGAGCCGCCTTACGGTTGCACGACGCTCAACATTTTGCAAGCGTTCGAGGCTTCGAGCAATCAGTATTTTTCGCAAATGGCGGTCGAATTAGGAAGAGAAAGAATCAGAGAAACCGCCGGAGCATTTAGCATTTTGGCGGTTGATACGCCGGAAGACGCTCTGCGGGCGGATTTTTTTCCGGGCATTTGGAACGCCAGCAACGACCGCATCAGCAATGCGCTCGCGCCGCAACAATCAACGATTGTAACGGGCAAAGATATTTCAGCCTACGACCTTGGACTCGAAGGAATGGGACAAGGTTACGCCGGTCAAATGACACCGTTTCAGATGGCTTTGATTGCCGCCGCGCCCGCTAATATGGAAGGGAAATTGATGAAGCCGAAAATCGAGATGGATTTGCCGCCGCAGATGTTTTCGCAAGTTCTCTCGCCGCCGCAAGCCGCACAGGTGCGGGAAATTATGGCGCTCGTCACCGAAGGCGGCGGCGGCACGGCAACGCGCGTTTTCGCCAATGTTCGAGCGGCGGGAATTCGTTCGGGCGGAAAAACCGGAACGGCGGAAAAACAAGCGCCGGTTTACGATGAAAAAACGGGAAAACTTAAAACCATCAAAAAGAAACGCCGAGATGCGGACGGAAATTTAGTTGAATACAACGCGCCCGTGATGTATGAACGCACGGACAGTTGGTACATTTCCATCGCGCCGTTAGAAAAGCCGCAGTTAGCAATTGCCGTCGTCGTCGAAGGCGGCGGTTACGGAGCGGCGGTTTCCGCGCCGATTGCCGCGAGAGTGATTTTAAAAGCGAGAGATTTAGGACTTTTGGGCGAACAGTATAAACCAAAACCGCAAGTTCCGGCGCAAATCCCGAAAGCTAAGAAAAAGAAATAATTTAACCGCAGATAAACAAAGATGGACACAGATAAATTAAATTTCTATTTTTATTTGAAATATCAGATTTCAGATAGGAACTATTAATTTGTGTTATTCGTGTAATTCGTGGCTAAAAACTTATGAAAAACCGCGCATCAACCCACGTTTTAATTCTACTTCTGACCGTCGCGCTGACGGCAATCGCGCATTATTCGATTCATTACGGCGCATTGATTCGTGGTTATGAAACCTCTTATTTGACGGCGGGCAGAAATATTTTCCTACTTCTTCTCTTAGCGATTTTGCCGATTTTCCTTGCCCGCTTTGGAAAATTTCAGGGCAATTGGACGCTTTACACATCAGCGGTTTTACTTTTCTCAATTGGTTTGACCGTGCAGTATCGTCTGTTCAGCGACCCCGAATATATTTCTCGAAAAGACAAAGCCGAAGCCCGCCAAGCGAAAATCAAAACTCTCCAGCTTCATTACATACAGGAAAATTATTCGGCGGAGAAAAAACAAATGATGGGCTTACCTGCCACACCGCCTTCGCCGGTTGATTTGTCGCAGGAAAAACCGCGTCCCGCTGAAGGCGATTTAACCGACGTTTTTCTTTCGGGCAGAACGCTGATTCCGCTTTTTGCCATCGCGTGTTTCGTCGGCGTATTTGTGTTATTTCGGCGCGAGGCGGTTTTAGATTTTCTGCAGAGAAACGGCTTTCTGGTTGTATTGCTGACGCTTGTTCCGCTGCTGCTCGCGGCGATTACTTCAAGAGCGGGAAAATCTTTGGGAAATATGACGCCTTGGGAGCCGGCGAAAATTCCGTTTCTGATTGGTTTCGCGGCGTTAGAAAAGCCGCAGTTAGCAATTGCCGTCGTCGTCGAAGGCGGCGGTTACGGAGCGGCGGTTTCCGCGCCGATTGCCGCGAGAGTGATTTTAAAAGCGAGAGATTTAGGACTTTTGGGCGAACAGTATAAACCAAAACCGCAAGTTCCGGCGCAAATCCCGAAAGCTAAGAAAAAGAAATAATTTAACCGCAGATAAACAAAGATGGACACAGATAAATTAAATTTCTATTTTTATTTGAAATATCAGATTTCAGATAGGAACTATTAATTTGTGTTATTCGTGTAATTCGTGGCTAAAAACTTATGAAAAACCGCGCATCAACCCACGTTTTAATTCTACTTCTGACCGTCGCGCTGACGGCAATCGCGCATTATTCGATTCATTACGGCGCATTGATTCGTGGTTATGAAACCTCTTATTTGACGGCGGGCAGAAATATTTTCCTACTTCTTCTCTTAGCGATTTTGCCGATTTTCCTTGCCCGCTTTGGAAAATTTCAGGGCAATTGGACGCTTTACACATCAGCGGTTTTACTTTTCTCAATTGGTTTGACCGTGCAGTATCGTCTGTTCAGCGACCCCGAATATATTTCTCGAAAAGACAAAGCCGAAGCCCGCCAAGCGAAAATCAAAACTCTCCAGCTTCATTACATACAGGAAAATTATTCGGCGGAGAAAAAACAAATGATGGGCTTACCTGCCACACCGCCTTCGCCGGTTGATTTGTCGCAGGAAAAACCGCGTCCCGCTGAAGGCGATTTAACCGACGTTTTTCTTTCGGGCAGAACGCTGATTCCGCTTTTTGCCATCGCGTGTTTCGTCGGCGTATTTGTGTTATTTCGGCGCGAGGCGGTTTTAGATTTTCTGCAGAGAAACGGCTTTCTGGTTGTATTGCTGACGCTTGTTCCGCTGCTGCTCGCGGCGATTACTTCAAGAGCGGGAAAATCTTTGGGAAATATGACGCCTTGGGAGCCGGCGAAAATTCCGTTTCTGATTGGTTTCGCGGCGATTTTAGCGGTTTTATATAAAAATTTAGCCAGAACTTACTGGGGCGTTCCGCGAGCGAAAGATGTTATTCCGCTTCTTTTTATGGCGGTTTTGCCGTTTGTGCCGTTTTTCGTTCTCAAAGATTTCGGACAAATGATGGTTTTCAGCTCGGTTTACGCGACGCTTTATTTGATTGCCGTGCGCCGTCTGCCGCAAAGATTAGTTCTGGTTGGAAGCGTGGTTTTGTTAATCAGCGTTTTAGTCGTCGGCGCATTGCCCGATAAAACGCAGGAGAAAATTCCGCTTCTGCCGACGCTCGCCGCACCAGTTAAAAAAGTGTTGCCCGACCGAATTCAGCAACGCTTTCATTTGTGGCTTGACGGCTTTAATCCGCCGACTCCGGAAACTGATTGGTGGCAGGAAGATTACAACGATTACTATAAGGAATTGGTCAAAAAAGACCCAGGTTTGCCCGCGCTTTTGGAGGAAGACCCGACGCTGCAAAAATCAATTAATGTTGATGCTTGGTTCGACGTGCTGGCGTTTCAGCCCGCGCAGGCGACGTTCGGACTGAATTCCGGCGGCACAACCGGCAGAGGATTAGGTTTAGGATTTGTCGAACTGATTCCCGTCGCCGATTCCGATTATATTTACGCGGCTCTGGCAGAAGAACTTGGACTTTTCGGCGGTTTATTGGTAACCTTTGCGCTGATAACTTTTGTCAGCGCGGGAGTTCGCACGGCTTTAGACGCGAGGGATATGTTCAGCAAGTTGTGCGCGGCTGGACTGGCGGCATTCATCGGATTTCAAGCTCTGGTTAATATGGGCGGAATCACGCGGGCGTTGCCGATGACGGGAATCACCTTGCCATTTGTCAGCCACGGCGGTTTTAGTCTTATTACGAGTTTCGTAATGCTCGGAATGCTCCTTGCTTTTTCACATCGCAATGCGGTTGACGCGAATCAAGTTCAAAGTTCAAAGTTCAAGGTTCAAAGTTAGTTTTGCATTTTTGACTTTGAACCTTGAACTTTGAACTTATTGTGGAGAAAAGATGACGGTAAATAATTTTCAGATTGATTCGGCAGCAATCAGCGACCGCGGCTTGAGCGAAAAACGCCCGCAGAACGAAGATTCTTATTTAGAACTAAACGAGCAAGGACTTTTCGCGGTTGCTGACGGCGTTGGCGGAGCGCAGGCAGGCGATGTCGCGTCGCAGATGGCGGTGGAAGTTCTCGGTGAAGCGTTTATTAATTTACATCAAAACGGCGATGCCGAAGAGATGATGAAGATAGCCATCGAGCGAGCGAATGAAGCGATTTTTCAAATGTCGCACGACCTTGAGCAACTCTCGACGATGGCGACGACAATCGTTGCGCTGCACGTTTCGGGAAACATCGCAACCATCGGTCACGTCGGCGATTCGAGGCTTTACCGATTAGACCCAAAGGGAGATTTTTTCCGCGAAACAGAAGATCATTCAGTGGTCGAAGAAGAAGTTCGTGCCGGACGAATGACCGCCGCCCAAGCCATCAATCATCCGAGCAAAAACATTATTTCTCGCGCACTCGGCGCGGAGCAGTCGGTAGTAGTTGATATGAAAACGATTATGATTGAGCCGAACACGACGTTTTTAATTTGTTCGGACGGCATTACGCGCCATATTGACGATTTTCAACTGCGCGAACTTTTACTTTACAAAGACACGCCGGCGAACATCTGCCAGCGAATGAAAGAAATATGCTACGAGCGCGGCGCGGAAGACAATCTGACCGCCGTTATCGCCAGGGTTTCCGACAAAAGTGCTGAAACGAATCAAACACCTGCGGATTTAGAAGAATCAACCGTCGCTACGGCACGTCCGCTGCAAACAAGTGGAGAAGTTCTCGCCGAGCCGTTTGTTCTTGAAGAAGATATTGCCACCCAACAGCTTGCAATGCCCGTAACGGCAGATTCTCAACCTCTAGAAACAAATATTACAAACGAAACGAGCGAACGTCCCTTCATTCAAGAAACCGAAAGAACAGAGAAAATCTATCGCGCTGAAACACAAAACGCGAGCAGTTCATTTGGAAAATTCTTGTCTTCGCTGGCTTTATTACTTTTGGGCGCAGGTTTAGGTGCGGGTGCATATTACCTTTGGGCGCAAAATAATAAACCAGCGCCGACACCGGTTATTACGGAAATGCAATCGCCGAACATTCCGTATTCGTCGTTTGAAGACGCGCGCCGGAGCGTGGACGGCGACCCGAACGCTTTTATCAATAAAATCGTGAATTTACCACAAGATGCGGAAGGTTTGTATCTTTTGGGACGGGCTTATTTGTTGGCGGGAAAGTTTCCCGAAGCAAAAAAGACTTTGGACGAAGCGAGAAATAAACTTGCCCAAGCCAACGTCGTCAACAGTAAAGTTTTAGCAACAGACATTGCCTTGGGCTTAGCAATTATTGACGAAGCCGCCGCACAGAATAAATTTCAAACTCAAGTAAAACCTAATAATTTAGAAACTAACTCGCAAATTAACGTCAATACAAACACAGCCATGCAAAGATAAAATTAGGAAAGTTCAACGTTTAGTAGTTCAATAGTTAAGCTGTCTCTTGGCTTCAAACAAAATCACGGCGGCTGAAACTGCTAAGTTCAAACTTTCCACGCCGTTTTCCATCGGAATGATTAAATTTTCGGCAACTCTTTCTCTTTCCTTCCGGCTCAAGCCGTGGGCTTCCGAGCCGAAAATCAAAAGATGTGCCTTTCTCCAATCAATGTCCAAATAGCTTTTTTCAGCATTGACATCGGCGCAAATCGAAACCAGATTTTTTTCTTCTGCCCAATCTAAAACTTCAAAAAAATCAGCATCCATCCAAATCGGCAGACGAAAACTCGCGCCCATCGCGCCGCGCAGAGCCTTCGGCGAAAAAGCGTCCGCCGAGTTTTTCGTTATAATCACGCCCGCGACATTCGCCGCTTCACAAGTTCGCAAAATCGCGCCTAAATTTGTCGGATTGTTCGTTTTATGAAGTAGAACAACCAGCTGAAACCTCTTGTTTTCAGATAGCTTCGCTTCAATTAAACTTTTATCAGTTGCAGGTTTTTCGCAAATTAGAATTACACCTTGCGAGTTTTTCGTATCGGAGAGAGAATCGAAAATTTTATCGGAAATTTGGGCGCGATTGGAAAATTCAAGTAGTTGTAAAAATGTTTGTCCGCGTTCGCTGTTTGCGAAATCTTCAGTGAAAAATACGTCGGAAATTTTCAAGTTTGAACGCAAAACTTCTTCTGCCAGCCGCACACCTTCAACAAAAATCGCATCTTTAACCAAAGAATCGCGCACCTTTCGCGCCCGAATTATTCTTTGATTTTCGCGGCTGGTAATTTTCAGCATTCATTAAAAAGAAAATACTCGCGGCGGGATTTGAACCTGCGACTTCTTCCTTCGGAGGGAAGCACTCTATCCACTGAGCTACGCGAGCATAAGTTTGAAATGGAAAATGGATAATGAAAAATGGAAAATGAAAAATCAAATTACAAAAAACTTAATTTTGAATATGCTACAGCATCTATCCTGAAATTATCCATTATCCACTATCCGTTAATTATTTCGGTTGAATCGTTACGCTTTTGATAACGACATTTTCAAGCGGGCGTTCGCCTTGTTTCGGATTCACGCCGGAAATCGTGCGAACGTTGTTCATTCCTTCAGTAACTTTGCCGAAAATCGTATATTTATTGTCAAAGCCGGCTTCGCGTTTGAGCGTAATGAAAAACTGCGAATTTGCCGAATCGTTGTCTTGACTGCGAGCCGCGCCGACAATTCCCGCTTCATATGGAATGTCGGAAAATTCAGCGACAACATTCGGTTTGTCGGAACTGCCCTTTCCGTCATTGGTCGGATCAGCGTCTTTTGAACTTGGGTCGCCGCCTTGAATCACCGATTGATTGATACGATGAAAAGTTGTGCCGTTATAAACACCTTCTCTCGCCAATTCTTTGAAACGGGCAACCATTTTCGGCGCGATATTTGAATAAAGCTCGATTTTAATTGTGCCGAACGCGCCCGCATTCTCCATTTCGATAACGGCAATTTCCGGGTCGGCGACCGGCGCAACGCCCTTTTTAATTTCGGCAACGCGGTTGGCGTTATTGGCGGTCGGTTTTTTATCACACGATAAAAAAAGCAAAAACGAAAAAGTAACGAATAAAATTGAAATTTTTTTAACCATAATTAGAATAATTTCCTTCGCGGAAAATATAAATTTTTCAGAATAATTTTTCGCTGTCAAGTAAAATTGTCACCGGACCGTTGTTTACTAGTTCGACTTTCATCATCGCCTGAAAACGTCCAGTTTCGACTTTGCCGATTTGCTTTCTGGCTTCGAAGACAAAAAACTCGTAAAGTTTATTAGCTTTTTCTAGCGCGGCGGCTTTGATAAATGATGGACGACGACCTTTTCGTGCATCGCCGTAGAGAGTAAATTGTGAAACGACCAGCAGTTCACCCTTAATATCGAGCAAAGATAAATTCATCTTTGCTTCCGCGTCTTCAAAGATGCGGAGATTGAGAGTTTTTTCTAAAAGATAGATGGCTTCCTTTTCAGAATCTTCATCCGATACGCCCAACAATACCAAAATTCCTTGACCGATTTTCCCGACAATTTTATCGTTAACTAAAACCTTAGCGCGGGAAACTCTCTGCAAAACAGCTCTCATAAAAAGGAAAAGGGAAAAGGGGAAAAAGGGAAAGAGTGGAAAAGTTGATCGAATGAACAGTGCAACTTTTCCCCTTTTTCCCCCTTTTCCCTTTTTAACCTTGCTCCTCAACGGTTACTTTCTCCATTACCACTTTCTCAAGCGGTTTATCGCGCTCGTTGGTTCGAACTTCGGCGATAGCGTCAACCACGTCTTGTCCTTCGATGACTTGCCCGAATTTTACATAAAGCGGCGGCAAAGGATAATCAGTGTGCATTATAAAAAATTGCGAGCCGTTAGTATTCGGTCCCGAATTCGCCATTGCGACCGTGCCTTTGTTGTACGTGCCTTGGTAAAGCGTTGAGCTTTTATCAATCTCGTCGTCGAACTTTCCACCCCACGCCGATTCGCCGCCGTAACCTTCGCCGAGCGGGTCGCCGCCCTGCACCATAAAGTTTTTGATAACGCGGTGAAAAATCACGCCGTCGTAATAACCTTTTTCCGCCAGCAGACGAAAGTTTTCCGTCGCCTTCGGGGCATCTTCCTCAAGCAATTCAAATTTGATTGTGCCTTTGTTCGTTTCGATAATTGCAGTTCTGTTTGCCATTAAAATCTCCTTGATAAATTTTGTATTATTTAATTTTTACTACGGGTTGGTCAGGATGCGCGGGATTCGGAATCAGTTTTTGATTAACGCCGTCAACGAACATATCAATCACTTCCAAAACGGTTTGACCGATAATTACTTCGTCGCCCAAAACCATCGCGCCTTCGGTTGTCGTTCGTCCAGTTATATCAAAAGTTATCGGTTCGGTTAGTTCGACTCTATCTTTTCTGCCATCAGCATATTCGGCAAGTCGATGACCGATTGCCAAAACGCCAAGCTGCTTCATTACGTTTGCTGTGATAACTGATGAAACTGCGCCGGTATCAACCAAAGCGTCAGCTTCGTAAGAGCGGATTTTTTCTTTTTTTATTTGACCGCGACGTGCTAATGCCTCATCAATTGAGTTGGTTAATTTAACTTTTAATCGAACTTCGCCCAACGTTTTTACCCTCCTAAAATAAACTTCTCAATCGCTAATGCTACACCGTTTTCATCATTGCTCAAAGTTGAGAAAAAATCCGTGCGTTCGAGCAATTCGGGCGAAGCGTTTCCCATCACAATCGCCGTTCCCGCGTATTCGAGCATTTCCAAATCGTTGAAATTATCACCAATTGCCATCACGTTTTCGGCGGAAAGATTATTTATGAGAGCGAGTTTTTCAACGCCGATACCTTTCGATGCGTCGGGCGGCAAGATGTCAATCAACGTGAAATTGAGGCGCGGATAAACAGTCGTCAAAACGGTTACAGTATCGTTTAACTCATCGCGCAAAATCATTTCCAATTCCGCCATCGGTGCAAGCGTTCCCGAAAACGAAACGTGGACGGTTTCGATGTCATTGCAAACCGCTTCCAGATTTTCGACGTGATGGACGGCTTCTTCGGCTTCCGCGCCGTGCAGACGCTTTGACCACGCGACGTATTTTTGAAGCGGAACATTTTCGGCGGAAATTGTATCGTAAAGCAAAACACCTTTGCCGATTGGGTCTGCGCTCAACAAAGCATCGCCGCCGAACGCTTTCCCAACACGCAGAATCTCGCGGACGGTTTCTTTTTCCAGCAAGGATACGGCGACGTTTTCGAGCGTGTCGGCGTATTTGAGAAGTGCGCCGTTATGACAAACGACAGGCGCGTTTAATTTCAATTGCAAAGCGACGGGCAATGCGTCACGGAAACGTCTGCCGGTCGCAATCGTTACAAGAACGCCTATCTGTTCGGCTTGCTGAATCGCTTCGAGATTTTTTTCGGGAATTTCACCGCGCGAATTGAGAAGTGTTCCGTCGAGGTCGAGTGCGAGAAGTTTTATCATTTACGGCAATTCGATTTTCCTTTGCAAAGTTTTTATAAGCATACGCAAAAGAATCGAGATTTGCCAAAAGAGAAGAACTGAAGCTAAAAAGAAACCTAAATAATCAAAAGTGTTTGCAACAAGAGAAAGTTGTTCGACAAAACTAACTTTTGTAATATGTTCGTCGAATTGACTTATATTGAGCCAAAGCCCATAAATAATACAAAAGACATAAAAAACTGTTAAAAGCGAAGATAGTAAAAATTTCTTTGTTTTAAGTAAGGCAAGAAAAATAAAGAGAGTTAAAAAATGCAATCCGGGTATCGTGTGTCCGCCAGCAGAACTTGAAAATCGAGGGCTAGGCTTGCCACTAACTTGATTTTTTATTTCTTGTTGTTTTTCAGAAACTGAGTAGTTATAGTCTTTAATAACTTGTAAAGTGAAAATTGACAGCACAAAAAGGAATGCTATGAAAGAAACAATTAAAAGCAATTTATGTTCATTCTTTGAAATGAGATTGTTTGCTTTCATAATTTATTAGACACCGAAAAACGCACAAAGTTCCGATAAATTATTTTGTTTGATGCGCTTTCATATACGCCCGCAAAAGCTGATTGATTTTCAACGGATAATTAAAATCTTGCTCTTTGAAAAACTCAATAATATCTTTATCAATCGGCAGATTATCCTGATTTTTTCTTGGAATTGGTTTAAAGTTTTTTCGCAGCATTCCGTTTTTCCACATTTCCTCAGTAATCGGAGGAATATCAGAAAAATCAATATCTTCATCTTTCATATTCCGCAATCTTTCAATGTCAGTCCCGGATTTCTCTAAAGTATGTTTCTTGCTCATATTTTTCTGCTTTTCTAACTGAAATAATTCTGATAATATCATCGGTTTCCGTGTGCGAAACTGCAACAATTTCACCGAATAATAAACCAAAAGATAAATAACGAACTTCGTCGTAATCAAAACGGTCATCAATAACGGTATGCGTTTCGTTTTCAAAAACACGCCAAACATCGGCAAAATCAATGACGCGTTTTTGCAAGTTTATTAATCGCTTGTTCTCGTACCATTCAAACTTCATTGTAGTTACAATGTAAATTCAGGTCAATTATTTATTTCTCTGCTGTTCGAGCCACGTTTGATAGGCGGCTTTGGCGCGTTCAAAATCGCGCGCGTTGTTGAAAAAGACGGATGTGCCGTCGGTTTTCGATACGTCCAGAACGTAATAAATATAATCGGTTTGGGCAGGAGTGAGCGCGGCTTTGAGTGCGCTTTCGCTGACGGAAGAAATCGGTCCGGGCGGAATGCCGCCGAAGCGTCGAGTGTTATACGGCGAATCAACTTCTAAATCGCTTTTGTGAATCGTGCCGTCCCAACGGTTTTGCATTTTGGCGATATAGACGGCGGTTTGGTCTATGCCGAGCGGAATGTTTTTCGACAGACGATTGTAAATCACCGACGCAACGACAGGGCGTTCCGCTTCCACGCCCGATTCGGTTTCGATTAAGGAAGCAATCGTCACGATTTCGCGCGGCGTTTTGCCAAGTGTGCGTGCGCGTTCGTTCCATTCAGGTTTCCAAGTCTTTTTGAATTGTTCAACGGTTGTTTTGATAATCTCTTGCGGCTTCACTTCTTTTGGAAAATTATATGTGCTTGGAAACATATAGCCTTCGAGGTTTTTGGCGGTCGGGTCAAAATCTTTTATTAAGCTCACATCGTCCATCAAAGTTAAAATCGCTTTGTCGTCCATCGGCGGCGTTTGTGGAAACTTTTCGGCGATTCGCTTGGCGATGTCAAAGCGCGTGAAACCTTCGGGAATGGTGAATTTGGTTGTGCGCTCTTCGCCTTTTTCGAGTTCCTTCAAAACCTGCAGCGGCGTAATCGGCGAAGCGAATTGATATTCGCCCGCCTGCATTTTTGTCGAGTCGCCGAATGAACGCAAATAGATTTGAACGGGAAGTTCGCTTTGTAAGATACCTTCGGCGGAAAGTTTGCCGATGATTTCGTTCGGAGTTGAACCTTTCGAAATTTGGATGAATTGGTTGGCTTTGGCGTGTTCGTGTGGTTTATTTAAAGAACTGTAAATCCAATATGAAACGCCGCCAACGGTGATGATTAAAACTAAAAAAATGACGAATAGAATTTTTATAAATTTCATTGCATTAGAATTTTAACAGAAAAAATTCAGCATATAAATAACGATAAACACAGGCTAAAGTCAAACGACGAGCTTATGAAAAATTTATGGAAAAGAGAATTTTTGTGGCGATTGATATTTCTGAGGAAGCGCGTCGCAAAGTCGCGGATTACATAGAAAACCTGCGCGGCGAATTTTCAAACTTACGCGTCGGTTGGGAAAAGGCGGAAAAACTTCATTTAACCGTAAAGTTTTTGGGCGATATTGATTCAAATGAATTGCAAAATTTAACGGAAGCGGTTGAGAAAACGGCGCGGCAATTTTCAAATTTCAATTTGCAAATTTCTCAAACGGGCGTTTTTCCATCGAAGAGAAACGCGCGGATTTTATGGCTCGGCGTTGACGACGAACACGAAAGTTTGCAAAAAATAAATGATTTTTTGCAAACGGAATGCGAGCAGAGAGGTTTTGTTAAAGAAAATAGAAACTTCAAGGCGCATTTGACGATTGGACGTTTGCGCGAACCGAATAAATCAAAGGAATTGATAGACAGCCACCTAAATAAAACTTTTGCGGCGGTCGAATTTGATGTTTCGGAAATTGTGATTTATGAAAGCCAATTGCAAAAGTCAAGCTCGATTTATATAAAATATAAAAACTTAAATTTACAGGGATAACAAAATACACAAGGATAGAAGAAAAGATTTTCGTATTATCCTTACCTATACTGCTATCCCTGTAGATTATTTTTCCTTCAGATATTTCTCAATCGCCTGCGTAACTGTTTCGCTTTCGGGCGTATCTTTCGATGAAAAACGCGCGACGATTTCGCCTTTTCGATTGACTAAAAACTTGTTGAAATTCCAAGTAATGTCGCCACTGAATTTCGAATTGGTTTCCTTCGCGGTCAGGAAATTATAAAACGGATGCTGGTCTTCGCCTTTGACGGAGATTTTGGCGAACATCGGAAATGTAACTTTGTATTTCGATTCGCAAAACTCTTTTATCTCGCTTTCCTTGCCCGGTTCCTGTCCGCCGAAGTTGTTGGCGGGAAAACCGAGAACGTAAAAACCCTGCGCTTTGTATTTTTCATAAATCGCCTGCAATCCTTCATATTGCGGCGTGTAACCGCATTTGCTCGCCGTGTTGACGATTAATAAAACGTCGCCTTTATATTTCTTTAGCGCAACTTCTTTGCCGTCAATGTCCTTCATTTTGAATTCGAGGACGGACTTTGTTTTGGTTGAAGCCGTCGGCGAAGAATTGCCGAAGAAGACAAATAATCCACCGAAAATAATCAGTAATGAAATTGATAAAATCTTTAACATAGTTTCTCCAAAAGCAACGCCGGCATCCTGCCGGCATTAATTTATCGCCGTCGGTGACAACGGCGTTCCGAGATTACTCGCCTAACTCACGCGGCGGGCGCGGAGACTTCGGAGGCAATTCTTTTTTCTCGCCTGAATCAAAGAAAACTTCTTTGATTGCGCCGACGCTCGACAATAAAGTCGAAGTTTCCATCGGCATAAAGATAACTTTCGAGTTTTGCGTTTTTGTCATATCGCGCAGCGATTCGATATAGCGCGACGTAATCAGATATTGCGTCGTCTGTTCAGGGTTGCCGATTGACTGGGCGATTTGGGCGATTGCCTGCGCGTCTGCCGATGCCGCTTTTAATCTCGCCTGCGCCGCGCCGTCGGCTGATAAAATCGCCGATTCCTTTTCGCCTTCCGAGCGCGTAATCGCCGCTTGTTTTTCACCTTCGGCGCGGGTGATGGCGGCTTGCTTGTCGCCTTCGGCTTGCAGAATCAGGGCGCGTCGGTTGCGTTCCGCCGTCATTTGTTTTTCCATCACGACACGCACGTCTTCCGGCGGCGTGATGTTTTTTACGTCCACGCGGGTAACTTTTACGCCCCATTTATCGGTCGCTTCGTCGAGAATCAAACGCAGTTTCGAGTTAATCTGGTCGCGGGATGAAAGCGTGTGGTCTAAATCCATCTCGCCCATCACCGAACGCATTCCGGTAATCGTCAACTGAACGAGACTGCCGACCAAATCATTTATTTCATAGACGCTTTTTATCGGGTCGGTAATCATCCAATAAACTACCGAATCAACATTTATCGTTACATTATCGCGCGTGATAACGGGCTGCGGCGGCAAATCAATAAATTGCTCGCGCAAATCAATCGAGGTCGTTCCCGGTCGCACGTTCGTCCAGTAAACCGCTCGCGGCGATTCAAAAAACGGCACGATGATATTCAAACCGCTGGCGGCAACACGATGAAAACGCCCCAATCGTTCAATCAGCAAAACACTCGACTGCGGCACAATTTTTATCGTCTTCCAGGCGACGACCAACAGTGCGATGCCGAGAAACAGCAAGAAAAGAAAACTCAAGCCGAAAAATTCGAGTTGAAACAGCAGGATTTGTGCAAACATTCTTTGACCTCCGATATTGTGTAATTCATCATAGACGATTTTTCTGTAATTGTTAATCGGTGATGGTTAATGGATAATTAACAACTGACAACTGACGACTGGCGACTGACAACTGCTTATGACCGTTAAACTTTCTGACATCCAAGACGCCCGAAACATTTTGCAGGGAATTATTATTCCGACACCAATTATATCGGACGAAAAATTAACCAAAGAAATCGGCGCAAATTGTTACTTAAAAGCCGAATGTCTGCAGCGCGGCGGTTCGTTCAAACTGCGCGGCGCGTATAACAAAATCTCGCGGCTATCGGCGGATGAAAAACGGCGCGGCGTGATTGCGGCATCGGCGGGAAATCACGCGCAAGGTGTGGCACTCGCCGCGCGGCTGCAAAATACGCGAGCGATTATCGTTTTGCCTGAAAACGCGCCGCTCACGAAAATCGTCGCCACCAAAGCGCAAGGCGCGGAAGTTATTTTGAAAGGCGCAAGTTTTGACGAAGCCTTTGCCTATTCAAAAGAGTTAGAGGAAAAACATAATTATACCTACGTTCACGCTTTCGACGACGACCTTGTTATCGCCGGGCAGGGAACAATTGGTTGGGAGATTGTCGAAGATTTGCCTGCCGCAACAGTTGTAGTTGTTCCGATTGGCGGCGGCGGAATTATTTCCGGCATCGCGCTCGCCGTTAAAAATCTTCTGCCGAATGTTCGCGTCATCGGCGTGCAAGCGGAAAACATCGCGCCGGTGAATCAGTCTTTGAAAGCGGGAAAACCGGTCGAAATTTCGCCATCACCGACTATCGCCGACGGCATCGCCGTCAAACGACCGGGCGAGAAAACCTTGAAAATTATCGCAGAGTATGTTGATGAAGTCGTCGAGGTTTCGGAAGAGGAAATCGCTCGCGGAATTTTTCACTGCGTTCAAAACAGTCGTCTGGTTGTCGAAGGCGCAGGCGCGGCGGGCGTGGCGGCTCTACTCGCCAAAAAAATTAAATTGAAACCCGATGATACGGTCTGCACGGTTTTGTGCGGCGGCAATATTGACGCAAACCTTTTAGCCAGAATTCTCGAACAAGTTCTCGTGCGGCAAGGTCGTTATATGATGCTCAAACTTCTCGTGCTTGACCGCCCGGGAACGCTCGCGTCGCTGCTCAATCAAGTCGCCGAATCAGGCGCAAACGTCATCGAAGTTTTTCATCGGCGGGCGATGTGGCTTGCGCCGCTCGGTCGGGTCGGAATCGAGATGCTATTGGAAGTCCGCGACGAACAGCACGGACGCGAAGTTTTTCGACATCTCGAAACCGTCGGCTATCACGTCGAGCGCGAAGGCGTGGGCGATTGGGAAGAGTAGAATGTTGTCAGTCAACAAAAACAGGCGGTTCGTTAGATAAATTACATATCGTTTGATTCGGTTGATTGTAAATTGCTGCTAATAATTTTACTGATAATACTCTCTTCATCCTCGACACTATTTGCCCAGTCCTGCTCCCGCAACGCTTTAACAATGGCGTTATACTGCGCTCTGGTGATTTGACAGGGCGGTTTATTAAAAACTTTTGCGATATATTTCACAGAATTTTCATCTCTTTCAATACCGATATAAGCTTTCTTATTGCTGTTGTCTGCCATATCTGATTTTCACCTTGTCGCGCTCTTTTTAATTCAAAGCAAAGTAGCATTTAAAGAATGAATTTGTAAATGAATTTTGAGTAAAATAAAAAAGCCGGCTTTTGTCTTTAAAAGCGATGGACGAAAAAAGCAAAAATTATTTATCCAGAGCGTGGAGGATTTTAAATGGCGTCCTCGCCGTAATTTTTGCGTATCTGATTGTTGATGCGTGGATTCAAGTATTTTATTTCAAAAACGCGGAAAAGCATTACTACTATATCGCCACGCTGTTTATTATCCCGCTTTTCACTTGCCTGATAGTCGTGTTCGGTTGGGATTTGGACAATCGAAAAGGTTAGCGGACAAATGCCGTTTGATTATGCAAAAACCGCGACTGGAACAGGACGTTCGACGGCAATATCAGTGCGGTTTCGTTTAATGCGTTCGATTTCGCGCAGAGTTCGTGCGGTCAAATAGCTTTCGCCGCAATGCGGACAAGATACGACAGGCACGTTTTCGATAATCAATAAACTTTCTGCCTTGCCGTAACTTTTCGTAACGTGAATTGTTCTCGCGCCGCCTTTACCGCAGACATCGCAAATCGTTTCTTCAATTTTCGTATTCATAATGTTCAAAATAAACCATAATGATTACAAGTTTGTCAGTTAAGCTCAATTTTATACCAACTGCTAATTATAGACCTAACCTTTTCATTTCGGCAGCAATAAATGGGGCTTTTTCTTCCAATTTTGAGATGTCATTTTGGAAATTGTTAAACCAAGCCTCTCTTGCGTCTCTGTAATCTGTGTCGTCTAACTTGAGTCGTTCAATAGTTTTCCAAACGGCACTTTTCTTTTCATTATCAAGTAGTGAGTTAGGCTTAATTCCAAATGTCGTGAAATCTAGTTCAAACCAATTTTCACCGATTGCGAAAGGATCAAGAACATCTTTATGCTTTCCTTTACGAGTGTTTATTCGCCAACGGGCTAAACGAAAATTTTTCCATTCATAAGCCTGACTAGCATCTTCATCTCTAGATATATAATGGTCAATAGTCGGTTGGTCAGGTTTTATCCAAAGTGATGAATAAGCGCAGATGCTTTTGTAAGCCGTTGCCATATCTGAAATTGCTCTGCGCCAATATTCTTTATTATTCCATTGCTTACCTCTTGGACGAGGAACTTTGCTGAGAAAATCTAGTCCGGGCTTTTTTACTTTTGAAACAAAGTCTGCTGGTTCAGATTGTAGTTTTACTTTAATCAAAGTTCTACTCCGTGTTTAGTAGCAAAAGCAATCCAACGAGGAATGAAAGTATCGAGGTCAGACAAATATTTAAATAAGTCTGCGGAAACCTCCTTTATCTTTTCTTTGTTAGGATTTTCCTGTCGCTGTAACTTTAAGGCTTTTTCGATTGCTTGTTCAGCTTCAAGCATAGTTTGGTCTTGTTCCAATTCATAAATATCTGACATCAGCCACGAACCAACTCTGCCATAATTGACGTAATCAACTTCTTGAATTTTAGCTTCTTTTCCAAATAAATCTGTATCAACTAAATCTATATGAAATAGCTTGTCGGCTTCATAATCAAAATATGGTGCGGCAGAACCTGTAACCAAAGGTGAGTGCG
The DNA here is from genome assembly GCA_002050365.1 of Acidobacteria bacterium 28-1. GTDB lineage: Bacteria > Acidobacteriota > Blastocatellia > Pyrinomonadales > Pyrinomonadaceae. The sequence goes on from MWYZ01000086.1 coordinate 73,235, forward strand.
TAGCAATAATTAGCTGTAAGGATAATTCCTTTGAAAGGTCTTCTCCAACTAATAAAAGCGCAGGCAAAATGCTTCTTTGCCATTGCGGGTGAAGATGTGATTCAATTTCGTCAATTAAAATCACTATTTTGCGCTCTGGCTCTTTTTTAATATTTTCCGAATTGATTTGATGTTCTTGCCAAGCCCAACCTAATAAATATGCGAGCGTAATTATTCTCTGAACTCCAGCCGATGCGTGAACGATTGGAATTGTGCCGTATGGATGTTCGATAGTCGGAATCAAACGGCTATCTCCAGCAATTCGCATTGGATTGCCCGGTTTTAGTTTTCCCAAATCTCCGACACTAGGTGGTGAAAGTCTTTCGAGAACAGTTTTCAATCTGTTGAAAGCGGCTTGGTCTGGACTAAACTGCCAAGTTACCCAATCGTGTATTAAACCATTGATAAGTGATTGTTTTCTGCCACTAACTTCTTCGTCATAACCATTTTTTATCTGCTCCTTTGTAAAAACCAAAGTATCAGGCGTTGAATTTTGGTTAAAGCTAGAATTACTTTCACGTCTCGCTGGATCGAAAATGGCGAAAGAACCGTCCACACGAACATATATAGATAATCCGGGCAAAACAGGTCTTTTCTGTTCTAATTTCCATTTGTCTTCGCCAAATGATTTTCTATCGTACCTAGCTGTCAGATTTTGATTGGTTTTAGATTTTCCAGCAACCTTAAATGAGATTGTGGGTTCTTCTGCCCAATCTCGCGGATAAGCCGGAACTCCTGCCCAGTTTCCCGTTAATGCCCACCAAGCGCAATCCAAAATAAATGACTTACCTAGCCCATTATCACCGGCAAGCATATTTAATCTTTCGGCAGGCTCAAACACAAGTTCTCTAGCGGGACCAACTCCGTTAATTTTTAAATATTCTAAAACTCCGCTTTCTTCCGGTTCATTTTCAGGCGTTCCAGTAATCACTTTTAACTTGCTCCAAGTTATTTTTTCATCGCTTAGCAAAGAAGCGAGGTTTTTAGGAACGGATAAATCAAAGAGTTTTTTGTCTTCCTCAGTTAACTTAAATTCTTCTGAGAAAATCTCAACAATATTCTCAGTAGTCGCGGTTGATTTGAATTTTCGTTCTCGATATAGCCAAACCGCAAGATAAAATGCAGGAATTTTTCTTTTTTCTTTTTTAAGATAATCATTTAAAATTCCTACATAATTTTCTTTCCAACCCCAAAGACTTGTTTTTCTTTCGTGGATAAATGGTTTTGCTAAATCTCCTCTCGTTCTAAAACTTTGTAGGCTGGAACTAGCATAATCAGAATTCAGCCAACGCTCTTTCGGTCTTGAAGATATAAAAACTTGATAAAACTTCTCCGATTTTTCAGAAGGCTTAAAATATTTTCTGAGGAATTCCGTTTCCAAATTATTAATTGAAAAAGAAGTCATTTTTCCTACGGGCAAATTATTGACTTTACAAACAAGAAAAGTCATTCCAAAAAACGGATGTATGTTTTTTAGTCTCTTTAGTGATTCCTCTATTACTTCCAATGTCAGAAACATATTTATTGATTGGCAATACTAATTTTGCTTAAGTCTCTCACCACATATTCGCAAAATTCTCTACTCAAATCTATTCCAACGGCAGAATGACCAGATTCAACCGCCACTCTTAGTGTAGTTCCACTTCCCGCAAAAGGGTCTAAAACTTTTCCACCTCCGATACAGCCAATTTGAAGACATCTATTTACTAATTCATCAGGATAAGGGGCAGTATCAAGTCCGCTTGATTTCGGGCGTGCAGGAATAGTCCACACGTCATCATCAAATTTCTTTTCTGAAAGCGGTTTCTGATTAAAATAATATTGTCTGCCTTTGGAGAACATAAAAACATGTTCATAGCTGCGTTTCGGTCTGTCTTTAACTTTTTCAGGTAGCGGATGCTTTCTATGCCAGATAATGTTACTTCGCAAAACCCATTTACGTTTTGTCATTTCAATAGCGACGCGCCAAGGAATACCAATCATTGATTTACGCTGAATTCCTATGTCTAGTCCGCCGCTCTTATCAACTGCTCTCAAACCGAAACGTCTTTTACTGCTTTTTGAGTCGGCATATTTCGGCTGTCCCTTGCCGGAGTAATATGTATCACTTAAATTAAGAAATAAAAGTCCCTTTGGTGTTAAGACACGATAAACTTCATCCATGACCGATGAAATAGCTTCAACGTATTCGTTTACGGTTTCTTCTAATCCTATTTGATTATCAACACCGTAATGGCGCAGCCAAAAATATGGAGGCGAGGTCACGACGCAATCGAATGTATTATCAGCAAACTGTAAGATTGCGTTACGCGAATCTCCGTTAATAACTTGCCAATTTACTTCCGGGGTGACATTACCTCGCCAACAATTTTCACTAACCAAAAAATCATTGATTGGGTCATACAGTAATTTCTGCACAGGCTTCATTTTTAGTTAAAAAGTTGAAAGCATATAAAAATCGTAAGTAGCTAATCTAACATTAGTAAATAAAGGAAACAAGAAAAGGATAGGTCGAGGTCAATGAATTATTGAGGTTGAGCTAATAACCGTAACGTGAGGAAGAAATTATGTATAAATATGATTATTTTTTCACCAAATCTTCCGTGTAAAGCTCTCGATAAACGCGGTAATTGTTCATCACTTTGAAAACGTAATTTTTCGTTTCGGCAAAACCGACTTCCGCCGAAAAGATGCCCGCGTCTTTCGGGTTGCTTCGGTTGAGCCATCTAGCTGCATTGTCTTCGCCGCCGTTATAGGAAGCGGCAATTGCTTCATACATTCCGCCGAATTGATTTTTCAAATCGGAAATGTAAACGCTTCCGATGGCGATGTTGACCGACGGTTGATATAAATCGTCGGCTTGCATATTGGGAAAACCCGCCTGCTTGTTATATTTTAGAGCCGTGTCATAAACGAGCTGAAGAAGTCCGCGAGCGGCAGCGGGCGATTTGGCGTTGGCGCGGAAACTGCTTTCCTGTTTCATAATCGCCAGGACAAATCGCGGGTCAATGTTTTTCGCTTTTGCATATCTTAAAAGTTCAGCGCGGTAAAGTATTGGATAATCGCTCGTCAGATTCAACGAAACGCTTGCCGTGCGCGTGATTTTATTCGGGCTTAATTTGCTTAAACGTTCGCTTGCCAAACCGCTGTAATAAGAATTAAAGCTGTTTGGAATCGCTGAATAAATTGTAATTGCCTCCGCTTTGCGATTGAGTTTTTCGAGCGCGAAGGCTTTCAAATAATTAACTTCGTCGAGCGATGTCATCGAACTGCGAAAGTTATTTAACGAGAGAAGCGTGTCGGCTGATTCAACCGCTTTTTGCCAATTCTGCCGACTGATTTCCATACGCAGACGCGCTTGCAGAGCGTTGGTTTCCGTCGGCAGACCGGAAAATTTCGCCCGCGCTTTATCAACCCAAAGGTTAGCTTCATCAAATTTTTTCGCTTCCCGAAGCGCGTCAATGATATTAAGATACGAAGTTTCGACGCGCTCGCCGGTCGGATACATCGTCGTATAAAGCTGATAAGCGTTCGCCGCTTCCGAATTTTTGCCCAGACGCACAAGGCACGCGCCTTTAAAAGCTAAACTCTCGCGTCCTTCTTTGGTGTTAGCGTAATCGCGCACGACTCGGTCAAAGAAAACAATCGCCTGCGCGTAACTGCGTTCCCACATATACGAACGCCCGGTTCCCATCAACGCTTTCGGCACACTCGCATCAATCGGATAATTATCAAAAATCTTTTGCCAATGCTCGCGGGCTTGCGGAAATTGGCGATTGGTCGAATAAACATCGGCGCGAAATGCGTGTTCCGAAGCGGTCAAAGTTTGAAGTCTTCCGCTTGCGTCGCGGCTCAGACGGTCTTTTGAAGCAACCTGCGCGAGCGCCGCGTCCGATTGGGTTTGAGCGAAAAGATTAATTGTTGCGAAAATTAAAAGGGCGGTGACGGCAATAAATTTTTTCATGATCTTGGATGGTTTGGGAGAAAGATTTGCCGGATTAGCTTAACCGATTTTTAGACGTGAGAAAAATCAGAAGAGTTGTTTGCTGGAAAATGGAAAACGGCAAATGGAAAATAGTAGTTCGGAGGTTTCAAGTGATGTTTGCCAATAATGAATTTTCGGGTATGCTGTAACTGTAAAGCGGCAAGTTAAGTCCATAGACATCGGAGGAATTTTTATGCAACAAGTTCGTATTCGTTTCTGCAAAGTTTGAGCGTCGTATCGTCCTCGCGCTGTCCGTGTGGCAGCGATTATTAAAAGTAAGCTAGGCGTTGAATCCGAGTTGACGGAAGGCAATCGGGGTGAGTTTACGGTTTGGGTAGGCGAACAACAGGTGGCGCAAAAAGGCTGGATTAGGTTTCCCTCAGATGAAAAAGTGTTGGCGGCGGTGCGGCAGGCTTTAGCAATTGATTAAGAAAAATTTGCAAATATGCACAGAAAAAGTCATTGGACGCGTTGCGCATTCACGACTATTATTAACCTTTACGAAATCTGCGCCCGCGTCAATTGGTTCGTTTAACATTCATCATTTCTCATTCTTTATTTTCCATTCCTAAAAGTCCTTACTAAACAAATTTACAAAATTCACGTATAATCGGACAATCTTTTCACCCGACTTTTCTAACGGAGAATTTAATGTTGATGCGTCGTTTATATATAATCTTGTTTATCGTTTTGCTGTCGTCTTTCGCTTTTGCCCAATCAAAATCAAAACCGTCGGATAAATTCCGTCAACTCGAAGAAATTTTGCCGACTCCGAACGAACAACGTACGGCTTCGGGTGCGCCCGGCGCGAGGTATTGGCAGCAACGCGCCGATTATGTGATTGATGTCGAACTCGATGACACGAATCAAAGAATTATCGGCAAGGAAACCGTTACTTATAAAAATCTTTCGCCCGACACGTTGAATTATATTTGGCTTCAAATTGACCAAAACATTTTCGCCAGAGATTCCGACGCGCAAACGACGGGAACTGCGCCCGATTTTAAACACGTTCCGCTCAACCGCTTGGAACAGCTTGTCGCCCGCACATACGACGGCAAAGTCAACATCACGAATGTTACAGACACAAAAGGGAATCCTTTGAAAAACCTGTTGGTGAAAACGATGATGCGGATTAATTTGCCCGCGCCGCTCGCGCCGAACGGAACTTTCGTTTTTAACGTCGCGTGGAATTACAATATCAACAATCAGCGCATTTTCGGCGGTCGCGCCGGCTACGAGTATTTTCCCGCCGACCGCAATTACCTCTACGAAATCGCGCAGTGGTTTCCGCGAATGGCGGCTTATAACGACGTTTCCGGCTGGCAGCACAAACAGTTTTTGGGAAGCGGCGAATTTACTTTAGAATTCGGCGATTATTTGGTGAGAATCACCGCGCCGAACGACCACATTGTTTCGGCAACCGGCATTTTGCAAAATCCGAAACAGGTTTTGAAACCCGCTTGGATTCAGCGTTTGAAACAAGCCGAAACTGCCAGAGAGCCGATAAAAATTATCACTCAAGCAGAAGCGACGGTGAACGAGACGAGCCAGCCAAACGGCAAAAAAACCTGGATTTTCAAAGGCGACAACGTGCGCGATTTTGCTTTTGCAAGTTCAAGGAAATTCATCTGGGACGCGCAAGGTCACAATGTCGAAGGCAATCGGGTAATGGCAATGTCGTTTTATCCTAAAGAGGGAAATCCGCTGTGGGAAAAATACTCGACGCACGCGATTATTCACACTTTGAATGTTTATTCGCGCTATTCGTTCACTTATCCTTATCCGGTGGCAATCAGCGTCAACGGACCGGTCGGCGGAATGGAGTATCCGATGATTTGCTTTAACGGTCCGCGTCCGAACGCCGACGGCAGCTATTCGGCGCAGACGAAATACGGTTTAATTTCCGTTATCATACACGAAGTTGGACACAATTATTATCCGATGGTTGTCAATTCCGACGAGCGACAATGGACTTGGATGGACGAAGGATTGAATACATTCGTGCAATATCTGGCTGAGTCCGAATGGGAAAAGAATTATCCGTCGCGTCGCGGCGAACCGCAAAAAATCACCGATTATATGATTTCGGAAAATCAAGTTCCGATTATGACCAATTCCGAATCGGTTCTGCAGTTCGGCAACAACGCTTACGGCAAACCCGCAACCGCGCTCAACATTTTGCGCGAAACGATTTTGGGACGCGAGAATTTCGATTTTGCGTTCAAAGAATATTCGCGCCGCTGGAAGTTCAAGCGTCCGATGCCCGCCGATTTTTTCCGCACGATGGAAGATGCCTCCGGCGTTGATTTAGATTGGTTTTGGCGCGGATGGTTTTACACGACCGACCACACCGATATTTCAATCGAAAACGTCCGGCTTTTTCAAGTTGACACGCAAAACCCGGAAGTTGAAAAAAATCTCCAACGCAAACAAGCCGATGCTGCGCCTTTAACTCTATCGCAACGGCGCAATGAATCTTTGCCGAAACGAATTGACCAATATCCGTCTTTGAGGGATTACTACAACGATTTTGACAAATTTAAAGTTACCGACCAGGAACGGGAAGAGTATCAAACATTCCTTTCGGGTTTGAGCGAAGCGGAAAAATCTACCATCAATTCCGGCAGTTATTTTTACGTCGTTGATTTAAAAAACGTCGGCGGACTCGTCATGCCCGTAATTTTCAAAGTCGAATATGTAGATGGAACAAATGAAGACATTCGCATTCCGGCGGAAATCTGGCGTTATAATAATTTTGAAGTTTCAAAATTGATTGTCAGCAAAAAAGAAGTCAAAGCGATTGTCCTCGACCCAAATCTTGAAACGGCGGACACAGATTTAATAAATAATTTTTTCCCGCGCCGCGCCGTTCCGACGCGCTTTCAAACTTTCAAATCCGCGCAGAGCGGAAGCGTTCAGCCCGCGCCGACCCAGCCGCTCACGCCAACGCCGCCGACGGTAAATCAGAACGCGGGTTCGAACGGCAGATGGGACATTTTAATAGCTTCGAGCGGCGGACAAACACTTCCTTTCGCATTTGATTTAAACCAGACGGGAAATGTCATAACGGGAACGATAGAATCGCCGCAAGGAACTTTCTCCATTCGCAGTGGAACTTTTCAAAACGGCTTGTTGACATTGAAAACGTCTTCGGCAATCGGATTCACTTTCATCGGACAAATCAGCGGCAACAACATCAGCGGAACAGTTACTGCACCGCAGGGTGAATTTACCTTTAGCGGCTCTAAATCTAACTAGCGTTAGAAAGTAGAAAGTAAAAAGTAAAAAGGCAAAAGGTAAAAGTGAAGAAAATGATTAAAGGTTATAAACAAAATGAAATCGGCAAAGTCTTTCATTTAAATATTATGAAAAATCTACGTCTGCCATATTATTACTTTTTACTTTTGCCTTTTGCCTTTTTACTTTTGCCTTCTTCCACTTCGGCGCATCGCTTTCACACGAGCCTGACGCGAATTGATTACAATAGTGAGCAGAAACTTTTTGAAATCTCAATCCAACTTTTCGCTCACGATTTCGTGCCGATTCTCGAAGGAAAAAGCGGCAAGCGCATTGACCTCGAAAAAACGCCGGATGTTGATAAATTTATTCTTGAGTATCTCAACGATAACTTTGTTTTAACCGATAAAAAGGGCGAAAAGAAAAATTTGAAATGGGTCGGTAAGGAATCTGATGTTGATTCGATTCGGGTTTATCTCGAAGCGACGACGGCGGAAAACTTGGAAGGATATAAATTAAAAAATACTATCTTTTTTGAGAGTTTTCCAGAACAAACCAATCTCGTGATCTGTCGCTATGACGGCAAGAAAGCCGATTTGATGTTTAAAGTCGGAGATAAAGTGAAGGAAATTGTTGAGAACAAACCGTTAACAGATAAATAGAAATAGAAAACTGATTTGTTAAGATTGACAAGTTAACTTAGGATTTAATCTTAACTAATCCAATCAAATAAGTGCTCGGCGGCTCTTCCAACAAATCAAATTGTGGAAAGTTTAAGTAATATTTAGAATTTGATAAAACAGAATTTGAGGGTGAAGTATGGCTGAACAATCAATTATTATGGCGGGCAAGGTAGCTATTGCTTTGGCAGTTATCGCCGGTCTTCTTTCCCTAGCGCGAGCAGCGTACTTGTATAATCAAAACGGAGAAGTTGATGTGGCGAAAATTGCGCTTGGCTTAGGCATTCCGGCACTTATTTTCGTAGCGGTGAAAAGTGTTCCCCGCAAGCAGTAAAAACTACTGGCGGAAAGCACTGCTGGTTTCTGTTGCACGCCGCCGAATAATTCATTGGACACGAGGCGGATTCACGTACTTTCATCACGGGAACTTGTCGCTAATGGCATTGTTTCTTGCCCGTGTCAATTCGAGCGTTCTATTTCTTTTCTTTATAAAATCAGGAGCAAAAAATGAAAATAGCTTTGAACGGCGCGACGACAATGCACGCTGACTTAACGACTGACATCAAAGCGGCGAGCGCAGCCGGATTTGAACTGATTGAAATTTGGGCGGCGAAAATGCGCGAGTTTTTGAAAACCAACACGGTCGCCGATTTGAAAACGCTTTTAGAAGCAAATAATTTACAGCCATATTCAATCAATTCTATAGAACACATTACTTTCCGAACCGCAGAAGATTACCAGAAAATCAAAGCCGAATGCGAAGAATTTTGTTCAATCGCGGGAGAAATTAATTGTCCGTATGTCGTGGTCGTGCCGGGCAAACTTCCCGAAAATGCGGACAAAGAAACGATAATGCAGGAATCAGTGAAAGTCCTGAACGAACTCGCCGACATTGCTGAAAAATATAATGTCGGGCTGGCGTTTGAGTTTTTAGGACAAACTGATTGCTCGGTGCAGACGCTCGACTTTTGCAAGGAAATTGTCGAAAAGGTGAATCGTAAAAATGTCGGTTTGGTTATTGATACATTTCATTTCTACGCGGGAAATTCGACGTTTGAAGCGATTGAAACACTCGACCCCGAAAAACTTTTTATCTTTCACATCAACGACGCGGAAAATCTGCCAAAGGAAAATTTGACCGACGCGCATCGGCTTTATCCAGGGATGGGAATTTTGCCGATTAAAGAAATCAAGGAAAGATTCGACCGAATCGGTTACGACCGAATGGTTTCGATTGAGATTTTCCGTCCCGAATACTGGAACGAAAATCCGTTTGAAGTGGCGAAGCGAGCGAAAGCGGCGACGGAAAAAGTTTTGGGTTTGAATCAACGAGAGGCAAATGCTTAAGAACAATAATTTACAGGGATAAAGGGATGAGCAGGGATATAAAAGATAATTTTTATTCGTTTTATCCCTGCCTATCCCCTTTATCCCTGTAAATGTATTTGAATAATGAAAAAAATTAAAATCGGCATCATCGGCACCGGCTATATGGGCGGCACACACGCGCAGCTTTACGCCCGAAACGAGCGAACGGAAGTTCACGCCGTTTATGACATCAAACTTGAAAGAATGGAGCGAGTCGCGCGGATGACGGGAGCAAAAGTTGCGGAAAACGGCGAACAGGTTATCGAATCGTGTGACGCAATTGTCGTTACCACGCCGAATTCGAGACACACGGCTTTGACAATCGCCGCCGCGAGTGTCGGCAAAGCCGTCTTTTCTGAAAAACCGATGGCGACGAATTTGATGGAAGCCCAAGCCGTTCTCGAAGCGTCGAAAAACGCGCGAGTTTTCCAAGTCGGACACAATCGCCGGTTCGCGCCCGTCTATGTCAAACTCAAGGAACTCATCGCAGAAGACAAAGTTCATTCGGCGCATATCAAGATGAATCGCGGCGAACTTCAAAACCCGGAATGGACGGGCAAGGCGGAAATTACCGGCGGATTTCTCTACGAAACGACGATTCATCTGTTCGATATGATTCGTTTTCAGTTCGGCGAAGTCGAAGAATTGATTGCTTTCGGTTCGAGCCAAACTTACCCCGAAACGGACAATTTTTCCGTTCTTCTAAAATTCAAAAGCGGCTTACACGCAACGTTTTGTTCGGCGGCAGATGCGAGTTGGATTTTTCCGTTCGAGCGCGTCGAGGTGTTTTGCGAACATCGCACAATTATGACGCAGGAAATGGAAAATTTAACCGACAGTCGCGGCACTGATCCGAATTTCCAATTTTTTTCGTGGCATCTTTTGTCGAAAGAAGAACGCTGGGGTTACGCGCAAGAAAACGAAGCGTTCATTGACGCAATTTTAAACGAAACCGAACCGCCCGTTACGGCAATTGACGGCTACAAATCGGTCGAACTCGTCGAGGCGTGTTACAAAGCTGTTAATACAGGTGAACGAATAAAATTTGAGTAAAATAGTTTTTGATAAAATCGAAAATGAATTTGCGTGTAAAATTGTGTGAATGAAACCTGATAAAGTTTTCTACGTAATAAGATTCGGGAAATCAAGCGTTTTAAAGAGAGATGCAAAATGAATAAAACAAGTCAAAACATAGTAGCCATAGCTTTTATTTTCGCTGGCGCATTAATTGCTTCTGCTTTAATGCTAAAAGTTACTCCAAACGATTCTTGGCTGGCATTTGCCGGCTGGGTGATTTTTTATTCGTCAATCCAAGTGCCGTTTTTTCTCTACACCCAAAAATCGCAAGAAAGCTGCACAGCTTGGCTTTCTCGTTTAATGAGAAAAGAAACCAGATAATTCTTCTCTGAAAACATCAGAAAGAGAACTTTTTTTGATATGATTCGTAAAGTCATCTCGAAAAGATTCTCTTTTCTTATTGGCGAGGCAAATATGATTCAATGCACAAATTGCGGACAAGTTAATACGGAAACAAGTAATTTTTGTAGGTTTTGCGGAACGAAATTTTTACAGAGTCAATTTTCCAACGGAGAAAATTACGAGTATTCGCCGCCGCATCCGTATTCTTGGAAAACCGACGAGTTTCTGGTTGCTGATAAAAAGTCGCAGAAAACCGAGCAAATTAATCGAGTCCAACCGCTTGCCAATCCTTATCTGACCAATCAAACCGCGCGTCCGCAGCCGCTCGCCTTTCAGCCGCCGCAAAATATGGCTTACGGTTATCGCTGTCCGCGCTGCGCGAGTCAAGCGTTTCCGACCACGGTGAGAAAGATTTCGACTGTCGGTTGGATTGTTTTTGCCGTTTTGATGGTGCTATTTTTTCCGCTTTTTTGGTTAGGACTACTTATCAAAGAAGATGTTCGGGTTTGTCCGGCTTGCAATTTGAGAATTAATTAAGCAGAAAGAATGAAGATTGAAGAATTCAGGCATCGTATCGCTCAAGGCAAATATCTTATCAAAACTCACGCAATCCAACACGCCTTAAAAGAAGGCTTTGAGCGCAAGAATATGCTCGAAGCTGTCGAAAAAGGAAAAGTAATTGAAAATTATCCGCAGGAACAACGCCTGTTAATATGTGGAACAACTTATTTGACCGAACAAATTGCAATTTACTTACATATCGTTTGCGAGTATTCTGAAGAATATATTGAATTCGTTACAGCTTATATACCCGATGAATATTTGTGGGAAAATCCGCCATTTAAAAGGCGCAGATAAAAAATATGAAATCAAACTCAATTCCAACTTGTGTCGAGCATAGCCAACCGAAGCAATGGCAATTGACGACTTTCGAATATGATGAAGATGGAATTACGGTCCGTGTTCCAAACATTTATGCTTGGGTTTGCCCTGAAAACGGAGAAGCCTCTTTTACGGCTGAAACAGTTGACGAATTGATTTTAACCGTTCGTGACTTACTCGAAACCGCCAAACGCGCCAAATCTCGCCGCGCCAGCCCAAACGAATTTATTGTTACGCTAAATTAACGATAATAATATCCGCGCGGATGTTCGATTTTGACATCCGGATTGGTACTGGTAACTTGAATTTTGTAATAGTCTTTTCTCAAATGAGTCGAAAGATAGGTCAGTGCAAATTGTCGATTTAAAGCTCTGTTTAAGTCTTCAAAAAACGGTTCAAAGGAAATCGGCGCAATTGTGCCTTGAAAAAATGCGCGTCCGCCAGTTTCATCCGAAAGCCTTTCGAGCGAACCTTGTCCGTTCAAAACGAGCAGCGAATTTCCATTGCCCGTCAAACTTGCCGGCGAATAAAACGAATAAACCGCCACACTTTTTCTCTGCGCCCGAAGAACGGCGCGGTCAAGGTCAAGGCTTTGTGTCGGAGTTGAACTTTCGAGACCGCGCGAAACGTCCAAACCGTCAGACACAAGCAAAATCGCGCGTCTGCCGGTCGGCAAAGCATCAAATCGCTTGAGCGCTTCTTCAACCTGTTGGAAAGGACTGCTCGGCGCAGTCGCCGAACTTCCCGTCACAATCCGCAGAGATTTCGCCGCTTTTTCCAAATCATCAGTAAATTTTTGGCGAACTTGAATCGTTCCGCTTCGCAGGTAAGCCACCATCACGCGCGAGCCTTGCGGCAGTTGGCGTATAAAATCTCGCAATTCGCCGAGCTTAAGATTAGCCTCGGAAGTTAAATCGTCTTGAATCAAAACGGCTAAAGCCAGCGGCGTGTTGCTGACACTGCGGATTGATAAAATGACTTGATTGTCGCCGTCTTCTTTGACCTGCAAATCGCCGGCTTGGACGAGTTCTCCCGTTTGATTTTCCTTTAGCTCTTTTTTTGTAAAAATCGAAATTGGAATCGTCATCGTGCGAACTCGGTCATCCTGTTTTTTTGGAGGCTTTTTCTGAGATAAACCGACGCCCGAGAAAAACGTGGTGAAAAGTAAGAGAACGAACAATTTTGCGGAATTTTGTTTCAACATACACACCTTTTGCAAATCTGCGCTAAAATCTTGTTTCGCATTTGATATTACAATTTTTTATTGGAACTGAAATTTTATGATGCGGCAAATTTGAATAAAGTTTGTAGAGTTTGTAATGTAAAACCGTAAATAATGAACGAATTACAACCGAGATACGAAATTACGCGCAAGGATTTGGCAAAAAACAAAGCGTTAAAATACGGCGCGTGGCTGGTGCCTGCGCTCCTTGCGATTGTGCCTGCGCTGGTGTTTTTTATTCTATTTTTGTTCTCCAGCGCAACGCCGACTGCTTTTACTTTTCTTTTCTTTAGTTTGATTTCACTCGTCGGCGGACTTCTGCTCGGTTTAATTTTTACGGGCGGAATTTTTTATTATCGTTCGCGTTGGCTGGCAGATGTGCGGGAACGGCTTGCGGTTGACGGCATAAAGGCAAACGAAGTCGAATGGTTTCAACACGAACTTACAACCACTGAAAAAAAATCGCTTAAAGAAATCGAAGCGAAGGATTTACTTCTGGCGGACGCTTTCCGCGATACTTTGGCAGCGCGTCTGACGGCGACGCGAATTTTAAAGTCGAGCAAACACGAAATTCTGCTCGTCGAGCGGCGGCGGAATAAATTGAAATATCTCAAATCGGAAAACTCGGCGAATTTACAGGAAGAGCTAAAAACCGACCGCGAAAAACTCTCGAAAATAAAATCGGATGCCGAAGAAATGCGCGTCGAAGCCGAAACCCGTCTGCAAATGATTGAAGCCGCATCGCGTCGCGGCGGAAGCGTCGCCGACACGGAACTTGCGTTGAAAAAACTCTCGGCGCGGACTGCCGAACTGCCGCTTGCTCTGGAATCGGCAAAAATGGAAGACGAATTTAGAAAAGAATTCGAGAAAGAATTGGATAAAAGGGAAGTTTAACGGAAAACATAATATGAGTTTTGAGTTCCGTCTTTAGACGGCTTTTGTTATTAAGAGCCTGCTAAAGCAGGAACTCAAAACTTTTTTCCGAAAAATCAATAAGCGATTGTATGCTTGAAACGAAGCAGCTTCAAAATTTAAACCGAAAAGATTGTGAAACCGCGCTTGTGCCAACCGTCGAAGAAGTCGCCGTACTAAATTTCAACGAAAAAATAGGATACAAATTAGTCGCTCGGATGAATCGAGGCGCGTGGAAACGCTTCTGGACTTTCTGCCAAAGACATATCGGTTCGCTTTGGATTTATTTGGCGACTTATAATTTGATGAATGTTTTCGGCTTGGAGAATTTCGAGAAAACCGATGCCGGCAAACCGCTTCTGCTCGTCGCCAATCACCGTTCATTTTTCGATATGTATACGGTGTCATCGGTTCTTTTTCGCCGCACGACGCGCCCTATGAAATTATACTTTCCCGTCCGCGCCAAGTTTTTTTACGATTCACCGGTAGGTTGGTTCGTTAATTTCATAATGGGCTGGTTTTCAATGTTTCCGCCGTTTTTTCGTGAAGATAGAGCGGTCAAAAAACGCGAATTCGATAAGTTTTCGATGCGGAAATTGACTGACATCTGCTCGCGCGGCGAAGCGCACGTCATCGGTTTTCACCCGGAAGGAAAACGTAATTTATCCAACGACGCTTACAATTTTCTGCCCGCGCAAACCGGAGTCGGAAAAATCATTATGGCTTCGCGCCCGCAAGTCGTTCCCGTTTTTATCGCCGGCTTAGGGAATGATTTGCCGAAACAGATTCTAGGAAACTGGCGCGGCGGCGAGCCGATTCGCATTTACCTCGGCGAACCGATTGATTTATCGGAATTTTATGATAAGCGCGACAGCCTGCGAACACACAAAGAAATCGCCGATTTTTTGATGGCGAAAATCGGAGAGCTTGCGGAAAAAGATAAAGCTAGTTTTGGAAAATGAATTGTTTTCATTAGAACTTGGCAGTCGAAAAATTAAAAATTAGAAAGTATTGGAAATAACGGGAGAGCGGACACGCGTGGAAGGAAAATTTGAAAAACAAATTGTTGAAAAGGAAAAACCGCGACTTGAAATGTCCTCGCGTCGTCGTTGGGCGGTAACGGCTGGCGTGATGACGGGAATGTTTATTGCCGCGCTTGAGGCGACCGTCGTCGGCACGGCAATGCCGACCGTGATTGCTTCGCTCGGCGGATTAAACCATTACAGTTGGGTGTTTTCCGCTTATCTCGTAACCTCGACCGTAACCGTTCCGGTTTGGGGGAAACTTTCCGATTTATACGGACGAAGGCTTTTATATCAAATCGGAATTATAATTTTTCTAATCGGCACGATGCTTTCGGGAATGTCCGGCTCGATGACGCAGTTGATAATTTTTCGTGCCGTTCAAGGTCTCGGCGCCGGCGCTCTCGTTCCGCTTGGAATGACGATTATCGGCGATATTTTTACTTTGCAGGAACGCGCCAAAA
Organism: Acidobacteria bacterium 28-1; assembly: GCA_002050365.1. Taxonomy (GTDB): domain Bacteria; phylum Acidobacteriota; class Blastocatellia; order Pyrinomonadales; family Pyrinomonadaceae. The sequence continues at coordinate 88,468 of MWYZ01000086.1, forward strand.
TGCAGGCATATTTCAGCGGAGTTTGGGGACTTTCAAGCGTCGTCGGTCCGATTGTGGGCGGTTTTATCACCGACCAAATTTCATGGCGTTGGGTGTTTTTTATAAATATACCGGTCGGAATCGCTGCCGCATTAATAATCGGTTTTGCCTTAAAAGAGCCGAAATATCACGAAAAACCGTCAATTGATTATGCGGGCGCGGGACTTTTGATGATTGCCATTAGCCTTTTAATGTTGGCGACGGTCGAAGGCGGCACTTCTCTGACAACACTTTTTTCGCCCGACAACGTTTTGATTTTCGCGGCTGCCTTTATCCTTTTGCTGGTGTTCGTTTTAGTCGAGAAGAAAGCAGCTGACCCACTAATTCCTTTCAAACTTTTCAAAAATAGAACAGTTTCTGTTTCCGTCACCGCAGGGTTTTTAGCGGGCGTGGCGATGTTCGGCGCAATTTCGTTCATTCCGCTTTTTGCACAAGGCGCGTTGGGTTCGACTGCCACCGAAGCCGGCTCGCTTTTGACACCTCTGATGCTGAGTTGGGTTTTAATGTCCGTTGTAGGCGGAAGATTGCTTTTAAAAGTCGGTTATCGCTCAATCAGTATAGTCGGATTTGTTATATTGACCGCCGGGTTTATTTTTCTCGCGCTCTTCCAAAGAGAAACTGCACGCTTTTGGCTTTATCTTGATTTAGTGTTAATCGGAGCCGGACTCGGACTCACGATGTTGACGCTTTTAATTGCCGTTCAGCAAGCGGTTGAACGCACGCAGCTCGGCATCGCCACGTCGCTTAATCAATTTTCCAGAGCCATCGGCGGCGCATTCGGCGTAGCAATTATGGGCGCGTTTCTAACCGCCGGTTTAGCCGCTCAATTAAACCACGCAGCGCAAAGCGGAAACGCATTTTTAACCGTCGAACAAGCCGCTGAATTCGCTTCAAATCCGAATGCGTTGATTGACCCGCAGGCAAAAGCAAATTTGCCCGTTGAAACTTTAGATATTTTGCAGGAAGCTATGGCAGCTTCGATTCACCGCGTTTTTTGGGTTGGAGCGATTCTTTCAGGGCTTGCTTTATTGATTGCGTTTTTCCTGCCTAGACAAGATGAATCGGAAAAACACGCAACTGACGGCGATGCGGGAGAAAAAATGTTAATGGCGGAACAGACGATGATTAATAAACGAAATCAACCGTCAGCGACGAACAATTAAAATCGAATTATTCGTAACTCAAAGCCTCAACCGCATCGAGCCGCGCCGCCCGAAGCGCGGGATAAAGCGCGCCGATTGCACCGCCGATTAACCCGGCGATGAGTGTTACTGCGACAACAAAGGGACTGATTTCAACTTCCAAAGTCGTAACTCGCCTTAATATAAATCGCAGAACTATCGTCAAAATAATTCCGCTGACAATCCCGATAAAACTTATCAGAAGTGCTTCCTGCGCGATAATCCACGCAATCGAAGCATTCGACATTCCCAGAGATTTCATAATACCGATTTGTCTGGTGCGCTCAGTGACGGTCGTGTACATTGTTAATAAAATCACCAGTGCGCTGATGACCGCCGCCACGCCAATAATTACGTTCAGAAAAACATTGAGCGCGGGAATGCCCTGCATATAAAGTTCTTCTAAATCTTTGGTGAGTAGAATTTGATTGTCGGAAAATGTTTTGTGAAGCTGTTCGGCGACTTGTTCCGGCGCGAAACCGTCTTTGACTTTGATTAAAAATGCCGACGCTTTGTCTTCGCCGCCGAGTTGTTTCTGCATTGCGGCAAGCGGGATTTTTATTCGCGCACCGGCAGCCGGCTCGTAAGTTCCGACAATCTTAAAATCGCGTTCATAAAGTTTAATCGTCTCGCCGAGCTTTATTTTTTTCTGTTTTTGCCAGCCCGTATCAATAATCGCCACATCGCCGTCGGCGGGAAGTTTTTCCCCTTCGATAATTTTAAGTCCGGCAACATTGGCGTATTGTTCAAAATTTATACCGTCAATTAGACGATTTCCCGAATTGCTGTCGCTTGCCGAAACCGAGTTTTGACCAACCGGAACGACCGTTTTAACGCCTTCGATTTTCTCTAAATCCTTTGCCAGCGAAATCGGCAAACGGAATGATTCCGAGCCGCTGATGCCGAGCGTCCCCGAAGCGCGAAACATAATCTCCGCGCCGACATTCGCTTCGCGGCTGGCGCGTTCGCGCATCGAGCCATTGGCTAAACCAATAGTAAAAACAATTAAAAGAACGCCGACCGCAATACCCAAAATGCTGACGACCGTCCGCACCGGGCGATGAAGCATATTGGAGAAAACGAGATTGTTCATAAATCTTTAAATTACGAATTTCAAATTACGAATTACGAATTGAAGCAATAATTGAAAAATTCGTAATTCGTAATTTGAAATTCGTAATTGGCGTTATTGCGCTTTTGGCTGCGCGGCTGAATTGGTATTCGCGCTGGCGGTTTGATTTTGACCGACCGTTTCATTTTTGATTTCTTCGGCTGATTTCCAGCCGGCTTTTCTCAGTAAGTCAATCGCAAAATTAATCGGCACAGCCATATTTGCCGCATTACTTTCGGTAAAAACGCCGAAGTTGACACCGATAACTTTGCCGCTCTGACCGAACAACGGCGCACCGGAACCGCCTTCCGCCGTTTTCGCGTCGTGGACTATTCGGCGCTTGTCTAAATCGGTAATTGCGCCCTGCGTCGTTAGCGGAACGATTTTTCTCGATTGAGCGAGAAAATTTATCAACGCTTGGCGCGAGCCGCCAAAACGCGAATTGATAGATTTCGCTTCGTTGTCGTCAACCATCGCTAAAAGTCTATCAGGTCCATTCGGGTAACCCATCGTGACGACGGTTTTGCCGACCGAAGCCGCGTCCGAATCAGTTTCAAGCGGCAAAACGGGAATATCCGGCGAAACGAGTTCGGGGTCAATCAAGCCAATCGCCAAATCTTCACGCGAACCTAACTGCCGAATTTTGAGCGGAAACGGTTGCGGAAAATTCGGAAAATAAATTACCAGTCGCTTAATCCGCGCCCGACCGTTTGAGTCCCTCATCATTTGCTTGACCAGATCGTCTTCTTGCCACGGCTGAACAACGTGGCGATTGGTAACGATATAACCGCCTCCGACGTGAAAGCCGGTGCCGATAAAATCATATTCAACCGCGCTCCCGTTGCCTTCGGTTGTTAAACCCACCTGCGCTACCGGCGGATTCATACCTTCTTCGCCTCCCGATTCGGAAGGTTCATACGGGCTTGGCTGAAAGGCTTGCGGGTCGGGATAACGAAGCTGTTTGCCGGTCTTTTTATCAATTAAATCATACACGCCGATAATCAGACACACGCCGTTGCCGTACTCGACGCGCAGATTCGGTGCTAAGGACACGGTCTTCATCATATCTTTATTCGATTTGTCGAGTTGTCCAATCTGCTCGTTGTTCTGACCGAGCTGCTCTTCGAGCTTGCGGACGATTTCCGCTTGCCGTTCGGCTAACTCACGGGTTTTTTGCAGTTCTTTATTATAGGAAAGACCAAGATAAAAAAGTCCGCTCAACGAACTGACGACGATTGCTAAAACAATCAATTTTGTCAGCCAAGAAATCTCACGCGACAGCTCGCGGACGAATTCGCGTAAGAAGGCTTTAGCGTCATCGCGCTTCGGAGAAACGGCGGCTTCGAGCGCGGCTGATTCGATAAATTGCGCGATGTGCGGCTCGCGGTTGGTCGTAATCAGAGAAGATTCTGAGGCGAGTGAAAAAAACGAAAATGAGATATCGGTGTTTGGAATCTTAACTGAATCGCCGTCTTTGACAGCCATATATCGGCGAATCGGTTTGTCGTTGAAGGTTAAATTCAACGATTCTTGAAAGTTGACGACGCGGTAAACGTCTTCGGCAAATCCGAGTTCGAGCCACACGCTTTCGGCAGGAATTTTATCAGTGTGAATCTGCAAATCGGCGGATTCGCTCGCGCCGAGACGGATATTTTCTTCGGAAAATATCTCCGTGCGCTTTTCCGCCCCGACCGAAACGTGAATGATTATACCGACTGCCATTATTGCTCAAAAATAAATTTAGAAAAGATAATTACCAAACAAATCTTATCATATATGCACACAAACAATAGATTTTGACAACGATAAACAAGCACAATTTCTTTGCGTTATATCTATGATGAATTTCGCCTCTTTGACTGTGAAACGGTTTTTTAACCAAAAGATTGCCAAGTAGAAAACAGATAGCTCGCAGACTGCTTTCTTCGTTCTAAAATTCATTTATTGCGAACATCAAAAAATCTCGCGCGGAAGAGTTTTTGGCTGTTATTAAAAGTTTCCTTCTCCTCATGTTGACCGCGCCGCAATTCTTTCTGCTCTTTGGCTGGCAGATTAAAAATTCGCTGGCAATTTTCGCCGCAGCAACCTTGAAATTTGTGATGGCAATTTTCGCACTGGATAAACAACAGATGACACGCCCGGTTTTCGCAGTTTCGGTGCGTATCGCATTTTTCGCCACATTGATGGCAATTGCTGATTACATCGTCCGAGATTTGTTCGCCGAGCCGACTGTCAAAGACAAAATTCTTGCCTCTAAATTTATTTTCCAAATTTTTCTCTTTGACCTGACGAGCATACTCGATAATTCCGCCTTCGAGATGAAAAACCTTTGTAAAACCGTTGTGCATTAAATACGCGCTCGCTTTTTCGCAGCGGATTCCGCCCGTGCAATACATAATTACGGGTTTGTCTTTTTTGTCTTGAAGCATTTCGACCGCCATCGGCAACTGCTCGCGGAAAGTGTCCGACGGAACTTCGAGCGCGGTTTCAAAATGCCCGACCTCATACTCGTAATAATTCCGCATATCAACGACGATTGTTTCTGGATTTTCCGTTAGTTCGTTAAATTCTTTCGCACACACATATTCACCTTTGCGCTCCATTGTGAAACTTTCATCTTCAATGCCGTCGGCGACAATCTTTTTTCGGACTTTAACATTTAAAACCCAAAACGATTTGCCGTCGTCTTCAACTGCGACATTCAAACGGATTCCGTCGAGAAACGCATACGAATAAAGATAATTTTTGAACCGTTCAAAGTTTTCGGTCGGAACGCTGATTTGCGCGTTGATTCCTTCGCGGGCAATATAAACTCTGCCCAAGACATTTAATTCGTTGAGATTTACAAACAGTTCATCTCGGAATTCGTGCGGATTTTCAATCGCGTGATAGCGGTAAAACGAAACTGTCGTGCGCGGCGTTGCGTCGGAAAAGATTTGTTCTTTTAATTTGGCTTGGGATGTTGTATTGCGTAGTTCTTCCATATATGAAAAATCTGAAAAGCCGCGAAACTTCTCTCACGGCTTTTAATTCTAAACAAATTTTACGAAAAATTTAAGCTGATTTCGGTAGATTTTTTATATAATGTTTCCAACCAGATAAAAGTTTTTCCAAGACAATTTCTATACAGCCGTTTTGAACGTGCGATGCGGGAACTTAGTAAGTTAGAATTAAGCGAAACGGCAAAAGATAAATATTTGATGGAAAATCACCGTCTAAAATTTCAGAGGGAGAATTGAAGTTAAAAATGAACAATACATCAAACAATTTAGACGAAAATTCAAAAGCGGCGAAGATTAATAACACGATGCGTATCGTTTGGATAATTCTCATTACTGTTTTTTCCGCGGTAATTTTGTGGCGCGTCTACGAATGGTCAAACGGACAAGGCAATCTGCGCGACATTTTATCGCCGTTAGGAATGATTTTTATCGGGTTGGGAATAATCGTTCGTCCGCATAATAGGGTTTTGTCTTATTCCATGACGGGTATTGCCGCGATTCTGGTGGTTACCGGATTGGTGTTGGCATTTAAATATTGAGCGAATGGAATTTACGCATAAAGCTGATAAACCAATTTATCAATCTGACGGTCTATTGCATTGCACCTGTCTTGATAATAATTTTTTCTCTGTCGTTTCGCGCTGCTTGCAGTTGCTTCTTCGTCAATTTCACGCAAGTTAGTGCGGCTATTTTCAGATTTATCTGAAAATGTTAAGATAGCTCGTTATGCAAAATGCGGAAAATATTTATCAGCAAACGATTGTCAGACTTCCGAGTAGCGAGAAACTTCGCCTTGCGACGCTAATTCTGCAAAATTTGAGCGATAGAAAACAGCACGGTAGAACAAACTTCCGCTTTAGAACTTCTAGATAAACTGAAAAATGAAAGAGTTTTCGATTCAGCCGAAGAGGTTGACCGACATCTGAAAACGGAGCGTGAATCTTGGGACAACTAATTTTCCCGCCGTCGTCAAAAGTTTATCTCAACACCTTTCAATTAGTTATACTACCTAATACTCACCAAGTGATTTCAAGAAGTTTTTGATCAAATTCTCGTCATAGTAAATTCCCGCGAGTTTGGCTTTTTCGATAAACGGTTTTGCATCGGCGATGAGACCGAGAGTTTTGGCTTTGCCAAGCAGTCCGAGCGAGCCAACGACTTTTAAGCCAACCGCCAAAGCCGCTCGCCTGCCTTTGGTTTCGTCAATGCAAACCAGCTTGATATTTTATTCCAGAGCGAGTTGGATAACCGCCGCTTCACCAACATCAAGCGAAGTTGCCGAAAGCGGTGAAACAGCGGAACTCAAACGTAGAACATTTAACCAATCAGGAATTTTTACTTCATAGCCTTGATTCGCACCGAGCAAAATCTCTGTTTCTACTTCTGCAGGGCAGACGAACTCAAATGTCAATTTGCCGATTGCATCGAGAATCTGCATTTTTGTTAAAGCAAGAAGCGGACTTGTATTTGTAACGATGCGCTCAGTCATTCAGTGCAAAGTTTAATTCGTCCCGTAAATCTTCTTCGCGCAGGTTGCTCATTGCTACGCCGATACGCGAAAGGGAAAACAAAAATTCAACGCGGCTTTTTCCTGCCAATTTTGCGGCTTGCCCCGAAGAAATCTTGCCGATTTCATAAAGTTTAGCGGCAAGCAGAAATTTCGCTTCGACGGAAAATTCTTTGTCTGAAACACCCAGCGTAAAAAGCAAATCATCCGTATATTCGATAGTTAAAGTATTTTGCATATTTCACCTCGCCTGCCGATTATACCACGCCCTCGACAATTTTTATTTCGTCGCCGGTCAAACCGTAAAGCTCGTAAACCGACTTATCAATCTGTCTATCCAACGCATTGCAGCGGTCTTGATAATAAGTTTTGTCTTTGTCCGTTCGCGCCGTTTGCAGATGTTTTTTCGCTTCGAGCATCTGTTCGACCAGCGCAACCATTTTATCGTGCGCCACTTTTTCGGTTTTATCGGCGAAATTGATTGTGCGAAATGGTAACGAGTCGAGTTCGTTTGTTCCGACATTGTTATTTGTGCTTGTAATTTTGAAACGCCATTGAAATAGTTTTGAATTCAATAAGCCTAATAAGTATTCGTATTTGTAATCAGAATCAGCGGAAATAACGATTGAGTTTGTAGAGTCAGCAAAATATGTTTTCGGATTGATCGTCATTGCAACAATTCTTATTTTTTCATCTACACCTGTAATTCTTTGTGTTGCAATTCTAATTTTTGAAATGATGTTCTTTGGCGATTTACTTTTGAAAAATTCTTCCTCGTCAAACCATTCTCGTTGTCCTTGCGACAACTTTTCACGAATTACATAACGTCCGACTTCCACGCCTTTCAAAAGTCGTGATTTGGTTGAATCATCTGTTATAAATTGTCTGTAAATCGTTTGGTTTATTTCACCACGATTCGTTTTAATTTCTTCAACATCAAATAAATGCTGCACATTATTTGTTGAATGAACTTTTACGCATATCTTCCAATTTGGATTATCAACTTGAGGAATTGTGAAATTGTTTGGAGAAACTAAAAGCACTTCTTCATTGCTAAACTCGCAAATGCGGTGAATATCTTCAAAACTATTTGCAGGAAACACTCTTATTTTTACTTTTGTGTCGGATTTTTCTGTTTTACTTCCGGTAAAAATTACAGTCGAAAGTTTCGCCTCTAAAAAGATTCGTTTCTTTGAATTATCTTTTTGCGGGAAGCAATCAAGTTTCAATTCCTCAGTTGAAGTTAAAAGCAACTGTCTTGTTTTTGAGCAACTGATGTCTCCGATAAGTGATAATGGAACAATCATTCCTACAAACCCGTTAAGCTTTAGAATTGTAATACCTTTAACAACAAAGAAACGGTAAAGATTAAGTTTTCCGCCAAGTGCCATTTCATATTCAGACTTCGTTTTGACGTAATCGCTAATAGCCGCGTGGGGTGAAAATTCATTTCCTCTTTCCTTTTCTAAAACATCGTAAGGCGGATTGCCGACAATCGCGTCAAAGCCGCCGCGTTTCATTACTTCGGGAAACTTGTCTTCGTAACTCATCGGATTGAGTTTGCGTTCTTCGCTGCGTTCAAAAAGCTGTCCGTCGAGAATGTTCCAATCAACCAGCGAATTGCCGCACACGATGTTGTCTTTCATATTGGGCAGAATCTTTTCACCGAGTTTCGGCTGAAAAGCGCGGGCAGTCGCAGTCGTCGCGTCTTCGAGCAGTTTCAGGGCGAGCGATAATTGCGCGACTTCGGTCGCCTGCGCGTCAACATCCACACCGTAAATATTATTTCGCAAAATCTCGCGCCGCTGCGCGATTGATAAAGTGAAACTGCCGTCTTTATTTTCGATACAGCCCGCTTTTCGCGCAATCTCTCTTCTGCCTGACGAATTGTAATAATCCATGTGATAACGAAGCAGATAATCGTAAACGCCCAACAAAAACGAACCAGAACCGCAGGCGATGTCGGCGAAACGCATTTCTTTTATTTCGTCGGGCGTTTTGTTTTCGATTAACTTGCCGATGGTGTTTTCGACGATATAGCGCACGATGTATTCGGGTGTGTAATAAACGCCGCCCGCTTTGCGAACTTCGGGCTTTTCCTGAACGGTCGCGCGTTTGTCGGTGGCGACGATGACTTTGCCGAGAAAGCGTTCGTAAATACTGCCGAGAATGTGAACGGGAATATAGTTGAAGTTATACGGCGAATCTTGCGGCGAAAGCTCGCCGCAAATGTCTGTGAAAACTTTCTCGTCCGCGTTGAAATCTTTTGAGTCAATAAAATGCGGCTTGAAAACTATACCGTTGTAAAAACTGTTGAGCCGCGAAGACGTGCGGACAAAATCCGCCCAAGAATCGAATTTATCAATCATCGTGTCCGGCTCAATCAGTTTGTCTTCGAGAAAGCGCATAAACACAAGGCGGTCGAGCGTGCGCGTAACGGCTTCGGTCAAATCTTCACCATTGAGTTCCGCGTTTTTATTTTTGAAGGCGCGGGCAAGCTCGTCGCGGTAAGCGTCCAAATCGTCAAGAAAAGATTCGTCAACCGATTTCTGAATCGCGCCGACCGCTTTTTGCCTGCCTTTGCCGCGTTTCGGCAGATTTTTGGCGAAATCTTCGAGCGAACCACTGATGACCGAATCACGCGAGAAAAGATGATAAACCCTGCGAAACTTTTCTTCGTCAGCGTAATCGAGGTAGTTGAATTTTATATCTTCAAGCGCAAAGTCTTGCGCGGTATTGATGTTCGGTTTGTAGCGGCAGTCAATCACGCGAAACTGCTCAAAATCAGTCAGAACGGCAAGGGGCGTTTTGCTCGACCAACCGTAACGAATCGTCTGGAAATAATCGTCGGCGTTATCCAAATTGCGCGAAGGCTTTTTCGCTTCGACGTAAAATTTCACGTCGCGGAAATTCGGCGCGGCGAAAAATGCGTAATCAGCTTTCTTTGTTCGGCGATTACCTTTTTCATCTACCTTGACATTTAATTCGATTTTCACTTCCTGCTCATAAGGATTTTTTTCGCGCTCGTGATTCACATCCCAACCGAGTGCAATCCAAAACTTATCAATGAAGTCCTGCCGCACCCGAATTTCAGGATATGAAGAGGAAAGATAATCCTGTTCTCTCACTTGAAAATCTTCTACTAATCGTTTGACGGTTAAATGTGCGGTGGAAAATATTTGTTCGGTCATAGCTAAATTAAGATAATAAAAAACCGAGAGAAATCAAAATCTCTCTCGGTTTGAAGATTTGTCGGAACGGGAAGCAGTAGCGAAAGCCCGAAAGTCTGCCCATTTCAAACTCCGATGACGAGCGGGTAATTAAAGCTATCGGACAAAGAAGGAAGATTTTTGATTTCTTCCTCTTGTGCCTCAATCAACTTTTTAGCGACATCGCGGGCAATTTCTAAAGTTTCGGATACGGTTCGACCTTGTGCGATTAAGCCTTGAATCGAATCCGAAGTCGCCAGATAGAAACCTTCGGGAAGTTTTTCAATATGTAGGTTGATTATCTTTTCCATAAGTAATCTTACGCCGATTTTGACAAAATTTCCATATCGGGTCTCCAACGCAGCACTGGTTTTCTCGCGGCGGTTGCTTCGTCGAGTCTGCCGATGCGCGTTGAATGCGGCGCGCCGATAACGAGTTCGGGATTATCAATCGCTTCCCGGGCGATTGATTTCATCGCGTCAACGAATGCGTCGAGATCTTGTCTGCCGACGGATTCAGTCGGCTCAATCAGCATTGCTCCTTCCACAATCAAAGGAAAATAAATCGTCATCGGGTGAAAGCCGTAATCAATCAGGCGTTTGGCAATATCGAGTGTGTGAACGCCTTTGCGCGATTGTTTTTTGTGCGAAAAAATGACTTCGTGCATCGAATCGGAATCAAACGGTTTATCGAATTCTTCTTTAAGACTTTCGCCGACGTAACGCGCGTTCAAAACCGCCGCTTCGGTCGCTTCGCGCAATCCGCTCGCGCCGTGCGTTTGAATATAAGCGAGAGCGCGAATCATCATCCCGAAATTGCCGAAAAAGGCTTTGACGCGCCCGATTGATTCGGGGCGGTTGAAATCTAAACGGTAATTTTCACCGTCTTTAGTAACTCTCGGCACGGGCAAAAACGGTTCGAGTTCAGCAGTGCAGCAACACGGTCCGCAGCCCGGTCCGCCGCCGCCGTGCGGCGTGGAAAATGTTTTGTGCAAATTAAGATGAATCACGTCAACGCCGAAATCGCCCGGACGCGCCACGCCGACCAGCGCGTTCATATTTGCGCCGTCCATATAAACCAAACCGCCCGCCCGGTGAATTTCGTCGCAGATTTGCTGGATATTCGTCTCGAAAAGACCGACCGTGTTCGGATTCGTGAGCATCAATCCGGCAATTCCGCCCTCATCGCACAGCGTTTTGAGATGCTCCATATCGGTTAAACCCTCGCTGGTCGAGCGAATCGTTTTGACGGTAAAACCCGCGAGATGCGCCGATGCGGGATTCGTTCCGTGCGCCGAATCGGGAATCAGCATCACGCGCCGCTCTTTCGATTTTTCGCCGTCGCGTCGGTCGAGAAATGCGCGAATCAGCATCACACCGGTCATCTCGCCGTGCGCTCCGGCGGCGGGCTGTAGAGAAACGCCCGGCAAGCCGGTAATTTCCGCTAAATCTTCCTGTAATTTATAAATCAAACCAAGCGCGCCCTGCGCTTCCGATTCCGGCGCAAGCGGATGAAGATTGGCAAATCCGCCGATTCGCGCAACTTTTTCATTCAAGCGCGAATTATATTTCATCGTGCAAGAGCCGAGCGGATACATTCCTAAATCAATCGAGAAATTCCACGTTGACATTCGGGTGAAATGGCGAATCACGTCAACTTCGGAAACTTCGGGAACGCCCGCTAAATCGTCCGTGCGGCGCAGTTCGGCTGGCAAAATCTCGTCAATCTTTGTTTCTTCAACGTCGAGTTTCGGCAACCGATAGCCAATTCTGCCGGTCTGCGAACGGTCGAAGATTAATTCTTCATTTTGAGTCGGGTGTTGGGTAACTTTTGTGATGCTCATTTTTATTTTTCTAAATCTTTTCCCTGCGACAGGCGGCGTTCAAATTTCAGCATTTCGTTTTCTAGTTTCAAAGCCAGATTTTTGCGTTCTGATTCTTCACGGCCGCTTATTTCCTGAATATCGAAAGAGAGTTTCTGAACTAGAAACATTAGTTTTGTGAAATCGTCACGAAGAGTTTGAACTTCGCTTCGAAGTTCGCGGACTTCTTGCTTAATATCCTTTATATCAGCCTTGTTTTCCTGAACTTCTCGGCTGATGGTCAGCCAATCTCTGGCATATTCGTAGATTTGATTCCACATAATCAGGCAAAAATTGAGTGTTTGGCAAGTAACTCATTTAAGATTTTATCGCTTTCAGCTTTTGATTCTTTGGTTCGCCTTTTGATTTGCTCGATTTCCTTATCTAAGCGGTCAATCTCGGCTTGGTCTTGCTTCATAATCTCCAAGGATTTATGAATCTCTGCTGAACACTGTTTCAAAAAATCCTTCAAATCGTTGTATTCATTTTCGGGAATTTCAAATGTTAAAATCTTCGCCATAAAGTCACCTCGAATTTATTTTACAACACACTGCAAACTTTCAACCAAATTATCAATCTGCTCTTTTGAATTGAGTTCCGTCACGCAAACCAAAAAGTCGTTCGGATTGTCCGCGTAATAACGCGACAAAGCCAAACCACCGATAATGCTTTTTTCTTCCGACAGTTTCGACAAAATTTCGGCGGCTGATTTCGGAGCGCGAACGACGAATTCGTTAAAGCGCGGTGCGGTGAAGGGAAGTGAGAAGCCTTCGATTTCGGAAATGCGGCGAGCGGCGTAAGCGGCTTTTTGCGCGTTTTGTATCGCCACTTCCTGCAAACCTTTTCTGCCCATCGTTTCCATATAGACGGTTGCGGCGAGCGCGATTAAGCCTTGATTTGTGCAGATGTTAGACGTGGCTTTTTCGCGCCTGATGTGTTGTTCGCGCGTCGCTAAAGTCAGAACGAAACCGCGATTACCGTTTTTGTCGTAAGCAATTCCAGCGAGTCTGCCCGGCATATTGCGGACGTATTTTTCTTTGCAGGCGAAAAGTCCGACGTAAGGTCCGCCGTAGCTCAGAGGGATGCCGAACGATTGTCCTTCGGCGACGACAATATCTGCGCCGCACTCGCCTGGCGATTTTAACAAGCCGAATGAAATCGCTTCCGTAACGACGACAATTAAAAGTGCGCCGACCGCGTGGGCTTTGTCCGCGAGCAATTTTAAATCTTCAACGCAGCCGAAAAAGTTCGGCGATTGAATGACGAGCGCGGCAGTTTTATCGTCGAGTTTTGATAAATCGTCTGACAAAATGCGTCCCGATTTCTTATCAAAATGAACGGTTTCAATCGTCAAATCGCCGTGCTGCGTGTAGGTTTTCGCAACTTCCAGATATTCGGGATGAACCGTTTCAGCGATGACGACTTTATCGCGGCGCGTAACTCTCTGCGCCATTAGAAATGCTTCCGCCATTGCCGTCGAACCGTCATACATCGAAGCGTTTGCCACGTCCATTCCCGTCAATTGGCAAACAAGAGTTTGAAACTCAAAAATATACTGCAAAGTTCCCTGTGTAACTTCCGGTTGATACGGCGTATATGACGTGAAAAATTCCGAGCGCTGAATCAGGTGGTCAACAACCGTCGGTGAATAATGCGAATACGCGCCCGCGCCGAGAAAAGAAGTTTTCTGCGCGGCGGTGTTCATCGCCGCCAACTTTTCCATTCCACTGATTACTTCGATTTCAGCAAGCGGCTCGGTTACATTTAAAGCGCGGTTTAACTGAACGTCTTTTGGAATCGAGCGAAAAAGTTCATCCGCCGCGTCGAGTCCGACGATTTTTAGCATCTCGCCGCGTTCTTCGGGCGAGTTCGGAATATATCTCATTTGGATTTTGAATTTTGGGTTTTGGATTTTGGATTGGTCAATATCTTTAGATTCATTTGCCAATACGAATGGCTCTTTAATCCAAAATCCAAAATCTAAAATCCAAAATTAAGCGTTAGCGTTTAGGTATTCTTCGTATTCGGCGGCGTTGAGCATTGCGTCGGCTTCGCCTTGATTTTTCATTTTAACTTTTATCATCCAAGCGTCGCCGTAAGGGTCGGAGTTGACCGCTTCGGGCGTATCGTTTAAGCCCTCGTTGACTTCTACGACTTCGCCTGCGATTGGTGTAAAAATTTCCGACACCGCTTTAACTGATTCGACCGAGCCGAATGCTTCGTGCGATTCAAGCGTATCGCCGACTTTCGGAAGCTCGACATAAACGACATCGCCAAGCGAATGCTGCGCGTAATCGGTAATCCCAATCGTCGCTACATCGCCGTCAACCGCCACCCATTCGTGGTCTTTGCTGTAATGTAAATTTTCTTGTATGTTTGCCATAAATTGATCTCAAATTTTAAATTTCAAAAGGATTGATTATTCTCAGTTTGTTTTCAATCAACAAACCGTTTTGCATATCTTCGGAATACAAAATTTCGGCGTTTGCCGCGAGTGCCGATGCGACAATCAAACTGTCCCAAAACGAAAGACTATATTTCATTCTTAATTCGGATGCTTTAAGCAAAATTTCTTGATTCAACGACATCGTGATTAAGATAAAACGAGGAAATTAAACGACTAGTTTCTGCTTCACCAAACGATGCCTTTCTTTTTAAATGAAAGCAAACTTCATTTATAACTTGAGTGCTGATGCAAATTCGTTCCTTATTTTCTTCTACCAAGCCTTCGGCTTTCTGCTTGCGGTCTTCGTCTTGGTCGGTTAAAACGTAAAGCCAAACATTTGAATCAGGAAAGACCTTAAAGTTTCCGGTCATAAATTTCATCTCTGGTTAAAAAGGGAATTGATTTATCAACTTTCAGAGGATTTTTTATCAACCAATTAATAAAATTTTCAGTGCGGTCTTTTTCCCGGTCATAAATTTCATCTCGCATTAAAGGTTTCGGGTCGGAAACTTGCAAGGGATTTTTTATCAACTCCGAAATTATATCGTAAGGTTCTTCTTTAGCATTCGATTTATTTTTAAGACGAACAGAAACCTCAACTTTGCCTTTTACCCGATTGCGAAATTCCGTCGGAATAATGATGCTTCCGTTCTCAACCGTCGCTTCAAATTTTACAACTGACATATATTTATTTACCTTTGCGTTTATAAAACGGTGTCGGCACAATTTCCGCCGCCAAGTGTTTGCCCCTGACATCAATTTTAATCGCTTGACCGATGTTTGCAAGGTCGACCGGCACAAAAGCCAAGCCGATGTTCTTTTTCAAAAAAGGCGCGGGCGAACCTGACGTTACGTAGCCGACTTTTTTATCATTAACGTAAACGTCGAAACCGTCCCGGGCGATGCCTTTGTCAATCATTTCAAAGCCGACGAGTTTTCTTTCCAGACCTTTTTCTTTTAGTTTCGCAAGCGCGTCGCGTCCGAGAAATTCGCCTTTATTTAATTTACAAATCCAACCCAAGTTCGCTTCGAGCGGCGTGATTTCATCCGAGATTTCGTGTCCGTAAAGCGACATTGCCGATTCAAGTCTTAAAGTATTTCTTGCCGCTAAACCGCACGGCAAAATGCCGGTTTCTTCGCCGAAATTTCCCGTTTCTAAAAACTTATTCCAAAGTTGTTCGGCATAATCTTTATTGGCGTAAACTTCAAAACCGTCTTCGCCCGTGTAACCCGTGCGCGAGATTATCGCGTCAACGCCGTCAACTTTGCCGACCGTGAAATGATAATACTTAATTTCTTCGAGATTTGTGTCAGTGAGTTTTTGCACAATTGAAAGCGCATCTTTACCCTGTACAGCGATTTGACAATAATCCGCGCTGGCATTGGTCAAAGTGATATTTTCGTCCGCTTTGTGCGAGGTAATCCAATCCCAATCTTTTTCGGTTGTTCCCGCATTGACGACGAGCAGAAGTTTGCCTCCGTCAAACCGATAGACGAGCAAATCGTCAACGACCGTGCCGTCTTCGCGCGTCAAAGCCGAATAATGCGCTTGTCCATCAATTAGTTTGGTAACGTCGTTGGTCGTTAATTTATCAACAAAAGCAATTGCATCTTCGCCTTCGACGTAAAATTCGCCCATATGCGAAACGTCGAATAATCCCGAATGTTCGCGTGTCCGTAAATGTTCGGCAATCACGCCCGAATACTGAACGGGCATATCCCAACCGCCGAAATCAACCATCTTTCCGCCTAACTCTCGATGAACTCGATTAAGCGGAGTTTTTTTTAGATTCTCCATAGATGTTTTGAAAAATTGCGTAAAGAAAAAACTACCACTCGCAAACTGCAAGCGTCAAGAATGGCAGGATTAGAAAAACTTTTTAGTAAGGTTTAATCTGCTAATAAATAACCGAGTTCGTTAGGATTTTTTCTTTTTCGCGTCGGCGGGAATTTTCGCAGAGGCTTCGATTATCTGATTGCAAAAATCAATCGCGCCGATAATTGCGCCTTTTTCCTTTTGGTCGTTGGTCTTATCAAGTTGAGATTTGAGTTGCGGCAGAAAACGATTTGCGCCGTCGGCTAGAATTCTCACGGCTTTCGGTAACAATTCGCTTTTCTTGTCGCGCACGGCAACGTCGTCTATGTTGTCAATCGCCGCCGCCAAGATTTTTTCGATGTCAAGAAGCAATTCCGAGCGCGTTCCGACGGGAAGTTCGCCCCATTTTTCCGAATCTTTTTTTGACTTTTTATCGTCAGTGACGGGTTGGTTATTGATGACGAGAAATCGGCGGTCAATCGCTTTGACGAAAACTTCGGTGCGAAGGTCTATCATCTGCGCGTCGCGCACGAGTTCGATTTCCAATTCGTTCAAATAATCGCGTCTTTGAGCGAAAGCGGAAGTTGTAAAAAACATCTGAATCGAAACGAATAACGATAAAATCAGAATGGCAAATTTTAAATTATTATTTTTCATTGTCATTATCTGGAAGAACCGTTTCGCCGAACAGCGGTTCGACGGCTTTGGTTCTCGCTTCGCGCACATACCTCACTAACCTTCTAACGTAAAACTCATATTTTATCGGCAAATCGCGGCGGATGAGTTCGAGCCGCGTAACATATTTTCGCAAACTCAACTCGACGCGCTTGAAATTATTCAAAACTTTTCCTTTATTAGTATCACTGTTGCCGAGAAAATCTAAAGTGTTGTCCATCAGCGCGTGGAAGCTGCCGAGTTCGGTAAACATTTCCCGATACTGCTCTTGCTTACCTAAAGTTTCCGCATTCAAAAGCCGCGCTTCCATTAATTCTAAAGATAATTTCGTGCGCTGTTTGACATCAGTTTCGGCTTCAAGTTGTGATTTCTCTTCTTTTGCGAGAAATTTTAACGGCGGCGGCGCGACACCTTTCGGCTCGTCTTGGGCGACGACAAGCGTTGCAAGTAAAAAGTAAAAAGGAAAAAGTAAAAAGAAAAAACGGATTGAGCGAAAATTGTTCGTCGCACCGAAGCGAAATGCTTTACCAATTAAATTCTGCTGAAAACTTCTGACCATTTCTTTACTTTTGCCTTTTTACTTTTTACTTTTTACTTTCTTAAGCTGTTTCTGCAAAATCGGCAGGCGAAGATTGACCTTTTCAATCTCAAGTTTATTCTCGGTTGCATCGGCAATTTTTAGAAATTGCTGATAGTTTGCCATTGAATCAAAGTATTCTCCCAAATTGTCGTGCGCGATTGCAAGAAAATAGTAAGCAATCACGAGATTCGGCTGTTTTTCCGTCAGCCATTGATACTCGGTTTTGGCTTCGGCGTAGCGTTTTAATTGGAACAACGCAGTCGCCAAATTCGCGTGCGCCGTAAAATTGTCGGGCGCGATTTGCAGGATTTTCCTAAAGATAATCGTCGCATTCTCAAACTGTTTCGCCTGCACGAGTGCCGCACCGAATCCGACGGCATGATTGACATTATTCGGTTCGACTTCGGAGGCGCGGCGGCAGTAATCTAAGGCTCGGCTCGGATTTTCCGTCCTCAACAAAATACAAAGTCGTCCGAGAATTGCCGCGTTTTTTTGGTCTTTTTCCAATTGTTTTTCTAAATCTGCAACGCCCGCCGAATTAGTTGCCGTGATAGAGTTACGCAACGCCGAGACGTTTGAATCGGTCGCGTTTATTGCATCCAAAATTTTCAACGCTTCGGTTCGGTTGCCGCTTTCCGCGTATGCGCGGGCGAGAAGAATTTTCGCGCCCGTTGACTTCGGCGAAATCTGTAAAAGCATTTTCGCTTCATTTATCGCACGGTCGAAATCGCCTTCAGCGAGTGAAATCTCCGTGCGCGTCGTCAAAGCGAAAGAGTTTTTCGGTTCGATGGCAAGCGCATTGGTCAGACTTTTTTTCGCGGCAATTTTATCGTTCAAAGCCGATTCAATCGCACCGCGCGCCGCCCAAATCGAAGCAGTCGGATTGGCTTTAGCGGTTAAATTTTGAAGTTTTGTTAAAAGTTCCTTCAAAACAATGGGCGAGGCTTTTTGTTTCAAGCGGAGTTCGGTCAGTGCGACAAAGGCGGGAAAATTCTGCACGTCGAGTTCAATGGCTTTATTTAAAACGGTTTCCGCTTCGGCAAAATTATTTTTCTGAATCAACAAACTGCCCAAACTCGCCATCGGCAAAGTCCAATCTTCACGCAATTCGATGGCGCGGCGAAAGGCTCGTTCGGCTTCGTCGGATTTGCCTAAAGTTAATAGAACATTTCCACGCTGAAATTCAACTTCGGGAAATTCGGGCGCGAGTTTTATAGCTTCATCATAGAATTTGAGCGCGGTTTGCAAATCGCCTTTTTCGTGTGCATCCTGTCCTTTATTAAAAATTAAGACTGCTTCGGGTTGTTCTTCATCTTGGGCGATACTGACGACAGAAAAAGAAAGTGTTATCAAAAGAGCAGAGACAATCAATAAAGCCGCTCTCCGATAATGAAAAACTTTAAATTGTGCGGGGAAAATTATTTTATATTTTTGAAAAAGCAGAGACATAAAAACACTTTTATTCACGGGTCAATTACCCGTATTTTATAACAAATATGAGCTGAAAAAACCATTTAAAGCAGTTGCGTTGCCTGTCCTACTAAGATAAGATTTGCAGATTGAGCATTTGCTCCTCGAATGCTCAGTCGGACGAACAAGTAAAAATGGCACAGCCCCGAGAAAGTTACAAAGATGCGGCAACGACGCTCACCGCCGAAGATAAAGAACTGAACTTGCGCGGTTTGATGCGCGAAATGCAGACGGTGTTGGTTGCATATTCGGGCGGCGTAGATAGTTCATATTTGGCTTTGATTGCCACGCAGGAATTACGGGAAAAGGCCCTCTGCGTTACCGGACTTTCACCAAGCGTTTCACAAAAACAGCGTGAGCAAGCCGCTCAAATCGCCGGAGATTTTAAGTTTAATCATCAGATTATCGAAACCGACGAACTCGAAAATCCGCTTTATCAAGCCAACCCAACCAACCGTTGTTACCACTGCAAAACCGAACTCTACGGAAAACTCGTTTCAATTGTCGAACAATATAAAATCGAATTTGTTTTGGACGGCGCCAATACCGATGACGTTGGCGATTATCGTCCGGGCAGATTGGCGGCGCGAGAGAAAAACGTGCGAAGTCCTTTGATTGAAGTTGGCTTGAGCAAAAACGAAATAAGAGAATTAAGTAGGAAACACGGACTTCCAACTTGGAGTCAACCGTCGAGTCCGTGTCTTTCGTCGAGAATCGCTTACGGCGTTCCGGTAACAATCGAAAGGCTTTCAAAAGTTGAGCGCGGCGAAGAAATTATTCGCGGGCTGGGTTTTAGAGAATTTCGTGTTCGCGTCCACGAAGAACTTGTGCGGCTGGAGATTGCGCCGAGTGAAATGGAACGCGCTTTAGATTTGAATGTCACCGAAAAACTTGCCGAGAAGTTCCGCAAATTAGGATTCAAATATGTCACGCTTGATTTGCACGGCTATCGAAGCGGAGCGATGAATGAAGTTTTAAAAGTGAAAAAAGTGAAAAAAAGTGAAAAAGTAGAAACGCAATAATTATAAAATTTTGAAAAATTGGAGAAGATTATAAAAGATGGCAAATCCAATGGCTGATGAAAATCGCCGCTTTATAGGAAGTGATGAAAAGAATCCGTTTGAGGCGATGAGCGAACGCTTTGACCGCGCCGCGCAGCTTCTTGGTTTAGACCCTGATTTATATGCGGTAATGCGCGTTCCGAGCCGCGAGCTGAAAGTGTATATTCCGGTGCGGATGGATTCAGGACATATCGAAGTTTTCGAGGGTTACCGCGTCCAGCATAACTTCGCACGCGGTCCGGCAAAAGGCGGAATCCGTTACGCGCCCGATGTAACTCTAGATGAAGTAAAAGCACTTTCAGCGTGGATGACCTGGAAATGCGCAGTCGTCAATGTCCCGTTCGGCGGCGCAAAAGGCGGAATTATTTGCAATCCGATTCAAATGTCGCAAGGTGAACTTGAGCGGCTGACCCGGCGTTACACAGCTGAATTGTTCGATTTTATTGGTCCCGACCGAGACGTTCCTGCGCCCGATATGAACACCAACGAACAAACGATGGCGTGGATTATGGACACTTATTCGATGCACGCGGGACACACCGTTACTGCGGTGGTGACAGGAAAACCGATTGCCCTCGGCGGCTCGCTCGGCAGACGGGAAGCGACCGGACGCGGAGTTTTATTCTGCGTCAACGAAGCTATCAAGCGATTTAACTTAACGCCCGAACAAACTTCCGTCGTCGTGCAGGGTTCGGGCAACGTCGGCGGAATCGGCGCAAATTTGATGCACGAATTAGGTTATAAAGTTATTGCCATCTCGGACATCGGCGGCGGAATTCATAACTCAAACGGATTGGATATTCCGACAGTTTTAGCGTATCTGCAAGCGACCAAAACGCTCGAAGGTTATGAGGAAGCCGATTATGTCAGTAATCAAGAATTGTTGGAAATCGAATGCGACGTGCTAGCTCCGTGCGCGACGGAAAATCAAATTACTTCGGAAAATGCCGGCAGAATTAAATGTAAAATTTTAGCCGAAGGTGCCAACGGTCCAACTACTCCGAAGGCGGACAAAATTTTGCACGACAACGGGATTTTTGTGATTCCCGACATTCTCGCCAACGCGGGCGGCGTGACCGTTTCATACTTTGAATGGGTGCAAGACCGAATGGGTTATTTTTGGCGCGAAGACGAAGTAAATCAGAGATTAGAAGAGAAAATGGTGGCAAGTTTTATAGAGTTGAGCAATTTAGCGGAATTGCATAGAGTTGATTCGCGAACTGCAGCCTATATGCTGGCGATTGACCGTGTTGCATTCGACACGAAAATGCGCGGAATTTATGCGTAAGAAATTGCTTAATTATTTAAATTGCTTGCATTTCCGTAAAATATAAAGTAATGTTTTACGAAGTTGTAAATAGGCTTTTAATTTATAAACAAATTAAAAGATTCAAATATTTACAATTGGTGCTTCAAATGATGCTTCAAATTATATTAGTTGCGCTGAAAAATTTTCAATGTTAATGTTTGAAAGTTTTTAAGTGTATGTAATAATTGTGTAGCTTTATTAAGATAATATTTTATCATCGTCTTTTTAAGCTGCAATTGAAATTCAAATTTTAAAATTATTTTCGGCGGAGGAATGTGATGAAACTCGCTAAAAACGCGTTTGTTATTGCGCTTACTATATTGACATTAGT
Source organism: Acidobacteria bacterium 28-1 (assembly GCA_002050365.1). GTDB lineage: Bacteria > Acidobacteriota > Blastocatellia > Pyrinomonadales > Pyrinomonadaceae. Next base: position 110,066 of record MWYZ01000086.1, read on the forward strand.
TTTTACAATGTCAGCTCAGACTTTAAGGTCGATAGATGACCCGAGAAACACCGCGCCAACCGTTGGCACAGGTGGACCTCCGGGAGGTCCGACCGGTCTTTTTACAATCTATGATGGACAAACCCTGCGAGCAGGTGAGTTCACTTTCAGTGCGGCATGGAGTAACTATGACCGCGATCCCGGCAATGTTGATATAAACGAAATTCCGATTAGCTTCCAAGTAGGTGTGAACGACTATGTAGAGTTGTTCTTCAATACGGATGCGTATCGCGGAATTAAAGTTAATTCACCGCGGAATCTTTCAAGTTTTTCTTTACCCAATTCCCAAGTGCTTATCAACGGACGTTTGGTTACTCCGCCGGCAATTGTATTGGGTAGCGGAGCGTTTGCCGGTCAGCCGGTATTTCGCAACACGCAAAATTTCGTTCAGTTTCCTTTTATTGGAGGAAGGTTGAATATCCCAAGAATTCCTTTTATTACCGGGGCGAGCGGCGGCGGCGGCGGAAGTTTTGGTTCTGCAAGTAACTTTCCCGGCGTCGGTTCAATTTACGGAAGTATTTTACCGGGCTTAGTTTTGCAGACGGCTAATTTTGGAACTGCAAATAGTCCAACAATAGTTCCGACTTCTTTTACATTGGCTCCGACTTATCTGCCCGATGCGCCGTTCATCAATCGCTCATATGGCGAATCGGCATTTAACACTTTTACGGTCGGCGCAAAAATCCGTTTTACCAGCCCGAATAATCCATATGGCGTCGGTCTAATTCCGTTTTATCGTTTTTATGCTGACGAAGCCGGTAGTGCTACTGGATTTAATCAGTTGCAGCGCGGCGCAAGCCCGGGCGGCGGCGGTCCTAATCCTTTTTTCGGTGATAATGGGCGTGGTGATTTTGGTTTAGTGGCGTTTGCAGATGCGCGGTTGAATAGGTTTATTAACATTTCGGGTAACATCGGCTTTATTCTCAACAGTAGTGTTAAAGCCGACTTTGCGGGCACTGAAGTTACTCTTTTAGACCGTCCAAATGAAGTTATTTCAGGGATTGGCGTTGATTTTCCAATCAATAGATATTTTCAACCAATTCTTGAGTTTCGTTCAACTCAATATGTCGGCGGACGCACACCGAACGCTTTTGAAAACAGCCCGCTTGACGCACTCGGCGGCGTGCGATTCTATCCGACCCGTTACATAAGTTTGGGCGCGGCTTATCGGTATCACGTCAATCAGCAAAACGAAGAAAGTTTTGATGATAATACGTTTAGAACGACTACAACCGTCCCGGGACCCGGCGGCGGCACGTTCACTACAACATCTACCGGCATTCCCAATGGATTTATAACGTCAAGCGACCCGCATGGATTTATTTTCCAAGCTAGTGTCGGACGACGTAATGCGCGTAAAACGCCGGTGGTCAATAAATTTGCCGATGTTACGAATCTTGAACTGAGCGAAACTCGCGTAACAGGAAAATGCCCTGAGGGACAAGAACCGTTGGAAGGACAAAATTGTACTGATGACATGGCGGTTAATGTAACGACAACGGCGGTTGACCCGGAAAACGATGTATTAACTTACAACTATACGGTTTCAGGCGGACGCATTGTCGGACAAGGAGCCAATGTTTCCTGGGATTTAACCGGCGCGGCTCCGGGAACATACACGATTACTGCCGGTGTTGACGACGGTTGCGGCGTTTGCGGTAAAACGCAAACCAAAACAATTACAGTTGAAGAATGTAAATGCGCAGTTAAATGCGTATGCCCGACGCTTTCTGTAACCGGTCCGGCTGGAATTACTGCTCCGGGCGAAACAATGACCTTTACGGCAAATGTCAGTGGCGGCACTAGCGAAACCATAACTTATAATTGGACTGTTGATAGAGGAACAATTATTGAAGGTCAGGGAACGCCGTCTATCCGAGTTGCGACAACGGCTGATATGGCTGGTCAAACCGTAAGAGCTGAAGTCACTATCGGCGGCGTTTGTGAAACTTGCACCGAAAAGACTGCATCTGAAACTGCTGGTGTTGCCGAAATACCGACTTGTCGAGATATAGATGAGTTCGGCGTTCTTGCACCTGATGATGTTAGAACCAGACTTGATAGCTTCTTCGTTGAGTTACAAAATAATCCGACGGCGACCGGTTATATTATCAACTACGGTAAAGCAAGAGATGTGGCGAGACGCGAAAAGCTTATTCGCAATCACATTGCTTTCCGTAACTTTGATGCAAGTCGTATTACCCTCTTGAGAGGCGACGAAAACGGCGGAACACTCAGAACCAGATTTGTTTTGTGTCCACCCGGCGCACCGGCACCGACTCCAGAGTCATCTTCGGTTCCAGAGCCGTCTCCGAGTCCGGAGCCGTCTCCGAGTCCGGAGCCGTCTCCGACTCCATAATAATGAAACTAACTTCCCATCTTCATTGATGTGAATTTTCCAAAGCGAGTGAGATTTTCTTATCGAAAGCCTCACTCGCTTTCGCTTTTTCTAAAAAAGGGCAAAAGAAATTTACATTATTGATTTTTCCGTATAGAATAAAAATAACTTTCGCGCCTCGGACGCGCACATCTGCGACAGGTTTCGCTTTCCACGTAACAAATTGTGAATTGAATGCAACAATTTTTATTGATTCAGTCATCTTAAAAACGGTTAAAATTTATTTCACAAAACATCTGAAATTCTCACTCCCAGAGCAGTAAATAAATCAAAATTATGAATACACGACGCAAAATCGATTTTAAGTTAAATTTGTTAATTGCCACAGCAATTTTATGTCTCGCTAGTGTCGGTTCGGTATTCGCCGGCGAGACAATCAAAAGTGAGCCGGTGAAGTTCGGTGATTGGGCGGTTGTCGGACCGAGCGGCGGCGACGTTCGCGTCATCACCATTGACCCGAAAGATAAAGACCGTCTTTACGTCAGCACGCTCGACGGACAAATTCACACTTCTGCCGACGGCGGAACAACTTGGAAACTTCTTGTCAATCTCAATCGTTCACAATTAGTTCTCGACCAACTGATTGTTGATTCGCGCGATTCGAAAATCATTTATACTTCCGGACATCGCCACAAAGCACCGGGCGGATTTTTCAAAACGACCGACGGCGGAGCGACTTGGACAGAAGCAAAAGAATTAAATAAAGAATCAATTCATTCGATGGTGCAGTCACCGTCGGACCCGAATGTTATTCTTGTCGGCACAATCAACGGCGTTTGGATGTCGGATAATTCGGGCGACGATTGGAAAAAAATCTCTTCCGACACAATGCCGGTAAACATTGACTCGTTAGCGATTGACCCGCGCACTGCCGATACGATTTACGCCGGAACTTGGTGGAGAGCCTATAAATCAACCGACAGCGGAAAAAATTGGCGGCTGATTAAGGACGGAATGATTGACGATTCAGACGTTTTTGCGATTACAATCAACAAAGACAATCCTGACCATATTGTCGCTTCAGCCTGCAGCGGTATTTATGAATCAAGGAACAAAGGCGAAAAATGGTCGAAGATTCAAGGCATTCCTTCTCAATCGCGTCGCACGCGTGATATTTTGCAGCATCCGTCAAGACCGAAAACGATTTATGCCGCGACGACCGAAGGCTTTTGGATGACTTCTGACGGTGGCAAAACGTGGTCAATGACTTCGCAGAGAAACCTGGAAATAAATTCGATTGCCGTTCACCCGGAAAATCCCGATAAGGTTTTCATCGGTACGAATAATTATGGCGTAATGGTTTCAATTGACGGCGGCAAAAATTTCAAAACGACCAACGAAAATTTCACCAGCCGTTTTACATATTCGATAACTGCCGACATTCAGAATCCAGACCGTCTGTATGCGACGACGCACAACACGGCAACCGGCGGCGGCTTCGTTTTTATCAGCGATGACGGCGGCGCGACCTGGCAGCAGGCGAAAAATCTTGATATTGCCCGCGTTTCGCCTTACGCATTTTTGCAAGATCGGTTAAATCCAAACACGATTTATCTTGGCACAAATGTCGGAATGTTTCGCTCGCTCGACCGCGGATATGATTGGACGCAGCTTCTTCCGCCAAAACCGCCGGCTGTTAAGAAACCGGCTGTTAAGAAAAAATTCGTCGCCGGCAAAAAGACGGCTCGAAGACCTGCGAAAGCTAAAGCACCAGTTGTGGAAACCGTTGTGCCGCCTGTTCCGACAACTCCGACAGATCCAGCCGTGCTGGCTCTAATTCCTGCTTTAGGAGAAAAAATAAGAGTTTTGGCACATACCGAAGACGGAATGAACGGAATTTTGGCGGGAACTGACAAAGGCATTTATCGCACATACGATTTAGCAAAGGGTTGGGAAAAAATCTCTTTCGGCGAAGAACTTAACGAAAGCGTATTTGTCATCTATTCTTCGCCGCAGCAACCGGAAACTATTTGGGTAGGGACGGCGATTTCCGGCGTGATCGTTTCACGCGATAACGGTAAATCGTGGCAGAAAGTTCCGGGCGTACCGGAAAACGTGCCGGTCAGTTCGATTACCATTGATCCGAAAAATCAAGAAAATATTTACGTCGGCACAACGCAGACTCTCTACTTTAGCCGTGACGGCGGAAAAACTTGGACCAGGCGCGGCGGCAATCTGCCGCTCGGCAACTATACGAGCATTCTTATCAATCCGAATAACTCAGAAGAGATATTCGTTTCCAGCGCACTCGAAACCGACGGCGGCATATTTTTCTCCGACGATTCAGGTTTAAACTGGAAAAGAATTGATTCAAAAGATATGAAACTACCAAGCCGACGCGTTTGGTCAATGACTTTCGACCCGAATGATTCTAACCGAATTTTTGCAGGCACTCATTCATCGGGTGTTTATAAAATCGAACGAATGGTTAAGGCATCTACTGTTTCGACTGATACCAAAACAATTACTCGTCCAAGAGTTGCGCCATCCGGCAATTAAATAGGAATTACATTTTGATAAAAAAGGACGGCATAAATATACGCCGTCCTTTTTTTTGTTTCTAACTTGGAACTTCCGTGTGAGAACTCTATAATCTGAAGGCTAGGAGTAAAATTGTGAAACAAGAAATAATCTGTCCGTGTCCGACCGGAAATGTCATACTTCAAACCGAGAGTCTGCCTTTTTCCGAAGTCCCAAATCAATCGAAACTCTTTATTGATTATCAAAATAATCCTCTTGCCTTGAAAGAATATTATCCTTTAGCGGTCGAATCTCACACGCAAATTTCACAAAGAATTCCCGAAGTGTTGGCGAATTATAAAGCCGACCGCAACCTGCTGTGCGATGTTTTGGAAGAAATGAACCGGTCTTGCAGAACAAGCGAAAAGACTCTAGAAAACATTAAACTACTTCGTGATGAAGATTGCGTCGCGGTTGTTTCGGGACAACAGGCAGGACTTTTTACCGGACCGCTTTATACAATTTATAAAGCGTTATCCGCCGTGAAAATGACCGAGTGTTTGATTGGGCGCGGTTATAAAGCCGTTCCTGTTTTCTGGATTGCAACTGAAGACCACGACTTTGAGGAAGTTTCTAAAGCTAGTGTGATTAACTCGCAAGGCAATTTGGTTGAAGTAAAAAATGAACCGAAAAGATGTTACGAGAATTTACCCGTCGGTTATGTAGAACTTGACGAATCAATTACACCGACGATTGAAGAACTTTTTGATAATTTGCCGCACACCGAATTTACCGATGAGCTACGGGAATTTATTGAAAAAACCTGGGCTTCAGGCATTGATTACGGCGACGCATTTGCCCGTCTTTTAATAGACTTTTTAGGGAAATACGGTTTGATTGTGCTTTGTCCTTTAAACGATAGGTTGAAAAAATTAGCCACGCCGATTTACGTCGAAGCAATTAAGAAATCCGATGAAATTGTTTCGGCTTTAAGACAGCGCGGCGAAGAGCTTCAAAAGGCGGGTTATCACGCTCAGGTTCTAGTGACGGAAGATTATTTTCCGCTTTTCTGGCAGGCAAAAAACCGGACGCGGCACGCTTTGAAGAAGAGTGAGAATGGCACATTTAAAACAAAAGACATTGAGAGGGAATTTACGCTTGATGATTTAGCGGAGTTGGCAGCTAAAGAGCCGCAGAGATTTTCGCCGAGCGTCGTTTTGCGCTCCGTCGTGCAGGATTATTTGCTTCCGACCGTCTGTTATTTCGGCGGTGCGGCAGAAATTGCTTATTTTGCCCAATCGGCGGAAGTTTATCGAATTCTTGAACGACCCGTCACGCCGATTTTTCATCGCCAAAGTTTTACTATTATTGAACCCAAACACGCTAAGACGCTCAAAAAATATGGTTTGGAATTGAAGGATTTATTTGTCGGCATCGAAAATTTGATGCCGCAAATTGTCGAACAATATCTTAATCGAGAAATGGCGCAAATTTTTGCGGAAGTTGATGTAAATATCAACACCGAGCTTGATCGTTTAGACCGCCATTTAAGTCAAATCGAGCCGACATTAGCGGAAAGTCTGGCAAACCGTCATCGGAAAATTGCGTATCATATTTCAAACCTCCGCACGAAATTTCATAATGCACAGATGCGGAAGGATAATGTTATTAGTCGCCAGATTGAAACGGCTTTTACTTCACTCGTTCCAAACAGGCATTTGCAAGAACGTACATTAAATGTGAATTTCTTTATAAACCATCACGGGCTTTATTTAATTGATTGGATTTACCAGGCAATTGAACTCGATGATAAAGGACATCGAATAATTTATTTGTAATGATTACTATACTTCTCAAAATGATTTGCAAATAAACAAACAGATATTCAAGTATCGAAATCTTGCAAACTAATACTTATGTCAAACTGCCAGAAAAAACTGAAACATTTTTTATGGCAATCAGTAAACTCCACACATTGCAAAATATAATTGGAAAAGTTTACACTTTAATATTACCAATTAAAAAATATTATATTTTTCTACCGACAAATAAAAGCAATCAGATTTAATTCAAAAAATAAGGAGAGAATTTCAATGATCCAGAAACTAAGTTCGTTTCGGCTAGTATCGTTGTGTCTTTTGGTTTTTGCGCTTTTCAGTGGAAGCGTTTATCAAGTTAATGCTCAATCACAAGCCCTAAACGGTCAGATTGAAGGTGTCGTGACAGATGCAACCGGCGCGGCCATACCAAACGCGTCTATTACTATTAAAAATAATGAAACAGGCAGCGAGCGTCAGGTGACCAGTGATGAATCAGGCGTTTATCGCGCTCCGCTCTTACCTTTGGGAACTTACCAAATTATTGTTGAAGCGCCTAACTTTAAACGCTTGGTGCGTGAAGGAATCACTTTGACGACGGGACAAACCGCGACAGTTGATTTGGGGTTAGAAACAGGCGATGTGTCGGCAACTGTTACTGTTACTTCAGACACGCCGATTGCCGATGCCGCCAAAATTGATGTCGGGCGCGTGATGAACACCCGCGAAGTCCAAAATCTTCCGCTCGTTTCGCGCAATCCTTATAATTACTCGCTTTTGCAGGCGAATGTGACCGGTCGCCCAAATTCGGAGTTCGGTGTTCCGCGTATTAACGCCAACGGTTATGCCCGCCGCACCAATTATCAACTCGACGGCAACAACAACACGCAAGCCGACCGCGCCGGGATTCGTCTGATGCCGATTTCGGAAATTTTCGTCAGCGAAGTTCAACTCGTAACCAATGGGTTTTCGGCAGAATTCGGCAACACGCCCGGTTTAATTATGAACGCCGTTACACCTGCGGGAACAAACGGTATTCACGGTTCCGCAAGTTACCGTTTTCGCCGCACGCCGTTTTATGCCCGCCCAATTTTTTATAATTCGCCCAACGATTTGCCGAGTAATAAAGCCGATGATCTGGCGGTGGCAATCGGCGGTCCGATTATAAAAGACCGCTGGCAGTATTACGGTGGTTTTGAATACATTAAACGCGGTTTGGCGGTTGAGCCGCTGCGTTTGATAACTATCAATAATGCAACCCGAACGCGGTTGATTAATGAAGCCGGAATTCCGGCAGAGGCTTTTCCGGCAGCAATTCCGACTCAGCAAGACGCGAAATTTTTTATTATCCGCACCGACGCGCAATTAACCGAGGAGCATCACTTGACCGGACGTTTTAACTATTTTAAGAATCTGACGAGCAGCAACACCAACGGACAAACCACTACTTTGCAGCGCACAATTGATTTTGATGACCTCTCATATTCGGGCGCGGTGCAGTTGATTTCAGCTTTTTCGCCAAATCTTTTGAATGAATTTCGATTCCAGTATGCCAAACGAAATTCGGTAAATTTACCGAGTCCGTTTACGCCGACCGGACCGAGTATTGTGATTACGGGAGCAGAAGCGGCATCTTTCGGACCGGCTGAAAATTTAAACACCGTTTCGCCGCTCGAAACAATCACGGATTTTCGGGATAATTTTACGTTGACGCGCGGAGAACACACAGTGAAATTCGGTGGCAGCGTGAGCCGAATTTATGATTTCCGCCGGTCTGGTATTTTTTCGCGTTTTACATTTCCCAGCATCAATGCCTATCTCGCCGCTAGAAGCGGAGCCGCTCCGCGAGGTTATACAAGTTACACGGCTTCATTCGGCGATCCGGAGTTTGAATACAAATCTCATTTTTACAACGCATTTGTGCAGGATGATTGGAAGGTTACGCAAAAGCTGAAAGTTAATTACGGGCTTCGTTATGACTTATACTCGATTCCAAAAGCTGATTCGTCATCGCTTTTTGCCGCTTCGCAAAAATTCAAGGTTGATAGAAACAATTTTGCTCCGCGATTAGGAGTCGTTTACGGCTTGCGCGACGGCAAATACGCCACGATTTTGCGTGCCAGTGCCGGCGTTTACTATGACCCGCCGGCGATTGATGTTTACGCCAGAGCCTTGCAAAATAATGGAAACGCGCGATTTTTTAACGTTACTCTAACTCCTTCGCAGGCAGGCTCGCCGTCTTTTCCAAATAATTTAAGCTCGGCAAACGCGCCGATTCAAAGTATTGATACAATCTCGCCCGACTTTGTTAATTTGTATGCGGTGCATACGAATTTTCAAATTGAACAATCCGTCACTAATAATATCTCGTTTACCGCCGGATACATTCATTCGAGCGGCAGACACATTCCGGTTTATCGAAGTATTAATCGAACCGCCGTGGTTGGAGCATTGGTTGACGGACGACCGGTATTTAATACGACGGCAAGCGCCGCAACACGGCTTGACCCGCGCTTTAACAACATCTCGATTGCCGAATCGGTTGGAAATTCTGAATACAATGCGGCAACATTTCAACTAAACAAACGGTTTTCGCAGGGTTATCAGTTCAGCGTCAACTACACTTTGTCCAAATCAACCGACGACGCGCCCGAACAAAATCTGGTTGCGGCTTCGACGCTTTCTTTGTCAGACCCGACCAACCGAGCTTTAGACCGCGGTCCGTCTTTAGCCGACCAACGTCATACGTTCGTTATGAGTTTTGTCGGACGACCAAATTTTGACGTTGAAAACGGAGTTCTCAGAGCAATTCTTAACGATAATCAAATCGGAGTTATCGCAACGGCAAATAGCGGTGAAAGATACAATATTCTTTCAACAGTTGATTTGAACGGAGATGGATTATTTGTTGACCGCCCGGTTGGAGTCGGAAGAAATTCAGGTAAAACTCCGCCGCAGTATAATGTGGATTTGCGTTATTCGCGTTTCTTTAGTTTTAACGAACGATTTAAGTTAGAGGCTTTTGCAGAAGCGACCAATATCTTTAATATCAAAAGTATCTACCAATTCAACAACACAAATCTGGGAGCCGCTTTTACCGGCACCGGTGCTAACGCTGGAGTTTTAGTAAACGGTTTGCCGGATTTCCGCAACAATTTTTCAACTTTGGGCGGAGCGACGGCACTCGACAGCCGCAATTTCCAGCTCGGTATCAAGTTTATTTTTTAACTTCTTAAAGTAAAGTTTTGAATTTCATTCAAAAGCGAGATTCAAAACTTTGCTGTTTGTGATTTAAATTCAAAAATAGAATTTCCATTAAATAATGGCTGAAGAAAATTTTGTCTCCGAACAATCCGAACAGCCCGAACTGATTCGCGGTGTCGGCACGTTGGGCGCAACCGCGCTCAATATGATTGATATGATTGGTGTCGGACCGTTTATTACGATGCCTTTGATAATCGCTGCGATGGGCGGACCGCAGGCGATGTTGGGGTGGATTTTCGGCGCGATTCTGGTGATTTGCGATGGCTTGGTCTGGTCGGAACTCGGCGCGTCAATGCCGAAATCCGGCGGACCTTATAATTATTTGCAGGAGATTTACGGCAAAGACAAACTCGGACGGCTGATGTCGTTTTTGTTTATCTGGCAACTGACGTTTTCCGCGCCCCTTTCAATCGCTTCGGGTTGTCTCGGATTTGCGCTCTACGCAACGTATGCTTTTCCGAATTTGGACGGCACGCTTTTTACGCAAAATTTTACATTGCCGATTCCGTTTCTCGGTGATTTGACTGCCAGTGTCGCGGCTTCCAACGGAACATTTGTCGCCATCGGAGTTTGTGTGTTGTGCGTCTTTTTGCTTTACCGCAAAATTACGGTCATCGAAAAATTTTCCAAATTTTTGTGGATTGGAGTGATTCTCACGATAATCTGGATTATTTTCGCCGGATTAACGAATTTCAATCCGGCAATTGCCTTTGATTTTCCGCCCGATGCTTTCGTCTTAAATTCAAATTTCTTTTTAGGTCTCGGCGCGGCACTGCTCATCGCCGTTTATGATTACTGGGGTTATTACAACGTCTGTTTTTTTGCGGGCGAAGTAAAAGATCCGGGAAAAACAATTCCGCGTTCGATAATGCTTTCGATTGCGCTCGTCGCGGCGATTTATATCGTGATGAACATCGCAATCTTGGGCGTAATTCCGTGGCGTGATTTCAGTGAAACAGCAACATCTGATGCGCGTCGTTATGTAATTTCCGTTTTTATGGAAAAACTTTACGGACCAACGGCGGGAATTATCGCCACTCTGCTAATTATGTGGACGGCGTTTTCGTCCGTATTTTCGCTGTTGCTCGGGTATTCGCGTGTGCCGTATGCTGCCGCGCTTGACGGAAATTATTTCAAAATTTTCCGCAAAATTCATCCGAAACATCATTTTCCGTATGTTTCGCTTTTGATAATGGGCGGAATCGCTGCGCTGTTTTGCTTTTTAAAATTGGCTGACGTAATCGCCGCGTTGGTCGTGATTCGCATTATTATTCAGTTTTTGGCGCAAATCGTCGGCGTGATGATTTTGCGGCAGAGAAAACCGAATATGCCGCGTCCGTTTAAGATGTGGCTTTATCCGCTTCCGGCGGTCGTGGCGATAATCGGATTTTTATACGTGCTTTTTATGCGTCCCAATTTTCAAAAGGAAATTCGTTACGCCGCCGTTTTGATTATTTTAGGTTTATTAATTTATTTCATCCGTTCGTATAAACGCGGCGAATTTCCGTTTAGGAACAAAGTAGTGCTGGCTCCTGAAAGTTGATTCAAAAGCTCTCTCTGTTATTTTCAAAAATATGCGTCAAAAATTTAATCGTCTTCTTAGTTTCGCTTTACTTGGTGCGTTCATTACTTCGAGTCTATATTTAAAGGCACCAGCGCAGGTACGTCCGATTTATGATATGGGCGCGATTGGGTTGGGACAGATGCTGAAGCGTTTGCAGACGACCGCCAGTGTGTTGCACACGGGCGCGCACCCAGATGACGAAGATTCGGGACTACTTGCCTTTCTTGCCAGACACGAACAGGCGCGAACCGCTTATCTCAGCCTTAATCGCGGCGAAGGCGGGCAAAATGTCATCGGCTCGGAACTATTCGAGCCGCTCGGCATTATTCGCACCGAAGAACTTCTGCAAGCCAGACGACTTGACGGCGGTGAACAATTTTTTACGCGCGTGATGGATTACGGTTTCTCAAAAAAACGTGAGGAAGCGGCGCGGATCTGGGGCGAAAAGGAAACTTTGGGCGATATGGTTCGCGCTATTAGATTATATCGCCCGCTCGTCATTATTTCGCGTTTTACCGGCACGCCCGCCGACGGACACGGGCAGCATCAACTTGCCGGATATTTAACGCCGATTGCCTTCAAAGCGGCGGCTGACCCGAAACAGTTTCCCGAACAACTCGCCGAAGGTCTGACCGTCTGGCAAGCAAAAAAACTTTACGTTTCGCAAAGTTTCGTCCAAAACGCCAACAACGTCCCGACTTTGACAATTAACACGGGCGAATACGATTCGCTCATCGGTCGTTCGTATTTTGAAATTGCGATGGAAGGCAGAACTCAACACAAATCGCAGGAAATGGGTTTGCTCGAACTGCGCGGTAAGCAAAACTCCGGCTTGCGTCTGCTTGAAAGCACAGTTGCGAAATCGGAAAAAGAAACAAGCATTTTTGACGGCGTTGATACTTCGCTCGCCGGAATTCCAAAACTTGTCGGTTTGAACGACGATTTTTTAAACGGCGAATTAAAAAATGCACAAAATGCCGCCGCCAAAGCCGTAGAAAATTTCGATGTCTTAAATCCGTCTAAAACGATTGCACCGCTGACCGAAGGGTTAAAAGCTATTCGGGAAGCGCGACGCGAAATTGCCGAAAAATCAAAACAACCCGCAACGGCTTCGCTCGCCGATACCGATTTTCTACTCGCGCAAAAGGAAGCAGAATTTTCCAAAGCCCTGCAGACGGCAGCGGGTGTTGTCGTAGATGCCTTAGGCGATTCGGAAACGATTGTCGCGGGCGGTAAAGCAGGCGTTGCCGTGCGTGTTTTCGCGCCCGAATCAACTACAGCAAAGGTGATTAATATTTCGCTGAAAGTTCCGCAAGGTTGGGATGCGCTTGCAGCACCTCCACCCGACGTGCCGACGATTGGTTTTCGTCCGCGCAACGAAAATGCTTTTTACGCTTCATTCTTTGACGTTTCCGTTCCGCCGAACGCTAAGCCGACTGAACCTTATTGGCTTGATAAACCGCGCCAAAATTTCAATTTCGATTGGTCGGGCGACGCTGTGAAGAATATGCCGTTTCAATCGCCGTTAATAACTGCCGAAGTGAAAATCGATGTCGGTGGACAGGAATTTTCAATCAAAAAGCCGGTTCAATATCGTTATGCCGACGATATTCGCGGCGAGATTCGACGTGATTTAAACGTCGTTCCGAAAGTCGCGGTCGGTCTCGAATCCGATTTGCTCGTTGTGCCTGCGTCAATAAAGGCACAGAAACGCCGCCTTGTAATGACTATTACTAACAATTCCCCGAATGCGGTCAGCGGCACGGCGCGGTTCAATGCGCCTGTGGGTTGGACGCTCTCGCCAAATTCAGCGGAGTTTTCGCTGGCGAAAAAAAACGAAAAAATCACTTTGGCGTTTGACGTAACCATTCCGCTGAACGCCAAAATAGGCGATTACAAATTGACTGCCAACGCGACGATTGACAATCAAACTTACAACCAGCAAATGCAGGAAATCGCTTATCCGCACATTCAAACGCACAGGATTTTTTCTGACGCGGACGTTTCGGCGCAAGTTCTGGATTTGAAAGTCGCGCCTGTGCGTGTCGGATACATAATGGGCAGCGGCGATAAAGTCCCCGAAGCAATTCAGCGAATGGGTTTGTCGGTGATGATGCTCGAAGAAAAGGACCTTTCGACCGGCGATTTATCAAAATTTGATACGATTGTCGTTGGCATTCGCGCTTCACAAGTCAGACCGGATTTCGTGGAGAATAACAGCCGTCTGCTCGATTTCGTCAAAAACGGTGGAACGCTGATTGTGCAGTATCAGCAGCAGGAATATGTCAGCCAAAATTTGCCGCCGTTTCCCGCCAAAATGGATATGGTCATCAACGGAACACAGCGCATTTCCAATGTCCGTGTCGTTGACGAAAACGCGCCGGTGAAAATTCTTCAGCCGAACAATCCGGTTTTTAATTTCCCAAATAAAATTACCAGTACGGATTTTGCAAATTGGGTGCAGGAACGCAACTTGTATAATTTTTCCGAGTTTGACGCGAAATACACGCCGCTTCTCGAATCACACGATGAAGGCGAACCGGAAAACGGCGGTGGAATGGTTTATGCTGAAATTGGACGAGGCAAATACGTTTACAGTTCTTATTCGTGGTTTCGGCAGTTGCCGCGCGGCGTTCCGGGCGCGTATCGAATTTTTGCAAATATGTTAAGTCTGCCCAAATCGAAAGTAAAATAAAAGAAATTAATATATTTAAACAATGGTTCGGACAGAATTACGTTGAAATGACCGCGTAATTCCGCAAGTTTTCATATTGCTCGTGATTTTTTATTAAAGTAGAGTCTAAATCTAACTTTGAAATAAATAATTCGAGAAGATGTTCATTGAAAATTCGCTGCTTGATGCTTTTCATCGAAAAAGCCCCAAATTCAGATTTTGAGTGTTCTTCGTGTGCCATTGCCCGCGCCAGATTGACGGCGGCGAACGAGGCATTCCAATGAAAAGACAGTGCTTTTTCATCTCGCGCCTGACACGATTCCAATCCGGCTGATTGTTTCGCGTCCCGAAACAAAAACTCGATTTGGAAACGTGACCGATAGAGCCGCAGAATTTCCTTGCCCGCTAGTTCTAAATCAGTTGAGAACAAGACGATTGTTCGTTGCTTATCAGCTTTTTTGTTGGAGACTAAAACAAGAACCCGAATCTCGCGTTTCA
>MWYZ01000033.1 GCA_002050365.1 Acidobacteria bacterium 28-1
GTTTAGAATTTCAGTGACTACGGTCATCTACGCTTGACTCCTCGAAGGTTGAATGTTTGGTCACAAACAACTAAACGAGAGTTGAGCGTAGTTTGTCAAAAACTGTCCGAACTATTGATTTACCACTTACCACTATTTTAATTTTCCTTCTTGGGTTGAGTTGCCAGCGGAATATCGCCGTCGTCAGTGATTGTTAAAAGCGGCGTGCGTATTTTTGGTTTAATTTTAGAATTGCCCAGACGCAAAATCGGCGGAAGTTTTGGACCCGGCGCAATTCTGACAGTAGAGAATGCTTGAGAGCGTTTCAAAATTGAGCCGCCGCGTCCTGCTATCCAAAGCTCAGTGCCGCCGCGATAAACGACCGCTTGGAGAGATTTACTTGTGATATTCGGCTGCTTTTCCCAATTCTCGCCGCCGTCTTCGGTGCGCAAAACCGCGCCTTGTTCGCCAACGATTATTGCCTCGTTTCGGCGGTAAGCAGTTACCGCGTAGAGATTTATTTTTAAGTCGGATTCTTGATCTGCCCACGTTTCGCCGCCATCTTCGGTGCGCAGAATCGCGCCGTTCGCACCGACTGCATATCCGATTTTTTCATCGTAAAAACTGACGGCGTAGAGATTTTCTTCGAGATTAGTCTTGATTTTTTTCCACGTTAAACCGCCGTCGCTCGTCAGCAGAATTGTGCCGCGGTCTCCGACCACCACGCCGCGTTTTTCATCGAAAAACTTTACGTCTTCGAGCCACACTCGCGTGCCTGATTCAAATTGTTCCCAATATGCGCCGCTCGAATCAGAGCGCAAAATCATCCCGTTTGCGCCGACGGCAAAGCCGGTTTTTTTGTTGACGAAATCAACGCCGAGTAAGTCTTCGGTAACATTGGAAACGCCTTTTCCCCAACTTGCGCCGCCGTCATTTGTGCGCAGAAACGTGCCGCGGTCTCCGACGACGAAGCCATGTCCAGCATCGAGAAAACTAATCGCGTTTAAGTTTTCCTCAACGCCGGAATAGACGGGAATCCAATCTCTGCCGCCGTCGTTGGTAATCCAAGTCTTGCCATTTGAGCCGACAGCCAAGCCGATGTCTTTGTCGAAAAATGTGAGGTCGTTGACATCTTCGCGCCCGCCTTCGGAAAGGCGTTGCCAACTGTAACCGCCGTCGTCCGAGCGGATTATCAAACCGTTATCGCCAACCGCCCAGCCCGTAAATTGGTCGGCGAAGCAAAGGGAAACAAGTTTCGGATTCGTGCGGATATTAAAAGGCAGCCACGTCAAACCGCCGTCGGCCGTCAGCCAAATCATTCCGTTGGCATCGGTCATAAAACCGTTTTTTTCATCGGCAAACGAGAGCGATAGAAAATCAGCCCGGCTGAAAATTTTAACTTTCGCCCACGTTTCGCCGCCGTCAATGCTTTGCGCTACGCAGCCGCCGTAACCGACTGCGACGAGTTTTTCAGCCGATAGATAAGCTGCGCTCGCCATCAGAACATTTCCGCACGGCTTTCTTAATTTCCAAGTTTCGCCGCCGTTATCGGTTAATAAAATTGTGCCGTTTGTCCCGACGATGACGCTTTTTTGCGGGTCGAAAGCCGCAACTTTCAAAAGCTGTTCGCTTGTTCCGCCCGTTTGCGTTTTCCAAGTTTCGCCGCCGTCCGTCGTTTTTAAGATTCGCCCGTAAGTTCCAACTGTCCAGCCGGTCTGGAAATTTTCGCCCGTCATAACAAGACTGTAAAGATGGTCTTTCGCTTCAACGACGCTTCGCCGCCAATCTTTTCCGCCGTTATCGGTTAAAAAAATCGTGCCGCGTGCGCCGACGACTATTGCGCTTTTTTTATCTTTGACGAAAACGCCTGACAGCGTTACATCACTCGGTGAAAATTGCTTTTGCCAGCGAAAACCGCCGTCTTCCGTGCGTAAAATCGTATTATCCGAACCGACCGCAAAACCCGTTTCTTTATCTTTGGCGAAATGAACGGCGTAGAGCGGATTGCCTTGTGGTCGCGGATTTTGCCATAACCAGCCGGTAGAAACTTTTTGCTGCGGAAAGATTGAGGAACAGAAACAGAGAACAAGCAGGAAAAAAGAAGCGGAGACGCGGAGATGCCGAGACGCGGAGAGAAGATACGAAGCGGAGAATTTACTTTCTCTCCATCTCCAATTTACTTTCTTTATCTGTTTTAAATCTCCGCGTCTCCGCGTCTCCGCGTCTCCGTGTCGCATTATATTTCCTTCACGCCAATTCCCGCCGTCGCTTCCTCCAACATTCTCTCGTCAACTCTGCCGAGTTCCGCCGTTTGCCGCGCCATTTTGTCGGCGACTTCCTGAATCTCGTGTCCCACGTGTCCTTTCGTCCATTCCCAAGTTATCTGATGTTTTTTTGCCGCGTCGTCGAGCTTTTTCCACCAATCGAGATTGGCTTTTTTACGAAAACGTCCGGTCATCGTTTCGACAACGTAACGCGAATCGGTCAAAACTTTCACCTTGCAAGGCTCGCGCAGAGTTTTCAATCCAATACACGCCGCCGCAATTTCCGCCTGCTGATTGGTCGCTTCACCTAAAAACTCACCAAACGCCCGCCAATAACCGCGATAACCAAGCACCGCCACCGCCGCCGCTCGCGGTTTTCCGTTTCCGTTGCCGAGACTTGAGCCGTCGCAGACGATGGTTACTTGCTTCATAGCTTTTTAATATAAGAAAGTAGGCAATAGGCAGAAAAAAGTAGGCAGTCAGATAATCCTGCTTACAGCTTTCTGCCTATTGCTTACTTCTATTCTCCGTTCATTTCGTCAAGTTCCAACTGCTCTAGAACTTGCTGCGCTTCTTCGTTATCAAATTCAAATGCTTGCTGTTCGAGCGCGTTGCGGGCAATTTCAAAATAAAGCGGGTCATCAAGAAGCGGAAAAAGATTGTTCAGCGGCATTAATGCCAAAGTTTCATAAGCAACGGCGCGGATTTGCGCCAAATCGGTTTGGCGAATAATTTCCGCCACTTCGCCCGCCGAAAATCGCGCGGCAAGCACATCGGCTAAACGGTCGAGATTATTGAAGTCGTGACGCTGCACGGCTCGCGTCGCAAGCTGGATAAAAACTTCGGCAGATGCTGTTTGCGTTTGCAAGACTTTCGCGCAAGTTTCCGCTAACTGTTTTATTTCGCGCAGTTTTTCTGCATCTTTTCGCACTTCCGCATCTTTCGTTTGTTCATCTAAAGCGGAAAGCAAACGACTTAGTTCCCATTCGGCGTGAACATCGTAGGAGAATTTTTGGCTCTGCGCGTTGGATGCGCCGCTTGCCTGCAGCGCACCGACTAACATCTTTTTTGTCATCGGTCGCAAGCCTTCCCAAACACTTATGACTCGCGCACCGAAATTTTTAATCATCATTTCAATCTAATAAGTTTGCAACAAAAGGATAAATTTGTAAATCGAAAATTAAAACTGGTAGTTTCTTAAATTTGTATTGCTGAAAATATTTGGTTTTTAAGTGCTTGTTAAGTCAGTAAACAAAAAGCCTCAAAAATTGGCGTTTTTGCGACAAGTTGTTATTTTCTCTTCTTATTTTATTTTCCATCCGCTTTTCTCAACAAGTATGGCTTTCAATTCGTAATATCTATCCTTCATCTCGCCGGAAATATCTATCTGACCTTCCATTTTTCCCTTTTTATATTCAAAGCGGAAACTCGATGAATTTTGACTGTCTGTTCTTGTAATCTTCAAACGGCTCTGATTTATGCTGTCCTCTACATCTTTTCTGAGCGAAGAGATAAATTCCGCTTCATTAAAATTATTGGAATCTTTTGATTCAATTCGACAAGCAAATGATTCATGTTTATTATGTGTGGTTTGTTCTGAATCGCCACCACTCATACCTCCACCAACACTTCCTATACTATGAAACAAACCAAAAGGAGAATTGTTCTTTTTAACCAACTCTTGCAAAGAAAACTGAGTTAAGAAATTACTGGACGTAGTTTGCAATTGTGAGAGGAAATGGCTTTGTTTGTCTTCCATGCTAATTCTGTTTGCATTCAACGCGCAACTATGATTATCGTGACTCTGCAAATTATCATTCAGCAGGCTTTGTTTATCTCTGGTCATAACATAAAGAATATCGCTTGCTTCAATTACACGACGACCTTGTGAACGCGCTCTATCCATCGAGAATTTGAAAATTTCGGTTGTCTCAGGTGCAATGCGAAAACCCTGACCAATATATCTACAGCTGTTTTCCAAGCGTTTTTCAAGTGCTAGACGAACAGAATTTGGATCAACCGAAAGGTCTTGCATCGTTGAATTGAAAAGGTCAGCTTCTTCTTCTATCAGCGCGTACAAAATATGTTCGGGTGAAATGAAATGCTGGTTACGACGGCGTGTTTCGTTGAGTGCGTTTTCTAAAATACGTTTACCACTTTCGCTAAATTTATCCAGGTAAGGTTCTAAACTTTCCATAAAATCTCCTTACAATTTATTTGCACCGAATCCCAACACAACTACCTAATTTCAAATTATTTATTTGTATGATTTTTCTGAAAGTTCTGTTTGTCTCAGAAAAAGTCATTTTCAATGACTAATAATAAGTTTACAATGACCCAAATTTAAGACACTACCTTAAAATTCAAACTATCAGCTTTCGATTGCCGATGTTTGATGCCTGTTCGGTTAAACGAGTTTCCATTTCTCTTCTGGCTTCTTCGCGCACCGCTTCTTCGTCATCTTCTTCAAAAACTTCCACGAGCGCGAACGGCGCGGTCAAAAGACTTCTTAATTCCCAAGCCTCGCGTCCTTCCGGCGATGCGCGTGAAAACCAAGCCGCATCAAGTTCCGAAGATATGATTTCCACTCCACCGAATAACGAAACGGGCAATTTCTCTTTCGCCGACGCAGAAAGCAAAACACGGCGTAAATTCCAGCCGTGTTTTTTGTATTGCGCTAAAATTTCCCCGATCTGCCGCTCGTCAATCATTTTTTTGGTTTATCTACCATCGGAACTTCGATTGACTTATTGCCGCCCAAACTCGGCGGAACTTGCACCGATTTATTTCCCTCGGGAATCGGCGGAAAATTGGCGACCGAATTTGCAGGCATCGGCATTCCCGTGTTCGATGCTTCGCGCTCGATTTGCGCTTGTCCTTTACTAGGCAATTTATATGTGTTTTGGAAAATGTCGCCGACGGCAAGTTTCCAGCCGCCGTCTTCCAAAACAAACGGCAAATCTTCCCAACGATTGTCTTTCGGGTTGAAAACTTCAACAGCGCCGAAATTATCCTTGACGCGCTCGTCACGGATTTCGGTCAAAGAAGCGGCGAGCGTTGGGGCGACAAATCCATTTTCGAGAATTTGGTCAACCGATTTTTTCTGCTGACTTCCTGAAAACTCCGCCAATCCGAGAGTACTTTTCGACATCATTTGCTTGATTTTTCCCGAGTCTTTGGCTTTAACCGCCGCAAACAATATTTTGTAGGCTTCGGTCGGCGTTTGCGCTTTGTCGCCACTATTACTGCTACTATTACTGTTATTACCGCTTTGCGCCGTTTGTTTTGTACACGATAGGCTCAAAAGTGCAACAGATAACAAAAAGACGCTGATAACTTTGTTTTTATATTTCATTATTTCTCACCAAACTTTTAAATTGTTTTCACAAATTATAAATAGAGTTTGGGTAAAAGTAAATTTTGGACGCGTATCAACATAATTGAGAATGCTTGATTAATTTGAGTTTAACGGAGATTGCTGGCTTAAAAAGCAGAAGCCCGCGCGTCACGAAAGCGCAAGGATTTAATAATTGAGTGGCAAGTTTTCAATCGCGAAATCTCAGTTTTAGAATTTCGCTAAAACCGCCAATTTCGCTTTATCGGGCTTAGTAAAATGTTGACGGACGGAATTCATTAAAATTTCCGCCGTCGCTAAATTTTCCGTTTGAGGCAAATCCGAAACAACAAAAAACGCTTGATTTTTCGCGTCAAACCGCGCCAACTGATAACCGCTCGCGGCAAGTTTAACGATTTCTTCATCTTTTAATGATTGGTAATTTTGCAAATCAGTCAGAAGGACGGAAAGGGTTTTGCCTTGATGACGAAAAACGATGTGCGTGAAAAGATGTCCGTCGTATTTGCAAGTGTGCGATTCGAGAAATTCGTATCGGTCAGCCGCATTTTGCAGAGGCAGCAATATCGCTTGCCGCAGATTTGCGTATTTTGCCGATGCCAAATCTATCTTGACCGGCTCTTCCGCTAAGTTGTATTTGACGGCGCAATTTTGATGGTCGCCGAGCGCAGTATCTTCTAAGAATACCGGTTGCGAATTTTCAGTTTTTTGAGTAATTTCCGCTGAAGGCACCGTTTGATTGCTGACGAACCAGATACTCAAGCCAACGGTTAAAATGAGCATTGCCGCCACTGCCAGCCAAGAATTTCCGCTCGTCCAAAAAACATTTTTTGGAATTGCGCTTTGCTTCAGGCGAGCGCGGAGATTTCCGGAAAACTCTTCGCGGATTTGAAACTGCGGCGAATTTTTGACGGCGAAGCGAATCTGCGCGAGAAGGCTGCGCCGGATTTGAATCGCTCGACGGCAATCGGCGCAAACTTCCAGATGACGCAAAACGTCGTGGTTGGTTTCCGTCAAAAGTTCATCGCTTAAATATGAATCAATCACTTCTCGGAAATCTTGACACTTCATAATAATTTTCCCTCTTTTCGTTTAACTTCCTTCGTCTCCTCGTTTTCGATGCCGTAATTTCTCGCGTAGACGGCAAGCTCGCCGCGCAGAGTTTTTCGTCCGCGATGAAGCCGCGACATCACCGTTCCAATCGGCACGTCTAAAAAAGCCGCGATTTCTTTATATGTAAAACCTTCGACATCGCACAGAAGAACCGTTTCCCGAAAAGTTTCAGGCACTTTTTTTAACGCCTGCAAAACATCCTCATCGGTAATTTGCTGCGGAATCGGGGCTTCAAACTGCGCGGTTTCAGCGATTTTTTCTTCTGTGTCAACGACCATTCGCAAATTAGTTTGCTTCCTCAACTGCTTATAGTGCGTGTGATACATAATCGTCGTCAGCCACGCTTTGCAGTTCGTTCCCTTTTCGTAGCGATGAAAAGATTTGAGAGCCTGCATCATCGTCTCCTGCACTAAATCTTCAGCCGCCGGCAGATTTCGCTTGAGAAACATCGCCACGCGAAATAAATCCGCGCTGAGCGGCATCGCTTCCTGCTCGAAGTCTTCCCACAAAATCTCTTCTTCGGTTTTTCCTTTAATGAGCCTAAACATTTTGAGTTTCGCGCTGCTATTCAAATTACTTTTCTCAACTTATTTAATATTAATTTTTTGCTAATTTATTCCCCCAAATTCCAAATTCCTCAATCGCCAAAATCTCTTTGTCAGAAGTTTTTTGGATATAATTCTTCTTGCATAAAATGACTAATTTATGTTAAACCATAAATAGAGTCGAATTCGCACGCGCAACGGCTCACATTCCAAATGGACAAACCCTTTCGCAATCTAAAGTCCAGCCAACGTAAAATCTTTTGAAATCATCAGTGTAGTAGCAATTTTTCCGAAACTTTTCGGCAAAATCAGCTTTGAAGATTTGTCCATATTTGACCGAACGCTTCCCGGAGAAAAGCGTTGCTGAAGTTGACAAGGAGAAAATCGAAATGAGAAACGAAACCGCTAAAAAGAAAGAAACCACCGAAAAACTTGTTTTGCTCGACCCCGATTTGAAAAGTCCGCGAGCCAAAGATTTTGAAGATAAATTATTGTCATTCATCGTCGGGCAGGAACGCGCCGTCCGCCGGATGAGCGGGCTTTTTCAAATTTATTTGGCGGGAATGAACAACCCGGCGCGTCCCGTCGGAACGCTTCTGTTTTTAGGTCCGACCGGTTCGGGAAAAACTCGCGTGGTCGAAGCGGCGGCGCAAGTCCTTTTCGGCGAACCGCACGCAGTTGTCAAAATTGACTGCGCCGAATTTCAACATTCGCACGAGATTGCCAAACTCATTGGCTCGCCTCCGGGATACCTCGGGCACCGTGAAACATCGCCGATGTTGACGCAGGAAAATCTTGACAAGGCGCACACCGAAGAAAATAAATTAACCTTTGTGTTGTTTGACGAAATCGAAAAGGCTTCGGATGCTTTGTGGCAGCTTCTGCTTGGAATTCTTGATAAAGCGACCTTGACTTTGGGCGACAATCGGCGCGTTGATTTTTCAAAAACCGTCGTCATCATGACTTCTAACTTAGGCGCCCGCGAGATGTCGGAGATGATTTCCGGCGGCATCGGTTTCGCTCCAACCAAGGCGACGAAAAACCAAGATGACAACGAGATTGACACGAAAATTTATCGCACCGCGCTCGAAGCCGCGAAACGTAAATTCTCGCCTGAATTTATGAATCGGATTGATAAAGTCGTCGTGTTCAGAAGTTTGAAAGAACATCATCTGCGTCAGATTCTCAACATCGAACTGCGCGGCGTTCAGGAAAGAATTACCGATTCGGCGGGAACGAAATTCGTTTTTGAATGCACCACCGAAGCCAAGGAATTTTTGCTCGGCGAAGGCATCGATTTGAAATATGGAGCGCGCCATCTGAAACGCGCCATCGAGCGATTTCTGGTTTATCCGCTTTCAAATCTGGTGGCGACCGAACAAGTCGAAACCGGCGACCTCGTAACGGTTGATTTTGATAGTGAGCAAAACAAACTCATTTTCACGAAACAATCCGGCAAGATGATTGTCAACGATTATGAAGGAGATCTTCTTGATGACCGACCGGAAATTAAATCCGATGCTGTCGGTTTGCCGCTTCCACAAGCGCGAGGTTTCTCGGAGAAAAGTAAATCAACGAGCGAAAATCAAGAGGTTTAATTAAAATTAACAGAAAAGTTTAGTGGCGAGTGAAAATTAATTTTCACTCGCCACTTTTTTGCGAAAAGTATTTTTGAAACAACTTCTAATTGACTTTCAATTTTCTAATCTCAAATTTGTCCTGAAGTTCAGGCGGCAAAACTAAATTTAAAGACGTTTCGCCCGCTTCGGTTTTAACGATTTCAACGCGCAGATTTTCCGCTTTCAGAGATTCTAAAACCGAGCGACCGCCATACAAAATAACGGTTGCCGTTTTCTTTCCGGTATCTGTTTGGACGGGAACGGTAAAAAGTCTTTCGATGCGTTTCTCACCGATGCGGAAAGCGACATCAACGACGTTCGTATCAAGCACTGTAACTTTTGAATCGGCGATATTAAGCGGAATTCGCTGAGCTATAAAATCTTCCCTACGGTTTTCGAGGCTGACTTTTTCCGTCGGAACGGAGTCGAGCGATTTGATAAAACTTTCGGGTCCGCGCACGCGCACTTTTTGCGGCGCGACGATTTTGCTATAGACTTCAAAATTTTCGGGAATCGCTCCTTCGGTTTCGACTTTGACCGCAATTTCGCGCTCGGTTACCGTTTCGAGCTTGACCGCGATTTTATTCGGCTGCACTTCTTCGAGTCGAACGCCGGTCGGCAGTTCGACGTTAACGTTGTCAGACGTAATTTGAATCGTTCGGTCGCCCGCCTGAACATCGGTTAAATCCAGCACGACAATTAAATTTTCTTCTTTAATTTGGTCAATTTTTCGTTTGTCGCCCGTTACCAATAAATCAACTTCCTGCACGGAGATGTCGGTCGCTTCAATTGTGTCGGCGACGCGCGGTTTTAGGGTAACGTCCCTCAATCGTTCGGTGGTCGGCTGTCCCGTTACGCCAAGCCATAGCGTAACGGTAATAAAAAGCGCAATCACTTTCGTCAGCCAATCTTCTAAAAAGATGCGCCGAAATAAATGGCGAAAGGAAAATTGCCATTCTCCTTTTTGAAAAAACTTTTCCATCGGGAAAATTATAAGAGTTCAAAGTTTAAGGTTCAAAGTTCAAAGTTAACAAAACTACTTTGAACTTTGAACCTTGAACTTTGAACTCTATTCAAAACTATCCAACCGTTATCTCCGATTCGGCTTCCTTCATCGTCTTAGTCGCTTCGCGTTTCTTCTCGACGACGGGAATTTCCATCGCGCCCAAGAGCAGTGAACGGAGTGCTGTCGTGTCTAAATTTCGTTTTACCTCGCCGCTTTCGACAAAAGTAATAAGACCTGTTTCTTCCGATACGACGACCGAAACCGCGTCCGAGCCTTCCGTTACGCCGATTGCGGCGCGATGCCGGGTGCCGAGTTCGCGCGAAACGCTCGGGTTTTTTGTCAGAGGCAGAAAAACCGAAGCGGCGGCGATACGCTCGTTTTGAATAATCACCGCACCGTCGTGAAGCGGCGTGGTCGGATTGAAAATCGTCACCAACAAATCGTAACTGAGTTTTGCATCGATCGATACGCCCGCATCAATCAAATTTCTCAAACCGACGTTGCGCTCGACAACAATCAACGCGCCGATTTTCTCCGACGAGAGCGTCGTTGCCGCAAGGACGATTTCATCGTAAATCGTTTCGCCGAGTTGTCCGCGCTGCCTTCGCAAAACAGGAATACGAAGGCGGTTGCCAAAATAAATTAACGCTTGCCGAATTTCCGATTGAAAAAGAACGATAATTGCTACACCGATATAAAGCACGGCGGAACGCAAAACAAACTCAAGCGTCGCCAAATCCTGCGCGACCGCCATCCAATATAAAAGAGCCAGAATGACCATTCCAACCACCGTCGGCACGGCGCGCGTGCCGCGCAGAAGTTTCAGCACGACATAAACGATGATGAAAACCAACGTCATATCCAGCACGTTTCGCACTGTGTTAATCGTTGGAATGTAATCGTTTAACTGCATCTCTTTTAGTCGTGAGTCGTGAGTCTTAAGTCGTGAGTCGAGAAAAAATTGACTTACGGCTTAAGACTCACGACTCTTCATCCAATATGTTTCGGATTCACTTCTTTACCGTTCGAGTTTTTGAGGCTCGCAGTTTCCAAGAATATCATATCAACTTTCGGCTCGGCTTTTTTCATATTTTCTTCAATCTCAGCGATGGTTTCAATAATTTGTTCGTTCGTTAAATCATTTTTGAGACTGACGTGCGCGTTGACCAAAATTTGTTTCGGCGCAAGGTGCATCGTCAAAAGCTCGACGACTTCGACGACGCTTGGATGCGATTTGATAGCTTGGCGAATTGCTTCGACATTTTTCGGTGTTGCCGCTTCGCCTAATAGAAGTCCGCGCGAAGAACGCGCTAACCCGAATGCGACAATTGCCAAAACCACGCCGATAGCTACCGAAGCGATGCCGTCCCACATTACGCCTTCGGCGGGCGGAATTTTGTATTGCCCTAAAAGAAGTCCAGCCGCTGCGAGAACGATTCCAACGAGTGCCGCCGAATCTTCAAAAATAACGGTTTTTGCCGTTGGGTCTTTCGATTCGCGCAGATACTCGCCGAAGGTCAAGCCTTCGTGGTGCGCTTCTTTAATTTCCTGATAAAGCGCAAGCACAATCGAGGCGGCTTCGAGAACAAAGGAAATTCCCAGAATCCAATACGCCAACGCCAGATTCGTAATTTCGTGCGGATGACGAATTTTTTCGATGCCTTCGTAAATCGCATAAGTTGCACCGACTCCGAAAATAAAAATCGCTGCGATAAACGACCAGAAAAAGCGTTCCTTGCCGAAACCGAACGGATGTTTTTCAGACGCGGGACGCTTGTAAAAGCGCAGACCGAAAAGCAGAAAAACCTGATTGACCGTATCCGCCAAAGAGTGCAAGGATTCCGCCATCATTCCCGACGAGCCGGTAAAGATGGCGGCAATAAACTTTAGAATTGTGATTAAACCATTTGCAAAAAGTGCGCCTAAAACGGCTAGCATTAATTTCTCTCCTTTAGGTAAAACAAGATTTTAAGTGAAAAGGTGAAAAAGTGAAAAAGTGAAAAAGCGAAAAAGCAAAGTCTTTGAAAAGGTCTTTGATGATATTGAGCAGAAAAATTCGACGGGAGGCAAAACTTTTTCACCTTTTCACTTTTTCACTTTTTCCTGCTTTGCATAAATCCAACCAGATTTCCCTGCGCGTCAATCACGCCGAGTGCGCCGACACCGTTCTCGCGCATCAACTCTCGCGCTTCCTGCAAAAGCGTGTCGGTTTCGACAAAATACTCCGGCGTAATCGGGCGCATTACATCTTGAATTTTTGTTTCGCGCCAATTCTCACGCGGCAGTTTTTTCAAATCTTCCAGGGTTAAGATACCGTAAAGTTGCTTATTCTTAGCGACGGGAAAAACCGTCCGGCGGTGAAGCGTTAATATACGGTCAACAAAATGCAAAACATTCATTTCGGGCTCGATGGAAACAGGTAATTTCATCACTTCTTCAACAACTTTTCGCTCTAAATTTTTAACTTCTCGAATTATTCCCTTCGCCGAATCGTACAAAAAAATTCCGACTAAAACTGCCCAAAAACCGGTAAGGAAATCACCCTGCACCAAGGCGATAAAGATGCCGAAAGCGATTAATGCCCATGCGATAACCTGCCCGCATCTGCCGGTCAAAACGGTCGCTTCGTTCAAATCCGTGCCGCGATGCCAGAGATACGCCCGCAGAACTCTGCCGCCGTCGAGTGGGTAACCGGGAAAAAGATTGAACACCGCCAGCAAAAAATTCAATAAAACGAGTGTGAAGAATAAATATGCGAGAATGCTCGATTCGAGCGAGTTAAAAATTGCCATCAAGCCGAGAAAGAGAAGCGCAAGCAAAAAACTGGCAACCGGTCCGGCGACGGCGATGCGAAATTCGGCACGCGGCGTTTTCGGTTCGTGCCGAAACCTGGTTAACCCGCCGAACGGATGAAGCACGATTTCCAAAACCTGCACGCTCTCCATTCGGGCGACGACGGCGTGAGCGAGTTCGTGCAGGAAAATTGAGGCAAAGAATATTAAAGTTGCGGCAATTCCGAAAATGAAACTCGTGAGAAAGTTTTCAGTCAAAGGATTAATGCTGTTTGCCGTAATCCAAGACATCAATGCCAACACGAAAAACCAACGGTAGTCCACACGCACGGGAATTCCGAAGATGTGTGCGACGAGCAATTGACGTTTGAAAAATTCAAGAAAACGCATCGGTAAAATTAAACCACAAAATTAATGAATGTCGAAAGAGATTTCGCTTAGGGCGAACGCATCACTTTTTTTCTTTATTTTCAGTTATTTAGTTTTTTAATCAATGGGTTGCGTGAATAAACATTAAGCGATTCTTTGAATTTTGCACAAATTTTCAATGTAAAAATTTTGAAATAATTCGCAAAGCTGAATTCTAACTCCAATAACTAAAGCGTTTTGCCTCAATATTTATTTTTGCAAAAGTGATGCGTTCGCCCTAAGATTTCGCTTTGGTTGGTTGGCTCGAAGAGGTTATGAATACAGAGAGCGTTTAAACAGTGTATCGGACGGCGACATTTGCCGGCAAGACGCTGGCGTTCCATAAAATTTTTACGCTTCGTAAGAAATCTCGGCGTTTTGCAGAACGTGGAGTTCGGTGCGCGAAACTTTTTCAAGCAGTTCCGGTTCGTCGAACATATTCAATAATCCGCGCACGGTAGCGTAGCGTGGCTCGTCGGACACGATGACGGAGAGATTTACAAAGTTACGGAGGTATTGGTCAACACCATTAAGAAGTGCGCCGCCGCCGGTTAAGATAATGCCTCGGTCGTGTATATCCGCCGCAACTTCCGGTCTGAGCTCCGTTAAAGTGTCGCTGACAACTTGTGCGACGCGGCGCACAATGGTTTCGACGACCGGATAAATTTCGCCAACCGTGATTTCAACCGCGCCCGGACTTCCCGTCTGTACGTCGCGTCCGCGCACAAAGAATGTTTTGTCTAAATCTTCGGGCAAAAATGCCGTAGCAAATTGAGTTTTGATGTTTTCCGTCGTTTCATCACCGACCTGCAAACCACGATGTTTTCTCAAATGATTTGACAAAGCCAAATTTATCTCTCCGCTCCCGATGCGTTCAGAACGCGAATGAACGACGCTACCCTTGGCGACGACAGCGATGTTAGTCGTTCCTGCGCCGATATCAACCACCGCCGAAGCGCGTTTGTCGCGCGGCGTTATGCCTGCGCCGAACGCCGCCGCAAGTCCTTCCTCCATCATATAAACTTTGCCGATGTGCGCGTCTTCCGCCGCGTTCATCAAAGCGCGCTGTTCGACGTGCGTAACTTCACCGAGCATACTCATTACGGCTTGTAGAGACATTTGCGAGCCGCCGCTTTTCGATTTTTTGACAAAATGCGCGAGCATTCTTTTAGTGCGTTCAAAGTCGGCGACCACGCCGCCCGAAAGCGGAGCCAGCACGGTAACATCGCGCCTCTCGCGTCCGCGCATGTCAAACGCTTCATGTCCGAAGGCGACTATTTCACCGGTCAATTCGTTAACAGCCACCATCGAAGGTTCATCCAAAACGATGTCGCGCCCTTTAACGGCAATAATCGTGCTGGCAGTTCCCATATCAATCGCCATCGAATCGGTAACTAATTTTTTTAATGACGATATTCCTAACATACGGATTGTTTCCTGCTCCAAATAAGTTTTAAGTTCGGGAGAAAAAACTTAACTCAAAAAGACATCTAATCTTAACTTAATTCCATTTTACTTCAAATAGTGATACGGATTGCAAGCGATTTTTTACAGTTAAAGATTCTTGCGGCAAAAATGTAAACGAATCTCCGCCCGCCTGTGCCGTCGCTTCGCTGACCAAAATCTGTCCGCCCCGCGCGCTCGATTCGAGCCGCGAAGCCAAATTAACCGTATCGCCTATCGCCGTATATTCCGAGCGTTGTTCCGAGCCAATGTAACCGATGGTCGCCACGCCCGTGTGAAGCCCGATGCCGACGTGCACTCGGCTGATTCCTTCCGATTCCAATTCCTTATTCAAAGTTGCAAGTCGTCTTTGCATCGCAGTTGCCGTTTTGAGGGCGTTTTTCGCGTCTTCGGGCGTCGCGGTCGGCGCACCGAAAATTGCCATCAAGCCGTCACCGATATATTTATCGAGCGTTCCGCCGTGCGCGAAAATTATCTCGCTCATTGCCGTGAAATAACGATTGAGAAGCCCGACGACTTTTTCCGGATTTTCCCTCTCCGAAAACGCGGTAAATCCGCGAATGTCGGCAAAGAGAATCGTTACGGTTTGATTTACGCCGCCCAATTTGAATGAATCAGGATTTTCAAGCATTTGCTTGACGACGTATTCAGGCATAAACCGCCCATAATTTGCCCGCGCCACTTCTTCTCTCGCAAGGCGTTTGTGCGCTTTGACGGTTTCGACAACCATCGCGGTCTGCGCGGCGACCGCGCTGATAAGCTCTAAATCGTCCGGACTAAACGCGGCAAACGGGTCAAAGCGGTCGGCATACATTACGCCGTGAACATTTGATTCGGTTATCAAAGGAGCGCAGATTGTCGAGCGAACGCCTTGCGCGACGATTGATTCCGCACCGCTAAACTGTTTGTCGGTTTTTGCGTCCTGCGACAGAAGCGCAACTCTATCGCGCATTACTTTCTGCGTAATCGTTCGGCTAATCGTCAGCTTTTCCGTCAAATTTTCAAGTTTCGCGTCACGCGCCCGGACGGCAATCGGATACAAGCTGTAATCGAGAATTTTGCCGTCAATTGATTCGTCGGCGAGCAGCGCAACAACTCTTTCAGCCGGCGTTCCACGAAAAATCAAATCCGTCGCCTTTATAAAAATTTCTTTCAAGTCAAACACTGTGCCAAGCGTCTTGCTCATTTCGTAAAGTAAATCTAACGCTTTAGCTTTGCGCCGCAATTCCTTAATTTCTTCAGCGGTGGCAACTCCTGTTTCGACCGTGATACTTGAGCGATGTCCGATAATTTCATGGGCGGAAATTTGCAGCTGCGTGTGTCCGAGCGGTTGATCGTCATAATTTACGCCGGTTGGAGCAATTTCTGTTTCGCCTATCAGAGCACTCGACGCGGAACTTTTCTTCGCCTCTGGCGGAGTTTCCAGAATTTTCGGCGTGCCGGTTTTCTTAAAATCCAGATTGCTTTCGCCGATAATAATGCGGTCGCCCTGTTCGAGAGTTTTTTCGAACCGCGGCACATTATTTACGAAAACGCGATTAATGCTTCGCTGAATTTCACCGTTCTCCAAATAACCGTCAACAATCTTACAACTCGACGCTTCCGCGACAAGGTGCGCGTGGCGGCGCGAAACGCGGCGGTCGTTAAGCACGATGTCGTTTTCTTTAGCTCTGCCAATGTTATAAATCGTGTCGGGAAGCAGATTGACTTCCCAACTTCTGCCGCTCGCGTCGGTGATTTTAAGAATTGCGTTCACTGTGTTTGTAATTGTAAATGCTAAATGGCAAATGGTAAATTGCTGGTAATTACATTTTCCATTATCAATTTTCAATTAACTTATGATTTACCTTGATAATAACGCGACAACTCAAATTGCGCCCGAAGTTTTTGAGGCGATGAAGCCTTTTCTGAAAGAATTTTACGGCAATCCGTCGTCCGCTTACAACTTCGGACGCGAGTCAAGAGACGTGATTAAAACATCGCGCGAAACAATCGCAGATTTACTCGGCGCAAAAAATGAAAGAGAAATTGTTTTCACATCCGGCGGCACGGAATCTGACAATTGGGCGATTCTTGGAACGCTCGAAGCCAATCCGCAAAAGAAACACGTTGTTACAACGCGCGTCGAACACGAAGCGGTGAGAAAATTGTGCGAACGACTTGAACGAAAAAATTATGAGATTACTTGGCTTGAAGTTTCCGAAGATGGTTTTTTGGATTTAGAAGAATTAAAAAATTCTCTTCGCGCAGATACGGCAATCGTTTCAGTAATGCTTGCCAACAACGAAACGGGAATTTTATTTCCCGTCGCGCCCATTGCCGAAACGGTTAAAGAAAACTCCGCCGCAATCTTTCACGTTGACGGCGTGAACGCGGTCGGCAAAATTCCGATTGATTTGAAACGCACAAAGATTGATTTGTTCAGCCTGTCCGGTCATAAATTTCACGCGCCGAAAGGCATCGGTGCGCTTTACATTAAAAGCGGCGTTGAATTGCCGTCAATTTATATCGGCGGCGGACAGGAAAACGGGAGACGCGCGGGAACGGAAGCCATCCATCAAATCGCGGCAATCAGCGCGGCGGCTGAATTTGTCCGAGATTTTTCGGCGATGGAAACGGTTCGCCGGTTGCGAGACAAATTAGAAAACGAAATTTTGCAGAAAATTCCAAATTCTCGCATTAACGGAACAAGCGACCCAGAAAAACGACTGCCGAACACTTCGAACATTTCTTTTCCGAACTTGAACGGCGAAGCGATTTTAGCAAAGCTAAACGATTCGGGCGTTTGCGTCTCAACTGGTTCGGCTTGCAACTCAGACGCGCACACCGCTTCTCCCGTTCTGCAGGCGATGAACATTCCTTATTCAGATGCAATGGGCGCGATTCGCTTTTCTTTGGGAAGATTTAATACGGAAGCGGAAGTTAATTTTGTGTTGGAAATTTTGCCGAAAATTATTGCCGAATTAAAGGCAATGTCGCCCTAGAAAATTTCACTTATCAAATTTCACGCGCCGATAAATTTCCCCGAGCGTCATCGTCATTTCAACCGATTGAAACTCGATTTCCTCGTCCGCGCCCTCGTTGAAATAATAAGTTATCCAACGTCCGTCAGGCTGACGACGATGAATTTCGACTAACATTTTTTGTTGTTCGACGACGACGTATTCCTGAACGCTCGGCATTTGTTGATAAAAAAGCAATTTTTCACGGCGGTCAATTTCCTGCGTCGAAGGCGAAAGAACTTCGACAATCAAAATGGGCTCGTTACGAAAATAGGGATTTTCGGGATTTTGCTCGCACGAAACCAAAATATCCGGGTAATAATAAACCTGCGGACTGACGCGCACTTTTATATCACCCATAAAAGGCTGACAAAGCGAATCTCGCAAATGATTCAACAGAGTCGCATAAATTTCGCCCGCAATGAAATTATGTCTATCGCTCGTGCCAGCCATCGCATAAACTTCGCCATAAACGTATTCATACTTGACGGGACTAATTTCTTCGCCTGCGAGATAATCTTCGACGCTAATTTTAGTTTTTAATTTTGCAAATCCCATAGTGCGTTAATTGTAAATGGTAAATGAAAAATGGTAAATGAAAAATCCATTTCTGATTAACTTTCCACAAACGGAAAACTTTTTCACAATTCTATCCGAACACTTTTCTTTATTACAATCTCTTTATAAATGGAAGGGCAACAATGACTATTCCGAAGCAAGAGATATTTTGGGTTCTGCGCGCGCAGTCGGGTGACCGTGCCGCATTTGATGAGATTTTGAAAACCGTTCAG
Source organism: Acidobacteria bacterium 28-1 (assembly GCA_002050365.1). Taxonomy (GTDB): domain Bacteria; phylum Acidobacteriota; class Blastocatellia; order Pyrinomonadales; family Pyrinomonadaceae. The sequence goes on from MWYZ01000033.1 coordinate 18,336, forward strand.
CAGCCACTTTTTCGTTATGTTTACAGATTAACCGGCGAACACGCTTTGGCAGAAGACATTTTGCAGGAAGTTTTTATCATCATTTACCGCAAAATTCGCTGGCTTGAAAATCCGAAGCTCTTTCGGGCGTGGGCGTATCGAATTGCGTCGCGTGAAACATTCAAGCGTTTGAAACGGGAAAAACACTGGACGGAACAAGTCAGAGATGAAAAATTTTTGGAAACGATTCCCGTTAAATCGGCGGAAGAAATCTATGCGCCGGAGTTGATTAAAGAAATTCCAAAGTTGATTTCAGATGTTTCGCCCGCCAGCCGCGCCGTTTTGATTTTGCATTATTTGGACGAGATGTCTTTGAGCGAGACGGCAGAAATTTTAGACATTTCTTTGGGAACGGCAAAATCACGGCTTGCTTACGGTTTGACCAGTTTGCGTCAAAAAATCAAGAAGGAAAAATAAGAAAAAATGAAAAATATATCAACCAAGAAAATAATCATTGCTTTGGCAATCGTCGAATCATTCGTGCTGATTCCAACAGTTCTTTATGTCATTTTTTACAAATGAAAAATATAGGAGGTAATTATGTCAGAAAAAATTAACGAAATTCGCTCTAATACGCTTAACTTAATTGAACGCAATGAGCGCAATTATAATTTCTCATTTGGCGCGGCGGCGTTTGTCGAACTACTTTTCTTCGTCGCTTTTCTACTGCTCGCGGATTTTTCCAACCGCGTTCACATTCTTTTATTAATTATGACAATTGTTATTTATACAATTATGGCGTTTGGCTTACTCGCGCTCGGACTGCACGTTAATCGAAACACTCTGCGCGTGCTGAACGCGATAGAATTGCTCGAAAAAGACGACAAATAATAAAACCTTTTGCCCGATTTTTCCGTAAATACAGAGCAATAATCTTAAACAAATCTACGGAGTAAGAAAATGATTTCCAAAATTTATCTGCGATTTTCAGTTTCGCTTGTTTTAGTTTTTTCAATGATTGCGATTTCTTTGCCGCAAGTCGGCTACGCGCAAACCGCGCCGGCGCAAGCGATTTCGGGCGATCTGCAAAAGCGTCTGACGACGATTGAGGAAAAAGTCGAAGCCCGGCGCAAAGAACTCGGAATTCCCGGAATGAGTCTGGTAATTGTCAAAGACGACCAGATTATTTTTATCAAAGGCTTCGGTTACAAAAACTTTGAGAAACAAATTCCCGTCACCGCCGACACGCAATTTGCCATTGGTTCGGCTTCGAAAGCGTTCACCGCTTTGTCGGTTTTGATGTCGCAGGATGAAGGCAAACTTTCTTTAGATGACAATCCGAAAAAACATCTGCCGTATTTCAAAATCAACGATGCAGAGATTGATAAAAATATTACGATTCGCGATTTGCTATCGCATTCGTCGGGCTTGAACCGGACGGATTTGGGTTGGGTAAGCGGAAAATTAAACCGCGAGGAAATCATCCGCGTTGCCGGCGAAGCCAAGCCGCAAGCCAAACTGCGCGAACGGTTTTTGTATCAAAATGTAATGTTTGCAGCGGCGGGCGAGATTGTTTCAACGGTTCAGAAACAACCTTGGGAACGATTTGTCGAAGACAAAATTTTCAAGCCGCTCGGAATGACGAACTCGGATTTGAGCGTCAAGGCAATGCAAAAAGCGAAAGATTATTCATACGGTTACAGTTACAATACCGACACAAAGGAAACGCGCAATCTGCCAATCAGAGATATTGACGCAATCGCGCCCGCCGGCTCGATAAATTCAAGCGCGAGAGATATGGCGCTGTGGTTGAGATTTATATTGAATGGCGGCGCGGGAGGCGGCAAAAGATTAGTTTCCGAAAAAGGTTTTGAAGAATGGCTCAAGCCGCAAATGAAAATCGGGGGCAAAAGCTCTTACGGTTTGGGCTGGTTTTTGCAGGACTGGAACGGCTTAAAAGTCGCTCAGCATGGCGGCAATATTGACGGCTTCAATTCGATGGTGGCGATGATTCCCGAAAAGAAATTAGGTTTCGTGATGTTGACGAATGTTTCGGGTTCGAGTCTTGGCAGCGAATTGATGCCGATTGTTTGGGAAAACATTTTGGGAAATCCGAACGCCGCTAATCAAACCGCTTCCGCCGACGCAAGCAAGGAAATCGGAAGCTATCGTTTTGAAGAGGCGGGCTTCGACGTTGAAATCAAAATGCAGGACGGCAAGCTCGTCGCCGTCGTTCCCGGACAGCCAACATATATTTTGGAGAAAGTCGTTGAAAGAAAATATAAATTAAACGGCGCACCCGATGGATTTTTCGTGACGTTCAAAGACACCGAAGCGTTTCTCGAACAGCCGCAGGGCAACTACACTTTGCCGAAAGTCAAAGCGGACGCGCAAATTCCCACAACCGTTTCCGACGCGGCGAAGGAGCTCGTCGGTAAATATGCTTCGGAAAAAAACGCGGCGCGGACAATTGAAATTACGCAGGCGGACGGCAAAGTTTCGCTCGTCGTCGAAGGTCAACAGCCTTACGTACTTAACGAAAAATCGAAAGACCTTTTTGCGATGAGTCCTCTGCCCGACGATTACAAAGTCAAAGCCAAACGTGATGCGAGCGGCAAAATTATTGGCATTACGATTTTGCAGCCCGAAGGCGAATTCGGTTTTAATCGAATCGAAAACGATGCCGCGAAGTCAGCCGAAAAACCGAAAATATCGGTTGACGAATTGATGGCGAAAGTCATTAACGCGCTCGGCGGCGAAGCAAATTGGCGAAAACTAAATTCGCGGCAGTCGAAAATTGAATTTGATTTCATCCACCAAGGCGTGAAAGGTTACGGCACAGGTTACGCCAAAGCCCCGAATATGTCGGCGCAGGAAGCCACTATAACCGCGCTCGGTAAAACAATCGGCTCGTTTTTTGAGTATTTTGACGGCACAAACGGCGGCGAAGAAGTCAGCTTTGCGCCTACTGAAACTTATAGCGGCAAACAACTCGAAGATGCCCGAATCGGCGCAAATTTTTACGGTTTGCTCGATTGGAAAACGCTTTACAAAAACGCGGAATTCAAAGGCGCGTCAAAAGTCGGCGACGAAGACGCCTACATCGTCGTTTTCGAGCCGGAAAAAGGTAATAAAGACACTATTTATTTTTCGCAGAAAACTTTTCTTCCACTGAAACTCGAATCGTTAAGTTCATCTTCAACGAGCAGCGTCAGTCAGCCTTACTCGGAAATGTATAGCGATTATCGAACGGTTGACGGCGTAATGCTGCCGTTCAAAACGGTCAATTCAAATTCCGGCAACGGCGATTTGGTTTTGACGATAAAAGAAGTCAAACATAATGTTGCGATTAACGATAAAGCGTTCAAACCAAAAGGCAAAAAATAAAAAGTAAAAAACAAAGGGCAAAAGTTAAGATTCGATTCTTTACTTTTACTTTTTTACTTAGAATTTTGGTCGAGGTAGTGACTAACAAAAGAAAGCTTTCTCAACTCAAAAAAGCAAAAGCCTTTAGTTTTCTATGACTAAAGGCTTTTGTAATTGATGCCTGAATAGCTGTTTCATCGAGAAAGAACAATCCATTTAATTGATGTTGTTTAAGGAACGGCTGAACACATTAATTTTCTTGCTTCATTATAGGCTTCTCCATTTTCGCTCTGATTTCACATCCAACGCACATTGTTATCTGACCGCTTAAGTAAATAACAAAGCCCCCAATTTCGGGCGAGAGACGCGTCAACTGGCGGGCGCATCCGGCATTGAAATTTATGTGAAAGCCGGTAAAAATTTCGGCGTTTGGCGCGTCTTCGTTTTTTGCTCGAAGGCGTAAGCGAATTTAATCAATTGCGGTTCGGTGAAGGCACGTCCGAAAAACGCGAAGCCGACTGGCAGACCATCTGCGAAACCAGCGGGGACGGTGATATACGGGTAACCGGCGACCGCCGCGGTTGACCAAGTTGCGCCGACGGCGGGCGAAACGATAGCATCAAGTTTGTCTTTGGCGACAACTGCATCAATGCCTTCTTCCTGCGACGCACGTTTTACTTTTTGGAGAGCGTCGGTGTATGCCTTTTCGGTCAAATCGCCTTTGCTTTGCGACTGCAGAAATAGTTCCTGCCCGAAAAGCGGCATCTCGCGCTCTTTGTTTTCTTCGTTGAATTTGATTAGATCGGCAAGCGTTTTATGTGGCGAACGTCTTTCGGCGAGATATTTATTTAAATCGGTTTTGAATTCGTAGAGCAGAACCTGCAGCCGGTCGTCGCTTAATTTACTAAAATCAACGGGAAAGGTTACGTCAATCAAAGTTGCGCCCCCGGCTTTCAAAACTTCAAGGTGCGATTCAAAGATTTCCTTCTGCTTCGCGTTATTTCCTACAAACTGCCGCGCCACGCCGATTCTCGCGCCACGCAAACCGTCTTTGTCCAGAAACTTTGTGTAATCTTTCTCGCCCTTTTTGCTCTCGGCGGTCGTCGCGTCGCGTTTGTCGCGCCCGACCATCACGCCTAGCAAGATAACCGCGTCCGCCACGGTTCGCGCCATTGGTCCGGCGGTGTCTTGCGTGTGGGCGATGGGAATGATGCCGCTGCGGGAAATTAATCCGAGTGTCGGCTTGATGCCGACGACGCCGTTCCTCGTCGCCGGACAAATAATTGAACCGTTGGTTTCCGTGCCGACCGCGACTGCCGCGAGGTTGGCGGAAATCGCCGCGCCCGAACCCGCAGACGAGCCGCACGGATTCTTGTCTAAAATATACGGGTTATTTGTCTGCCCGCCGCGCCCCGACCAGCCACTTATGGATTTGGTCGAGCGAAAATTCGCCCACTCGCTTAAATTTGTTTTACCGATAATCACGGCACCGGCTTTACGTAATTTTTCGACGACAAAAGCGTCCCGCTCCGGCACGGGCGCGTCAACCAGCGCGAAACTCCCGGCGGTGGTTTTCATCTCGTCGGCGGTGTCAATGTTGTCTTTTATCAAAACGGGAATACCGTGAAGCATACCGCGAACTTTGCCCCGCTTGCGCTCTTTGTCCGATTCTTCGGCGATCTTCAAGGCATCGGGGTTCGTCTCAAGGACCGACCGCAACTTCGGGTCGATTTCCCTGATTCTTTCGAGATACATTTCGGCAAGCCGCCGGGCGGAAAGCTCACCCGATTTCATTTTGGCTTGCAGTTCGACGATGGTGATTTCGTTTAACTCAGCGTGCGGCTCGGCAAAAGCGATTGCGTTCACCTTAATGTTTTTCATAAAACCCAGCGCAGTGATGCCCACCGCGCCCACTTTCAAAAACTCGCGGCGACTTTGTTTTTCTCGGCTCATAATGTTCTGAAATTTTCCAACAAATTCATACGTTTCTTAATTTTATAACCGATTCTTTCACCATCGCGCAAATGTCCTTCAAATTTCCCGAAAGGAATGCGAAGTATTTAAAAATTCGCCGCGTCTTATCCGGCTCGAAAAATTGGAATGGCACACAGTCAGCCGCGCCGTGAATTCTCCAACCAAAGATTCTCCCGAGTTGATAATCAATATATCTGCGATTCTTTTATTTTCGGATAGTGTAAAAATTCATAATTTCGTAAAAATATACGTTTTATAAAGATTTTGAAATGACGTTTTAATTTGGCTGTCTTCGTTAGCTTGATTATTTGATTATGAACAAAAGACTTATAGATATAAAACAAACAACAAAAATTTTGGCGTTATAGTTGCCTGTTTTCGTCGTAATAATCTGTTTATACAAAGTTGTAAAGCTATTTAAATTAATGGAGGCTACCTATGTCCAAAATAAACGTCGATTGTTTCAGAAAGTTTTTTTTGTTAGTAATACTTGTTGTAGCAAGCATTATACAGGTAATTGCTCAGGAAGGCTCGGCAACCCTGAGAGGCGAGGTGCTTGATCCGAGCGGAGCGGTCGTCCCCGGCTGCGGCACGTGAAGAAGCTGACGTTGACCAAACGACGGTCGGAAGCTGGACGTATAATCTGACCTCGAATATTCTCAACGATTTGCGTCTCTCATTTACTCAAGAAGATGTGTCATTTGCAAATCCGGCATTTAACGCCGGGCAATCTCAGGCTGAGCTTCCGCCGACACTTCAATTTAATACGTTCGTTGACCAGCAAAGTCCGTTTGCTCAATCCCGCGTTAATAACTCTTATCGATTGGCAGATACACTGACGTGGATCAAAGGCTCGCATACTTTAAAGTTCGGTGTGGACTATAATTATGTAACGGCGGACAGCATTACCGAAGACAATCTCAACGGCACATTCTTTTTTCCCACTGATTTGCCGTTTGATCGTAATAACCCCCGCAGTTACCCGGAACGCTTTTCAATCCGGGTTGGCGGTCCGTTAAGAAACTTTATGATCAATCATAATACGAGCGTGTTTGTTCAGGATGATTGGAAGGTAAATCGGAAACTCACTCTCAATCTCGGAGTGCGTTACGATGGCGAAACCGTATCATCGGATAATAACAATATTTCTCCGAGATTAGGTTTTGCTTACGATCTCACAGGCGACGCGAAAACCGTAATTCGCGGCGGATTCGGTACATTTTATCAAAACACTCCGTTTGAAATAATTACCGGTTTTCGCACCGGCGGTCCGTTCTCGGCTTCTTTCGTCCGAAATTTTCCGCTTAATACAGCCGACCCGGGTCCGCGGGCAGGTAATTTCCCGACCGACCCAACCCTCGCTAATGGACCGACGGTTAATAGGGCTTTGATTGCTTCTCTCGTCGGGTCAGGCACGGTGCTGGCAAATGCTTCGCCGACCGTTGATAATACGGAACGCCGGATGGCATATACACGTTCCTTATCGATTGGATTTCAAAGAGAGCTTATGTCTAATCTAGCTGTGACGGCAGATTATATTCATACCAACGGAGTGGATCAATTTCTAACGGTGAATCTTAATCCAGGCAGGCGGGCGACGACAAACTCAACATCCGCTATTTCCCGGCAGTTTTCAACTCTCGGAGCAGTCATTCAAAACAGCTTTGTTCCAGTGGTGACAGATTTGTTTAGTAATTTTCCTTTCCAGACGGCAGCGGCTTCAAGTGTCACGACCCGTATTAATGCCGGTGAAACGAAGTATGATGCGCTGCAACTCTCGCTCGATAAACGATTTTCGCAAGGATTTCAGTTCAAAGCTTCATATACACTTTCTAAAGGAACCGGAAACGTGAACGGCAGCGCCGTTGGCGCAGCTAATTTTCAGACGCAAACCGATCTTGGACTTAAAGAAAACGAGGGACCGACAGCTTTCGACCGCAGACATAACTTTGTTTTTAGCGGTTTGTATCGCGTGCCTCGTACCCGGGGTCTGGTTGTCAGCACAATCATTAGAGCTTTGTCGGGCACGCCGTTTACAATCTTTAACTCGACCATCGATGCAAACCAAAACGGAATTAATTTAGACCCGCTCCCAGCCGGGACGTTTACCAACACCCGGACCTTTGCTAACGGGGAAATGTTGAATTTTGCCGTTGACAATAAAGGTGGCATTAATGGCGCGCTTCTTCCGGGCTTCTTTTCGGTTGATCTAAGGCTGGCTTATAAATTTAATTTTACCGAGCGCGTCAACGCCGGATTTACATTTGAAGTCTTTAACTTAGCCAATAGAACCAACTATGATGAAAATACGGTTTCAGGAAACACATCGCTAAGCACTTTTCTGATTCCTTTGATAGCAAAGCCTGCCCGCACTTTGCAGCTCGGCTTCCGCGTCGCGTTCTAATCTTTAATGCCCGTAGATTCAACCTGAATCTACGGGCATTTTAATTCTGATTTCCACAATTTTAGTTTCAAGTGCCTTAATGCTATGAATAATAAATTCTCCGCCTTTATCATCAGGAAAATATATGCAAGCAGCAGGTTATCTGCTTTTGTATTGATATTCACAATTATTTTGACAATGCCGGTAAATTTCTACGGACAGCGCACCGCTAAACCTGTGCTTCATGGAAGACATTGGATGGCAATCACCGGCAAACCTCTGGCTGCCACTACCGGAGCGATGACTTTTCAAAAAGGCGGAAATGCAGTTGACGCCGCCTGTGCGATGCTCGCGGCGACCTCAACTATGTGGGACACTTTAAGTTGGGGCGGCGAAACGCAAGCGCTAATCTATAATCCCAAAACAGGCAAAGTTATCGGCATTAACGCCCTCGGCGTTGCGCCGACCGGTGCGACGGCGGAATTCTACAAAAGCAAGAAAATGAATTACGCGCCGGAATATGGCGCGCTTGCCGCCGTAACGCCGGGAACGCCGGGCGGACTTCTGGTAATGTTAGCCGAATACGGCAAGCTCAGTTTGAAAGACGTTTTAGAGCCTTCGATTCAGATGGCTGATGGATATCCGATTGAAGCGCAGATAACTAACAGCATCGAACGCGAGAAAAAGCGTTTGAAAGAATGGAAATATTCGCGTCAAGTTATGCTTCCGCACCTTGGACAGCCGCGCGAGGCTCCTTCCGCCGGTGAAATCTTTCGCCAACCGGATTTGGCGGCGACGCTGCGAAAGTTGGTTGAAGCCGAACAACAGGCTCTAAAGCAAGGGAAAAATCGAAAGGAAGCAATTTATGCCGCTTATGACCGCTTCTATAAAGGAGACATTGCACGTGAAATTGCTAGAGGAACTCAGGAAGAAGGCGGTTTAATCACGCTCGAAGATTTGGCGAACTGGAAAGTGCAAATAGAAGAACCCGTCAAAACGACGTATAAAGGAGTCGAAGTTTACAAACTGTCACAGTGGACACAAGGACCGGCAATGCTCCAGGCACTTAACATCCTTGAAAATTTTGATTTGAAAGGAATGGGCTATAACAGCGCGCGCTATGTTCACACAATTTATCAAGCGATGAGTTTAGCTTTTGCCGACCGTGATTTTTATTACGGCGACCCGTATTTTGCGCCCGCCGAGCCAATCGAAGGACTTTTATCAAAGGCTTATGCCAAAGAACGAAGCAAGTTAATAAATCTGGAGCGTAACGACCCGGCAATCAAACCCGGCGACCCGTATCCTTTTCAGAAGCAAACCAATCCATACCGCAACCTGCTGGAGAAATGGAACACTGTTTTGCCAGCCGAACAAACTTCCGGTATTCAGTCACAAAAGGATTTAGACAAATCCTTTTATGCCGGCACGACTTCAGTCGAAACGGCAGATGCCGAAGGTTGGGTGGTGTCGATTACGCCGAGCGGCGGTTGGGTTCCCGCAGTGATTGCCGGTAATACGGGCATCGGTCTTAGTCAACGGGCGCAGAGTTTTGTGTTTGACGCGGCGGAAAATCCCTTTAACGTGATTGAGCCGGGAAAGCGTCCGCGCGTCACTCTTACACCGACATTAGCGTTAAAAGATGGAAAGCCATTTCTTTCGTTTGCAGTTCAGGGCGGCGACAGTCAAGACCAAAACCTTTTGCAGTTTTTCTTAAATGTTGTGGAATTCGGAATGAATGTTCAGGAAGCAACCGAAGCTCCAAACATTAACAGCTTTCAAATGCGCAGTTCCTTCGGTAAACACGAGTCTCGACCGGGAAGACTTCTTCTGGCTGAATCAATGTCACCCTGGGTGCGCGGCGAACTTAGGAAAATGGGATATGATTTAACCTTTGAAGAGCGAACTTCAGGACCTATTAACGCTATCTTTTTTGATCGCGAGCATGGCACAATGTGGGGAGGCTCCAGCCATCACGGAGAGGATTACGGCATCGCCTGGTAGCAACTATTTAAAGCTCCATTATAAGACCAAACTAACAAACTATGAAGAAAAAGTTTTAGTCACTTCGTATTTAGATAATAAGAAACTAGGTGTTTTTGTAATTATTTCTTCGCTTGAACTACTTACAGTTGAAATAACAACTTTGAAGTTAGGTGCGACACTTTGAGAATAAGCGTTGGTGGTTATTGCCACAACCAAAATGAAACAGAACAACCAAGCGAGGAATTTAACGAGCAAATCAAGAAATTATTTAAGTTTTGAAATTGACCACTTTAGACCCAGAATCCGACATCAGATAACACAAATAGCAACCTTGCAAGATTGCTATTTAAGCCTTGTAACATCGATATTTGTTGACAGCTAAACAATGAAGCAAAAAAGATAATGGTGGAGGCGGCGACTAACAAAAGAACGCTTCATCAACTCGAAAAAGCAAAAGCCTTCCGTTTTCTATGACTAAAGGCTTTTGTAATTGATGCCTGAATAGCTATTTCATCGAGAAGAACAATCTATTTAATTGATGTTGTTTAAGGAACAAACGCACTCGGCACAGGTCGGTCGTTTGCCGCACCAAAAGCTACGCCTGTAAAACCTGCCGTGCTTCTGTTCAGATACCACGCTCCATCGCTGAATACTGCAACGTCTGTTTTACCATCCCCGTCATAATCGGCTGGTGCCGGTACATCGGTCGGGATTCCGAACTGGATTCCTGCAAACCCTGCCGTCGAACGATTCAGATACCATGTTCCATTGCTCGGTCTGAACACCGCGACATCCGCTTTGCCGTCACCCTCATAATCGGCTGGCACGGGTCGGTCTGCCGCTTCGCCGAACTGAACCCCGATGAATCCTTGACTGCTTCTCAAGATATACCAACTGCCGTTTCTGTATTCAGTACTCCTTAGAAATACTTTAGTAATCACAAAAAAGCCGCGAGTTTAACGCTCACGGTTTTTCTTTACCGAATAATTGATAGTATCCTTATAACTTATACTTTAGCTCTGCATTTCGCGCTGGTCAATTGGTGAATTTGAAATTGGAGGCGAAAAACTACAACTCTCTGTCCTCTACCTCCTGCAAATCGTCATAAGCCTTTTGCAGAATCGGGCGAGCGCGTTTGCTGCCGTCCATTTCGTCGATGTAACCTTCGCGCACCATCGCGTCTAAGAGCTAGTCTGAAAAGTGTCGTCAGATAAGCTAAACTTTTGTTATGACCAAACAACAAAAGTATCCAAGTGACTTAACTGACGAACAAATCGAGTTTATCAAACAGTTCTTACCTGCGTCGAGCAACTTAGGCAGACCGAGTTTAGACATCAGGCAAGTTCTCAATGCAATTTTCTATGTCGTGATTGGCGGAATTGCGTGGCGAATGCTGCCAAAGGATTTTCCCAATTGGAAATCGGTTTATCATTATTTCTGGAAGTGGCGGTGCAGCAACGATTGGGAGCGGATTTACAATGCTCTGCGCGAGTTGGAACGCTTGCGGCAAGGACGCACGGCAGCGGCAAGTGCAGGAAGTCTGGATTGGCAATCGGTCAAGAATGTGGGCGGCAAACAAGAGGCGCGCGGATATGATGCGGGCAAGAAAATCACCGGACGGAAACGACATCTGTTGGTTGACACCATAGGATTGCCAATTGCTTTGAAAGTGACTCAGGCTGGCGAGAGCGACCAACGGGGAGCGAAAACTTTATTTGCCGAGAACAAAGAGAAACTCAAGTCGGTGAAGAAAGTCTGGGTTGACGGAACGTATCGCGGGGAAGAATGGCACGCGGAAGTGAAAGCCGAATACGGGATTCAATTGGAAGTGAGTAAGAACCCGGAAGCTGTCAAAGGCTTTATTGCACAAGCCAAGCGTTGGTTGGTCGAACGCACATTTGGTTGGTTTATACAGTCGCGGCGATTAGCCCGTGAGTATGAAAAGTTAGCACAAAGCAGTGAAGCAATGATGTATCTTTCAATGATTAGAATTTTAGTTAGAAGGCTGGCTTGAGACTTTTCAGACTAGCTCTAAAATCGCTGCGGCGCGTCCGTAGCCAATGCGTAAATGTCTTCGTAGAAGCGAAGTTGAGGCGCGTTTGGAGCTAACTACTGTTCGTAAGGCGTCAGCAAACAGAATGTCTCTTTTGCCCGGTGAATCATCTGAACCAACCAATTGCTCTTCGGTTTTCGTAATGGTCGTATCGTATTCAGGATTGCCCTGCGCTTTAACGTATTCGACGATTTTGTGTATTTCCTTCTCGTCGACAAACGCGCCGTGAACGCGAACGATTTGCGTAGTCTCCGGCGGCATGAAAAGCATATCGCCTCTACCCAAAAGACTTTCCGCACCTTTAGTATCAAGGATTGTACGCGAGCCAATCCGAGCGGAAACGCGAAAGGCAATACGTGCCGAAAAATTAGCCTTAATTAGTCCAGTAACTACATCCGAAGAAGGTTTCTGAGTCGTTAAAACTAAATGGATGCCGACAGCGCGAGCCATCCGCGCTAGGCGCGTGATGAATTCTTCAACTTCTTTACTCGAAACCATCATTAAATTGGCGAGTTCGTCAATGATAATTATAATATACGGAAGTTTTTTCCACGCCTCCCCGTTGTCGTCAAAATGTTCGTTGGCGTTACGCTTCTCGACTTCCGCGTTGAATCCGTCAATGTTGCGAACCCCCCAACCAGCTAAATCTTTGTAGCGTCTTTCCATTTCCGAGACAGCCCATTTCAAAGAAATAGCGGCGCGTTTCGGGTCGGTGATAATCGGCGTGGCGAGATGCGGAATGTCGGCATAAAGTCCGAGTTCCAGCTGCTTTAGATCAACCATTATGAATTTTACTTCGTCGGGTTTTGCCTTGTACAAAATCGAAATGACCAGCGTATTTAGGCAGACGCTTTTTCCTGTTCCCGTCGTGCCAGTGATTAAGAGGTGGGGCATCTTGCCAAGGTCGGCAACGTAATTCAATCCATCGATTGTTTTGCCGAGCGCAATTGTCAAAAGCGAGTTTGATTCGATGAATCTATTCGATTCGATAACTTCGCGCAAATAAATAGTGTCGCGTTCGCAGTTTGGAACTTCAATTCCGATAAGGGCTTTGCCGGGAATGCGGTCAATACGGATTGATTCGGCTTTGAGCGCGAGACATAAATCATCGGCGAGACCGGTGATGCGCGAGTATTCCACGCCCGGGTCGGGTTTGTATTCGTAAGTTGTAACCACCGGTCCCGGACAGATATTGACGACTCGTCCCGTCGCATTAAATTCTTTGGTTTTTTCTTCCAGTTCTCTTGCTACGGCGCGGGCTTCATCTTCTTTAATCAAAACGCGCGGCGGCGGCGAATTCAAAAATTCCGATTTCGGCAAAATATATTCGTCTAAATTCTGCGGTTTTTTCGGCAGCACGAGCAGTTGTTCTTCTTCGGTTTCTTCGAGCAAATCAAGATTTAATTCGCCTGTTTTTTGGATCGATGTAATCAGAATTTCTTCATTTACTTCAATCAAATCAAGTGGCTTTGTTTTTTCAAATTTTGTCTTGCCGATTGCTGTGGTTTCTTGAGAAGCGAAGATAGTTATTAACATTTCTTCTTTTTTATTGGCAAATCTTCTACAAAAATTTTCAACTGTAAACATAACATTAGTTAAGTGAAAGGCAACAATCGTTACAATGACAAATCTGTTGCTTGTTATTTGCTCTTGATCGCTAAGCTGATCGTGTGAAACTCTTTCTGGTGTTGTAATTTTTGCTATATAACTGACACAACTGCCAAGCATAGTAACAAAGCTATGGAGTAAAATTGTTAAAATCATTCTATAAAAATTTCTCATAAATTTTCTTTTCTGAGACTTTTAACAACTTTGGATATACAATATTCTCCAAATTTTAATAGCCAGAGCTACATAACGTTTTTTGAACGCTAAAAAATTCCGCATAATTACCACATAGATACATTTATAACCGAATATTTCAATCGTTACAATTTATTTTCTCACAGATAGTTAACTGCTTGTTGCGCGGGGCATTTTCGCCGGGAGTCTGCTTGACCTAAGAGCCGTTTTATGTAACGCAAACTATTCTGCTATGTCATAAAGTAGAAAGCCGTAAGTTTTGACGCTTACGGCTCTTTTTATTTGATGTTTATATGTTTTAAGGAACAAACGCACTCGGCACAGGTCGGTTGTTTGCCGCACCGAACTGCACACCCGTAAAGCCCGCCGTGCTTCTAAGTAGATACCACGCTCCATCACGGAAAACTGCAATATCTGCTTTCCCGCCGTCGTTATAATAAGCCGGAATAATTTTGTCCGAACTTAAACCGAATTGCGCCGCTCAAAAGCCAGAAACTGACCGAAGCAAATACCACCCGCGGTCAGACGGGCGGGAAGACCGACCAATAAACAAGGTGAGTGGTTTTTAGCCACCTACCTTTTATTTTATTTAGTGAAAATATTTGCTGTCGCAAAATCTTTAGTTTTATCCGCTCCGTCAAAATCTTCCAAAGCGGATTCTTCATTTTCATCTCCCTATCCTGCCTACTCTAATCTCGCCTGCGGCACTATTGAAATGTACCGCAGTTGATGTCCGAGTGCGCCGAGGAGAGAATAATATCCGCTATTGGGGGAGTACCCGGATTAAGGGTGGGGATTCTGATGTGTACACCGTTGACCGTCAGTCCCACGGCGGAATTCCCAGAAAAGGTTCGAATCTGTTCGTTTATGACGACAGTTCCACCAGTCGGCAGGTTAACCG
>MWYZ01000078.1 GCA_002050365.1 Acidobacteria bacterium 28-1
ACAGACATTGAAACTCTTCATCAGTCAAACCGGTGGCGGCAAGAAACTCTTTCGGCTTTTCTTTTAACTCCGCATATTTTAACATTTACATAGATTAACCGATTTTACTTATTTCCAATAATGTCTAATAAATTAACATTCCGTTAAGTTTAAGTTAATAAATTAAACTTACTCTCAGCATTAATAACTCTTGTATTGCTATTCAAAATAACTGGTTAGAGTTAATCCGCTCCAAACCGGCTTTTCAAATTTGTAGGAGATTTCTTTATATGAAAATTGTAACCATTTATCGAAGCGCGGCATTGCTCATCATTACCGCTTTTATTAGTGTTTCACCGGTTTTTGCCCAGAGACAAAGCGTCGAGTTGCGAGTACTCGGCACTTATTCCGCCGGCGTTTATAATCAAGGCGCGTCCGAGATTGTCGCTCACGACCCGTTCACGCAGCGGCTTTACACGGGCAACGGCGCAACCTCGAAAATTGACGTGTTGAGCATTATTGATCCGAGCCAGCCGATTCTGCTTTTTTCCATTGACATCACACCTTACGGTCGCCAAGCCAACAGCGTGGCTGTCAAAAGAGGGATTGTTGCCGCCGCTGTCGAAGCCAATGTTAAAACTGACAACGGCAAAGCTGTTTTCTTTGATACAAACGGAAATTATCTGAATGCCGTAACGGTTGGTGCGCTTCCCGATATGCTGACTTTTACGCCGGACGGCAAGAAAGTTCTGGTGGCGAATGAAGGCGAGCCGAGCAACGATTATACGATTGACCCGGAAGGCTCGGTCAGTATTATTGACATTGACTTCGGCGTGCAGAATGCTCACGTTACGACCGCTAATTTTAGAGCGTTCAATAACGCCAGCCTCAATCCGAGCATCAGAATTTTCGGACCGAACGCAACGGTCGCGCAAGACCTCGAGCCGGAATACATCGCCGTCTCGGATGATTCGAGAAGAGCTTGGGTAACTTTGCAGGAAAACAATGCCGTCGGCGTTTTAAATTTGAGAACAAATGAGTTCACCAGATTAATCGGTCTTGGATTCAAGGATCACAGCCTCCACCGCACTGCAATAGATTCGAGCGACCGCATCAGCAGTTCGACTCCCGGCGTGATTGAAATCCTCCCAAGACCGGTTTTCGGAATGTATCAGCCCGACGGCATTGCTACCATCAACCACTTGGGCGAAACTTTTTTCATCACCGCCAACGAAGGCGACGCGCGTGACTATGCAGGTTTCACGGAAGAGGTGCGAATCAATTCGCTGCTGCTTGACCCGGCTGTTTTTCCAGACGCGACGTTTTTGAAAACCGATGCCCAAATCGGTCGTCTTAATGTAACAAAGACGCTTGGGAACTTTGACGGCGATGCCGAATACGAAGCACTTTTCGCTTTCGGCGCGCGTTCATTCTCAATCTGGACAGGGCGCGGCGAACAAGTCTACGACAGCGGCGACGACATCGAACAGATAACCGCGCATACTTATCCGTTGTTTTTCAACGCCGGCAACACCAACAATACGCGCGATGACCGCAGCGATAATAAAGGACCTGAGCCGGAAGGCGTAACCGTCGGTGAAGCCTACGGGCGCAATTATGCGTTCATCGGTTTGGAGCGCATCGGCGGCGTGCTTGTCTATGAAATCAGCGATCCTCGTTCTCCGATATTTGTCCAATATATCAACAACCGAAATTTTATGGCAGCGACTAACACTCCGGCGGCTGGCGATTTAGGACCCGAAGGACTGCATTTTATTTCCCGTGCTGACAGTCCGACGAACACGCCTCTGCTAGTCGTGGCTAACGAAGTAAGCGGCACGACTAGCATTTACGAAGTGGCGAGAACTAGATAGAAAAGTTATTTCCAAAAATAAAAAATCCCGCAACAAGCTGACGGGATATTAATCCAAAGTGAAAAAAGCGAAAAAGAGATAAATCTTTTTCGCTTTTTTCTTCGATAACAAGAATTATTATTTACTCACAAGTTCGGTAAACTTCAACGGCGGCATTAAAATACTAACGATTTTCCATTCGCCGTTAAGTTTTAACAGTGAAATATATTGAATATGCTTACGGGGCACAACATTCGAGTCGGATGTGAATTCTGTTTCGACTTTAACGGACGCGCCATCAATTGTGACATCAATCGCCGAAATTTTTTGTTGACTTTCAACCGTTATTACACCTTTTTGCGGTTTAATAGGTTTATTGATTTTAAATTCGGAAAAACCTTTGCCTGAACCATCAACAGAAATAATTTTCGCGTCTGGGTGCAAAACATTCTGAGTCGTTTTGTTTATGTAAGATTCGACAGTTTGTCTAACAAGTGTTTCTTCCGATTTTGCATCGGAACTTTGCGCCTTTGCCAACAAAGGAAGGCATATCAACAAAATTGCGATTGCTACAAAATTCCTTTTCATTTCAAAACTCTCCTTTTTAGTAAAATTGATTTTGCAAATAAATCATTTTTATTTAACCGCTGTAGCATTTGTTTTTTCTCGCGGGTCATAAGGCGTTGCCTGATATTTCTTGACCGCTTCCTGTGCTTTATCGTAATTATCGCCAAGGGTTTCGGCACGTTTGTAAGCGGCGACGGCACGCGGACGGTCGCCTTTGGCGTCGTAAGCGTTGCCCATTTTTATATTTGCCCAAACCGCCAGCCACGCCGGACGAAGCGTTCCGCCCAGCACGGCTTTGAAATTATCAATCGCCAAATCGTAATTTCGCTGTTCTAAAAAGAGCAAGCCGAGATGATAATAAATCCAGGAATTCGAGCGGTCTAACTTTAATGCCGCTTCAAACTGCTGCTGTGCTTCGACGTAATTTCCTTCTCTGAACTGCTCGATGCCGCGCCGGGCAATCGAAGAGACGCGCAAATCCTGGGAAATTCTAAGCAGCTTAAAATTCGGGTCAATAATGACTTCAAGCGGTTTGCCGCTCGATTCGATATTAAAATCCGCGCTCGCGTCTTCGATGTCAACTTTAACGGTTTTGCTTTCGCCTTCGCCTTCAGCGCGAAGCTGAATTTCGACGGGCAACCGCAAATTATCATAATTTTGTTTGACCGTCCCGCGCGTTACAAACTTTCCGCCGCGTGTTCTGATAATTTGATAATCCGCCGTAAATTCGGGAACGCCCGTGCCTTCAACCCAACGGGCGAAAAAGTAGCGCATCGGAACGCCGGCAACTTGCGAAGCCAATTTTTCAAAATCGTCAATCGAAGCGTTTTTGCCGCGATATTGCTGCAGGAAATTTCTCAATAATTGATTAAATTTTTGATCGCCGAGCGTGTCGCGCAAAAGGCGAAAAACCGACGCGCCCTTGCCGAACATAATATATTGATAAGCCGTTGATTGGTCGTCAAGTGTCGCTGGAGTGCGCGAAAGCGAAGCGGTTTGCTCAAACGTCAAAGATTTTTCAAGAAGTTCGCGGCGCAAGTTTTCCAATTGTGCGCCCGACAGCGTTGTCTCGCGCAATGCGAATGCGCTGTATTCAGCTAAACCCTGCGAAATCCAAGCATCATCAAAAGATTTCAACCCGACGGTCAAGCCCCACCATTGAAGCGCGGCTTCGCGCTGCAGGCGTTCCTGCGTAATCTCGCGCGATTGCTCGAACAATCGGTTCGCCATAAAAATTATTCCTTGCGACG
The DNA here is from genome assembly GCA_002050365.1 of Acidobacteria bacterium 28-1. Classification (GTDB taxonomy): domain Bacteria; phylum Acidobacteriota; class Blastocatellia; order Pyrinomonadales; family Pyrinomonadaceae. The sequence goes on from MWYZ01000078.1 coordinate 3,650, forward strand.
AATAAAAATCGAGCGTTTCGTCGTCAACCTGCGCGATTATCAAACGCTTTCCGCCCTGCGGTTCGCCGTATTGCTTGGTGTAAAATTCGAGTGCGCGACCGAGCGTTTCGCCATAAGCGGAAACGAGCGCGTCGTTGCCGATGCGCGTATAAAACTGCAATTCGTAATCACCGAAACGCAAAGTCTTGTTGGTGTATTTGCCGTAAGCAAAGTTGCCGATGAGCGCAGGTTTCGACTGCACGAAGCGATATTTTCCGCCCGCATTTGTTACCGCCGCATCGCTGAAGCCAACGATTTGAAAACCTGCGGGAAGCGAAATTGAAACGTCGGAGGTCGCTTGATCAGCTGCGTAATCGTGAAATGGAAACCACCGCGCCGCATACATCAAATAACCGTCTTTCGCGCCGACCGAAGCCAATCTTTTAGTCAAAAGCGGTCCGCCGCTCGGTGAATTCAAAATGCCGCCGTATCTGAAACGCAAGGTTACGGGCGTGCCTTTAATTACAATTTCGCCCAAATCAATTCTCACGCTCGGACCTAAATCGGAAACGCCCGTTTGGTCTTGAACGAATGTAACTTGACCCGGCGTAGAAGTTACAGCGGTTTTAGTTTTTGGCAGCGCGGTCGCCGAAAAAGAATTTTGGCGAGTGATGCTTTCGATTTTCAAAGAGCCGTTTAACTCAAACGAAACGGTGCGCGTGTCTTCCGCCGGCGTGAAATTGACATCAACCGTCGCGTTTAATTTATTTTCGTCCGGAACGAGTTGCACGTCCATTTGATAACTGCTCACATCAAACGGCGTGCGCTGAACTTGCTGCGCGAGCGCGGTAAAGGAAAATAAAATGACCGACAAATTTAAACTAAATAGTTGAAAAAACCTTTTTCTATAATTATTCATTTCGCTTCAAAATTCTATCTGCCTGATTTGCTGTTTTTGATGTCGGAAGCGGTTAATTCGTTTGCTTGCTAAAAAGTTCAAGGTTCAAGGTTCAAAGTTGAAGAGCGATTTTGCCTTTGAACTTTGAACCTTGAACTTTGAACTTTTAACTACCTGATATAAATCGGATTTGAGATTATCCAAGGCATTTTATCGAACGGTTCGCCCAAAGAATCGAGATAAACCTCTATGCGGAAAGTTCCCTTTTCTTTGGTCGGGAAATTGATTTGCGCTACGCCCGTTTCCTCGTGAATCTTTTCGCCGTTTTTGAAGATTATAAAACGTGCAATTTGCGTAGCAGATACTTTCAAATTCAAATTTTCCGTCAAAGCAATTTCGTCGCCCATAATGCGCGATTCAATGCCGTTTTCCGCTGTGAACGAAAATCCATTGGTATCGCTCAAAGCATCAAGACCGACGAAACAATGTCCGCCTTTCAAGGCTTGCAAAAGATTTTCCTGCGTTAAAGGTTTATCTTTTTCGAGCAAAACGTGATTTCTCATCGCGCGAAAAATCGTTTCAAAACGGTCAATTTTGAGGTTGATTATTTTATTGCCCGCGTCATCGCCGAACAGATGAAAGCCGATATTAGAATGCGCGTCCGTTCCAGCAAAGAGCGTTGATTTTCTTTGCGCGGCAACTTCGTCAAACCGTTGCAAATTTTCATCAGGACGCTGAAAATACTTGGCTAAAACAAGTTCGGGGTAGGAATAATAAGACCAAATCGCATCCAGCAGAACAAAAAACGGATTCATCTTTTTGGCGTTCGTGTGCAGGCTGAAAACTTCGATGCCGTCAAAATCTGCGTTCCAAGTTTTATGCTTTTCGGGATAAGTGATAAATGCGAGTTTATTCTGCGCGTGGATGCTTTGCAGAAAATCAGTGGTTGAGATTTTGTCGGCGCGTCCCGCTTCCGCGCTTCCTGTAAGGAGTAAAAATCGGTCGGTTGCCGTTTCGACTTCTTGACCGCCGACGAACAAAACGCCGCCGACGTTACCTTGCAGAGTCAACGCGGAAGTATCGTAAAGGGCGGCGGTGTGTTCGGTCATCACGACAAAATCGAGATTATTCTTCGTTGCTCCGTCAATCAGTTCGTCAAAACCGCTCGTGCTGTGTCCGCCGATTGCCGTATGAACGTGAATAACGCCTTTATAATCTTTGTAATTCTGGTTTAATAATTGAATTTTTTGAGTTTCGAGCGCGGAAATTTTATCGGCGAGTTGACCGAATTTGTAGCGATTATAAATGAAAGGAATCTGCGCCAAAAGAATGACGGCGAGAACGATTAAAAGTATCTTTTTCCAAAGTTTCATAAAGCAGTAGCCAGTAGTCAGTAGTCAGAAAAATTTCTCGGTTCACGGCTCACTGCTTACTGCTCACTTATAAAATCAACCGAAACAACTCGTTCTGCGATTTCTTTGCCAATCTTTGCCGCTTCTTGATGAACGGCGTGGTCGGTGTAGAAATCCAACGCCGCGCGGTCGGGATAAACGGCGACTAAACCCAAATCGAAAGAACGCTCAAGATGCAGAATGTCGAAACCGATATTAAAACTGATGATATTTGGAATCACATTCGGCAAATTTTTCAGCTTTCCCAGATGCGTCGCCTTTTGCTCTTGCGTGGTTTCCGATTTGTATTTCCAGCAAACAATATGCGTCAACATAATTTTCTACCAAAGTTTTTTGACATTCAGAGCAAATTCTTTGAGAAGCGGCTCGCCGCTGACTTGTTTAGGATTGTCCAAAACTTCAATTTCAGCATCGGGACGATAAACGTGAACTTTCTTTTCCAAAGGGTCAATCAGCCAGCCCAAAACCGCGCCGTTTTCGATGTACTCCTCCATTTTGTTTTGCAAATTCACCAGCGAATCGGAAGGCGAGCGCAATTCGACAACAAAGTCTGGACACAACGGCGGAAATTTTTCCTGTTCTACATTGGTCAATTTTTCCCAACGCTCATTTGTAATCCACGCTAAATCCGGCGAACGCTTTGCGCCGTTAGGCAGTTTGAAGACGGTTGATGAATCGAAACCGACTCCACTTTTGTCTTTTTCAAGCCAATTAAAAAAATATCCGATTAAAGAAAAATTACGAATTCCAGTACGTCCTCCGGTCGGCGGCATAATGATAAGTTCTCCCTCTTTGGTCAGTTCGATTTCCACGTCGGGATTGTGACGGCAAAAATTTTCAAATTCGTCATCGTTGATTTTTTTCAGAACGTCCCGAAAATCCAAAACAATCGGCAGAAAAGAACTGTCAACTAAAGCGGTTTCAACTTGCATAAATTTATTCTCCTTGCACCTCGCACCATTTTCGCGTAACTTCGTGCCGATACGCAAACATTTTCTCAAGTTTCGGCAAAATAACCAGCGGCGCGGCTATCCGTCCGAAAATCCAAAACGGCGGCTCGAATTCGATTTCATCTCTTAAAATCGCTCCTTCTTCGTGCGACTCGATAATGTGTTGATGCCGCCAACTTTTAAAGGGACCGGAAATCTGCACGTCTTCAAACATCCTCGGCGGCTCATATTTCGTATGCTCGGCAATCCAGCGCGACGCAATCAAGCCGAAAATCTTTTGTTCGATAATCGCTTGCGCTCCCGTTTTGGAAATGTCGGCTTTTTGAATTATCTTCGCGCTCTCCCAAGGCGGAATCAGGCGTTCAAACGCGTCGGGCAATTCGTGGAAGGCGAAAACTCGTTCGGGTGCGGCTTTGATAATTGATTCTTTTATGAACTTCATTTAACGGAAGTTTTCGGTGGCGACCAGAGTTTTAGAAAATCCGTAAATTTTTGCAGATTGTAAGATTTTGGTTCTTCGAGTTCTTCGGTGTTTTGCGAATGAAGCAATTTGCCGTCTTTCTCCAGCACGAATAGATGCGGATAACCTTTTATTGCCGGATAAGCGGCGAGAAATTCCTTATTTTCGTTTTCTTCACTGAAATTTATTTTCAGCCAGACGAAATTTTCATCGCGCAGTTTGGCAAGTGCGGGATTTTTTATAAAATAGTTGTCCATCAAACGACACCAGCCGCACCATTCGCCGCCGACATCGAGAATAATTCGCTTGCCTTCGGTCTGCGCTTTGGCAATCGCCGCCTGCAAATCTCTGGCGGCATCTTTAGTCGGGTCAAATTTTTCTCTTTCGATAACCTGCGAATTGCTTTTTTCAGTCGTCTTTTTTTCGGGCGTTTGCGCTGATGCAAATAATCCGCCAGTTAGAATTAAGGTTAAAACAAAGATGATTTTTTTCATTTTTTAGCTCCAAAATTGTTGTTCAAAATTTCCGTCTTTTTTCGCCTACAATTTAAGAATACTACAACTTCTCATTAAGCAAATTCCAAATCTTCTCAATATGTCTTTCTTCAACTCTGATGTTTCCAATCGAAAGCCGCAACGTAAATTTACCGTTTAACTTCGTGTGCGATAGATAGGCTTCGCCCGAAGCGTTAATGTTGTTCATCAATTTTTCGTTGAGTTCGTCTAAATTTTCCACGCCTTTCGGACACGCGCGAAAACAAACCAGTGCGAAATTGACAGGCGCGGTTAATTCCCAATCGTCAGATTCTTCAATCCAACTTGCCAGTAATTGAGCAAGGCGGCAATGCTCGCGGATTCTTTCAATCAAACCGTTCTGCCCAAAATATCTGATCACAAACCACAATTTTAGAGAACGAAAACGCCTGCCAAGTTGGATGCCGTAGTCCATTTGATTGGTAACCGTTTCGTTGGTTTTGAGGTATTCTGGAACGAGCGCAAAGGCGCGTTTCAATAAATCGGTATGACGACAATAAAGAACGGATAAATCAAACGGCGTGAACATCCATTTGTGCGGATTGGTTACAACCGAATCGGCGCGTTCGCAGCCTTTCAAATACGTTTGCAATTCGGGAACAATCGCCGCGCTTCCCGCATAAGCCGCGTCAACGTGAAGCCACATCGCATTTTCTTCGCAAACCGCAACGTATTGGTCAACCGGGTCAATGCTCGCCGTCGAAGTCGTGCCGACGGTGGCGACGACGCAAAACGGAATGTAGCCGTTTTGTTTGTCTTCCTCAATCGCTTCACGAAGTCGGTCAGCCCGCATCCGAAATTGCGCGTCGCATTCGATTTTCCGCAAACCTTTCTGTCCGAGTCCGAGTAGCAGCACGGCTTTTTCAACCGACGAGTGCGATTGTTCGGAAGTATAAACCCGCAAGAGCGGTAAATCACTTCTGCCGCTCATTCCCGTTTCGCGTATTTTCAAATCTAGTCCCTCACGCGCCGCCGCGATTGCGTGAAGGGTGGAAACCGAAGCCGTGTCGTAGATAATTCCCCGAAAACCCGCGTCTAAATTCATCATTTGCCGCAGCCAATCGGTTACGACTTCTTCGAGTTCGGTTGACGCGGGCGCGGTTCGCCAAAGCATCGCTTTCATATCGAAAGCGGCTGATAAAAGCTCGCCGAAAATTCCCGCCGCGCTCGTCGAAGTGGAAAAAAGTCCGTGAAAATTCGGATGATTCCAATGCGTTACGGCGGGCAAAATTAATTTATCAACATCTGATAAAATTTCTTGAAAATCTTCGCCTTCGGCGGGCGCGGACTTTGGCAGATTGTCTTTTAACCAATTCGGCTCGACTTGTGAAAGCACGGGAAATTGTTCGATGTTTTGAAAATAATCGGCTATCCAATCTATCATCTCGTAACCGACGCGGCGGAAATCTTCCGCGCTCATATCGCCTGACGCGGGCGCGAATATTTTTTTTAATTCTGACTTTTCGTAATTTTTCATAGCGAATGTTTACTAACGATTTTAACGCAAAGACGCAAACGCGCAAGGTTCAAAAAGGTCAAGAAAAATTATCCAGATAAACTCTAATGTTTATCAATGACAATTTTTCTTGACCTTTTACTTTTTACTTTTGCCTTTTTACTTTCCGACTTTGCGTTAAAAAACCTTGTTTCAGTCCTATTTAGTAAATATAAACTCGACACGCCATTTGAAATAGGTATAATTCCGTTTGTATATTTATTTTAAGTTACAAATTTCCGATTCCAGACAATTTAATTTTGAATTGTTAGACAAATTTTCGACTTGAAATTTGTCATTATGAAATTTGTAATCAATTATTTGTGAGGCAAATATGAAAAATTTCTTTCTGGCTTTTAGTTTAATTTTTTCTATTCTTTTATCGAGCGCGTGTGTGGACAAAAGTGCGAACAGCACAACCAACAGCGGCAGCGGCGACGGCGATATTAAAGTCGGCGTTTACGGCGATACGAGCGGCGCAACTTCGAGTTTCGGTCAATCAACCAAAAACGGCATTCAGTTAGCTTTTGATGAAATCAATGCGGCTGGCGGCGTTAATGGAAGAAAACTCATTATGCTGTTTGAAGACGACCAGGGCAGACCCGAACAAGCCAAAACGGTTGTTTCCAAGCTTATCAATCAAGACAGAGTGCAGGCTTTACTTGGCGAAGTCGCTTCGACCAATAGTTTAGCCGCCGCGCCCGTCGCGCAGGACGCTAAAATTCCGATGATTACGCCGTCCTCAACCAACCCGAAAGTGACGGAAGTCGGCGATTATATTTCCCGCGTTTGTTTTATTGACCCGTTTCAAGGCTTGGTAATGGCGAAATTTGCGGGCAATACTCTAAAAGCTAAAACAGCGGCAATTATCGGTGATGTCAACTCCGATTACAGCAAAGGCTTGACTGCCGTATTTGAACAGGAATTTACCAAACTTGGCGGACGAGTCGTCGCTAAAGAGGCTTACACTCAAACCGACCCGGATTTCAAAGGGCAATTAACCAAAATCCGCAATCTCAATCCTGAAGTTATCTATATTCCGGGTTATTACGGACAAGTCGGAATTATTGCCAAACAAGCCCGCGAACTCGGTATGAATATGCCTCTCCTTGGCGGCGACGGATGGGATTCGCCGGATCTTTGGAAACTCGGCGGCGAGTCTTTGAAAAACGCATACATTTCCAATCACTATTCGGCGGACAATCCCGCGCCGGAGATTCAAAATTTTGTCAAAGCCTATCGAGCAAAATTCAATACCGCGCCCGATTCGCTTGCGGCTCTCGCCTACGACGCGGCAAAGGTTTTGGCTGATGCAATAAAACGCGCCGGCGGCACTGACGGAGCGAAATTAAAAGATGCCATCAATGCGACAAAAGAATTTAAAGGCGTAACGGGAAGCATCACGCTCGACGCAAACCGCAATGCGGTTAAACCTGCCGTAGTTTTAGAACTAAACCCGACGGATAGCAAATTTACCTTCAAAGAAACAATTAACCCCGAAGGTATGTCTGCGCCGACCGCCGCAAATACAAACACGATGTCAAACGGCAATATGATGATGAACGCTAACGCAATGTCGAACGGCAATATGATGATGAATTCAAATACGACGAATTCAAACTCTAATATGAATTCGACAATGAACGCCAACAGATAAGTTCAGAGTCTTGAGTCTTAAGTCTTAAGTCGGAAATCAATTCTTGACTTTAGACTCAAGACTCAAGACTCAAGACTTTTATTTTATGGATACTTTTGTTCAGCAGCTTATCAACGGTTTAACCATCGGCTCGATTTACGCCCTCATTGCGCTCGGCTATACGATGGTTTACGGAATTTTGCGGCTTATCAATTTCGCGCACGGCGATATTTATATGGTCGGCGCGTATGCGGGTTATCTGCTTGCCATTTATTTGGGTTTCGATGCTAATCCGTCAATTTTCGGTTTTATCGTGGTGCTTCTCGGAGCGATGCTGGTTGCCGCTTTAATCGGAATGGCGATTGAGCGATTTGCCTATCGTCCGGTCAGAAAATTCTCCAGAATGACGACGCTGATAACGGCAATCGGGATGTCTCTATTTATCGAATATCTATTCGTTTTTATTTTTTCGGGAACGCCGCGCTCGTTTCCGCAACTGCTGCAAAACGATAATTACACAATTTTCGGCAACGCCACGATTTCGACTTCGCAGATTTTAATTTTCGCGGTTTCGATTCTGTTGATGGTCGCCTTGCAGTATATTATTTTTCGCACGAAAATCGGCAAAGCGATGCGTGCCGTTTCCTTTAATTTGAATTCGGCGAAATTGATGGGTGTCAACACCGATTTTGTTATCGCTTTTACGTTTGCTTTAGGTTCGGCGCTCGCGGCGGCGGGCGGCGTTTTGACCGCGCAGTATAATCCGAAAATCGAGCCGCTGATGGGAATTATTACCGGCTTAAAAGCGTTCGTCGCGGCTGTTCTCGGCGGTATCGGCAATATTCCGGGCGCGGTTCTCGGCGGTTTACTGATTGGCGCGGCGGAAACCCTCGTCGTCGGTTACGGAAGCTACATCGGCATTCCTTCCACTTATCGGGATGCAGTAGCGTTTGCAATTTTAATTTTAGTTCTCTTGATTCGTCCGGCAGGTCTTTTGGGGACGAACGTGCAGGAAAAAGTCTAGCGATTTTGGATTTTAGATTTTGGATTTTGGATTTTATTCGTTATTACAACAATCCGTTCAATGATAAAAATAAAATCAATTAAAAATAATCCAAATTCCAAAATCTAAAATCCAAAATAAAATTATGTCTTCTTGGCTGAAGAGTTTAATAATCGGAATCGTCGTCATCGCGCTGCTTTACGTTTTGAACGGGATGATGAGCAAAGGCGGTTTTTTCGGCGCGGGCATTGACGATTACACGGCGCGGCTGCTCGTGTTTATCGCCATCAACATTATTCTCGCCACGTCGCTGAATTTAATCAACGGTTTTACCGGGCAATTTTCCATCGGACACGCCGGGTTTATGGCGGTCGGTGCTTATTCGTCCGCTTATTTTACGGTCAATTACGGCAAGCAGCTTGAAAGCGCGTTTTCTTTTTTGGGTGAAACGGGAGCGTCAAGCATTATTTTAATCATCGCCATCGTCATCGGCGCGATTGTCGCCGCCATCGCCGGCGCGATTGTCGGCATTCCGTCGCTTCGTTTGAAAGGCGATTATTTGGCGATTGTAACGCTCGGATTCGCCGAAATTATTCGCATCGTGATTTTGAATATAGACGCGGTCGGCGGCGCAACCGGTTATCAGGTTCCGGGCTACGCAAACTTTTTGTGGATCGGAATTTTTGCGGTCATCACGATTGTCGTCGTTCACAACATTGTCAAATCCGATGCGGGACGCGCGCTGGTTTCCATCCGCGAAGACGAACTTGCGGCGGAAGCGATGGGCGTGAACACGACGCGCTACAAAGTTACATCGTTCGTCATCAGTTCGGCTTTTGCCGGCATCGCGGGCGTTTTGTTCGCCCATTACAACAAATTTCTCTCAACCAACGATTTTCAATTTATCAAATCCTTCGAGATTATTATTATGATTGTTCTCGGCGGAATGGGTTCGATGACCGGCGCGGTGGTCGGCGCGATTGTCGTAACTTTATTGCCCGAACTTCTGCGACAGCTTCCGGCAATCCAAGTCGGTGCAAGCACATTTCAATTTTCCGATTTGCGCCTAGTAATTTTTGCTTTAATTTTAATTTTCACGATGATTCTGCGCCCGCAGGGAATCTTCGGAACAGCCGAAATCGGCAATATCTACCGACGTTTCAGAAACAAATTGGGCAAACCCGGAGGTTTAGAATAATGCCTGAAAACGGAAACTCATCTATTCTGCAAACTGATAAAGCGACGATTCGTTTCGGCGGTCTGGTCGCCGTCAACGAACTGACTCTGAACGTCGGCAAAGGCGAGATTTACGGTTTAATCGGACCGAACGGCGCGGGCAAAACGACAATTTTCAATCTTCTGACGGGCGTTTATGAACCGACTTCCGGCGATATTCACATTAACGGAACGCGCGTCAACGGCTTGCGTCCGTATCAAATCTCGCGGCTCGGCGTTTCGCGCACATTTCAGAATATACGGCTTTTTCCTTCGATGTCCGTTTTAGAGAATGTCGTCACGGCGTGTCACCGCCACGCCGACCAAAATATGCTCGACGCGGTTTTCCGTCTGCCGAAGTATTTCAGAGACGAAGCTGACCATCGAAAGTTTGCGATGGAACTGCTCGAAATTTTCGACCTTGCAAAATACAAAGATGAAGGCGGAACTTCGCTGCCCTACGGAAATCAACGCCGGCTGGAGATTGTCCGCGCGCTTGCGACACGCCCGAATTTATTATTGCTCGACGAGCCGGCGGCGGGAATGAATCCGTCCGAACAGGAAGATTTGACCGGTTTGATAAAGCAAATCCGCGACCGTTTCGGTTTGACCATTGTGCTTGTCGAACACAATATGCGCGTGGTGATGGGCGTGTGCGACCGCATCCAAGTCGTCGATTACGGCAAATCAATCGCGCTCGGACTGCCGCAGGATATAAAGAACGATCCGAAAGTTATTGAGGCTTATCTCGGTGATTGACGAGATTTGCGATTTGCGATTTTCAATTTGCGATTGCGCAATCGTTTAGAATTAAATTATTTCAGAAAATTTTATCAATAAATATTTTCGATTTTTGGTTGCTGTTAAATCACATAACCAATCGCAAATTGCAAATCGAAAATCGCAAATAAAAATATGCTTACTTTAGAAAACGTATCCGTTAATTACGATGCCATCGAAGCCTTGACCGACATTTCTTTAACGGTTAGTCAAGGCGAGGTTGTAACATTAATCGGCGCAAATGGCGCGGGCAAAACCACGACTTTAAGAACCATCACCGGACTGCTCGAACCGCGAAACGGGCGCATAACTTATGAAGGCAAGGAAATTAGCGGAATGGCAACGCACCGGCTCGTGCCGATGGGAATTGCGATGTCGCCCGAAGGTCGCGGTGTTTTCGCTAACTTGAGCGTGCGCGAAAACTTAGATATGGGCGCGTATATTCGCAAAGATAAAAAAGGTATTTCCGACGATATGGAACGCGCTTTCACACTTTTTCCGCGCCTCAAAGAACGCGAGAAACAAAAAGCCGGAACGCTCTCCGGCGGCGAACAGCAAATGCTCGCAATGGGGCGCGCGATGATGTCGCGCCCGCGTCTTTTATTGTTGGACGAACCTTCGCTCGGACTCGCGCCGCTGCTCGTTCACACGATTTTTGAGGCAATTGACAATATTCGCTCCGAAGGCACAACGATTTTATTAGTCGAACAAAACGCCAATGCCGCACTTCATCATTCCGACCGCGCTTATGTTCTTGAAACCGGCAGAATCGTAATGGAAGGCGATTCCAAACAACTCGCTGCCGACCCGCGCGTGAAAGAAGCGTATTTGGGCGAGTAACAAAGGGAAAGGTGTAAAAAGGAAAAAGGGAAAAGGGTGTAAAAGGGAAAAAGTTTATTTGAATTCTATCAAGCCGACTTCTTTACTTTTTCACTTTTTCACTTTTTCCCTTTTAAACTTTCTGTAATGAAACCCGAACAACCAAAAACCTGGTGGCGATGGCTCGTCGTTGCAGCGTCTGTTTTGGCAGTTGCGTTTATTCCAATTCCTGAAGGAATAAGGCGCGAATCGTGGACGCTTCTGGCAATTTTTATCGCCACGATTGTCGGCTCGATTGTCCAGCCTTTGACGGGAAGCGCAATGGTTTTGCTCGGCGTGGTCGCCACTGTGCTGTTCGGCGCGTTAGAGCCGAAAGACGCTTTGAAAGGTTACAGCGAACCGGTCGTGTGGCTGGTTCTGGCGGCGTTTTTTCTCTCGGTCGGAATGATAAAAACCGGTTTGGGAAGACGCATCGCGCTGCTTTTCGTCCGCGCCATCGGGCGCAAAACCATCGGACTCGGCTATGCTCTGGTTTCGACCGATTTCATTTTGGCTTCGATGATTCCGTCGAACGGAGCGCGTAACGGCGGCGTGATTTTGCCGATTGCACAAGGCGTTTGCGAAACTTACGATTCGCGTCCCGACGATGGAACGGCTGGACGACTTGGCACATTTTTGATGAATTTACTTTATCAATGCGATGTCATAATTTGCGCGACCTTTCTGACCGGACAAGCCTCGAATTTAATCATTGCCAAACTCGCGAAAGAAACGGCGGGCGTTGAACTGTCTTACGCGAGTTGGTTCGTTGCCGCCATCGTTCCGAGTTTGGTTTCGCTGATTGCCGTTCCCTTTTTGATTTACAAATTTTTTCCGCCAGAAATTAAGGAAACACCCGAAGCCCCAAAATTTGCTGGCGATGAACTCATCAAACTCGGTTCGATAACTAGACAGGAAATAATAATGCTCGCCGTTCTCCTCGCGGTGGTTTTTTTGTGGACGACAAAGGATTATCTGCATAAATTTGACACGGCAATCGTCGCGCTCTTAGGCATCGGCGTTTTGCTTTTCGCCAAAGTTTTAGAGTGGAAGGATCTGATGGGCGAAAAAAATGCGTGGTCGGTTTTTATCTGGTATGGCGGGTTGGTCAATATGGCGACGTTTTTAGGCGAAACGGGCATCACGAAAATTTTCGCCGACCGAATGGCGGGAATGACAACGGGAATGATTTGGACGTTCGCTCTGGCAATTCTCGTTCTGGTTTATTTTTACTCGCACTACTTTTTCGCCTCGATTACGGCGCACGTCTTAGCAATGTTCGTGCCGTTTCTGGTAGTTACAATCGCTGTCGGTGCGCCCGTCGGATTAACGGTTTTGCTGCTCGCTTATTATTCAAATCTCAACGCCGGACTCACCCATTACGGCACAACGCCTGCGCCAATTTATTTTGGAACGGGCTATGTCAAACAAAAAACCTGGTGGACAATCGGCTTGCTCGCTTCGATAGTGAATATTTTAATTTGGTCAATCGTCGGATTGATTTGGTGGAAAATTTTAGGCTGGTGGTGAGCATTTTTGTTCAGCTTTCAGGTTGGATTACCAAAATAAAAAAGGCAGACAAAATGCCTGCCTGGTGAATTTATTTTAACAATTTTAGTTTCCTTGCGACGGAGGCGGAACCTTTTGCTGTTGTTCCATTTGTTGTTGAATCTGCTGCTGAAGTTCTGGTGGAATCCCCTGATTTTGCGGAGTTTGCGTGTCGGAGACTTCATCGAGTTTTGCCAGCGCATCTTGATAAATTTTAATATCGCCTTTTGCTTCCATTTCTCGACGCAGAGAACCCACATAATCGCTGAAAACTTGTCCACGTTTTTCTGAGAGTTTCTGTTGGATAATCCCGTCGCGCTCTTTGGCAAATTCTTCCATGCTCGCATCTTCGCGGCTATTGACTCCGACAATATACCAATTATCGCCAATCATTACCGGTGTTTTGGTAACTTCGCCCGCTTTTAGATTGTAAATCGCGTCTTCCAATGCTTCCGATGTTGCCGCGCTTGGACCCGTGCCTAGCGGTGAGCCTAAAATAAAAGTCTTCGCGTCCTGCGCTTTCAAACCCTTGCTCGCCGCGGCGGCGGCAAGATTGCCCGCGCCGCTTGCGCTCGCCGCGATTTGATTGGCGATGTCTCCAACCCGCGCTCTGGCTTGCTCAATTTTAACCGTTTCGGCAACCTGCACTTTCACATCTTCAAACTCGGCATCGCGCGGTTCGCTCTTTTCGACGAGCATCGGAATTGCGAAACCGTTTTGGATAGCAATTTTTTCGCCGACATCGCTGATATTTTCTAAACCCGCGATGCCTTCTTCAAACTGCGGCGAATTGCCGATGTTTTCCACCGTATCGCCCGGTTTCACAAAACCCGTTTCGCGCACCATCTCAGAGGCAGACATATTCGCTTGCGCGGCAAATTCTTCCGCCGTTTTCTGAATATCCTTGCTCTCCTTCAAACGGTCGGCAACTTTTTGCGCTAATTCGGCGGCGACGTTGTAAGCGCGACGATTTCGAAGGCTGACTTCGATTTCCTTCCGTGCGTCTTCAAAAGTTTTCGGCACGGCTTCGCCCCGACGCAAAATAAAATAACGATCTTGATATTTAATCGGCTCGGTTACCTCGTTCGGCTGCATCTTCAAAAGCCTCTGATACGGGTCGGTCGGATTTTTTGGATTTTCCTTAACTAAACCCGCGAGTTTTCCGCCGTTTGCTTTGCTTGCCGCGTCTTCGGAGTAACCTTTAACGAGTTCGGTAAACGCTTCTTCTGACATTTGATCGCCGTCTTTTTTGGCTTGCAGGGAAATTTCGTTGGCTTTTTGCAAAATTTGCGATTCCAATTCAGGTTTGGGAACGCGCAAAACGATTTGCTGTCCCTGCACGCCGGCTTGTTTTTTGTCGGCGGGAATTTTTTCGTATTCGGCTCGCAAATCTTCATCTGAAAAACTTTGTTTTTCGCCAATTTTTGAAGTGTTAAGAAAGATGTAGCGAATCTTTTTCTGCGGAACGCTGATGTAGTAATTTTTCTTGTTCTGCTCGAAATAGCTTTTCAATTCTTCATCAGTCGGTTTGATAGTTTGCGCTAAATCCGCACTGGTAACCGGAACATAGCTTAAATCAAATTTCGTATTTTTGCGCCGGAAGTCGCCCAAAACTTCATCTTCGGAAACCGTTACGCCGGATGTCAAAAATGCGTCGAGTTTTTGTGCGCTCAATTGGTCGCGGACTGATTGTTCAAAATTTTGGACGCTTCCGTATTGATCCGTCACATTTTGTTCATAGCGCTTTTGATCAAACGGTTTTGCATCGGGTGTTTTGAATTGTTGACGAATAAAACTCGCTACTTCCGTATCGGAAGTCCCCAAACCAAGCCGATTGGCTTCAATGCGAATAAGCCGCTGCCCAATGATTTGGTTAAGCATAGTCTTACTCGGCATCGGTTGTCTATTTTGACGCATCGTTTCCTGTTGGAGAGCGACATCGGCAACCGTTACTTGTTCGCTGCCGACTTTAGCGACGGTTTCTTCGTTGCGCGTCAGATTACCCGCTACATCGCCGCGGGTCGGCGCGTAAAAAAATATTAAACTCACTACCATCAAGATAGCGAAAACTAAAAGAACGAAATTGCGCGTTCTTTCCATACGACTGAAAAACTTTAACATCTATTATTTCCTACTTATTGAAGATTTGTTTTATTTTATACTTTCATCATCAAACCGGACAAAACGTGATTTTATCAAATTACCGCGCAAAGTCCAAAGTTCAACGGTTTGATGTTTAATTTGGCTGATTTGAAACCTTGCAATCCACACTTAAACATCTAAAATATGAGAGATGAATTTTTTAACAGCAGCCGAACAACTGAAAAATGAATTAGACACTTTGCGTCCTTTGGATAACGAAGCCGAAGCGCGAATTATGCAAAAGTTTCGGCTCGATTGGAATTATCATTCAAACAATCTCGAAGGAAATTCCCTCACTTATGGCGAAACTAAAGCGTTAATTTTATTCGGCATTACGGCGCAAGGCAAACCGCTCAAAGACCATTTTGAAATTACCGGACACAACGAAGCGATAAATTGGATTTTGGAAATCGTCAAAGACGAAACGCCTTTGACGGAAAAATTTATTCGCGAACTTCACACGCTTTTGCTCAAAGAATCAAGTTATAAAGAAGCACAAACGCCCGATGGGAAACCAACGCGCCGAAAAATTGAAGTCGGCAAATACAAAACTCAACCGAATCACGTCATCACCGTAACGGGCGAAACTTTCTATTTCGCCGCGCCGGAGGAAACTCCAGCGAAAATGCAGGAATTAACTGAGTGGTTTAGAAACGAAAAAGAAAAGCCCGATGTAAATCCGATTATTTTAGCCGCGCTTTTTCATTACCGCTTTATTCGCATTCATCCTTTCGACGACGGCAACGGCAGAGTGGCGCGAATTTTAATGAACTTTATTTTGATGCAATTCGGCTATCCGCCCGTGATTATCAAAACGGAAGATAAAGAAAATTATTATGCTGTGTTGCGTCTTGCCGATGCTGATGAACTTGAGCCGTTCGTCGAATATATCACGGAGAATTTAATTCGCTCACTTGAAATAATGGTTCGGGGTGCGAAAGGAGAAAATATTGAAGAGCTTAAAGATTTTGATAAAGAATTAGCTTTGCTTGAGAGAAAACT
Organism: Acidobacteria bacterium 28-1; assembly: GCA_002050365.1. Lineage (GTDB taxonomy): Bacteria > Acidobacteriota > Blastocatellia > Pyrinomonadales > Pyrinomonadaceae. Next base: position 19,561 of record MWYZ01000078.1, read on the forward strand.
TCAATTCAATGACAAGAATAACCGATTATCAAAAAATCCACAGATCGTTAATGAATTATTGGAGGAACTGATTGCTCCATTAATAAATGAGTTTATTAGCTCTTCTGCTAAATTCGACAAGTTTTATATTAGCAATAGAGTCATAAGTTTTATCTTGAACAAAGTTTTTAATCCTCCAACAAAAGCTAATGTATTAGCTAATCTTAGAAGTGTATTGCATAACGAACCAACCCTATCCGGGTTTGATATACGTTATGTTCACGAGGAGTTCTTTAATCCTAATTTTGTTACTTTCAATCATTCTTCGGAATTGAATTTTGAATTTCGAGAATATACATATTCAATAGAATTCAGAGGAAAGCATTTGGGTAGCAACACTAAATTTCAAAAACCGTATTTAGAGTTAATTTCGCCCGATGAATTGTATCTAGCTTTGAGTAAAATCGCTAAATCACATAAAACTTTCATTGAAGAAGAAACTAAAATTCAGAATTAAATTAATTCTTTAAATTTCGTTTCACTAATTACTTTCACGCCCAAACTTTCTGCTTTGTCGAGTTTTGAGCCGGCATCTGTTCCTGCAACGACATAATCGGTTTTTTTACTGACCGACGAAGAAACTCGCCCGCCGCGCTCTTCAATCAATTTTGCCGCTTCATCACGGGAAAAGTTTTCCAGCTTGCCGGTTAAAACAAAAGTTTTGCCGTTAAAGTTCTCATCTAAATTAATTGAAGAATTGCCGCCGGTTTCGGTTTTTACTCCGGCTTTTTTCAATCGGTGAATCAAATCTTGAAAACGCGGATTGTTCATCCAATTGAAAACGCTGACCGCAACTGCCAAACCGATTTCGTGAATTGCATCGAGTTCTTCAACCGCCGCTTTTTGTAAATTTTCAATCGAACGAAAATGTCGGGCTAAAATTTTTGCGTAACGCTCGCCGACGTGTCGAATGTCCAAGCCGTAGAGTAATCTTTGAAGCCCGCGACCCTTGCTCGTTTCGATTTGCTCGATTAGTTTCGTCGCCGATTTTTCCGCTTTGCGTTCGAGATTGGAGATTTGCTCGAAACTCAAATTGTATAAATCCGCCACATCTTTAATCAAACCGTTATCAACCAACTGTTCAACTACGACATCGCCCAAGCCTTCGATGTCCATTGCTTTACGCGATGCGAAAAATAAAATTCTGGCTTTGTTTTTGGCGGGACAATCCGGGTTTGAACAGCGCGTTACGACTTCACCCACGGGACGAATCGCGTCGAAACCGCAAACAGGACAATTCTTTGGAAACTCATAATCGCGTTCGCTTCCGTCGCGTCTTGATTCGATGACTTGCAGAACTTGCGGAATAATCTCACCTGATTTTTCAATCAAAACCCAATCGCCGAGTTTGATATCTAAGCGTTTGATTTCGTCTTCGTTGTGAAGCGACGCGCGGGAAACAACCGTTCCGGCAAGCAATGACGGTTCGAGAACGGCGACGGGCGTTAACGCGCCGGTTCTGCCGACCTGCACAATAATATCTTTTAACTGCGTCGTCGCCTGCAACGCAGGGTACTTATATGCGATTGCCCAACGCGGTGCTTTTGTCGTCGCGCCAAATTCTTGCTGCAACTGAGCCGAATTTACCTTAACGACCACACCATCAATTTCATAATCGAGCGATTCGCGCCTTTCCTGCATTTCATTGCAAAATGCAATTACTTTTTCAATGTTGCTGCACAAAGCGCGGTGCGGATTAACGTGAAAACCAGCCTTTTCCAGAAACGTGAATGTTTCCCAATGCGTCGCAAACATTTTCGACGCGCCCGATAAAACATCGTAAGGAAATAAATCCAGGCGACGCGACGCGACGATTGACGAATCAAGTTGCCGCAGAGTTCCCGACGCGGCGTTGCGCGGATTGGCAAATGTTTTTTCCTCTTTTTCCTTGAATTCTTCGTTGATTCTTTGAAACTGTGAACGTGAGAGAAACGCTTCGCCACGCACTTCGACTTTCTGGGGAAATTCACCATTTAATTTGAGCGGAACGGTGCGAATCGTCTTTACATTGCTGAAAACATCATCGCCCGTAAAACCGTCGCCGCGCGTCGCGCCCGCCACAAGAAATCCGTTTTCGTAATGCAGGGCAAGCGATAAACCATCAATTTTTAGTTCCGCAACATATTCAAATTCCCTGCCGTCCGCCAATTTTCGACAGCGTTCGTCAAACGCTTTGAGTTCGTCAATATCGTAAGAATTATCCAAAGACATCAGCGGAACCAGATGCACGAACGGCTTAAAACCTTCGGCGCGTCCGCCAACTCTTTTCGTCGGCGAATCAGGCGTTATCAAATCCGGGTTTTCCGTTTCAAGTGTTTTTAATCGTTCAAGAAGTCGGTCAAATTCTGCGTCGGAAATTTCGGGCGTGGATTTTTGGTAATAAAGTTCGTTGTGCCGATTAATTTCGCGGCGTAAAGATTCGATTTCGGACTGGATATTGTTTTCGACAGATTCAAAAAGATTCATAAAAATAGAACTTTATTCCCAATTTGACTCAAATGAAATGTCCGTTCTTGAGTAAAATTTATTAAGTTTAGCGGTAATATCTTCCGAATCGAATTCGTATTTTTCGACAAAATGTTTAATCGCTTTCGAGTAAAGCCGTTTGCGCGAAATTTTTAATTTTTTCGCAACTTTTTCCGCATGTTGAGAAAGTTTATCTGAAATATCAATTTCGGTTTTCATATTTGGTTAGCTTAGTTAAAAAGCGATTTACCTTCAAACTATAATTTCATAAATTCCGCAATCAGTCGGTGAAAATGATGCGTTCCCTGCTCTCTCGTCGGCGAATATCTACCCGCCGAATAAAATCTCGAGCGAATTCCCTTTTGCACCGATTCGACAATCGCTTCGTCTTCGAGTTCAACTGCTTCTAAATCCGCGCCTGCGCCTTGATTTAATTTTGATTCGTCGGAGGTAAATTTTAGATACGAAACTTTTGTTTTTTGCGGATTTATCGGTTTGACGACGTTGACCGACAAACCCCACGGATAAAAATTGAACATCAAGTTCGGAAAAACGAAAAAGTAAAAGGAGGCGATGTTTTTATCGAAGGGATTTTGCGGTTTTGATAATGGTTGTGTTTCCGCATCGGCTAACCCGCCAGATGAAGGCGATTCCGACAAAGCCGTCTGCAAACTCGAAAACGGGAAAAGTTCGGTTGTGTATGAGCCATAGTCAATCGCGCGGTTTAATGATTGATGGACAAACGGAACGTGAAAACCTTCCAGATAATTTTCGCAATACAACGCCCAATGAGCTTTGACTGTGTAATCCTTCGCCGCCGAAAATTTTAACCTGTCATAATCAAACCAATTTAATCTTTCCCGCATTTCCCTAATAAAATTTTCAAACGGCGCAAATGGATTGATTGAAGCAAACAAAAAATTTTGCCAGACAGCCAGCGGAATTTTCGGCAAATCGTCTCGCTCGGTCGGAAAGCTTTCGACCGATTCAAATTCGGGCATTGAAAGAAATTTGCCGTCCAAAGCAAAACGTCTGCCGTGATAGCGACAACGAATGCCGTTTTCCGCGCAGGCGTTTTCGACCAAGACGTTTCCGCGATGCGTGCAAACGTTCGAAAGACAATGCAGATTGTTTTCGTCGTCTTTCGTCAGCAGAACTGGTTCGTCAAGAAAACCTTCCAAAATCGTCAGCGGCTTCAAGTTTTTTACCTCATCAGATGTGCAGAGAAATTGCCAACTGCGAGCGAAGATTTTTTCCTTCGATTGCTCAAAGTATTCTTCATCAGTGTAGAAATCGGAAGCGAGCGTGTGCGCTCGGCTGATATCGGGATTGATGTCGAAAATCGGCATATGAATTTTTAGCCACGAATAAACACCAGCAAGTACGAAAAGTTTTTGATTTTATTTCATGTTCGTTCGTGTTTGTTTGCAGCTAATCTTTTTCTTTATATAACCCAAGTTGCTAGTTATGCGGCTCTGCCGCCTGATGTGCGGAAAGGCTCTGCCTTTCCGACGTTTTCCCCCTGATTTTTGAGGCTGTGCCTCACGTTTGGGCGGCGTAGCCGCAACAAATCAATAACAAGTGACCGGAAAGGCACAGCCTTTCCGCACATCGGACGGCGTAGCCGTGGGAAATCTATAACTAGCAACTTGGGTTATATAGTAAATACTTCGGATTTATTTCGTTTCTCTCAAAGCCTTTGCAAATTAGATTTTCAGCAAATGCTTTTTGAAATTCCCCTTTGACTCTTGTTTGTTCGGCAATCGCTTTTTGCAGATTTGTTTTCACCAAATTGTCCCAATCCGTCGGAATTACGATTGATTCCACGATTTCGTCTGTTTCGACAAAATTTTCACCTTTTGCTAACCTTTTCACTTTTTCGCTTGCCAAATGCCATTCGGCGAAAAGACGGTCGCTGTCGAGTCCGATTTTTGCAGATTGGTCGCCGGTAGTCGAATAATCCGTGCCGTAAAAATTCGGTTCGTAATGGCGAACCGTCGCGCCGAGTTTTTCCAAATTGAAAAAAGCGTTTCGAGCTTGGACTGGCTGAAACGTCCATTTGATAAAATTTACGCCTTTTGCTAAAGCCTGCTCGCGCTGCGCCCATTTCAATTTTGCGCCGATGCCGTGGCTTTGAAACGCTTTTTTGACCGCCGTCATATGCGAATAAAAGAATCTCTCGTTACCGAAAAACGCGGCGACGCTCAAAACAAAGCCGATTAATTTTTCACCGGAAAATGCGCCGAGCGTGAAACCGCCCGCGTTTCGGGACACGATAAAATGGCGAACGGGCGAAATTTCGATTTCAGGCAGGACGAAAACTTCGCGTTGCAGCGCGACACATTCGCTCAAGTCTTCGATGCTGACGCATTCGCGGATTTCAAATTGGATATTATTCATTGCCAAAAAATTTCAGATTTCAATCTCGGCGAACCAATCTGCTGAAACTTTCTCAATTTGTTTGGCGGCTGTCAAATTTTTGATGTCGGAAACAAAATTTATCAAAACGAGTCTGCCGCTCAGGCGATATTTCGCAGGAATTTCCTCGCGCAATTGCTCGACCAATTGACTGACGTTCTGCCCGATTTTAAAAAGAACGAGTTTTCTCAACCGCGTGTGTTTCAAAAGCCAGGCGGTTTTGCGAAGCGAATTCGCGCCCGCTTCGCCCCAAAGTAGAAAATCGCCGCCGGCATTTCGCGCTACCAAATCAGGTTTATAGCGCAACCCGACTTTTACTTCGATTTCGAGCGTCGGATATTCGCGGGCGAACATTGCAAAACCAAGTGCTTTCATCAAAATATGCTCGTAACTTTCACCGTTTCTCTGCCACAAACGTACTCTTTGTTCCGCCAGCTGAAAATCGTGAAGCATTCGTTAATGGTAAAATGAGAAATTAGAAATGAGAAATGAGAACCGATAATGTTAAATAATAGACGAAGAATGCGCTTAACAATTCTCACTTCTTATTTCGCACTTAAAAAGATAATTTGCTATCTTTTCAAACGCACCGAAGGTGAATTAAATCGTCTTTTAGCGATTTTTCCAAACAATCAGGAAGTACTGACGCTGCTCGACAGGCTGAGGAAAAAATAGTTAAATTAAAGTTCAAAGTTCAAGGTTCAAAGTTCAAAGTCGTAATCTAAAACTTTAAACTTTGAACCTTGAACTTTGAATCAATTTATGATGAGAAATTTCTCTGCAAAAGAAGCTGACTTCGATGAGCGCGTGCTGAAAATCGCCCGCGTAACCGACGAGTTTGAAAGCTATCGCCATCCGCACGCGACGCGCATCGCCGCGCTCGCCGACGCGCTGGCGCAAAAATTTAATTTTGCTTCGCACGACCGTTACTCTTTGCGCCAAGCCGCGCTGGTTCACGACCTCGGCGAATTTGTAATGAATCGGGATTATATTAAAAGCAATCGCCCGTTGCGCGAGGACGAGCGAGCGGACGTGCAGCGGCATACAATTATCGGCGAACAGGAAGCAGCGAAACGCGGTTTGAATCGCGCCGTGCAATTGCTCGTCCGCTGGCATCACGAATGGTGGAACGGCACAGGTTACCCGGACGCTTTGCAGTGCGAACAGATTCCGCTGACCGCCAGAATCTTGCGCGTTGCAGACACTTATTGCGCGTTGACCGACGAGCGACCTTACAACGCGTCAGTTTCCGAAGCGCAAGCCAAACGCTATCTGACCGGATGGGCAGGAATTGAATTTGACCCGGATGTTGTTAAAGCATTCGTTTCTTTGGAAAATTTAACGGAATTGGAATCCTTCGCCTACGAAAAGAAAAATCAGCTTTTTGAAAAACCGGTTGAAACGGTTGAAAATAATGAATTATTTAATAAAGACATTTTTTGAAAAGTTTAACTCTAAAAAATTCCAACAGAAAAAAGAACTGAACTTTTCAAATTAGTGCATTCAAAACTATTGACAACACGTGTCCTTTTCCAATCCAAAATATGTTTGCAAAACAAATAAATACGCCGAAAGGCTGGCTTGCATTTGAACTCAATGTGTTGCGCCGTTTGAAATTCAATTCGGCAATTTTGCCTTTTACAAGCGATCCGCATCTCGGCGCGTATCTCAAACGGTGGAATGTGCGCGTTTCGGCAAACGATTTGATGCAGTCGGCGTGGACGAAAGCCGTCGCCGCAATTGAGAATAATCACGAAAAATTGTCGGATGATGAAGTCAACGTGATTTTAGAAGACGCTTACGTTCCGCATCATCGGCTGCAAAATGTCGCGCTTCGTCGCTGGTTTAACGAAACCGATGCGTGGTGGTTTGATAATGTCCGACGGAACATCGAAAACCTCCTCTCGCCGGTTGCCAAAGCAATCGCTTCGAGTTTGGCGATGAGCGTCGGCGATTATGTTTTGTCGTTTACGGAAGAGACTTCGGAGTTTCGCCAGCCGCTTTCAACCGTTTATAAACGTCTTCAAAGCATTTTGCCTGAGCCGTTTGACAACAATCAAAACAACGCTTGTCAAAATAAACCGACAAACGAATTTATCGCCGAAAATCATTTTGATTTGATGTTTTTGAGATTGCCGCCGGCGCACAATCAAAATGGGCGAAACCGTTTTGGGACGGCAGTTTGGCGCGAAGAATGGATTCGCGGCAACGATGATTTTTGGGTTGATTTGGAGCGGTCAAACGCCGACCGGCTCGGAGCTTTAATCGAAACTAAACGTCAATATCTGCGCCTGATTGAAGAAACTTTGCGGACGGCTTCGCACATTCCAACTTGGGCAATAGCGCACGTCGAAGACGGATTTATATCAACCCAGGACGTAGTCGAAACCATCGGACACGTTCGGCGCGTAGATACTATTTTTACAAAAGATTTTTCGGAACTGACGGGAGCAAAAGCGGTGATTATTACAGCCTAACTAGAAATGCGGACGGCGATGTGGAAGGCGAAAGGCTGAAGGAGAAAGGGGAAAGTTAAATCTGTGTACGCGAAGTACAGCAAAGTCTGTTGAAAACTATCATTAAAAAATTTGATAACAAAAAAGTGAGTTTTGTTTTTGTCCTTTATTTATGGTTGATGTATTTATTACTAAATCGCTAATTATTGGACGGATTATATAAAACAATAATGACGGAGAATAAAACAGAACTTCTCATAGCTACCAAAAATGCCGGCAAAATAAAGGAACTCAAAGAACTGCTGATAGGTCTGCCGATACAAACTAGATGTTTAAATGCGTTTCCAAATATCACGGAACCGGAGGAAACGGGCGCGAATTTTGCGGAAAATGCTGTTTTAAAAGCAAAGTACTACGCCCTGCAAACAAAACTTCGGGCTTTAGCGGATGATTCCGGTTTGGAAGTCCAAGCATTAAACGGCGCGCCAGGTGTTTTTTCCGCCCGCTATGCCGGCGAAAATGCCACCGCTGAAGAGAAAATTGAAAAAATTCTGCAAGAATTAAATAATATAAAAGACCGCCGCGCTAGATTTGTTTGCACGATGGCGATTGCCGGTAAAACGGGCGAGATAAAATTTGTTGCGCACGGCATTTGCGACGGCACAATTGCTTTAAATGCAAGCGGCGCAAACGGTTTCGGCTACGATCCGATTTTTATTCCCGACGGATTTTCAAACACACTCGGCGAGCTTTCCGACCAAATAAAACGGAAAATAAGCCATCGGGCGCAGGCTACAGAGAAAATAATTCAGCATTTACGCCGTTTTTACGCTGCTTCGACTTGACCGACAACGTTTTCGCCTGTAGAATTCGGCATTTGAAAGTGTTTCTTGTGTGAAACGCGGAAAGAATTTCGGGGCGTGGCTCAGCCTGGTAGAGCGCTCGATTTGGGATCGAGAGGTCGGATGTTCGAATCATCTCGCCCCGACCAATCATTTTTTACCGATTGGATAAATTTGCCCTTCTAGCGTTTGCGATTTCGCAAGCAAATATGTTCAATTAACCAGTAATTTACAACACGAAAATCATTTTTGGAGGATAACTTATATTATGGCAACTGCAACGAAACGTATGACACAAACGGACATTATCAACCATCTGGCTGATAAGTCGGGAATGAAGAAAGCGGACGCAAAAGAGTTTTTTAACACTTTAGCGGCTCTCGCCACCACCGAAGTTAAAAAGAATGGAGAATTCACACTTCCGGGTTTCGGAAAATTGGTGAAAGCAACCAGAAAGGCGCGTGAAGGACGCAATCCGGCAACTGGCGCGACCATCAAAATTCCGGCGAAAACAACTGTTAAGTTCCGTCTCGGTAAAGCTATGAAAGATGCCGTCGGTGGAAAATAACATACGGTTTTTTTATAATATAGACTGATGAATTTTCGGATTTGTCAGTCTTTTTCTTTTGTCAGCAACAGTTTAAGGAAAAAGTTGCAGATGCCGAAAAAAAATGGTGACAAAATGTAAATTCTTTGTTAAACTCTTATTTCATTGAGTCAAAAAGCCGTCGGCATTAAGTTTATTTAGTAACTTTTAGGTTTTAAATTTATTCTGAAGATTATAGAAAAGCCCACGTTTGTTGACTTTTTGAACTTTTGGTTATTGTTAAAGACGATTTTCAAATGTAAAGTAAGGGGTTAAATAACGAAAGAGGAGAGTAAAAGTGGCAACAGCAACTAAACAAATAACATTGCAGGATAGAATCTTGCAAATTGACCATATCCAAGCCAGACGTTTCGCTAAATTAAGCGGTGCGCCAATGGATATTGCGACCGAAGGAATTATCAGACATCTGCGGGCGTGCGCTCGGATGGATGTTAATCCAGATGCTTCCGCCGTTCGTGAAATAATTGATGATGCTTTAAACGGCAGAAGAGTTTTTGCGGAAACGTCAAATGACCTTCTCGCCGCCTAATTTGGTTTTATATTTATTAGCAATACATAACTGACCGCCTTGTTTTCGGCGGTCTTTTTTTTGCAAATTTATCGGTTTATCGGTTTTAACTGTAGTTTATAAAGCGTATATGCGCCGAAATTCTCGCCCGCGCCGAGTTCATACCAACGCTCTAAATTCGACAAATCCAGATTCAGATTATTCGGCACGACGGCAAACGAAAGCGTCGGACGCGATGCCTGCTCGAAACTAAAATTTTTGTAATAATTATCATAACGTCGAACTTCTTGTTCGACTTCGCCGACGGTTAACGGACGCGCATTAACCGAAAGTGTGGCGTTGAAACGGTCCCAACCAAAAAGTGCCATATACGCTTCGATGTCGCCATTGCGAAAATCCTGACGCAGCCAGACGGCATCACGCCCGCCGTAATAAAGCATTTGATAAAAACGCTCTTTGTTTTCTTCCCACGAAACGCCCGCGAAAACGTGCTGATGCCGCGCCCACAAAACTGCTTGGGGAGACGTAACCGGCTGATTGTCGGCTTGAATATACTCAAAATTTAAGGTTACGGTGGTTTTTCCATTCGCTTCATTTTCTTTGGCAAATTCGGCGAGACGTTTTGTAACGGGCATCGCTTCATCTCGCGCGACGTTCCAAGAAATGAGCAGCCGCGTTGTGAGTTTGACTTCGATATAACCCCAGCCGACTGCCGTAAGACCGCCAATCAACAAAATCGCCGCACAAATCCTCGGCGACTGAATCCGTTTCAAAAATAAAAAACTCGTCAAAACCACAGCCAGCGCAGTTATGTAATTGACTACATAAAACTCATAGTGAAACGGCTGCAAAGAGCGTCCGGTGATAATTTGCTGATTAAAGACAATAAACGGAACGATTGAAAAAGCGAGCAGAAAAATTGTTGAAGCTTCCTTAACTTTCGTCAATCCGAGCCAAATCGCCAAAGCAAGAAAAATAATCGAAATGCAACAGACGATTGCAGTAAATCGCAGTAAATCGGGCGTGTGCGTTAGAACAAGCAGTTGAATCGCATCGGTTGATTCGGCGCGTTGTGAGAGTAAATAAGCGTAAGGCAATAAGAAGAGAAACGCGACAGCATCAATCAATAACAAATAACGCAAATCCGATTTCCAATTTTCGGGACGCAAAACAATCCAGAGCAAAGTCAGCACAAACAAAAACGCGGCGGCGGTCGTCCACAAATAAAAGTAGGAAAAAACTAAAAAGCCGAAACACAAGCCCGCTGAAATTGCCGCAATATATTTGGTAGATTTTGTCTGACTTTTCAACGCCAGCCATACACAGCCGAACAACGCGAAGAAAAACGGAAACGCAACGGCGGGAATGTATCGTCGAAGGAACGGCAGAAACGGATAAGCCGCGCCGCGTCCGAAAAACTCGTTTATCGCGCCGTTGCCGGAAGCGAGTGCGCCGCCGAACATAATAATTAACGTGCCGACGGCGGCAAAACTATTGTCTTTCGTAATTAAAACTAACAACCAAAACAACGCCAACGCCGTCAGAAAACTCGCAATCGCCGAAAGCGCGATAAACATCTGCGAAGCGTTCAATCCTAAAAGCCGCGCGGGAATCGCTGCTGTGTAAGGAGTGATAAACTGAATCGAAAAAATTGATTCGGGTTGCGGATTTTCAATCGTTTCATCGCGTCCCGAGTACGGGTCATTTTTGCGCGGTCTGCCGTCAATCAAGGCTTGCAGGTAAGCGGCATACGCGGGTTCGTCCAAATCGTTCGAGGCAAACGTGCCGTTCCAATTCGCGCCGCGCTCGTGCCACAGGGCAAACTGCGGATACAAACCGAACAGTGCAACGATGATTGCCGCCAAAATTCCAAAACGCCACTTAACATTGGTCATTGAACATTTACCATCGAACATCTATGATTGAAAACTGAACAAACAACAAATGATAAATGATAAATGACGAATGGTAAATGATATGAGTTTGAAAGATAAAATTATCGGCGATTTGACGACGGCAATGAAGGCAAAAGACGCGAATCGTTTGTCGGTTCTGCGGATGGTCAAGGCAAATATAATGAATCGGCAAATTGAGAAAGGCGCAAATTTGACCGACGAAGAAATCACGAAAGCCTTGCAATCTCTTGTTAAACAGAGAAGAGATTCGATTGACCAATACGAAAAAGCCGGACGCACCGAACTTGCCGAAAAAGAGCAGACCGAACTCGTCGTGCTGGAAGAATACCTGCCGCAAGCCGCTTCAAAAGGAGAAATCGAACAAGCCGTAACTGATGCAATCAGCGAAACGGGCGCGTCTTCGATAAAGGAAATGGGCGCGGTGATGAAGGCGGCGCAAGCCAAACTCGCGGGCAAAGCGGCTGACGGCAGATTAGTGAGCGAAACGGTTAAAGCGAAACTACAAAATAAATAATCAAATTAATTCCGTATAAATTTTTACGCGGAATTATGTTTTGATTGCCGAAATAAAATAAAAACCAAATATTTATTGACTTTGGCGATTAAAGTGGCGTATAAAAATTCGGTATAAGAAAACTTTAATTCAGCAGAATTCAAAGTTATACCGCTTCGTTGTGTCTAGACGAGGAAAAAGCCAAACGGGTAGTCAACACATTATTAATTTCAGGTTCATATTAAAAGTTGAACAAAATGAGGGTGAAAAATGAAACAATTATTTGAAACTACTTTTCTAATTCTTTTCATAATAACAGCAGTATTATTTGTTGCCGCACAGAACACTGATCAATCGCAAGTATTAGTTGGAAAGGTTGACGCACAAAAAAATGCAGAATTTTATTTTAAAGAGGGTTTGAATTATGAAGAGAAAGGGGAATTTAAAAAAGCTGTAATTTCTTATAAAGAAGCTATTCGCCTTAACCCCAAGTATTTTGAAGCATATACTTTTTTGGGACAGGCTTATTTTTCAATGAAGCTTTTTGATGAAGCGGAACAGGCTGCGAAAAATGCAATTCGTATCAAACCAGATTTTCACCTCGCATATTCGCTTTTGGGTGGCGTTTATTACCATACAAATCGAAATAAAGAAGCCATTGAAGCGTATAAAAAAGCTATACAGTTTAAGCCTGATAGTCCTTATATCCATTTCCTTTTAGGTGGAGCATTCCAAGACGCCGGACGCTCTGAAGAGGCAATGGAAGAATACAAGGAAGCCATTCGTCTTGAGCCAGATTTTGCCGACGCGCATTTTCATCTGGGGAATATGTATATAGACGCCGAAAGGTTTGATGAAGCTATGGAAGAGTTCAAGATAGCAATTAGCTTAAAGCTCAAAGACCCCAGACCACATTTTAACTTGGCTCTCATTTATCTTTCACAAGGAAATAAGGGAAAAGCATTAGATGAATACAAAATACTAAAAGATTTGGATAAAGATATGGCAAACCAACTTTTTCAGCATATTTATAAATCAATAGTTCGGACAGTTTTTGACAAACTACGCTCAACTCTCGTTTAGTTGTTTGTGACCAAACATTCAACCTTCGAGGAGTCAAGCGTAGATGACCGTAGTCACTGAAATTCTAAACGGCTTGGATTATCTGAACAAGCCGCAACAAAAGTTTTTAGCCGTTTTCTTTTCAACCATGCTAGTGGTTCACTCGACAATCAATTTTCTTTCCTTGAGCCGACATTCGGCTTTAAGTGAGCGCACCTTCCGACGACAGTTCCGCCGTGACTTTGATTTCGCCGCTCTCAATCGGCGAGTCGCCGAGAAAGTTGCTTGCACGAGCCCGATTGCCGTCGCTTGTGATGCTTCCTTTATT
>MWYZ01000106.1 GCA_002050365.1 Acidobacteria bacterium 28-1
GTGCGGGACAATTTTGTCTGGTGAACAGGTTTGCTCTGGTAAACGCCCCGACCTCAGGATGAGCGGGACCGGTTGCGGAAGGCTCGTCCCGATATGCGCCGCGGAGCGTCACGATGAACGGATTGCTCTGTTTGCCCAACAAAATTGTGTCGCCGAACGCAAGCAGCAGACGGCGCGCGCTGGAATTATTTCGCGTTGATGGCAAACCTGCCGCCCCCGCATCCCTGAGGTACCCGTTGGTATAATTCACCTCCTGGACTAATTGATGACGTCCGAACTGCTCGTTCAGCTTAAAAAAGTTCCGTATTTCGCGGCTGCGCGTTGGATTTTCGAACGGTGCCTCCTGGGCACGCAGCAGTCGGCCAACCTAAATAGCTCCGGGCGAAGTGCCGAGATTCGGGTAATTAAAATCAATTACACGGTTCTCCGTGATCCGCTCCGACGAACCGAAAAAGAAAATCCTGTCCTTTATGATCGGACCGCCGCCCGCCAGACTATAGTCAAATCTGCGAAGGTACGGCGCATCTGTCAGTGTTTCATCCAGGGAATTTACCGAATCGAAAGCTTCGTTGCGGTGAAAAAACGAGCCGACACCGTGAAAACCATTGCCGCCGCTTTTGGTGATGACATTGACTACGGCTCCCGACGCCTGTCCGAATTCGGCTTTATACCCGGTCGTCAGTACTTGGAACTCGGCGATCGTCTCCTGGTTAAACTGAGCGGCAGCTCCGCCGTTAACAGTGTCCTTATTCGGCTGTCCGTCGATAAAAAAATTGTTATTGCCGCTCCGCTCGCCCAACACAGGATTGGCCTCATCGGCGTCAGTGGCTTGCCGGTTGATGGCTACGCCAGGCACGAGCTGCAAAAGGTCGAGGTAGTCCCGCCCGTTGACGGGCAGGTCTCTAATCTGCTGCGGGGTGACGGTCAAGCCCGTGGAAGACGCATTCGGTTCCAGCAATGGCAGCTCATTCGTGACGGTGACTACTCCTCCGACACCGCTTCCGACTTGTAGTTGGACATCTAAAGTCGCGACACGATTGAGCGTCAACTCGATGTTGGAGGTGCTGACAGCAAAGCCCGTCTGCGAAATCGTCACGGTGTAAGTTCCCGCAGGTAGTGCCGCGAGACGATAGATTCCTTCAGCATTAGTCGCCACATTGCGCTCCGTGGCAAGCGTCGTCCCGCTCGCCTTGACCTGTGCGCCGGCGATCACCGCGCCGTTAGTATCCGTCACGATTCCTTCAATGGTTGAAGTGGTAGTTTGTGCGGTTGCGCTTGAAGAAAAGCTAATGAACACAAATAGGAGCACGAGCTAATAAAGTATTTAATTTTTCGCATTGTTTCTTTTACCTCTCAAAAACCTAAAATTAGAAATTAAAATTGCAGTGTTTCTTTTCCCCTTGCTTGTTCTCTATTTTCAACAATTGACATTGGTAAACGATTGTCAAAACATCAATAAAGCCGTTCAATTGGACGCTGCTTGTGTTTAATCGTTCAACCTTTACCGAGTCTTTTGGTCGGAGTCTTCTCCCTGATACCAACGCGCTCCGCTGCTGTATTCTCTCTCGGTTTGTGCCAGCAGTTCGAGCGCGCGTTTAGGCTGAGTGTGGGCGCACGCCACGAGAATCGCGTTAATAGCTGCGACTGAAGCGACATACGAATCAATAAACGACGTGCGGGCAATCGAAGCAGTAATATAATGATCGCAAAAACGCGCAATCGGCGTTTTATCGCCGTCGGTGATACCGAATGTCGGCACGTTTCGCCGCCGCGCTCGCTGCGCCGCTTCGACTGTTTCGCGCAAACCTTGACCGAAGCTAATCACTACGAGCAAATCTTTCTTGGTCATAATCCTAACTTTGTTTTGCACCACGCCAGTGCTGCCCGTCGGCGCTTCGGCATCGCAACCCAACCGTACTAACCCGTAAGCGAGCGACATCGCCAGAGATGCTGCAAAATCTATCCCGACGACGACGATCCGGCGCGTCTGATGAATTTGCTTTACCAACTCGACAACTTTATTCACATCGAGACTGGTTTTGAGCGCGTTTAGATTCTCGAGGTCTTGATCGATGCTTTGATGAATGTAATCGGCGACGCTGCGGTTCTTTTGCGTAGCCGCCTTCATTGCCGTATAAGGCGTGATTTGCGTGACGAAATGATTACGCAAATCGTGTGCAAAATCGGCGAATTTTTGATAACCCATCGCCTGAACGGTTCGCACAATCGTTGCCGAATCAACCCCGTAACGCCGTGCCATTTCGCGCGACGAGAGAAAAAATGTTTCGTGAGGTTCGGCTAAAATCTGACGCAACAAGCGTTGCCGACTTGCGCCGAGATTGGTTTGGGCTTCGATAAAGCGCATTTCAAGCGGCGTTTGCGCGTTCGCCGCAATCTGACCTTCCGCTGAATTACTGCTGTTTTTAAAAGCAGCAACTGTTGCCGTGCCGTTAGTTTTCTGAATCCGGGCTTTTCTTGAACGAGTATTTTTCTCCATGTTTGATGCGCCCTTTAGTAATTAATTTGATGCGAATCTGTTTTCTGCCGAAAAACTATTGTTGCGCTCTTTGCGGTAAAAGCGCATGTTTAAAATTTTGAGAAAACTAAATTTCCTGCAATGATTGTTGCATTTTTGTTTATGGCAGAAAAGATATTACACGTATTGATGCAATAATGTCAATACAATATTACAAAAAATTTACAGCAATTGGTGTTTTCTGTTGACACCGTGCAGCAATTGCTGTAAAAATGATGTAATCACACGCACTATTTTAAACATTAAATCCGATATTAAATTTTGATTTCGGGTTTGTGACAAACAAAGAGGGATACAAATGAAAATGTTAACGCGTCGCTTTCTTATTTCGCTTTTGACGCTGGCGGTATTTTTGACTACAACAATTTTCGCCCAAACCAATCCGCAAGTTTTTGACGTTTTGATTAAAAACGGCACTGTTTACGACGGCACGGGGCAGCCCGGAAAGCGGGTTGATGTCGGCATTAGCGGCGATAAAATCGCGGCAATCGGCGATTTATCGAAAGCCAAATCGCAAACAATCATTGATGCCAAAAATCTGGCGGTGGCACCAGGTTTTGTCAATATGCTGTCGTGGTCAACCGAATCTTTGATAGTTGACGGGCGTTCGCTCGGCGAATTAAAGCAAGGCGTGACCACGCAAATTATGGGCGAAGGCTGGTCAATGGGACCGCTTAACGACCGTCTGAAAAAGCTGACGGTTGACGAGCAAGGCGACATCAAATACAGCATCGAGTGGACGACGCTCGCCGATTATTTGAAATATCTGGAGCGTCGCGGCGTTTCGCAAAACGTCGGTTCGTATATCGGCGCAACGACCATTCGGCAATACGTTTTAGGCGACGCGGACGTGCAGCCGACTCCGGCACAGCTTGAACAAATGCGCCAGCTTGTCCGCGACGAAATGCAGCACGGCGCGCTCGGCATCGGGACTTCCTTGATTTACGCGCCAGCCTTTTACGCCAAAACCGACGAGCTTATTGCGATGTGCAAAGTCGCCGCCGAATACAAAGGCAAATACATTTCGCATATGCGAAGCGAAGGCAATCAACTTGTCGAAGGCGTGGAAGAATTGATTCGCATCAGCCGCGAGGCGAAAATTCCCGCCGAGATTTATCATCTGAAAGCTGCCGGACGAGAGAATTGGGGGAAAATGGATACGGTTATCGCAATGATTGAAAAAGCGAGACGCGAAGGCTTGAAAATCACCGCCGATATGTACACTTATCCGGCGGGCGCGACCGGCTTGGACGCCTCCATGCCGCCGTGGGTTTTGGACGGCGGTTACGAAGCTGCTTTCAAACGACTTGCCGACCCGGAAACGCGCAAAAAAATTGCAAAGGAAATCACGACACCGACCGACAAATGGGAGAATTTATATCTCGCCGCCGGTTCGCCCGACCGCGTTTTGTTCAGCGATTTCAAATCTGAAAAACTAAAACCGCTCATCGGCAAAACTCTCGCGGAAGTTTCAAAGATGCGCGGCACTTCGCCCGAAGAAACGATTATGAATTTGGTCTTGGAAGACCGCTCGCGTGTCGGAACGATTTACTTTTTAATGTCGGAAGAAAACATCAAAAAGCAAATCAAATTGCCGTTCGTCTCCTTCGGCTCGGACGCGGCTTCGATGGCGACTGAAGGCGTGTTTCTGAAAAACTCGGCGCACCCGCGCTCTTACGGTAATTTCGCGCGGCTTTTGGGAAAATACGTCCGCGAAGAACGAGTAATTTCGCTCGCCGAAGCCGTCAGGCGTTTATCGGGTTTGCCCGCGACGAATTTAGGTTTGGACAAACGCGGATTTTTGAAGAAAGGAATGTTCGCGGACATCGTAATTTTCGACCCGAACACAATTGCCGACCGCGCGACATTTGAAAAGCCGCATCAATACGCCGTCGGCGTGCGCGACGTTTTCGTCAATGGCGCGCAGGTTTTGAAAAACGGCGAACATACGGGAGCGAAACCGGGACGCGCCATTTGGGGACCGGGCAAAGTTAAATAAACTTGTGTTTGAAAAGGAGCGAGCGAAATGCCATTAAAATTAAAACTGCGTAAAAAATTTATCTTCAGTTTAGCGACGACGCTGATTTTAAGTTCAGCTTTTTCCTATTTTCCTTTTGTTAGCCGCGCTCAACTTGTTAATCAAGCAAACGCAAATAACCTCGCTTCGCAGCAGAAATATCGGGCGACGATTGCGATGCTCGACGCATTCATTCGCCGTGAGTTGGAAGACAAGAATCTACCGGGGATGGCGATTGCGTTGGTTGAGGATCAGCAAATCGTCTGGCAGCAGGGATACGGCTTTTCCGACCCCAAAGCGAAAACGCCCATCAACGCCGACACCGTTTTCCGCGTCGGTTCGGTTTCCAAACTTTTCACCGACATCGCCGTGATGCAGCAAGTCGAGCGCGGCAAAATAGATTTAGACGCGCCTGTGACAAATTATCTATCCGATTTCCAGCCGCGTAATTCTTTTGGCAAACCCGTTACTTTGCGGCAATTAATGTCGCATCGCGCCGGACTTGTGCGCGAGCCGCCCGTGGGAAGTTATTTTGATTCGAGCAATCCGACGCTCGGCGAAACCATCAAAAGCCTTAATCAAACCGCGCTTGTTTATGCGCCGGAAACACGCACCAAATACTCGAATGCCGGGATTGCGGCGGTCGGCTATGTGCTGGAAAAAACGCAGAAACAACCGTTCGCCGATTATCTCAAACGCTCTTTACTCGAACCGCTCGGTATGAAACAAAGTGGTTTCAAACCGACCGCGGAAATTACAAAAAATTTGGCGCGAGCGCGGATGTGGACTGTTTTTGGAAAAACGTTTGATGCTCCCGTCTTTGAACTCGGCATCGCGCCAGCCGGAAGTATGTATACGACGACCGGCGATTTGGCGCGTTTTGCCAGCGCGCTCTTCGCCGCCGATAATAATTCGCCCGGTTCAATTTTGAAAAAAGCCACGCTCGAACAAATGTGGATGCTGCAATTTGCCGCGCCCAATCAGAAAAGCGGATTCGGTCTGGGATTTTCTCTGTCGGAACTTGAAGGGCATCGCAAAGTCGGACACGGCGGAGCGATTTACGGTTTTTCCACACAACTCAGCGTCCTGCCCGACGACAAACTCGGCGTAATCATCGTCGCCACCGAAGATTTTTCAAACGGCGTAACCTCGCGCATTGCCGATGTCGCATTACAAGCGATGCTTGCCGAGCGGGAAAACAAATCAATTCCGCAACCGGAAATCACTGCGCCGATTGATTCTAATTTCGCCAAAAAAACTGCCGGACGGTATGCGAGCGGCGATAAAGCGATTGATTTAATCGAGCGCGGCGGCAATCTTTCGATTTTGAATGGCGGATTTCAAGCGCGTCTTCGCTCGCTCGGCGGAGCGTTGGTGGTTGACGACAAATTTGCGTTTGGCACGCGCGTCGTTCCAAGTTCTGACGGCAATAGCATCACCGTCGGCAATGAAATTTTCAAGCGGGATTCAAACGGCAAACCCGCACCCGTGCCGGATAAATGGCGCGCTCTTGTTGGGGAATATGGTCCCGATTACGACACGCTTTACATTTTTGAACGCGACGGCAAATTGTGGGCGTTGATTGAGCAATTCGAGTTTGACCCGCTTGAACAAGTGTCCGAAAATGTTTTCAATTTTCCGAAAAGCGGTCTTTACGACGGCGAACAACTTATTTTCACGCGCGATAAAAGCGGACGAGCGACTCAAGCGGTCGCCGCCAACGTTACCTTCAAACGCCGTCAAGTCGGACCGGAAGAAGGCGCGCAACAGTTACGCATTCAGCCTTTGCGTCCCGTCAGCGAGTTAATAAAAGAAGCACTTCAATCACAGCCACCGAAAGAAACCGGCGATTTTCGTCTGACGGATTTGGTTGAATTAACCAAGCTCGACCCGACCATCAAACTCGAAATTCGCTACGCGACGACCGAGAATTTTGCCGGCACTGTTTTTTACTCGCAGGCGCGGGCGTTTATGCAGCGTCCGGCGGCGGAAGCCGTCGTCCGCGTCAATCGAAAGCTGCGCGACCAGGGTTACGGCTTGCTTGTCCACGACGCTTACCGTCCATGGTATGTAACCAAGGTCTTCTGGGACGCAATGCCCGATGATAAAAAGATTTTCGTCGCCGACCCGTCACAAGGCTCACGCCACAATCGCGGCGCGGCGGTTGATTTAACGCTTTACGATTTAAAAACCGGCAAGCCCATAGAAATGGTCAGTACGTATGACGAGACGACCGACCGCGCTTACCCGGATTATCCCGGCGGAACTGATTTGCAGCGCTGGCATCAGAAACTTCTGCGCGATTCGATGGAATCCGAAGGCTTTACCGTCTTTGAAGCTGAATGGTGGCATTTTGATTATCAGGACTGGCGCAGTTATAGAATTGGAAAAGCGCGCTTTGAAGACATCGCTAAGTAGACTTTGAGCGAAAATAAAAATAAACCGGCAAACCGAGAGCAATCAAAAATAATCCGACTGCGGCTTCGAGCGGGTTAGTTTGCAACGTATTTACCAGCAGCCAAAGCCCGACGAGAATAAAAATTAACGGCGTGACCGGATAGCCGAGCGTTTTGTAGGGTCTTTCGGCTTCGGGCATTTTGCGGCGCAGGACGAAAACGGCGGAAGTAGTCAGAACATAGAAAATCCACGCTGCAAAAACCGCATAATTGGTTAGTTGGTCGAATGTGCCGAGCAATGCCAGAGCGCTCGCCCAAATCGCCTGAATGACGATTGACCGCACCGGAACGCGGGTGGCTTCGCTGAGAGCGGCTATTTTTTCCGGGAAAAGTCCGTCTTTCGCCATCGCGTAAGGCACACGCGAGTTAGTCAAAATCGTGCCGTTCAGCGCACCGATGATCGAAAACATAATCGCAATGGTGACAAAAGTCGCACCGGTCGAGCCTAAAAACGTGGCGACGGCTCTCGTTGCCACCGGAGAGCCGATATTCGCCGCGGCGATTTCATTAACCGGCAGCGCGTGAAAATACGCTAAATTAGTCAGCAGATAAATCGCCAGAATGATGAGCGAGCCGAAAATCAAGGCTCGCGGCACGTTTCTGCCGGGTTGCTCGATTTCACCAGCCGCCATCGGCATATTATTCCAGCCCTCATAAGCCCACAAAGCCGCCAGCATCGCCGCACCGAATGCCTGAATGACAGTCAGGTTTTGCGTGCGGAATTCGCTGGAAAGCTGCTCCCAACTCACGCCCGGAGTGAACAGATAAACGCCTGCGATGATGATAACGAAACCAAAAACCTTGCTTGCGGTGAGAATCGTCTGGGTGCGTCCGCCTAAAACAACGCCGCCGCAGTTGATTGCAGAAAAAACGGCGATAACTAAAACCGCGACGATTTGCGCCCAGCCGAATTGCCAGACGAATTCGCCGCCGAACAGTTGGAAAGAGGTTTTATACCACGGCGCATTTAAGCCGAACAACGCGGTAAAGAAAATGGCAAAACCGGCGGCAAGCGCGGCAATCGAGCCGGTCGCGCCGACGGCAAAGCGCATCCAGCCAAAGAGAAAGGCGGGCAAATCGCCGTAAGCCGCCCGCAAATAGACGTAATCGCCGCCCGCTTTCGGAAGCATTCCGCCGAGTTCGGCGTAAGTCAGCGCACCGGCGAGCGACAGAAGTCCAGCCGCGACCCAAACCAGCAAAACAATTTCGGGCGAGCCGACCTGCTGCGTCATCACGGTAGTTTTCAGAAAAATTCCCGTGCCGATAACCGTGCCGACGACGAGCGAAATTGCCCCCGTCAATTTCAAACCGCGAACGAGGTGCGGAGTTTCATCTGGTTTCATTTTTTAAACTTACTGTAAATATATTTCAAAGGAATGTTGGGTTAGATAGTAAAATTTACCATCTAAAGTGCCTTTTATCTGAAACATACACAAGAAATTGTAATTTTTGAATTTAATAAGTGGAAATAATACATTGTAAAACTTCAAAATGAAAGCGATTGTTTTTCGCATCGTATTCGATGCGCGCTTTCTTCGAGCAAAATTAAATCTTTCGGATTCATCAGCGAACTCCTTCCGCGCTCAAAAAAGCGAATTCCGGTAATTACCGCCAGAGTCAAAGGCTCAAATAAAAAAGACGACAAAAAGTAAAATTTTTTATCTATCACATTTCACAATTAGCACAATGTTTCAGTTATGGCAATCAAAAAATTTTACAGTAGCAAAGCAAAAGCCGGTTGGAAATACGATGAAAGGCAAAAGAAATTCTGGTCGTGGGGCTTCGATATTCGTCTGGAAAACGGCAGCCGGAAACGCGAATCAAGCTTCGGTTCACGTCAGTTAGCAGAAACTGCCGTGGCGAGAATCCGGGCGCGGAAATGTTCAAAAATTTAATAACGAAAGATTGAAATTAGGCAGGATAAATCAAAGGAATTTCTTTTTTGCCGTTTTTGCGATAAATCAGAAAATCACCGTCAACCGTGAAAACAATCGAATTTTCAATCAATTCACTCATTCGGACAATACAGGCATCGGCAAAATCCATTGGAACGCTGTCGTATTTTTTAATCAATTTCTTTATTTCAGAAACTTCATCTGATAAAGAAAAATCAATTTGCAAAGCACCGTCCGATAGCATTTTCAAAACGTCCGCTTTGCCGTCCGGCTTCACCTGCATCAAAAAACACGCTTTGGTGATAACAGCTTCACAAGTCAAAAAAGGCGTTGGCAAATTCCTCATCTGTTCAAGCGTCCACTGATGCCATTGGTCTTTTTTGTTCAAGTAAGCCACGATAATGCCCGTGTCGGCAATCGTCGGCTTAATCACGCCCTAAGCCTTCCAAGTATTTTTTATTTGTTGATAAATCAGACGGCAAATTGTCGTGTTTTCCTGCCAATTCAGGCACAATATCGAAAATTGTTTTGAACTTCCTTTCGTTTATTTGATTGCCGTTTTCAACTTTCGGCGGTCTGCCGGTTTTTCTTTCGCGGATAAGTTCTAAATCAGCCTTTTTAACTAAATTCATTTGACCGATTTTTTGCGACGGAAGTTTTCCGGCGTAAATTAGTTGTCGGATTCTCGCATCGGATATTCCAAGTATTTCAGCCGATTCTCTTGTGGTTAATAAATCCTTCATACAAAAAAATTACCACAGCAAAAACTATTACACAAGTGTCATTCTTAGCTTACAATATCTATTACAGTAGTGTAAAATTTATAAAGATTGATTAAGTCAATCAAATTCAAAACACGGAGTAAGAAAATGATTAGATTAACTACCGAAAACACGCAAAAGGCAATCGAAAGATGCAGGCAGTTACGCCCGAAAGTGCAATTTATCCAAGAAAGAATTTTCGCCGTTTCTTCGGCTAATAACTCGAATGTTTATCAAGTTTTCTTTGATGATAAAAAAACTAAATGCTATAATGGATAGGTAAATAGCTAAATATCTAAACGTATGAGCGATAGAACCTACGAGCCGATCCATCTGGAAGACAACCGACCTGCGACCAAAGCCGACGTCGACCGAATTCTGCGAGCGATAGAATTCTTAGCCGAACAAATCAGTAATCGATAAAAAAGATAACGGGCTAATTTTGTGTTCTTTGTTTTGACTCTTACGCAGGACGGCGAGCAGGTGATTTTTCAGCGCATCATATGGGTTGTCGTCAGCGGACATTTTTTCTTTTGTTTTTAGAAAATAATCAAGACAATTTTGACAAGCTTTTTGAACGATCTTGATAAAACTTGATTAATCAAAGAATGGAGCTTGTCGAAGTTCGCGTGTGCCGTTTTCCTGGTGAATCTTTCCAAAGATTTCATCATCAGAAAGTCCGGCATAAAGCAAGAGGAAGTGACAACGCGGACATACTAAGTTACCTGGTTGATTACTAAACGGCATTGGCTTTCCACACCAATTGCACAAGCGTTCTGGAAGAGCGTTTTTGGATTTGTTGTAGCTCATATTCGATATACCTTAACGTAACTGACAATTGTCTATCTGTGCAGTATCGCGCACAAATAAAAGATTTTGGGTCTAGGGAAGTTTAGAGACTAAAAGGTAGTGCTAAACTTCTGATATGTGTGGGTTAAACCGCTATTACCGGCGTTCCCATATTTCGGAGAAGAAATTCTCCCTTATTTGTAATTTAGCCGAAATTAACTTAATTTTTCCGGCTACACATTGATTGACGGATTTAAGAAAAAAAAGTGATCACGCGATTTGAAATTATTTTGAAACTCATTTGCAGTCAAGTTTCCCGGACTAACTCAATATTAACGTGCAGTCGTCGATTTCAAATAAATAAAGAGCCGGTCAGCTAAAAGAAAAAGCGATACTAAAAATATCGCTTTACTTTTTGAGCTATTAGTTTCTTAATTTTTGTCTCACCTTTTTTATGCGCCGTTTTTACGCGTCCATTGAACAATTTCAAAAGGAAACAATCACGCTTAATCTTGAGGAAACAAGACATTTGCGCGACGTTCTGCGTCTGAAGGAAGCGGCTCAGGTGCAAGTTTTCGACGGCGACGGCAGGGAATTTTTATGTGCAGTTCAAGCAATCAGAAAGAAAGAAACCGTTCTGAGAATTCTTGAACAAATCTCGCCGACCGCGCCGGAATCGGATTTGGATTTGACGTTAGCGGTTGCGCTTTTGAAAGGCGAAAAATTTGATTTGGTTGTGCAGAAAGCGGTCGAATTAGGCGTGACGAAACTCGTCCCGCTCAACACAAAGCGCGCTGATGTGAAGTTGAAAGATACTGATAAACGGCTCGAACGCTGGCGCAAAATCGCACTCGAAGCCGCTAAACAATCGGGACGCGCCAAACTTATGACAATAGAAAAACCGATTGAATTTAA
The DNA here is from genome assembly GCA_002050365.1 of Acidobacteria bacterium 28-1. GTDB lineage: Bacteria > Acidobacteriota > Blastocatellia > Pyrinomonadales > Pyrinomonadaceae. Next base: position 11,370 of record MWYZ01000106.1, read on the forward strand.
GAACTTTATTGAAACGGCAGACGGTACGCGGGTTTTGTTTGCGGAATACGGCGGCGCGAGATTTTCCGACATCAAAGAAACAAAAAAAATTACGGCGGCGGTCGGTGCGGAAGGCGGTTGGGAGGCTGCGGAAATTGAATCGGCACGTGAAAAAGAGTTTCAAATCGTCACTTTCAAAGGAAGAATTTTGCGGGCGGAAACGGCGGCAATTTCAATCGCCGCCGTTTTGCAGCATCGGTTCGGCGATTTCGTTTAACTGATTTTTGATTAAAGTTTCCGAAGAAAACATCGCCTCTCATTTTTCAATTTTTTTCTGCAAACTCATAATTTCCGCCACCGCCCCAAAAATTTTCTGCCCGAAAGTCTTCGGCTCGGCTGAATCCGAAGCGTGAACGCCGAGCAGAACATGAATCACTTTGACGGGTGAAAGCACGGTTTGGTCAACCTCTTTGGTCGAAAGCCAAGGACTGATGCCGACGTGAACGCGACCTGATGCATCGCGCCACGCTTCTATATTTTCCAAATCAATCGCTCGCGCAATCGTTTCCGTGTCGGTTTCGGCGGGCAAATTCAAAACGACTGAACAGCGGCTCTCCGCGACCAATTCGCAATCAATGCCGACGGTTTCGCGTAAGCCTTGACGCACGTCGGCGAAAACCGCGTCGAGCGTCGTCAGCGTAACTTTCATCAATTGTTTTTGATTGGATAAAACTTTCGAGTTTTCAGGCGCGGACGCTTCGCCCGTTTGCAAATCTTTCCAAACAGGCGGAATGCGCCACGCCAAAAGTTTCGTCCCGCGCACGGGCGGACCGCCCGTCAAGGCGAGTTCTCAATAATTTTCCCAACGTCCAACCCAACGGCTCATCGTTTTTCTTCGGCTCCTCGTCTAAAATAATAACTGATTTAAAACAGAAATGTCTTTGCCAGAACGAATCGGATTTTATTTTCAGATGGGTTTTATATTTATTACGAAGCAAAAATTTTGAAAAGGCGCGGACGGCTTGGGCTTGCATCGGCGGCAAAAGCGGCGATTTGTAAATTCAGAAGGTATGCGCCGTCTTCAACAAAACTCGGCACGAAAATCATTTCCGTGATTGTATTGTAAATTAAAGTCGCTTCGCTTGTTTCAAATTTACCAGTCTCAACGCTCCAGAAAATTCGATGATTGGAAAGTTTGCCCGCGTCGAATGTGCGGTCAATCGAAGGCACGTCCACGAGCAGGTGTTTGACATTTTTGGCGCGGATAAAATTCATCGCTTCGGTGGAAAAAAACGGCGGCAGATTATCCATATACCGGCGCGTATTTTTACTTTCGTCATTCGGCAAAGTTCGGATGATTAAACCTTCGAGCCAATTCTCGTCCACTTGTTCCAATGCCTTTTCGAGACAACCTTTTGTAATCAATTTGTCTTTTTCTGTTAATTCAACGGAATAAGTATCTTGAGATTCGGACGCAGTAACCGGCTCGACTGAGCGGAGCATTGCGGGAACGAGCGAATTTTTTAACGAATCGTGAACGGAAATTCTTTCGTGCGTGATGTGTCCGACGCATTCGGTATGCGTTCCGTTGCAATGTGGGATAAATTTATATTCTTCAAAATTACAACTTCCGCCCCGCCGCGTGTCCCCAATTAAACTTCCGGCTTCGCACGGTTTTGCCGTCGCTTTTTCGACATCGTAAGCGTTTGGCTGTGAGCCGTGAAAATTTAAGGGAATCGAAACGTCAAGCGGATTTTCCAAATCAATTTGGTAAGCGCGATTGTTAATTTCGACGGAAAAAATCATTTTGAATATCGGCGAACGACGAGCGCAATCGGCAAACCGATACAGATTATATGAATAAATACATCCCTCGCAATCGCGTCGGGAGTATGCGGCATCTGAAACGGAGCAGCCGAGAGCGGCACAATGACGTAATACATAAGCAGATAAACCACAACGCCGTAAAGCACGCCGGAGACGATTGGCTGGTCAATCAGAAATTTTATCTTGCGGCTCGCCAGATAAAAAACAATCGTCCAGATGAATGCGATGGTAAAATGCAACAACACGCCGAGCGCAGCCGTCGCCGTGCCACCCGTAAAACTGTCGGCGCCAAGCAAACCGCTGGCGATTCCCTGTAACATTCGCGCGTGGCTGCCGCCTCGCAAAGCAGTAACAATAAAAGCCGATGTTAAATCAAGAGTGCCGGCAATCAATCCGCCGAATAAAATCGCGCGATAGTCTGCGGATTTTCCCGTTGCCATTTCAGACGCGGAAAATGTTTCCATAAAATTACTCTCCGCCAAAATTGTTTGATTATGATTTGTAAAACTATCAGTAGAGATTCGCCAACTTACAAACAAGTTGTCCTGCCCCCGTCAACCGGCAAATTTATTCCGTTGATGTAAGCCGCCGCCGGACTCGCCAGAAACGCAATCGCGTTGGCAATTTCCGACGCTTCGGCAAATCTTTTGGCGGGCGTTTCGCTCTGCATTTTCATTTCAACTTCTTCGATTGTCGCACCGCTTTTCTTCGTATTGTTTTCGATTATTGATTTTAGTCTTTGCGTCCGCGTAAAGCCGGGCAAAACATTATTCACGGTAATTCCAAATTCGCCGAGTTCGCTGGAGAGCGTTTTCGCCCAACTCGCCACCGCGCCGCGAATCGTATTTGATACGCCTAAGTTTGGAATCGGTTGTTTAACGGAAGTGGAAATGACGTTGATAATTCGCCCGTATCGTTCAGCTTTCATTCCGCTCACAAGAGATTGCACAAGAATCTGATTGCAAAGAAGATGCGTTTGAAAGGCGTTGATAAATTCTTCAAGATTTGCATCAATCGCTTTGCCTGCCGGCGGACCGCCTGTGTTGTTGACCAAAATATGAATAGGCGATGGATTGTTTTCAAGATATTCAGCAACTTTATTTTTAAGTTCTTCGGGCGCGGAAAAATCGGCGACGATATAATCGTGCTGCTGATTTTGCGATGGGTGCAATTCGTCTTTTGTCTGCTTTAACGTTTCTTCATTTCGCGCTAACAAAATGATTGACGTGCCGAGGTTCGCCAATTCAATCGCGGCGGCGCGACCGATGCCTTGCGTGCTTCCGCAGACGAACGCTTTTTTACCTTTCAGATTAATATCCATGATTTTATGATTGAATTAACCGATTTCAAAAGTCTTTATCAATCCGTTTTCAAACGTGAAAATCTGCTTAACTGTTTTATCCAATAAAACATTGCCGTTCAAATCCTGCACAATTTGATGAACGTTGACAACGCTGCGACCTTTTCCGTCAATCTCAAATTTCAATAGTTCTAACTGCGGGTCAACTAATTCAAACTGGTTTTTCCAATATTCGCGTACGGCATCGCGCCCGTGAACAAAGCCGCCTTCCATTCCGTTAGCCCATTTCACATCTTCCCGCATCATCGAAAGAACCGTTTCAATCTCGCGTTTATTAAATGCGGCGTATAAATATTGTAGCAATTCTCGATTTTCGGACATATCATTTTTAGTTATAACTTTTAAAACAGTTCTGTCGCTTGTGACTGAAGTTTTTGCACTCGGGCTCAAATATCATTGGTCATCTTATATTTCCAAAAACCCATTAATGTTTTTGCAAATATCGGAATTCTTAACTATTAATCGTAAGCGTTTCCGAAAGATATTCTGCCTTATTTCATCTGTAAGGATTTTTCCAATCTTTACTGAATAACATATCACTTAAACTGTTTTGACCTTCTCCATCACTTCATTCAAATCAATCTCACTGATATTATCAATTCCCGCGCAGATTTCCATCAACAATTTATCCTGCGCGTTGCCTTTTTGTTTGGCGACTTTGTAAGGCAAATCTTCGCGGAACGTAACCATCGAATATTTGGAAAAATAATCGGGAAAAGCGTGTTCGAGTTTGGTTTCGAGTTCTCTTTTTCTGACAAAAATCGGGTCGGCGACGGCATCGCGCATTTCGTAAAAATTTTCTTCCGCCATTTGTGCAATCGCGTCGGTGTTTTCCTTTCGCAATGCGCCGTATTCGTCGAAAACCTTTTCCCAATCGGTGCCATGCCGCTGGATAAGCCCGTTTAAGATTCGGCAATCTTCAAATGAAGCGTTCATTCCCTGACCGTAAAACGGCACGACGGCGTGCGCCGAATCGCCGAGCAATAAACTTTTTCCGCCGACATTCCAGGGAAAACATTTGATTGTACCGAGATTGCCGATTGGATTGGCGAAAAAATCTTCCGTTAAAGTCGGCATCAACGGAGTCGCGTCGGGGAAATTTGTTTGAAAAAAATCGAGCAAAGATTTTTCGTCTTCGACGGAACGCCGTCTTCCAGACGACATTTTGCCAGCAAGATGCTGGCGTTCCAATTGCTCAAAACTGTTTTCGCCCGTGTGCGCCAGAAACAGCGTGCAGGTAAAACTGCCGTCGAAGTTCGGTAATGCAATCATCATAAACGCGCGCCGCGCCCAGATGTGCAGAGCGTTTTTCTCCATTAAAAAATCGCCGTCGTCACCTGGCGAAATATGCAGTTCTTTGTAACCGTGTTCGAGCCATTGTTGCGAAAAATTGAAACGCGGAATGCCTCCGTGAAGCATTGCGTCGCGCACTTTTGAGCCTGCGCCGTCAGTCGCAATCAATGTATCGCCCTTAATAATTTTTCTCTCGCCAGTTTCCGCGTTTTCCAAAATTGCTCCGCCGTTTTTGCAATCGAAATCAACACATTTTTCGTTGAAATAAAATCTTACGCCTGCATATTTTTCCGCTTCGTTCATCAAAGCCATATTCAAACCCGAACGCGAAACCGAGTTGATATACTCGCCCTCACGTCCACTATACGGAAGAAGTTTCGTTTGCCCGTCAACCGCGTGGATCATTCGTCCGTGCATCGGGACGGCTTCGGCAAGCATATATTCGTCCATCTCGACTTCTCGAAGCGCGGCGATTCCACGGTCTGACAAAGCGAGATTTATTGAACGTCCCGCCGACATTTCCTCCTTCCGCATATCGCCGCGGGATTCGTAAATTTCTGCTTCAATGCCGCGTTTGGCAAGATAAATGGCTAAGAGCGAACCCGACAAGCCCGCGCCGATGATAGTTACTTTTTGTTTCGGCATAATATGAAAAACATTTTCTCAAAACATTGAAGTGCAAGCAAAAAAGGATAAAGCGAATTTGCTTTACCCTTTTTGTAATATTTAAATTTTGTCCGATTCTATTGTCCGATTCTATCGCGGCACGTCGAGAGCGGGATTGCGGTTGAAAAATGCGCCCGGCAGCAGTTTGAAACCGACGTGCGTTGTCGGCATTACAGACCATTCTTCGGGGCGCGGAATATGCGTTACGCCAAGCGTGTACCAGACGACAACATCCTGATTTTCGAGCGATTCGTTGTTGGCGAGATACTGCGGCAAACCGCCGCCGCCTTTGCTTTGATTCGGGTAAACTCCGGCAGCGTAAATTTCATCTCCGTTATAGCGCGTCGCCCAGAAATGACTGTTGATAAATTGAGCGCGTTTTCTGACCGGCGAATCGGGCGCGACGTAGGGCAGGGAATTTGCGCCGGGAACTAAAATAAAACTCGTATTTTGCCCGAGCGAATTTTTGATCGAAGGATTCATCACCGACCAGACACGCGCCGCCGGCAAATCCATCGAACGCTGAGCTTCGCGTTCGGTTTTGAACATCGTTTCACGCATTACGAAACCATTTAAATAAGGATTGTCCACGCCCGCCGCCATTGCGCTCGAATTCATTTCGGTAACGGAATTATTCGTGCCGTCAACGTCGAAATCGAGCCGGAAATTGAAAAAATGCTGGTGATGCGGCGCGACGACGTGTTCCGCGACGAGATGACCGGAAGAATCCATTTTCATCATCGAGTTATTTTCGTCGGCGCGTTTTTCCTTAACACCTTTGGCGAGCATTATTCCCGTCAAAGCCAAATCAACTTCCATCGAACCGTCCTGTTTGAAAATATAATTTATCGCGTAATCGTAATTTCCGATGGTGGCGACTGCCGATAAAACCAATTCTCTGGCGCGTCGCGTTTCATTTTTTTCGGTCAAAAAATTGTAATGCTTCCACCCGATTCCGCCGTCGCGCTCGTAGATTGCGAGAATGCCTTTGCGCTCGGAAACTTCGCCTTCGTCGTCGGCAAAAATTGCGTCGAGAAGCTGCGCGTTTTCCGGCGCGTCGAGATTTTTTTCGAGCGGATACGAATTGCGCCCGATGTTATATTCACCGACATCAAACGCCGCCCGCCAGCGCCAGTTAGCATCGGGGTCGCCGTATGGAAGACCATTTCGGAAAGCGCGGCGCGATACAGAATCGGACGAAGTTTGCCATCGTCATCGTAAGCGACGGTATGCAAAACGATGCCTTCGCGCGGGTGCATCGTGTAGCGAAAATGCCATTTTTGCCAGACGACTTCATTCCCCCTGAGCGTGTAACCCGCGCCGTCAGGCTGGGTGATGACCAGCGGTTTCGGCTTTTCGCGTAATTTTCCAATCGCCTTTTCGCTGAAATCCTGACCTTTTTCAGCGACCGGCACAACGCCCGTGTCGGTTAAATTAACGACTGCGCCGCGAGTTATATCAACGATGGCGACAACGCCTTCAATCGGGCGACCGTAATAATTATCGCCGTCGCCTTTGAAATACGAAAGACCGCGCATCAACCTGCCCGTAAATTTCGGGTCAACCTGCCCGACTGCCCAGCCGTCAACTTCTACTTTGTCAAACTCCGTAATGCCGCGTTTTTTCATCGCCGCCTGCCAACGCGCGTCAGCTTTGACGATGCGCCGTAAATCCTCGTATTCCCTGTCAAAAATCAACGGCTGAACATCGGCGATTTCCTTCGACGAAATGATTTTTTTGCCGCGCAAATCAATTGTCGCCTCAAAAGTTTTGTTTAATTTTCTGTCCATCACGATGGCGAAAGCCTCGCGGCGAAACGCGGTTCCGGCTTTATAATTCCACACTTCCGCTTTCGGCGGCTCGTTTAACTGCACGGTCGAAAACAACGCCTCCAACGGAAAATTCGGCATCGTTTTCAAAATTTTGACCGCGCTTTCGATTTCGCTCGCCTCAAGCGGGTCAAGCGGATGCGTTGCTGCGGTCAAACGAAGTTGAAACGGACAACGCAAAAAAAACGATCAGCTGACAACAGGCGTAAACAAAACAAAGTTTTTTCATTTTCATAATTTTCTTTAATGAAACTAACCGGCAACCCGGATTAAACAATCTTTCAAAATCTCCGCGAACCGAAATATATCCGAAAACGAATTATAAATTGGGACGGGCGCACTGCGAATCAAGTCTTACTTACAAAACGATTTAATTCGGTGAAAGAAATTTGATGCCGCCCGCAGATTTGTTTGGCGGTATCGAACCAAATATGACTTTGGAAATGCTCGTCAAATTCTTCTTTGTTTTTAATGATTGGAAATTTCATCCCCGCTTTTACGCCAAACAATTCTTCAAAATTTGCGCAAATTTATGAACGTCAGCAAATGAATTATAAAGCGGAACGGGTGCGACACGAATCACGTCCGGCTCGCGCCAATCGGCGACAACGCCTCTGCGAGATATAGCTTTAAATAAATCTTTGTTGGCATTTTGAACGCGAATTGAAAGTTGACAACCGCGCTCACTCGGATTTGAAGGTGTAATGACGGAAATGTGTTCGTCATGGATTTCGCCGAGTAGAAATTCCAAATATCCGGTCAGTTTTTTCGATTTTTCTCTGAGCGTTCTCATTCCCGCTTCTTCAAAAATATCTAATGATGCTTTCAACGCCGCCATCTGAAAAATCGGCGGATTCGAGAGTTGCCAGCCTTCCGCACCTTTTATCGGCACAAATTCCGAATTCATCAAAAAGCGCGTTTCCTTATCGTGTCCCCACCAACCGGCAAAACGCGGCAAGTCAAAATTTTCGCTGTGGCGCTCGTGAACAAAACAACCCGCAACGCCGCCCGGACCCGAATTGAGATATTTATACGAACACCACGCGGCAAAATCCACATTCCAATCGTGCAAATATAGTTCGAGATTGCCCGCCGCGTGCGCCAAATCGAAACCGACAACCGCGCCGACTTTGTGTCCGATTTCCGCGATGCGCCGCATATCAAACGCTTGTCCGGTGTAATAATTCACGCCGCCGAGCAGAATCAACGCAATCGATTCGCCGTTTTCGGCAATTGTTTTTTCAATATCTTCGGTTCTTAAACAAGTTTCGCTTTCGCGCGGCTTTAATTCAATCAATGAATTTTCAACGTCAAATCCGTGAAATTTTATCTGCGATGCGACGGCATATTGGTCGGATGGAAACGCGCCGGCTTCGATAACGATTTTATGTCTTTTGGCAGTTGGGCGATAAAACGAAACTAACAACAGATGCAGATTGACGGTCAGCGAATTCATCACGACCGTTTCAGGCGGTTTTGCGCCGACAACTCGCGCCATTTGTTCGGTCAAAAATTCGTGATACGGCATCCACGGATTTTTCGCTTTTGTATGACCTTCGACGCCAAACGTTTCCCAATCTTTCAGTTCCTGTTCGATGTAAGCGCGGGTTGTTTTTGGCTGAAGTCCGAGCGAATTGCCCGTCAGATAAATCGCGTCTTTGCCGTTTGATTGTTTGGGAATATAAAAATTTTCGCGGAAATGTTTTAATGAATCCTGCGCGTCCGCATCTTTAGTGAACGATTCGGACGCTTCAAATTTTAACAATTGATTTTGCATTGGAGTAGCTCTCGGAACAGCTGTCGGAATTTATTCGTCGAAGCTCAACATTACCGCGTCGAAAGTTACCGTATAGCGAATGCAGGCGAGAGTTTTGCCGTCGGGCGACGCGGCGAAACGAAAAATTTTCTCTTTATCGAAATTGGTAATTTGCCGCGGTTCTGTTTCCTCCGACAAAGATTGCCGCCAGACGTTTTTCGAGTCATCAGCCGCCAGAGTAAAATCAAGTGCTTGCCCGTCTTTCGACCACTGCAAATAGTTTTCAGGATCAATGTCGAAAACTTTCTCCGTCCGGTCTTCGTCGAGCGGACGAATTCGAGTTACAAACTTTTGAGCATCGCGGTCGAGAGAACTATAAGCCAATTTTTTGCCGTCGGGCGAAATTGCCCATCGAATAATGTCCGTATCGCTGATTGAAACCGCTTCGCCGCCGTTAATCGAAACGCGCATCAGACGACCTTCGCCGCCGATTGAACACTGGAAATAAAGCGTTTGTCCGTCGGGCGAAAATCGTAGGTTGATAATAGAGTAATCCAAATCGGTTACTTGTCTCGGCTGCGTTGCGTCCGCGTTCATTCGCCATATCTGCCTTTTTCCGTTGCGGTTTGAGACGAAAGCAATCGTGTTGCCGTCGGGCGAAACGACGGGCAAAGTGTTATTGCCCGCGCCCGTCGTCAAAGGCTGCGGCTCGCTCTCGCCGATTTTCAAACGCCAGATATTGTGATTTTGGTAAGTGCCGTTTTCATCCACATCGAAAATGAGCGTGTCATCCGTCAGCCAACTCACTGCCTCGAAATGCTGCTCCTTTTTGAAAGTCAATTGTTTCGCCTGCTGCGTGTCACCATCGGGCAAAATCCAGATTTGCCGATCTTGCTCGATTCTCTGCGAAACGATTGAGTTGCCATCCGCCGTCATTGACAAACCGTAGTAATCGTTTAAATCGTTGGTGATGCGCCGTTCCGCGCCGTCTGGATACGAAAGATAATAAATCTGTGAGAGTTTGGTTTTTGCGTCAATCGCGTTCAATATTAAGCCTTTTTTGTCGGGCAGCCAGCGGGCGGTAGTGATTCGAGAATTATGCGGCTCGCCGATTCGACTTTCCACACCGCTGTCTGCGGGAATTTCGGCGACATACCAGAAAGTGTTGTTCGGTTCGTGATGTTTGACGGCGTAAGCGAGTGTGCCGCCGTCGGGCGACCAATCAAGCGACCAATAATCGGAATCCGTATCGGTCGCGGCAATCGTTAGTTCGTCCGAGCCATCGTTATTGACGACGATGATAGACGTAACGCCTTCTTTCTTATTGATTCGTTTGAAGGCGAGTCGCGTTCCGTCGGGCGCAACGGTCACGCCGCCGCTCACGAAGTCAACTATTTTTTGCGGCTGTCCGCCGAACGACGGAATCCGGTAAAGAATGCCCAGGTCATTTTGTTTGTTCTCAACGTAATAGAGATAGTTGCTGTCGGGCGAGAATTTTAACGCCCAAAAATCAACGTCCGGGCGCAGCGGCAAAAGTTCCAGAACTTGCCCCGTCGCAATTTGCCGCAGATGCAAGCCGCGCTTCGCGCCGCCAATTTTCAAGAAGGCAAGATATTGACCGTCAGGCGAAATAGTTGGCGCGTAGACATCGCCGCTTTGCGTCAAACGAGTCTGTCTCATTTGCTCAAAGTTCAAAGCATTGCCCGATTTCGTACCGGAAAAATCAAATAGAGAACCGGCGATAACCATTATGAATCCGATTAGGGCAACGGCGGAAATTGCCCGTAGCCAAATGCGTTTTTCGGTTTTTTCTTCAACCGGAAAATCTTTTGTCCGGTCGGCTTCGGCGGCAAAATCATTTTCAATCGCCGGTTCAATTTCCGATTTCGGATTTGCGTCTATCGTTTCGCTCTGCGCGTCGAAGAAATCGGCAAATTCATTTTCTTTGCCGCTTATGTCGGCGACGAAACGATAGCCGCGTTTCGGCACGGTTTCGATAAATTTGTTTCCGTTTTCGTCCTCGCCCAAAACTTTGCGGAGCGTGTGAACAATCCGTGCCACGTTTGCTTCTTCGACAAACGAATTAGACCACACGAGCCGCAGAAGTTCATCCTTTTCGACCAGATGACCGCCGCGCTCAACCAGAACGGCAAGCACGTCGAAAGCCTTCGGCGTAAGCGGGATGGCAACTCCGTCACGCAGTAATTGATGTTCCTCAACATCAAGCCGAAACGACTTAAACCGATAAAAATGTTGCTTTTCGCCGTCCATTTCGCACTCGGATAAATTTAGGAGAAAACTAGGATAATTTTCCAAAGACATATCAAACCTCCGACGTTTACTGTGTATTTGCACAACACAAAACGTCGGTTGCTTGAAGGCTTTGGGTGAATAAGCAAAATATCACCCGCATTATAGCAACCGACGCGACATTAAACAAGCATTTTGACAATAGGAAGGAAATAGATATGAAAAAGATAAAACTTACAACAACGCGGCTTTTCATCATTTTATTATTTTGCGTTTCAATAACAATTCAAACGTCAGCCGCGCCGGGCGACCTTGACCCATCGTTTGGCAGCGGTGGAAGAGTGACATCTACGGATTTTGGTGGTAATGCGATAGCGATTCAATCGGACGGCAAGATTGTCGTCGCCGGAACTCTCTTTTCCTCAAACGGCGGCTTTGGACGCTTTGCAATGGTTCGTTATCAAGGACGGACGGAATCTAGTTTCACAGTTACCAGAAGCGACGACCGCAACAATGCGACTTGCGTATCGGGCGATTGCTCTCTGCGCGAAGCCGTCAACGCGGCAAACGCTTCGGCGACCGACGACACGATTAACTTTGCGTCGGGTTTAACGACTATCACGCTCACCAATGAAATTATCATCAACAATGCCGGAACATTAACTATCAATGGCACGGGCGCAGATGTTTTGACAATTGACGGCGGCGCGGGAACAAACCGCATCTTTTACACAAATCGAGCAACCGTCACGATTTCGGGTGTCACCTTGACGGGCGGTAACGGAATTGGCGGCGGCGGAGTTTATAGCGGAATTGGCGGAGCGGTTTTCGTCCAAGGAGGCTTTCTGACTCTTGACGGTGTTCAAGTTACAGGTAACTCGGTGAATCGATCAGGCGGCGGCGTGGCTTTCGGCGGCGGCGACAGCGGACCTGTCCTCCCAGGTACAAATCGCATCATCAACTCAAATATTTCCGGTAACAACGCCGCCGCAAATGGCGGCGGCATTTGGGCTAACGCACCGCTGACAATCGTTAACTCGACCATCTCAGGTAACAGGGCAACGGTCTTAGCTGGCGGCTATGACAATGAAGGTCCGGAGGCGATAGTCGTCAACTCGACCATATCGGGTAACACGGCATCGTACGGCGGCGGCTTTCTCACCTACGTAGGCTACGCAACGCTGCGTAATGTAACCATTACCAATAACACCGCACAACGGGGCGGCGGCATTTATCAAGTCTCCGACTACGACTATGAAGAAAATCCTCCACGTCCATATCCAGCTACGCTCAATTTGGGCAATACGATTGTCGCAGGCAATACCGCAACTACTGGTATCGCGCCCGAAATTTACATTCAGTTTGCGATTTCCATAATCACATCGGCGGGCGGCAATCTGGTCGGCGATTCGCCGGGCGATTCGACTAACACCGGAGATGTTGCCATAGCCTACCAGCCGACAGACATTCGAGATACCAATCCAATGCTCGGCGCGCTCGTTAATAACGGCGGTTTAACTCGGACCCACGCGCTGCTGGCGGGAAGTCCGGCAATTGATAGAGGAATCAACGCTTTAGTCAGCCCGCTTGCGTCTGTCTTTGACCAGCGCGGAACAGGCTTTGCGCGGATTCGTGACGGAAACGGCGACGGCACGGCGACCGTGGACATCGGCGCGTTTGAAGTCCAATCGAGCGCGACAGCCTCCAGACCAACGCCCTTTGACTTTGACGGCGACGGTAAAGCAGACGTAAGTGTTTTTAGACCCGCAAACGGAGCGTGGTATTTGCAGCAATCAGCCAACGGTTTTAGCGGTGTTCAATTCGGCTTCGGCACGGACAAACTCACGCCCGCCGATTATGACGGCGACGGTAAATCCGACATCGCCGTTTATCGCTCAGGCATCTGGTATCTGCAAAGAAGCCAATTAGGTTTTCTGGGATTCGCTTTCGGTTCGGGAGAGGACGTTCCGCAACCGGCTGATTTCGACGGCGACGGACGAGCCGAAATTGCCGTCTGGCGACCATCAAACGGAACTTGGTATGTCTTTAATCTGGCAACCAATCAGTTTATTTCCTTCCAATTCGGAGCAGGCACGGACAAACCGATTGTCGGAGATTATGACGGCGACGGACTGGCTGATTATGCAGTATTCCGCCCATCGAACGGGACTTGGTACATTCAGCGAAGCACCGCCGGATATAAGGAAATACAGTTCGGCAACAGCAGCGACAAACTCGTTCCGGCGGATTACGACGGCGATGGTAAAACCGATGTCGCTGTCTTCAGACCATCAGAGGGAAATTGGTATGTTCAGCGCAGTGCCTCAGGCAGTTTGCAGGTCGTCAGTTGGGGCTTGGCAAGCGACTCACCCGTGCCTGCCGACTACGACGGCGACGGCAAAGCTGATATTGCCGTTTATCGCGACGGAATCTGGTATATCCGGCAATCTACGAGCGGAATCAACAGCACTTACTTCGGTTCAAGCGGCGACGTGCCGACGAATCAAGTTCAATAGATTGAGAAATCAATTATCACAAATATGACCGGCGTTCGATAACTAACGCCAATAAGGAGAAAACTTATGAAAAGCAAAAAACTGTCACTATTTATCACCACTGTGTTTTTGTTGTGCGCCGCGCTGATGGCAAATGCACAGGACATTAAGGAGCAGAACACCGAGCCGAACGAAGACGTGATTTTGCAATGGAATCGCGTTCTCGGACAAACCCTTCAAATTCCGAACGCGCAGCCGCCAACGATTTTGCCCGTGCGAAGTTTTGCGATGATGCACCTGGCGATGTTCGATGCCGTCAATTCGATTGATGGCAGTTACACGCCTTATTTAACCGAGGTGCGCGGAACTCGCAACGCTTCCATAAGAGCCGCCGCCGCCCAAGCCGCGCACGACGTTCTGGCAAGTCTGTATCCGAATCAGCAGGCAATTTTTGATACTGAATTGGCAAACTCGCTTATCGGAATTTCGCCCCTGCAAGCGATGCGCGGTAAAGCTATCGGTCACACCGTCGCGCATAGAATGCTGACAAATCGCGCCAACGACGGTTGGAGCGCGCCGTGGACGCCTTACATTTTGCCGCCGACTCCGGGCAATTGGCAGGAGTTGTTCCAAGGTCCGTACCCGGGCTTCGCCGTTTTCACAAATTTTCCGGGCGTAACGCCGTTTGCTTTAAGGCAAAGCACGCAGTTTCTGCCCGCGCCGCCGCCCGCTTTGTCGAGCGCGGAATACGCTGCCTCTTTTAACGAAGTCAAACAACTCGGCGCGGTAAACAGCACGACGCGCACCGCCGACCAGACTTTGACCGCCGGGCTGTGGGCAAATCCGCCGGTCAGCGACGGCTTGATGTTTAATGTCGTCCGCACGACAACTCTCGCCCGCAACAATTCGACGGTGGAAAACGCTCGTCTTTTCGCGCTGGTTTTTATGGCTTTCCACGACGCGCTCGAAACGACTTTCACAAGCCAATACACTTACGGTTTGTGGCGACCTGTAACGGCGATTCGACGCGCCAATGAAGACGGCAACCCCGACACTGCGCCCGATGCCAATTGGGAATCGCTGCTGGGTCCTCAGGGAACGCCGCCGCATCCGTCCTATGCCTCAAACGCTTCATCGGCGAGTGCATCTTTGGCAACGACGCTCGCGCTCTTTTACGAACGCGACGACGTGCAATTCCAGATAAATTTCGGCGGCTCTCCTAATCTCATTCGGAATTACCGGAGCTTTTCGGCATTAACCGACGAAGTTGCCCGCAGCCGCGTTTATGGCGGAGTACATTTCCCGTTTGACATCGCCGCCGGACAATCCGTCGGACGCAGTGTGGGGAATTATGTGTTTCTCAATTATCTGACACCGCGTCGCTGCAATTTGAATTAACAAAAATGAAATTTCAATTAATGGATAGACGCAAAATAAATCTGCGTCTATCCGTTTTTATCTGTGACTTCAAAAATTTCTTTTTTCAAATTCAGCCACGACAAAGCCGCGTCGTGAAGGAGTTTCGCCTTCGTTTCGCCGTCAAAGCCGCAAGATTCAATCAATTTTCCGGGTTCGGGTTCGCCAAGCGGAAACGGATAATCAGTTCCCAAAGCAACTTTGTCCGCGCCGACTATTTTAACTAAATAATCGAGCATCGCAGGTTCGTGAACGAGCGAATCGAGCCAGAATTTTCCCAAGTAATTTCGCGGATTAAGGGGATTATCAACGGCAACTAAATCAGGACGCATTTCAAAACCGTGTTCGATTCGCCCGATTGTCGCGGGAAACGAGCCGCCGCCGTGCGCGAAACAAATTCGTAGATTTTTACATTTTTCCAACACACCCGAAAAAATCAGCGAGCAAATCGCCCGCGAAGTTTCAGCGGGCATTCCGACCAGCCACGGCAGCCAGTATTTTTGCATCTCGGCTTCGCCCATCATTTCCCAAGGGTGAACAAAAACAGCCATTCCAAGGTTTTCACACGCCGTAAAAAAATCGAAAAATTGCGGCTCGCCCAGATTTAATTGATTGACGTTTGTGCCGATTTGCACGCCGACCAAACCGATTTGCTTGCATCGTTCTAATTCTTGAATTGCAAGCGTTGTGTCTTGCATCGGCACAGTTCCCAAACCGATGAATCGTTTCGGAAATTTTGCGACGATTTCGGCAATCCCATCGTTCAGAAACTTCGAGATTTCCGCGCCATCGTGCGGCTTTGCCCAATAGCTGAACATCACGGGAACGGTTGACAGAACCTGAACATTCACGCCGACCGAATCGCATTCTCCGATTCTTCGTTCCGCGCTCCAAATATTATCTTCGACTTCGCGGAAAAACTTTCCGTCGTCTTTCAACATTCGGGCGCAGCACGATTTGTGATGTTCAAGCCGAATAAATCCGCCGTAGCCGAATCGCCCTTTCCAGTCGGGAATTTCTCTGGGCAAAATATGCGTGTGAATATCAATTTTTAACATTCGGTTTATTTTAACCGAAACGATTTATTTTCCTAATTGCAGACAAAAAAACGGTCAAAACGGCAGCATCCGAAAATATCGCTTTTAAGTTTTTTCTTTTGAAAGGTTTATTTATATTGACAACTTATTTTCCAAACACATATTTTACGGAACAATTTTTGGGCAATGCTCGTTTGCCTCTCTGATTTTACTTTCTAAAATTTCAAACAAACAGGAGTCAATAAATTTGTGTTCTTTTTATTTTCATTTTTTCTCGCTTTCCTTCTGCCGAATGGCGATAACAATCAAGCCGCCGTCGTCACCGTCGTCGCCAAGCCCGCAAACATCTACATCGAGCGCAGCGATGCGGGGCAACATCTGAACTTCGACTTTATTCTGAAAAATCAATCGGACGAAAAACTGATTATTAACAAAGTCGAACTTTCCGTTTATGACGAAGCGGGAAAATTAGCGCGTCGTGAATTCTACGACGAATACGGGCGCAATTCTTTAGAACTCACCGCCACACCGAAAATCGAAAAGCAAAGCCAGACGATTTTCTACAATCCATTTCATACTTTCGCCGCCGATGTGCCGCTTAAAAAACTGCATTACGAATTTTCATTCAGCAGTGAAGACCGCAAACGATATTTTAAAACGGAGATAGACGTTGCGCCCCTTTTTTATGAAACGAAAACCGATTTGATTCTGCCCGTGCGCGGCAGAGTTCTCATTTGGGACGGACACGATTACAACTCGCATCATCGCCGCTTCGATTACACTCAGGAGAATTTCGTCAAGAGCGGCTACAAAACCAATTTTCAGCGTTACGGTTACGATTTCGTGATTGTTGACGAGCAAGGTTTGAATTACAAAGGCGAGCGGCGCGTCAACGACGATTGGTATCAAGCCCGACCGGACAAGATGGAGGATTATTACAGTTTCGGCGCGCCCGTTTACGCGGCGGGCGCGGGGCGCGTCGCCTTTGTGCAGGACGGAAAGGCGGACGACCGCAAATTTAATCCGGCTGATTTAGCGGCGGACGAACGCGCCTACGCCGGAAATTACATCGTCATTGACCATCTCAACGGCGAGTTCAGTTGGTTCGGTCATATCAAACAGGGAAGCTCGCGCGTCAAAGTCGGGCAGACGGTTAAACAAGGCGACGTTATCGCGGCAATCGGCGCAGCAGGCTCATCTTTGTTTCCGCATTTGCATTACGAACTCCGCAACGGCGGCGGCGCAAAAGAAGTCGAAGGCTTACCGTCATATTTTACAAATTTCAAGCGTCTTCTCGGCTCGCGCACTGTCAACGTCAAAAAAGGTCAGGTTGACACGGGCGACATTGTAGATTGGCAAGATTCGGGAAAGAAATAAATTAGGTTTGTGTCGGTAGCCCGACCGTCAGGGAGGGCTTAGAGCGTAAAGCCCGTTGGGCTACTGACACACCTTTCTGTCTTAATTAAAATCTAGTTCTGTCAGGATATTTAAGCGTAACTTGAAAAGCAATCGTAATTTGTTTGTTCATTTTTTAATTTCGGATTTTGCGTCCGTTTGTTTATTCTTTTCCGCTTTTTCGTCTGAAATTTTTTTCGCTTTCATCAACGACAGACAAAGCTCTCGCAGTTGGTCAACCGTTTTCAACCGCCGCAAAATCGCTGTTTCGGACATATCAACTTTCTTCATTTTCCAACCTCTCAATATCCGCCAAATCCTGCGGTCTGCCCGCCAGCCGTTTCATTTTTATCAAACCTGTTTGAGAAACGACCCAAAGTTGACTTCCCAAAAAATCAATCGTTTCCCGCGCTTCCCAAACGTCCTGAACCTGCGGAGTAACAATCACTAAATCAAGCGAAAGCACTTCGCCGTTGTCGTCAATTTTGGAAACGCGTCGAATCTCGACGGCTCTTTCCTTGAATGAAATATCAAACTCGCGAATATCAAAACCTTTTTCTGCGCCGATTTTATATGCTTTTTCGAGCGATTCAGATTGAATTAAAATATCAATATCCAAAGTTGCCCGCGCAAATCCGTGAATCGCCAAAGCCAAACCGCCGCAAACCGCGTATTCGATTTCGGTTTCGTTCAGTGCGGAAATCAACGCATCAAGTTCTTCTAAAAGCGTCGCCATTTTTTAGATTGGTCTTTGAAGTTCATACTCGAATCCAGTAAATTCCTGTTCGTCAAACACTTCAGTTATTCGCTTTTTACTAAAAACTTCAAAACCTTCTTCAATCAATTTGTGAAGATTTTCTTCATCTTTCCTATCAAAAACTCTTACATCTCTGTGTTCGACACCTATTGCGCCACAACTTTTACAAGGAATTGACGAATCAGCAATTCCTAAATTACAGTTTGCACATTTAAACATTATTATTTCCTCCAATGACAACTAAAAATATAAAATAGAATACCTATTCTATACTTTCTGAATACGGTTGTTTTTGGCTCAACTTGGAGGCTGCATCACCGCGCCGCAATTTTTGCACGTTCGCATTTCTTCGCTCGCGTAAAAGCGTTTGAAAACGCCCTGAAATTGCGTCGTGATGTCTTCGAGTTCAAAGTATTCTTCATACAATTTCTCGTTGCAGTTTTCGCAAAACCATAGCAAACCGTCGCGCTCGCCATCGCGCCGTTTGCGTTCAATCACCATCCCGATGGTGTTCGCGCCGCGAACGGGATTGTGCGGAACGCGCGGCGGGAGCAGAAACATTTCACCTTCACGAATCGGAACATCTACTGCTTTTCCATCTTCCTGAATTTTAACGAGAATATCGCCTTCGAGTTGATAGAAAAATTCCTCGCCTTCATCGTAATGATAATCTTTGCGCGAATTTGGTCCGCCGACGACCATCACTATAAAATCTTCCGCGTCGTAAGCGC
Organism: Acidobacteria bacterium 28-1; assembly: GCA_002050365.1. GTDB lineage: Bacteria > Acidobacteriota > Blastocatellia > Pyrinomonadales > Pyrinomonadaceae. The sequence continues at coordinate 30,161 of MWYZ01000106.1, forward strand.
ATTGATTTCCGACCGGCGGTTTTAAGAGATGACGATGCTCGTCAATCCATTGTTTGAAATTAAAAGGTTTTCTGATAGACATAATTCATTGTTCTCACTATTTATTTTACCAATCAGGTCCGGTCGAGAATTTTTCTGTTCCGGTTGGCGGTAAATATTTGCTTTCAGGTTGATAATGTTGCCAAACAGCACGGGCAATCGAGCGAATCGCAGTGTCTTGCTCGTTGTCGCGCGTGATGCGAAAATCCTGTGCTTCTTTTGTGTAAATTGCCAGAATATATGTGCCGGACGGAGCGTGAACAATTGCAATATCCGAGCGCGATTGTTTTTCCACGCCGTTTTTGCTGGCAACGACGACTGACGGCGGAATTTGTCCGGCAATGCCGTCGTCGAAGTATTGATGATTCAAAATCCGGTGAATTTCATCGGAAGCGGCAACTGTTACGGCTTTTCCCTCGGCAATTATTTCCAACAGAAGCCGCATTTCGTTCGGAGTCGAAACGCCCAAACCCCATTGATTGTATTGTTCAAGCAGTTTGCCTTTTGCCGTTTCATCTTTTAATACATCTTCGCTAACCGGATAAGGAACATTGAGCCGGGTATTTCTCAGATTATTTTTGATTAGCCAATCGTTGATTGCCTTGTTCGAACCGACGGCTTTCAGAACCATACGCGTCGCCGTATTGTCGCTGGCGGTAATCATAAAGTGCAAAAGCTCTTTGAGCGTCGCTTGCTTGCCGATTTGATAATTTTTCAAAAACCCCGTTCCGCCGCCGACATCATCTTCCGTCAAAGCAAACTTTTGATAATAATTCAACTCGCCTTTTTGTATCTTTTCCATCGCCGCGCAGAGCATTGCAACTTTAATCGTGCTGCCGGTCGGAAACTTTTCATCGCTGAGCAAATCAAAGCGGTCGCCTCTTTTCAAATGATGCAGGCTCACGCCGATTTTGCCTTTGAAGTTTTTGGAAATCGCTTCTAATTTCTTTTGTAAATCTTTGAGGTCGGACGCGAAGCAAATTTGATTGCTTGTCAGCAAAATTATAAACAGCGCGTAAAAAGATATTTTCTTAAATTTATGAAACATTTTACAGCTCCGTGATTTTATTAATCGTTCGCCAGTTTCGCGCCGTTGCGAAAATCTTTAACTTTTTGCCGATGTAATCTTTGCCGAGCAAACTGTCCAAAACGCTCACGCGCAAATGGCAAAAAACTTCGCGGTTGCGGACGGCGAATTGTTCAAATTCGTTATTGTTTGCTAGCAGAAGATTCTTTTTCTCTTCGGATAATGCTTCAGCCAGAAAAAGAACGTGCAAATCCTTGTCGTTAGTAAATTGCCCGTCGAACGGATTATTTTTAATTATATCCTCGATTTCTGAAAGCGTTCGCACCATCACTTTGATATTCAATGAAAATCCGGTTTGAATCGCTTGTTCGATTTTAGCGGCAAGCGCATTATCGTCGGCTTCAATCGTTTCAAAAATTACGTTACCGCTGTTGATATAAGTTTTGACGCTTTCAAACCGGAGCGCAGCGAACATTTCGCGCAAGGTTTCCATCTTAATTTTGTTGTGTCCGCCGACGTTGATGCCGCGCAGGAAAGCTACATATTTCATTTTTATGTAAATTGTTTTTGCCGCAAATTTAAGCAATGCAAAATTAAAAATGCAAAATTGAAATCAGTTCCGCAATTTTAATTTTTAATTTTGCATTTTTAATTATCCTAGGTTCTGTTGACATTTGGTATAAACTAACTAAATGTCAGTTGTAGAATTCAATAATCAGCAATGGGAGAAAATACTCGCATTGCTGAAAACTTGTCAAAACATTTACATCGGTCAAGAAAGTGATTGCCGAAATTTCCTTGAAGCCGTTTTTTGGATCACTCGCTCAGGCTCGCAATGGCGTTTATTGCCCGCCGATTACGGCAATTGCAATAGTATTTACAAAC
>MWYZ01000037.1 GCA_002050365.1 Acidobacteria bacterium 28-1
TGCAAGTTTGACCCAAGATACCGGATTTCAAGGGTCTCAGCCAAAAGGAGTCGTGGTGCAACAACCCAAAAAAAGGTGAGAGGAGGCGAGCTAACGCAAATTGATAAATTCTTCAATAAAATTATATCAAGAGTGCGAATAGTGGTGGAAAATGTCATCAGCGGGATTAAGCGATGTCGGATTGTCAAAGATGAGTTGAGATTGACCAAAGAGAATTTATCAGACGTTGTAATGGAGATTGCCTGTGGTTTGCACAACTTGCGAGTTACATTCCGACAACCAATGCAAACCATTGATATTACTGTTGCTGAGGAATTATCTTATTTCCGATAATGTCTATTTAATGAGAGCTTGGCTTTCGGCTATTGCATAATGTCTAATTGAAAAGAGTATTAGTCATCATTAACTTGTTCGCCGCAGAAGTGAAATATCTGACGAATCAAACTTTCGGTTTGTAAAGGTTGTGATAAGAAATTTGCGACTTAACCTGAAAAAAATCCGTTTTAGATGAGGAAAATTTATGAAAAAATACTTTTACACTCTGGTTATGTTTTTGGCGTTCGGCAGTCTTAGCCAAACGTTTTCCCAAACCGATGCGACTCTTAAAACCTTGCAGGGCTTTGACACTTTGAAAGTTGAAATTGAACAACTAGCTCCTGATTTGGAAAAAGCCGGGATAAAAACGAAAGAAATACAGACGGATGTTGAAACAAAACTGCGCCAAGCGGGATTTAAGATTAGAAATTCGGGCGAAGCTAATAATCCGTATGTCGTGCTTCATATCGGCGTGAGTTCGATTGATAACGGAGTCGGCGGTTTTGCCGTGAGCGTTACTTCTTCTCTCAATCAACTGATTATCTTGGACAGAAATAAATCCGTCGCTTCGGTCGCCAGCACTTGGGAAAGCCGAAGTATTGTGTCGGTTATTAAAGAGAAGGTTCAGGCAATTCGGAGTTTTGTCAACGGTCAAATTGATTTATTCGTGAACGCTCATCGCCGAGCAAATTCCTCTACCCAAAAGCAAAGCAATAATCCGCCGCCTGCCGGTAATGTTCCGCCGTCTCGTGTTCCGACAATCAAGAAAGGCGAAAAAAATGTGAAACCATCTTGACCAAGCAATAAAAAATTAAGTCGTAATTCAATCATTCAATAACGAGGGCGATTTATAAGTCGTCCTTATTTGTTGCTCGCTTCTTCATTCATTTTCAAAAGCAAATTCTTGTAAATAAAGCTAATCAGTAGAAAGGGAATAACCTATTGTGTTAATCTGTTTCTGCAAACCCGCAAAGAAAACATCGCATCCAAACGCCGACCAGATTGGTTTAGGAACGACGAAGAATCGGTTGAGAAATAGTTTTTCCGCTTCCATACTAATTTCTCGTTCATCGTTTTCTTTTCACGGAGACAAAACTATATGAAAAAAATATTAGCCCTGTTTTTAATCGCAGCTTTTTTAATCAGCGTTCCGGTTACCTTCGCCGATGAAGGAATGTGGACTTTTGACAATCCGCCGCTCCGCCAGTGGAAGGAGCGTTATAATTTTGAGCCGACCAGCGGATGGCTTGAAAATGTGCGCCTCGCTTCCGTGCGCCTTAATGACGGCGGTTCGGGCGGTTTCGTGTCGCCGGACGGTTTGTTGGTAACTAATCAGCACGTCGCCGCCGGACAGTTGCAAAAACTTTCGACCAAAGAAAACGACCTTACAAAAAACGGTTTTTACGCCCGCACCCGCGCCGAAGAATTAAAAGCACCCGACCTTGAAATTAACGTGCTTGTCTCTTATGAAAACGTAACCGAGCGCGTGCAGTTGGCGGTCAAACCGGGCGCGAGCGACAAAGAAGCGAGCGAACAGCGCAAAGCCGTCATCGCCCAAATTGAAAAAGACTCGACGGAGAAAACCGATTTGAAAAGCGATGTCGTGTCGTTTTACAGCGGCGGCGAATACTGGCTTTATCGCCATAAAAAATATACAGACATCCGAATTGTTTTCGCGGCGGAAGAACAGATCGCATTTTTCGGCGGCGATTACGATAACTTTACTTTTCCGCGCTACGATTTAGACGTAACTTTTCTCCGCGCTTACGAAAACAATCAGCCCGCCAGGACTCCGAATTATTTTAAGTGGTCGGCGACCGGTCCAGCCGACGGCGAATTCGTTTTAGCGTCGGGCAGTCCCGGTTCGACGGCGCGGCTTTTGACCGTCGCGCAGCTTGCCTATCAACGCGATGTCGGCAATCCTTTGCAGAAAAAAGTTTGGACTTCGCGGCTTGACGCGCTCGAAAGTTACGCCAGGCGCGGAAGCGAACAAGCGCGACAAGCCGGCAGCGGCACGCGCTCGCTGAACAATTCCCTGAAGCGTCTGACGGGTCAGCAGGACGGTTTGATGATGCCGCGAATGTTCGGCAGAAAAGAGGCGGAAGAAAAAGCTCTGAAAGACGAGTTGGCGAAAAAGCCCGATTTGCAAAAAATTTACGCGCCGGGTTGGGAGCAAATCTCGGCGGCTTACGCGCAACTTCCGGCAATGGCAAATCGCCTCGCATTTTCAAATCTCGCCACTTCGCGCCTCGGCGACATTGCTTCAAAACTGGTGCGCTACGCCGAAGAAATCAGAAAACCGAACGACCAACGCTACGACGAATTCCGGGACTCAAAACTCGAATCGTTCAAATTCAGCTTGCTTTCGCCCGCGCCGATTTATTCGGAACTCGAAGAAGTTAGCTTGACAGCTTGGCTCGAAGAAGCGTTGAAAACATTGGGCGCGAACGACCCGTTCGTCAAAGCTGCGCTCGGCGGTTCAACGCCCGCCGAAACGGTCAGGCGCGCCGTGCAGGGAACGCAATTGAAAGATGTCGCCGCCAGAAAAGCTCTGCTCGAAGACGGCGCGGACGCAATTGCAAAATCCGCCGACCCGATGATTGTGCTGGCGCGAAATGTCGAGCCGATCGTCCGCGAACTTCGCGCTTGGAACGAAGAAAAGATTTTGAACGTCGAAGCAAGCGCCGGTCAAAAAATTGCTAAGGCGCGTTTTGCAGTCTACGGTAAATCAATCGCGCCGGACGCGAATTTCAATTTGCGCCTGAGTTACGGCAAAGTGTCGGGCTATGAAGAAGACACGACGCTGGTGCCGTTCAAAACAACTTTCTTCGGATTGTATGACCGCGCGATGAGTTTCGGCGAAAAACCGCCGTATAATTTACCAGCCAGATATAAAGAAGGTCGCAGCAAATTAGATTTGTCAACGCCTCTGAATTTCGTTTATTCGGCGGATACTATCGGCGGCAATTCCGGCTCCCCGGTTATCAATCGCAATGCGGAACTCGTCGGTTTGAATTTCGACAGCAACATTCAAAAGCTCTCGAATCGTTATTGGTATATCGAAGAGGAAGAAGGCTCGCGCGCCGTCGCGGTTCACAGCGCGGGAATTCTTGAAGCCCTGCGAAAACTTTATGAGGCTGATGGGTTGGTAAAAGAATTAACCGGCAAATAAAAAGAATCGCTTATGAGTGAACAGGTTTACGAAAGCTGCGGCAGGAAGCGAGGCTTTTGCTGAACCTGTTTTTTTATTTTTTAGCAAGCGCGAATGTTCTTAAAATTCTAGTATAAATTATGTAAATCAATAGTAGAAAAGGACGAGCCATCTGTTCGTTGTTCGCTATTAGCTGTTCACTGTTTTACCGGATAATCTTCTGATAAATAGTGAATAGTTAACAGCGAATAGCGAATAACGCTCGTTATCGGGAAACAGAATTTACAATCGCGGCGGTCAATTCAGCTGTTTGTTTTCTACTCTTGATTCACATAAATTATATGGTAAACATATTTGGCTCACCTGTCGGGCAACATAATTGTATTAAAGTCAATCTATAGCAGAAGGAGAGGAGTTTAATGATTGATATGAACAAACTGAAAAAATTGTTTTGCCTCGCCGTATTTTTTATTGCGGTTTTCACTACAACGCAAGCGACAGTCGTTGCTCAAACCATTGAGTTTGATTATGACTTTCATCGCGGCACTCTCGGATGGACGGCTGGCTTTGCCGATTATCCACCGAACATCGGAACAGGTTATGAATTGGATGCCAGACTCCGCTATATGCCGCGAAAGCTGACTCGTCTGCCGAAACGAGGATTTTATCTTCAAGGACATAATCGCTCGGATGATTTGTTTATGTTTCTAAAGCGTCGCTTAACCTCTGGAGACGGAATCGTTGCCGGACAAACTTATCGAATTGAATATGTTATTACGCTTGCTTCAAATGCGGCGAGCGGTTGCGTCGGAATTGGCGGTGCGCCGGGAGAATCTGTTTTCTTAAAGGCTGGAGCCAGTCCAATAGAACCGCTCGCCGTTTTACAGTCAAACGGTTATCTAAGGATGAATGTTGATATAGGAAATCAATCTCAAGGCGGCACAGCGGCTTCGGCGGCAGGAAATATAGCTAATGGAATTGCTTGCGAGCAAGCCTCACCATACTATCCGTTTGCTATAATTCAACGCGCGCACCAACACACAACTAACGTAACGGCTAATACAAACGGAGAAGTGTGGCTTTTGGTCGGAACGGATTCGGGTTTTGAAGGATTGACAAGGCTTTATTACCAAAGCATTAGAGTGAAATTGATTCCTGTATAGAATTTCGGAAACGAAATTAATGTGAAATATAAGCTGATGATTTAGGCAAAGTTACGCGAGGTAGCCCAAGTATATGATTGCCAAAATTTTCTATGAGATTCCAAAAAGTTGTCCGATTATTTTTATGCGTCGTCCTGCTGATGCAACCGGTTGCCGCCTTTGCCTTCGAGACCGACCAATACAATCTGCCCCCGCAGCCGCTCGCTGACATTAGCGATGAAGTGTCGAAATATACGGAAGAGAATTTGAGAAAAGCAGTCGAAAAGATAAACGCCGAAATTATTATTCGGCAATCTTGTCTGGAGAATAAATCTGTAAAAACGGGCGAAGTAAAATGTGGTTCCGCGGACAAGGAACGGGCGAGATTAGAATATCTTCGCTCTGAAAATGCGATTGCGCGTAAAGTTTATAATCAGCTTGGTTCAGGCATTATTCCTTTTACGAAATCCAGCACTTGGATGGAATCACACGAATTTATCGCTCAACCCGCGCGGTATAAAACCGGTTATCGAAAGTCTATCTTTTTGGTTTTTCCCACTGACTATTTAACAATCAGTTCGACTGTCAACATCTACGGAACGCAATTCGGCACTGACAAAATCGCGCACTTTTTTCAGCAGGGTTATACTTATTATAAGATATATAATCGCGCCTTGGCTAAAGGACTCACGCCTGAGAAAGCCGCTCGGAAGGCAGTTCGATGGGGACAAAAAACTGAACGAACCTTTTACGGAACGCTTGTTTCCGGCGTTTATTCGAATGCCGATTTGTTTTCTAATTTCGTCGGGATGAAGTTTTATCAAGGGCTGACGCGACCCGTCAAAATTGGAAGCGAGACGAAACCCGCCGTATTGTTTCTGAAAGATGGAATTTGGACATTTGGGGAAAACGCCGATTTGCGAATATCTTTTATCAAACCCTTTATTTCCGATCACTTGAACGAAGCGTTAAATCCGTCTATGTTTATCAAAGGACTACGCTCGTCCGTGCGCCGAATCGTCAGAAAACAAAGCTGTCAGCAGTGGCACAAACAGTATCCGGATCTATCCCAAGCAGATTTAAATCAAACTTCAGAAGGGTTGAAACTCTGGTATGGGGAGGACTACGGATTTACCGACAGCGAGAATTTTGTAACCATTGCGAACACTTGTTTTGGCAATTAGAGCGAATTTCAGATGAATGCTAGACGACTTCGGAATAGCTGATAACTGAGAGCGAATAACTGATAATTTGTCGCTCTCAGTTATTAGCTATTCCGAATACATTTTGTATTTCATCAATCTAAAATCAGCAATTAAGATTCGAGTCCCTCTCGTCGGAAAAATAACATCTGCAAATTTCATAACCTGATTTCGCCTTCGGATTTGCCGAATTGGATTTTAGTCCCGACTGTCAGGGAAACGCTGCGTTCCGGCTCGACATCTTTTACCGAACCGTCCGTCGCAGTGATAACCCATTTATCTTTTGAGACATTTTTCAAACCCCAAACGTTTGGTTTTGTCGGATGCACGGAAACGGCGGCAACCGGAGCGGAAAAATCATACATCTTCTGGTCGTCAATGTGGTGCGGAAACAATTGCGCGTCGTAATTTAACATCACCACCGATTTGCCGATGCGAATACGCGGCGGAAGCCGAAGCGCGGCGGCGCACGCCCAGCATAATCCCGGGTTTCCACCGCTTGCTTTTAGTGCAATCGAATCATAAAAATTTTCCAGCGAGCAATGCGGACAATAAAAAATCGCGTCGCGCAGACGAATCATTTCGCCGCGCCATTCGCTTTCGCGGACGCGCCCGTTAACCGGGTCGCGCATGCCAACGGTAAAAGCGCGAATAAAAATATCGCGCAAAAATTGCGGGTAAATTCGCCAGAATGCAAGCGCGTTGTCGTGAATGCCGGGAACGGGCGCGTTTGAATTGTCGTTCGGGTCAAAGATGAAAAGCGGCTCTGTTCCGTAAAGTTTCGTCATCGCGGGCAAATCGAGACATTTGATTTCCGTTTCCTTTTTTCCTTCGAGCGGATGCGAAACCATCAATATATAAAAAATCAGCACGGAGAGTGAAAACAAATCTGTATTTGTGCTTGGCAGCGCGTCGCCGCGTACGACTTCCGGCGCCATAAAACGCGGCGTTCCCAAAACTCCAAGCACGCCCGCGCCGTCAACCGAAACATTATCGTTGTCGGCAATCAAAACGTCGCCGTTGAGCGGATCGAAAAAAGCGTTGCCGAATGAAATATCGCGGTAACACAAACCTTGCGAATGAAGCAGCAAATAATTGTGCGATAGATTTAGTCCGGCAGTTGCCAGAGCGCGAAAAGTCGGCTCAATGCGCCGCTTCATCAAATCAACGATATTCTTAAAACGCGGCGGGCGAAGCGGCATAATGTAACCGAAACCGGGAACGCCGGAGGCTGTGGTAATTTCCATCGGATAAAGAAAATGCTCGCTCGGCGCCCCTTTTCTAATCAACAATTCCATCGAAGCTCGTTGCTCCGGCGTCGCCATTTGCGAAAAAAACCATTTTACCGCCACCGCTTCGCCGCCGAGCTGCGCTTTATAAACTTCGCCCTGTCCGCCCGCGCCGAGCAGAGTTTCAATCGTGCAGGGCATTCCCGAAGGCAGGCATTGAACGGTTTGACCGGGTTTTAAGATTTGATCCATTTATTGATTCTTCCTTTTAGCAGTTTTCAAATTTGCGTTGCTTTTGCTCTTACTTTCCTCAATCTATTCTCGATTACCTTTACGTTCGATGACTACGCCAGCTTCAGATTCCCAAGCGGCAATTCTATTTCCTCTCAAATCGCAGTCTTCGACGCTCGCGGCACTCGCTTCTTTTACTCTAATTGCGACTTTTCCGTTGCGGTGGATATTACATCGGCGAACGGTAACGACACTTTCACCATAAATTGCCACGCCAGCGTCGGCATTATCATAAACATTGCAGTTTTCGATTAAGGCACGACCTTTATCGCGCACAATAACTCCCGAATTGTGTCCATCGTGAATCGCGCAGCGTCGCAAAACCGGATTGCCGCCCGTTGATACGGCAACTTCCGCGTCTTCGTTTCCGTAAATGTCGCATTCTTCCAATGTGCCGTAACCGTTTTGGTGAACGAAGACGCCCGCATCCGTGCTGCCGTAAATTTCACAACGCCGAAACGTCGGATTGGCGTATTCGCTGATGCCGACGTTGGCGAGACGATGATCGAAAATTTTGCAGTCTTCAATCACGCCCGTCGCGCCGTTTTGCCACGCGACCACGCCGCCGCTTTTTCCTTCAAAAAAGCGGCAATTTTTTATTGTCGGATTTGCGCCGTTTGTAATCGCCGCGCCGACGTTCGCGTTACGGTAAATGTCGCAGTTTTCGATTTGCCCGCGTGCGTTGTCAAAAAAATAAACGCCCGAATCTGCGCCGTCGTGAATGCGGCAGCGTTTTATCAACGGATTGGCGTAAGAACCGTGAACGGCAAGGCACGAAAGCGAATCGGAATTGATGTCGCAATCTTCGAGGAAGAGTTCGCCGCGCGGAATGTCAACGGCGAAAAACGCTCTGCCCGTTCTTGCGCCGCTTCCTCGTAAGGTCAAACCGCGCACAATCGCTTTTTCGCTTTGCATTTGAAGACAACTTGAATTTGTAGCGACAATTTTAATTTCTTCGGGTTCACCGTCGCCGACGATTTCCACATTTTTATCAATGACAATGCTTTCATTATATAAACCGGGGCGAATTATTAAGCGCGTATTCGGCGCGACATTTCGTAACGCTTCTCCAATCTGGGCGAAATCGCCGCTTCCGTTCGCCGAAACGATGACGGTTTTTTGAACGGCAGCCACACTCGCCGTTTGAGAAGTTTTATTCGGTTGAACTTTATTTTGAGTCGCGGTTTTCGCCGTTGTTGGAACAACGGTTGCCGCCGTTTGTGCTTGCCCGACCGGTTGCTGCTCGATAATTTTCAATTCGTCGCTTGAAACAACTCCAAGCGCGAACGCCCACGAATTGACCGCCCAACGAGCCGCCGCTTCGGATAAAGCGAGATTGTCGCAGAGACGCTGCATTAATCGGTTCAATAAAACCTGGCGCGGCGTATTTTTTGCGGCGAGTAAATCGAACGCGACACGCTCTTCGAGTGCCATAGTCAACACAGAAACTTCACGCCGAAATTTTCCGCAGTAATCGCGCAGAAGTCCTTCGCATCGTCGCGGATTTTCGACAACGGACACGCCGTGTTTCGCAACAATTTCAACGAGTTTTTGTCGCGGCAAATTGTTCATTCGCTTTCTTTTTCGGCATTTTTATCGGCAGATTTGGCGGATTCTTGTGCGGAATTATTGACCGTTACGGTCGGCGGCGCGGAAATTTTATTTTTGTCTTTTTTAATCGTTATCGTAACCGTTACATCGTCGGGGTTTTCTGTACTTACCGGTAAAAGGCTTGTTGGTGTTTCCGCAGTTACTTCTTCAGTTTGAGATTTTACCGAAGATTCGGCGGCAATTTCTGATCCTTCTGCTGTATCAGGCTTTTTCAGCACATCGGGACGATAAATTATTCCGACCGTGCAATCGTCGCCGCTGCCCATCTGCGTCGCTTCTTCGAGCCACGCTTTTAGATTTTCATTAACCGCGTCGAAACCGTTTTCTGCGGCAAGCATATTTAAAATGTCCGTTCCGGCTTGAAAAAATCCGACTTCGTCGGAAAACGAATTGAGATAACCGTCGGTCGAAAGCAAAACCAGCGCGGGACTTTGTGCGCCGGAAATTTTCTGCACGGAAAAACGAAAATCGCTTTCCGCTTTCGGCAAACACATCGAAGTCGTTTCATTGGCGAGCAGACGCGCGTCTTCGGGCAGCGGTTTCATAACTTTGCCCGTTTCTGAAACATTCAAAATATCGCCGTCACCAAGCTGTAAATAAAGAACGAAATCTTCCTTCATGGCAACCGTTAGAGAAGTCGTGCCGTAAGCCAAAAGTGGATTTTCTTCAATTAGTTTTCTGGCGTTTGCGCCGGATTTTTCTTCGAGCTTTTTGAATTCTTCATCGGTGAACGGATTGTTTTTCAGATGATATTCAACCGTCTTTCTCCACTTTTTGACGAATTCTTTCGGCAAATAATCTTTGCCTCTGTTTTCGATTTCCGTTAAATCGAAATTGCCGCGCCGTTCGTCGAGAAATTCGCCGACGATTTGCGCACTCTTTTTGACGGCAAAGCGCGAGCCGTAATCGCTGCGAAAACATTTCGGGCTGCCGTGTCCGTCGGCGACGGAAAGAATAATAGGTAAACTTCTGCCGGATTCGCGCACCTGCAAAATTGCGTCTTGATTAGGAATTCCGGCGCGAATGTGCGACGCGCCGGGAACGGTTTCACCGATAATGCGCCATTCGATTTGATTAGTGGTCATTGGTTTTTCTTAAAAATTGTCTGCAGAATCGAAGAAGAGTTTGGAGTTCCTGCTTTAGCAGACTGTCGGTTGAATAAGAATCCGACTAAAGCCGGAACTCCGAACCTTCAAAATTTAAAGCCATTTTTGAAAGGGCTTTTACCAAACGTCGTCAACCGTGTTTTGGTTGTCGGCATCAGCGGTTTGTGCCGCTCCGTTAGGCGTTCCGGCATTTGCAGCTTGCGCTCCGTCATTCGGCGTTCCGACCGTCGGCGCGGCGACGGTCGGAATCGGCACATTTGCCGTATCTGTTCCAGCTGGAACGTCAGCTGTAGCGGCGGGCGAAGAAGCCGATTTTAACACGGCGGTCGAAGCCCATTTGATATGCTTGACGAGTGCTTCAGGACTGTTCGCGGCAAGCGGTTTTAGTTCCGAATTTCCAATAAATTTTTGCAAAACTTCCGGGTCGGCATCTTGTCCAATGGAAATTGCAATCCGAACGGCTTTCTTTCCCCAGGGCTGTTCCATTAATGCTTTGAGTCCGCCTTCAAAATCGTCGGTCGGCTGACCGTCGGAAACCAGCACGAGAACCGGCGGCAAAGCACGGTCGCTCATCGGCGGCATTTTTAATTGTTCGGCGACAAGCTCAAGACCTTTTCCCATATCTGTTTCACCGTCGGCGGTCAAATCAGCCCACGCGAAATCGGCAACCGGTGTCGGCTGTGAAATATGCCATTGCGCTCCGTTTGAAAATTTAACGGCGCGGACTAAAACCTGCGCGTTCGGGTTGTCTTCCGCCACTTTTTTCATATGCGGAATCGCTTCACGAATCGCCGTGTTGAGCGATTGGATTTTTCCGTCGTCGCCCATTGAGCCGGAACTGTCGGCAATCCATATAAAATGCAGCGGTCTCGAGGCAAGTTCGCCTCCGGGTCTTTTCATCTCCATAATTATCTCCTTTTTATCTTTTTACATTGTTATTAGCGTTCTAATAAAAATTTATATTGAATTAACTTTACGGCTTATGCAAAACCTTTGCCATAAAACCAACTCTCTAAAATAAAGGCTTCGGCAACTTTGTTCTCGTAAAAGTGTATGAATTCGATATAAACGAAAATTTAAAAATGTCTCGTTCATCATCCGAAATTATTGCGAAGGAAAGCGCGGCGGCTCGCTTTGCTGTTGCGTTTCTCGCATAACATTGATTGCATACGGCACGCCGAAAACTAAAACCAACGCCGAAGTAATCAGCAAAAAAAGCACGAACAAACAGCCGAAAAATTTGCGAAATCGCTTTTTCGGCGTTGGCATTATCTGAGAATTGGCTGGCTGTGTCTGATCTTGCGGAAAATTAACATTTGAACCGCTTCTCTGTGGCGACGATTTTGGTGAAGGCATCGGCACATTGACAGGCGTTCTCGCAACCGGCGGATAAACCTTTGGCAACGGCGGTCTAGACTGAGTTTGTGTTGTGCGCTGCGGAAATTGGGGCGGATTATTACGAGAAACGTTTTTATTATTTTGCTCAATATGCGGCTCAGTTGTTTTTGGCGACGACGTGGTTGGAATGTCATTTTGTTTTTTCTCTTTTAACTCTTTCTCTTGGATTTCAGCTTCAGTTAAAATACCAAGCGCCAACGCCCACGAATTAACTGCCCAACGGGACGCTTCATCGGTCAAACCCAAATTATCTTCAAGACGTTTGGTAAGTTTTGCTAAAAGTAGTTCGTGCGGCATCGAATTTCCGGATGCCAACAAATCCAATGGAACACGCTCTTCCAACGCGCTCGTTAAAACATTAATTTCACGCCGATATTCGCCGCATAAATCCTTTAATAATCCTTCACAACGCCTTTTGTCACCACACAAATCGTGTCCGTATTTGTTGATAATTAAACGAAGCATTTGTCGAGGCACATTGTTCATACAATAGTTTCGGCTGAATTTTGATTTTCAAAATATTAATTTAACACCTGTTTTTATTTGGCAAGATTACTCAAAACTGTCTGTACGCTAAAACCGAGCATTACTAAAACCACCGCCCAGCCTGAGATTTGAAGCCACAGCGGATGCCGATAATCACCGACGATTTTCGTTTTCCGCGAAGCCAGCAAAACCAACGCTAAACCAATCGGCAAAATAAAGCCGTTGATTGTTCCCGCCAAAATTAAAACTTTAATCGGCTGACCGACAAATAAGAAAACAAACGTCGAAAATGTGATAAAAGCAATGGTCAAATACTTGTCGTTTCGCTCTAGCTTTTTGTGAAATGTTTTGAGAAAAGAAACAGAAGTGTAAGCCGCGCCGACGACCGAAGTTATCGCTGCCGCCCACATTACAACACCGAAAATTTTATAACCGACAATGCCCGCCGCATTTTGAAACACAGACGCGGGCGGGTTTTTGTCGTCAACCGTCATTCCAAGAGCGATTACGCCGAGCGACGCGAGAAAAAGAAGAAATCTAATTAAAGCCGTCAGCAAAATTCCCGTCGTTGCGCCGCGATTTACTTGTCCTAAAGAATCTACACCCGTAATTCCCGCGTCAATCAAACGGTGCGCTCCCGCAAATGTGATATAACCGCCGACTGTTCCGCCGACTAATGTAACAATGGCAACGGGCGAAATTGTTTCGGGATAAACGGTGCGAAAGGCGGCTTCGGCAAGCGGCGGGCGCGACTCGAAAACGACATAAATTATCAGAACGAGCATCACAAAACCGAGAACTTTTACAAAAACGTCCAACGCTTTGCCGAATTCTTTAAATAAAAAAATTGCAATTGCGATAACTGCGCTCAAACCTGCGCCGACTCTGACATCCAACCCGAACAAAACTTCTAAACCAAGTCCTGCACCTGCAACATTGCCGATATTAAATGCTAAACCGCCAAGCACAATCAGCAGGGCTAAAACGTAACCACTTCCCGCGAGAGTTTCATTTGCCACGTCCTGAGCGCGTTTGCCGCTGACGGTCAACACGCGCCAGATGTTGAGCTGCGCGAATACGTCCAAAATGACCGAAAGCAAAATTACAAAGCCGAAACTGGCAAGCAATTGTTTAGTGAAAACGGTAGTTTGCGTTAAAAATCCAGGTCCGATTGCCGAGGTCGCCATCAAGAAAGCCGCGCCTAAAATGACCGATGAAAATGAAGACTTTTTCATATATTTTTCACGAAAAACAAAAAGAAAATCTACGGGAAAGACAAGACAAAATCGTCTCTTATTTTGTATTTAAGCACTCGGACAAAATTATATTTAATTATGGAACGCCAGCATGTTGCTGGCAAACGTCGTCCAAGCGACGTAAAATCAATCGAAAATATCAGATTGACAGTTTAATTTTGAACGCTCTCAGCGTTCATTGCCAGCAAGATGCTGGCGTTCCGTTGTGGAAAATTTTTCTTAGATTGTATGAATCAAAATACCATTTTCTTCCAAACTCCGTTTAACTTCTCTCGCAAATTCAAGCGCATTTGCGCCGTCGCCGTGAATACAAACTGTGTCGGCGCGGAGAGTGACTCTTTCGCCCGTTACGGCTGTAACCGTTTGCGCGGTTATCATTTCCAAGACTTGTTCGCAAGATTTTTTAACACTTTCAATCAAAGCATTCGATTGACTCCGAGTGGTTAAAGTTCCATCGGCTTGATAAGTTCGGTCAGCAAAAACTTCACTCGCCGTTTTTAATCCAATCCGTTCGGCTTCGGAAACCAAGAAACTATTTGCTAATCCGTAGAAAACTAAATTTTCGTCAATCGCTTTAACGGCTTTAGCAATCGCTTCGGCTAAATTTTTATCTCTCGCGGCTTGATTATAAAGTGCGCCGTGCGGTTTGACGTGGCGAAGTTTTCCGCCGAACGCTTCGCACATCCCTTTGAGCGCGGCAACTTGATAAAGCACGATGTCGAAAACTTCCGTCGCGGGCATTTTCATTTCGCGTCTGCCAAAACCTTGCAGATCCGGAAAGCTTGGATGTGCACCGACAGCGACGTTTTTTACAATCGCGGTTTCAATCGTTTTTCTAATAACCGACGCATCGCCCGCGTGGAAACCGCAAGCAATGTTGACGCTTGATACATAATCCATTAATTCGGCATCGCGTCCCATCGTCCACGCGCCGAAACTTTCGCCCATATCGCAATTTAAGTCAATCTTTAACATCAGTTTGTAGGGGCAGGTCTTATGCCTGCCCGTAGCGGCGAACGCCGCTAACCGTGTTTAATCAAATTCAAGTTGATTTTAATTAAACAAATTTTCGCTCCGCTCATTGGGCAGGCACAAGACCTGCCCCTACAATTGTTCGCGCAGTTTTTCTTTAACTCCGAATCTCAAATAATTTAACTCAATTTCATTTTGTAATAATAAACCTTCCGCTTCCTCTAAAGAAATAATTTCAAAACCGACTTTATCGTTTGCACCGAGTTGCGCGAGAATCGGCAAATCGGTTGAAACAACGTGCGCGATGCGCGGATAACCGCCTGATGTTTGATGATCTGCCATTAAAATTACCAATTGTCCGCTGGGTAAAAGCTGCATCGTTCCGAAATCTACGGCGGAAGAAACTAATTCTATTTTATCAAGCAAATAAAGCGGTTCACCATTTAGACGAAAACCCATTCGGTTTGAATCATTGCTAACTGTAAAGTTTTGCTTCAAAAAGTTTTGCTCGCTCAAAGCCGTCATTTGTTCATACTGCGCGCCGACAATCACGCGAATGGTCGGAAAGGAACTGTAATGAGGAGTTAAATTTTTTGAAATTTTATACAAAAATTTTGAATTTTGAATTTTGAATTTTGAATTAAAAATCAGTCGGTCGTTTTTTTGCAAACTTCTGCCTTCAAATCCGCCGATTTCAGCAGTTAAATTCGTGCTTGCGCTTCTCAACCATTTTTCGATTTTGAAACCGCCTTTGATTGAAAGATACGCGCGATTACCAAAAACCTTTTTGGTGAAATTTAGAGTTTGATTCTTTTCGATAAAGTAAGGTCGCCAATTTTCGATTAGTTTGTCGTCGAGTTTCGCGCCGAAATCTGCGCCGCCGAGCGCGGCAATCATATCTTCTTCAAACAAAATCCCAGGCGCGGGAAAGTGCATTTCCAAAACGGCTTCGGTTTCGTCGTTACCAAGCAAAATGTTGATTAAACGAACGGCGGTTTTATCCATCGCGCCGTTCGGATTGATGCCAAAACGACGGAAGCCGGTTCTGCCTAAATCTTGAATCGTGGAAAGGATACCGCTTTTTTCGATGATGATACTCATTTACAAATTTATATTATGCTGAATGCCTTTTGGAAAAAAGGTGTAGCCGAAAATATTTAAGTTGCATTCTGATTCCTACATTTATACTAACGATACAGTCAAGCAGGTTGAATTGAAGCAAGTTTTTAGTGTAGATTGAAATTGTTATGACGGCTCTGCCAAAGAAAAAATACATCTCGCCCGAAGAATATCTGGCGATAGAAAGAGATTCGCTTGAAAGGCACGAATACTTCGACGGCGAAATTTTCTTGATGGCTGGAACAAGTGAAGAACACGCAAATATATCTTCAAACGTTAATATCAGCTTGGGAACGCAGTTAAAAAAACGCCCGTGTAAATCTTATCAATCTGATTTGCGCGTGCATATTCCTGTTACAGGTCTTTACACTTATCCTGATGTGATTGTGGTTTGCGGGAAACCCCAATTGCTCGAAGACGCTTATTTAGATACTTTATTAAATCCGGATTTGATAGTCGAAGTGCTTTCACCTTCGACTGCCGATTACGATAAAGGAACAAAGTTCGACCATTATCGAACCATTGATTCTCTCAAAGAATACGTTTTGGTTTGGCAGGACAAAAAGCGCGTTGCCCGCTTTACAAAGCAAACCGACGGCGGTTGGACTCTAAATGATTTTATCGGTGAGGAAGCCGAAATCGTTTTAAGCTCGATTAACTGCAAACTTTTGATGGAAGATATTTACGACAAAGTTGATTTTGACGAAGAATAATCTTACTCGTATCTCAAACATTCAATCGGATCTAATTTTGCGGCTTTGCGGGCGGGCAAAACGCCGAAAACTAAACCGACGCCGACGGAAACGGTCAAACCTGCGATGACCGCCCACATCGGAATCGAAGCGGGAAGGCTCGGAATGAAAAGCATTACAAGTTGGCTGACGGCGACGGCTAAAGTTACGCCGATGATTCCGCCGAAAAAAGTTAAAGTCATTGCTTCGAGCAGAAATTGCAGAACGATTGCGCCTCTGGTTGCGCCGATTGCTTTGCGGATGCCGATTTCCTTTGTTCTTTCCGTCACGGACACGAGCATTATATTCATCACGCCGATGCCGCCGACGAGCAAACCGAGACTGGAAATCGCAATCGCAATTAAGCCGACCATTGCCGTGATGCCGTCGAACTGTTCGATAAATTTGCTCGCAGTTTTGATGTCGAAATCGTTGTCTTCGCCATATTTTACCCCGCGGCGTTGGCGCAGAACCGATTCAGCATCGAGCAGCGCTTCGTTTATTCTGCCGGATTTGGCTTTGATAATATGCAAGAGATAATTGCGTTGCGGCGCGACTTTTCGTGCCGTTCGATGCGGCAAAAATATCTTTCGGTCTTCTTCGTTTTCACCGAAAAACCCGGCTTTTCGTTTTTCAAGCACGCCGATAATTTCCCAAGTCGTGCCGTTCATTCGAACGACTTTACCGACGATGCCAATCTGCTCGCCGGGAAAGAGCGCGTCGGCGGCGTTGATGCCGATGACCAAAACATTGCGGCGTTGCTGGTTGTCGGCTTCGGTAATAAATCTGCCTTCGCGTAAAGTCAGATTACAGATTTCATCGTAATTTGGCGAAACGCCGTCAGTCTGCGCCCAACGATAGTTCTTGCCTTCGTAGTGCATATTGTCATCAAAACTTTCCGCGCCGAAATTTCCGATGCCGGGCGCAACCAGCGCAATATCTTCGACCGCGCTCGTTTGAGCTAAAATCGCCTCAGCGTCGCCTTCGGTCAGCGGTTTGCGCGAGCGTTCCGAACGGTCACTCGGACCAAAACCCGTCGAAAGATGGAAAGCGTAGATATTGTTCGTGCCGTAATCTTCAACGATAGAGACGATACTGTTCCGCATTCCGGTCAGAATCGAAGCGACGACAATCGCCGTCATAACGCCGACGACAATTCCCAAAATCGTCAGAAACGAACGAAATTTATTGGCGCGAATACTGTCGAAAGCCATTCGCAAAACTTCCATCGGCATTGAAGTTGAAAATTTCATAATAATATGGAACGCCAGCATCTTGCTGGCAATCTTTGAGCCGTCAAGATGACGGCGTTCCGCTAATTCTTCGTCAGCGCCACAATCGGGTCGAGCTTCGCGGCTTTGAACGCCGGATAAAGTCCGGCTAAAATTCCGATAATGCTGGAGACCGCCACCGCTAAAATGACGTAAGTAATCGTAATGCTCATCGTTATTCCGGCAAGCAGCGTAATTAATTGAGTAACGCCGACTGCCACAAGAAGTCCGATGATTCCGCCGGAAATGCAAAGTAGTGCCGATTCGATTAAGAATTGCAGCAAAATTTGTTTGCGCGTCGCGCCCAGAGCTTTCCGCAGACCGATTTCAAAAGTTCGTTCGGTGACGGAGACGAGCATAATATTCATCACGACGATACCGCCGACAATCAGCGTAATCAGCGTAATCGGAATGACAACGGCGGCGATGCTGTTAGTAAATTCGTCAATTTGCCCGCCAAGTTCTTTGGTGTTGACTAACCCGAAAGTATCTTCCTTGCCGCCGAGAATGCCGCGTTTGTTACGTAATTCGAGCCGTGCTTCCTCAATCGCCTTTTCAAATACTTCGGGATTCGCCCCCTTGCCATGAATCTGTATGCCGTCCGCGCCGCGCCCGTAAAGTTGCAGGTGCAGAGTCACGGGAATATAAATCGCGCGGTTAAAAGAACTGCCCGGAAGCTGTCCGCGTTTATCTTCGACACCGACAATCTTGAGCGGCAAGCCGCGCAGTTTAAGGGTTTGTCCGACAGCGGATTTGTCACTGAAATATTTTTCCCGCACATCATCGGCAATTACACAGACTTTTGCCGAACGCGCAACTTCGTCAGCCGTAAAAAATCGCCCGTCAATAATCGTTTTGTCTTCGATTTCAACGAAATTCGCGGTGACACCGTTGACCGTCACCGAAGGCATTTCCACGCCGTTTTCGTTGAGGTCGGTGCCGGCAAACATCTGCGCCCCGACTTCCGAACAGTTTTGGCAATTGGCTTTGAGATATTCGTATTCGTCCCAAGTGATTTTTTTATTGCGCCGGTTCGCCTTCTCAAATTCCCCGTCAGCCATCCGGCCCGAAAAAGCCATTCGCGCAATCATAAAATGGTTCGTGCCGAGAACTTTCGAGATTTGCGTGGAAACGTAAGAGTTCAAACCGCTGATTGATGCTCCGACCACGACCACCGAGGCGACTCCGATAATTACGCCGAGAAGAGTCAGAAACGCGCGCAGTTTATGTTCTAAGATTGATTGAAAAGCAATCCGAAAAGCGTCTGCGTAGAATGTATAAACTTGCCTCATAATCTTTGAAACGTCATCGTTCCAATGCTTTTGTTTGTCCCGACAAAATGTTGGCGTTCCGCTCAGAAAATTGTGAATTATGAATCGGTCTGAAATACTTAGACGATATTGCAAACGTAAATGTTAACAAGAATGTTTCGATGAAAAGTTGTCAAATCCGAAATTGCAAAAACAATCCGAAATTGCAAAAACAATCGAGCCTCGTGTTATACTTCTGCATTGTTTTATCCAGCCCAAATTTCAATAGGAGAACAGTTTTGAGCATCTTAGTTGATAAAGATACGCGCCTAATTGTGCAAGGCATCACGGGAAAGGAAGGAACTTTTCACACGCAGCAAATGATCGAATACGGCACGCGCATTGTCGGCGGCGTAACGCCCGCGAAAGGCGGCACGACGCACGAAAATGTGCCGGTTTTTAACACGGTCGCTGATGCGGTGAAGGAGACAAACGCAAATGTTTCGATAATTTACGTTCCGCCGGCGTTTGCGGCGGACGCTATTATGGAAGCCGCCGATGCCGGTTTGCCGCTCGTCGTTTGCATTACCGAAGGCATTCCCGTAACCGATATGGTCGCGGTCAAAGAATTTTTGCGCGATAAAAATACGCGCCTCATCGGTCCAAATTGTCCCGGAATTATCTCGCCCGGCAAATGCAAAATCGGCATTATGCCCGGACATATTCACAAAGAAGGACGCATCGGCGTTGTCTCGCGTTCGGGAACATTAACGTATGAAGCCGTCGGGCAATTAACCGCGCTTGGTTTGGGACAATCAACCGCCATCGGCATCGGCGGCGACCCAATTATCGGCACGAATCACACGGACGCGCTTCGATTATTTCAAGAAGACGACGAAACCGACGCGATTGTGATGATTGGCGAAATCGGCGGAACTGCCGAAGAAGACGCAGCCAAATACGCAAAAGACAACCTGACGAAACCAATTGTCGCATTCATCGCCGGACAAACCGCGCCGCCGGGACGTAGAATGGGACACGCGGGCGCGATTATTTCCGGCGGAAAGGGAACTGCCGCCGAGAAAATGAAAGCGTTGACCGAAGCCGGAATTCGCGTCGTTGAATCGCCTGCCGATATTGGACGAGCGGTGCAGGAAAGTCTTTAAATTTTCTAGTTGAGGGATATTTCAAAATGAAAAATAAATCTTTGCTTTTCATACTTTGGTTGATTGCCGGTTTTTTGCCTATTGGAAACGGACTTCAATATTTCATTGCCGGTGAAGCGTATCGGAACACAGATTTGAGAAATTATGCCGTCGTCGGACAGATCATTTTCGGCTTGGCGACTATCGGATACGCTTTTTGGTCGAAAAGGAAAACGCTTCAATCCGAATAGCGGATTTCGTTTGGCGTTATGAGCGAGCGCGGCGAATCAATGCGGAAGAAATAACAACGACGACTTGGGTTGCGAGCCGACGCGAATTAGTTGGGAAAGATTTACGGAAATCACGCGCGGCGAAAGTTTGTTGGTCAATGCCAGAAGCGTTTGGTGTTTGATTGACCGGGAAACATTGAAACCGACACGCATCACAGAAGAATTAAAAGAGTTGTTTGATAAAGTTAAATATGGGAAGAATAGTTACACAAGTTAAAATTACAAATTTTGCCGCGCCCGAAAACACGATTTCGATAGACGCTCTGGTTGATACAGGCGCGTCTTATATGACTTTGCCGATTGCCTGGAAGGAAAAACTCGGAGAATTGGAAAAACTCGAAGATGTTGTGGTAGAAACCGCGACGGGCGAAATTCGCCAAGCCGAAATTTACGGTCCGGTTCGCATTAGGGTTGCCAACTTCCGCGAGGTTTTCGACGAGGTTCTGTTTTTGGATATGGAAACGAACGAAGAAGGTGAATATGAACCGTTAGTCGGTTATGTAGTGTTGGAAAAAATTCCGGTAGCGGTTGATATGCTCGGACATCGGCTGGTCAAAGTTCGTGCGCTTGATTTGAAATAAGCGCGAAACCGCAAAGCCGACGCGCATCACATCAGAGCTAAAAGAATTGTTTCAAATGAGGTGAATATGAAAGTTTTGCAGATTTTAGTTTTAATTTTAGGATTAATCGTGTATGAAAGCGTCTGCTAACTTCAAGACAGCAAAATATGAAATAACTGTTGATATGGAAAATCGGGGATTTGAAAAATTTGTTTTAAAAGATTTTAAGTTTGTGCCTTCATATAAAGGGAAGATGAATCTTGATATTGCATTAGATTCAATTAATCCTGAGCCTTGCGATTATTCAGGTGCTGATTGTCTAAACGCAACGCCAATAGATGCAAAAATAAAAACAATAACATCAGACAAAATTTTACAAAGACCTTTGGAAGAATTACCAAAGGAGCAAAATAAAACTAAAGGGAAAAACAAAAATTAATAAATAATGAGTACATTAACATTCGGAATTATCAAACCCGACGCAGTTCGCGCTGGCAAACAAGGGGCAATTATTCAAAAAATTTTAGACTCAGGTTTTAAAATTCGTGGAATGAAGTTGATTCAACAATCAAAAAAACAAGCCGAAGGTTTTTACGCCGTTCACGCGGGCAAAGGCTTTTTTGAAGAATTGACGGAATTTATGTCGAGCGACCCGTGCGTCGTTTTGGCATTGGAAAAAGAAAACGCCGTTAAAGCGTGGCGTGATTTAATGGGCGCGACCAATCCGGCGGAAGCAGCGGAAGGAACTTTGCGGAAGGAATTTGCCAGTTCAATCGGCGAAAATGCCGTTCACGGTTCGGACTCGGACGAAAACGCTGCGATTGAGATTTCATATTTCTTTAGTAAACTTGAATTAGTTTGAGAGTCAATGTATAAGAGTTGCAGAGTTACGGATAGTTACAGGAAGTTGTAGAATTACGGAAGTTACGGATAGTTATCGGATATTTGAAGAATAAAAAACTTTCTGTAACTCTGATAACTTCTGTAACTATCTGTAACTCTGACAACTTTTTAACGAAGGACGGAAAAAATGAAAAGATGCCCGACTTGCGATAAGACTTTTGCCGACGGAATGCGTTTTTGCCAAACCGACGGCACAGTGTTGGTTGACGATGTGCCAGCCGCTGATCCTTATAAAACGGTAGTTTCAAATCAATCTGAAATTCCCGCGCCGCCCGCTGACCCGTTTAAGACGATGTTGGCGAGTCCGCCGACATTTGCCAAAGAGGAAGACGATGTTTTGCAATTGCCGGAAGAACCGGACGAGATGAAAACGATGCTCGTTTCACGAGATGAATTGAAATCGAGCGAAGCGGAAGATGTGCCGAAATTCGATTTGCCGCCGCCTTCGCCGTTTAATCCTTCCGCACCGCTTATCGAGCCTTCTCCGAATCCATCGAGCTTTGGTGATTTGGATCAAGAGTCAAGTTTGCCTAAGTCTTCAGGAACAAATCCGAACGATGCGACCGCCGTGAGGGATTCGGGTTCTTTTCAGGAAAACGCCACGCCGAAATTCGATTCAAAACCTTTTCAGAATGATTTCTCCCAAAAATCACCATATGGCAATCAGGAAAATAAAGCAATTCCATCGCCGTTCCAAGATTCGATGCCGACTGATTATCAATCGCCTTACACGCCGCCTTTTGATGAGCCGAAGCCGCCGATGCAGCAGTCAGAACCGATGTTCGGAGGACAGCCGGAATCCGCGAGCCAATCGCCGTTTGGACAATCGCCGCCGTCTTTCGGACAAGCCGAACCATTTAATCCGCCGATGCAGCAGACCGAATGGACACCGCCGCCCGCGCCTGTTTCAGAATGGCAAAATCAAAATTTAGGAGCGAACCAGTCTTTTCAACCTTCGGGTGCGAGTGTCGGTCAAAATCAAACTTTAGCCATCGTTTC
Organism: Acidobacteria bacterium 28-1; assembly: GCA_002050365.1. Lineage (GTDB taxonomy): Bacteria > Acidobacteriota > Blastocatellia > Pyrinomonadales > Pyrinomonadaceae. The sequence continues at coordinate 22,428 of MWYZ01000037.1, forward strand.
GCTGGTTTGCGGTGTTCTAAGTATTATTTGCTGTTTTTCGTTTATTACGGGACCGGCAGGATTAATTACGGGTTTTATGGCGAAAAATAAAGCCGATCAAGATCCCGCACAATTCGGTGGTCGCGGCTTGGCTCTGGCGGGAATGATAACCGGCGGAATAGGAACGCTTATCGGCATTTTGGTTATTATTCTGCAAGTTTTAGGCGCGTTTGCCGGAAGATTTTAACTTTTGATATTTGGCTAAATTCAAATAAAAGTCCGCTTCCGTTTGCACTGAAGCGGACTTTTTCGGCTATAATTTAAAAAAATTCGATCTTATTACAAAAATATGTCATTAATCAGCGATGTAATTCAATCAACCAAAGCGATTCTGTTAGGAATGAAAGAGACAATCTCGCAGCTGCCTAAACAAAGTTGGACGGTGCAATATCCGGACGTTCCGATTACCGTTCAGCCGCGCTATCGCGGACAACATCTGCTTCACGTTGACGAAATGGGCAAGGAAAAATGCGTGGCGTGCTACTTGTGCGCGGCGGCTTGCCCGTCAGACTGCATTTACATCGAAGCCGAAACCGACCCGCGACCTTACGAGGAACGCATCGGGCGCGACGAACGCTTTGCGCGTGTTTATAATATTGATTACGGGCGCTGTATATTTTGCGGCTACTGCGTCGAAGCCTGTCCGAAAGATGCCATTACGCACGGCTACAATTTTGAACTTTCCGTTTACAATCGCGCTGACCTTTTGAAAACAAAAGATGATTTGCTGATTACCAAACAGAAGCAATCGAAAAATTACCGCGTTGCGTTGTCGAGTGAAGATGTTGATTCGGAATATAAAGAAGTTTAAGGCAAGATTATGCCGACAGTTTTGAGAATCAACTGTTGAAGAGAATCAAGGTTTTTTAATGGAGAAACGGAATGATTACTTTAGCCGTTGAAGTTGAACCGCTTGCCGTCGAGGTCGCCTGCACAGATCACAGCTTGAATGTTGTCTTAGCGGACGGACGTGAGATTGCCGTTCCGCTCGTTTGGTTTCCGCGCCTTCAAAACGCCACGCCCGACGAAAGACGAGAATGGCGTTTGATTGGCGGCGGAATCGGTATTTATTGGGAAACAATAGATGAAGACATATCGGTCGAAAGTTTATTGCGGTTGAAGTAGTTTCGAAAGGTTGAGAACTCAAAAATGAAATGCAAAGTTTTCAAAATTCATCCGGAAAACGATTTCGATGAAACGAATCTGAATAAGTTTTTAGAAAATGTAACTTTGAATCAGGTTTTCGCCGCAATCGTTAGTGACGAAAAACCATTCTGGTCAATGTTAGTTTTGTATGAAGATAAAATGAATTCGTCGGCGGAAAAGCTGCTTAGATTAGAAACGGTTGAACAATCTCGCAATATGGGTGAGCTAATTTCCGAACCGACCAAACCAATCGCACCGAGAAAAGAAATTGCTGCTACAGCGAACTTTGCACCCGAACCGATTAAATTAAACGCCGAACAAGAAAATTTTTATAACGCTTTGCGAACTTGGCGCAACGAGCGGGCGAGTCGAGACGGAGTTCCGCCGTATTTAATTGCTCATAACGATTCGCTGATGCAGATGGCAACAATGTCAATCAAAACTCAGGAAGACCTTTTGCAGGTTAAAGGTTTGGGCGAAAAGCGGGTGCAGAAATATGGCGATGAAATTTTAAGAATCTTGAATGTAGTTCAAGAATAATTATTGAAACAGTAAAGAAAAAGGCGAGAGGTAGTAAAACTTCTCGCCTTTTTAATTTCAATTTCTAACTTGTTTCTACGGCTGCATAAAACCGAGATTAGTTCCGGTTGAAATAAAGTTGTTGTAATTGGGAAACACGCTCGACATATTTGTTTCCGGCAAACCATACCAACGGGCGAGCGTCGCCGCGTATTGCTCGACCGAAGTGGTTGGAATCCAGCGTCCGCGAGCAGTAGTGCCGCTGTCGGCATCGTCCGGTCCGTTCATCGTCAGATTCGGGTAAGGCGTTCCGTTAGAAGTATTCGTTCCATAGAAATCACCGCCCAAAACCGAACCGCCGAGGACAAACAGATGATTTGCCCAAGCGTGATCGCTTCCCGCACTTGCGCCGACTCCAGCCGGATTTAAGGTGCGCGAAAAATCAGACATCGTGAACAAAGTTACTTTATCAGAGATGCCTTGCGTAACCATTTCGTTATAAAAAGAACGCACCGCTTGGCTGAATTGCGTAAGCAAGTTACCCTGTCCGGCAAGCTGTCCGTTGTGCGTGTCGAAACTTCCAATCTGCACATAAAAAACCTGCCGATTGACTGTCAAATCCGTGCGTTTTTTGATAAGCCGCGCGACTTGTTTCAGTTGATAGCCGAGACCCGTATTTGGAAACGCGACGGTTACTTCCATGGGATTGTTGCCTAACGCCGAATTTGCCTGCATTGCTTGGTCGGTGATATTACTCGCCGCCTTAATATAATTCGAGCTTAAATCCTGCGTTCGCAGTTCGTTAAACGCCGCCAACCGCGTCGTCGTTCCCACTCCGGTAAGCTGCGGATTGAGAACTTGATTTAAAGGAGTTAGCGAATTGGCAATTGCAAGCGGCAGAGTGGTTTGTCCAGCGGTGAACAGTTGCGCTCCGTTAATTGAAGTAATCATCGGAACTAAACCGTTCGGATTGTCGGGAGCGGTTCTCAAGTCGGATATTCTGCCACCCCAACCAGTAAAAGTCTGCTGGTCGGCGCGTCCGCCTTGATACTGCGAAACTTGGTCGGAATGCGAAAAAAGTTGGAACGGTCTGGCAACCGAACGGTTTTGGTATTGCGCTCTGGTTAGCGGCGCAACCAGTGTTCCAGCGTTGGCGACAACCGCCATTTTGCCTTGCGCCCAAAGCTCGTGGATGCCGTTATTGACGATCGTGTTTCCGTTTTGCGTCATCGGTCCCAAAGCCGGATTCAAGCCGTAAGTCAAACCGCCCATTTTCGGAACGCTAATCGGCAGAAGCGAGCTTTGGGGGATTGCCAAACCAGCCGCATTCCGCGCGTTAAAATAGGTCGTGTAATTGCTCAAGTTCGCGTCCGAGTGATTCGGAATAATGGTGTTGTTGCCGTCGTTTCCGCCCGCCATAAAAAGGCAGACTAAAGCGCGGTAATCGCTCGGCGCGTCGGTTTGCGCGTCGTCGGTTTTTTGCGCCAAAGCCGTCATCAGTCCGAAGTGTTCGACTTGCGTGGCAAGCGTCGCCATACCCAAGGCGCAAGTTGATTTCGTTATAAATTCTCGTCTGTTTTGTTTCATAATTTTCACCTCTGCACTTGGTATTGCGACGATGTCGCTATTAAATAAATTGCCGTTCGCGCGCGAGTCAACGAGTCGGTTGCCGCAACCGCGTTCACCGCCGTCATAATCGTCGCCTTGTTTTGCGCCGTCATTGTGCCGTGCATCATTTTTACATTGAGCGTGTCGAGCAGTTGATTGCTCGTCGTATCAGCCGCCGCCAACGCCTGCATTTCCGCCAGATTGATTGCCGTGCCGGTCAACGTATACGCACCGACATTAACGCGATTAAAAATTATCGTGTTCATAAAGTTGGCGCGACCGATAGCCGTGCCGGTCGTCAGAATGGCGAATTCCGGTCCGTTTAATCCAGGTCCGGGAACAACGTAATCTGGCGGATAGTAATTGAATACCGTCGGCGAATAAAACGCATTTTGTCCCAGCGGCGCGATTATCTGCCACACATAACCGTCGCTTTGCGTCGTCAGGTCAGCCGATTTGACTCCGAAATGACGATAAACATTGGTCGCTAATTGGACAGGTTCGCGGAGTTTGCCATAGTTCGGATCGGTTTTCGCATTGCCGCGGGCTTCCGGGTCGAGCAGGATGGCTTTGACCACCGCTTTCAAATCACCGCGCACGCCGCTTCCGTTATTATTAAATACCGCCGAGATGCGTCCAACGTAAGCCGGTGTCGGGTCGCTGGTTACGTGATGCTGAATTAAAATACGACTGACAAACGGCGCGACATTCGGATGGTAAAAGATATTATCCAAAGCCATTTGCATTTCCGTATTACCGTTCAAACCAGCCGCGATGTTTTTATTAACCGCGTTCGGATAATCAAGCAAAGTTTTTGCCGTCACATCATGATTGTTTTGATTAAGAATCATCGGGTCTTTGTAATTCGGCGCTCCCTGAGTCCGATTCGGACACAAAGCGGTTACTTCGCAAGTAGTCCAACCGGTAAAGACTTTTGTAAAATTATTGACTGTATCCTGGTCGTAAGTCGGAATCGGATTGTTACTTGCGTCGCGCTGCAGAGTGCCGTCTTGATTGAGCATAAACAAACCGACGCTGAAAAGCTGCAAAATCTCGCGGGCGTAGTTTTCATTCGGATTGTTTTTGGTGCTGCGCACCATATCAAGGTAATTGCCCATTCCCGGATTGAGCGTTATATCGTTCATCAATGTCCGATAATTACCGAAAGCGTTTTTGCTCAAAAGTTGATGATAAGCAATCATATGACTCGATTGTTGAGTGTCCACGCCGGAAACTACCCATAATTGACTCAACGACCAAGCGACACGATGTTTGAGTTGTGCGTCGCCGTAAAAGGCTTCTTTGAAAAACCAATTTTGGAGCGGATACTGTGTGTAATGGTCGCGCGCACAATTTGTTGTTGCCCGACATTCATCGGAAATATTGGTCGGCATCAACGGGATGTTCGGATAAGGATTGGTCGGATACGGCGCGTCGAATTGTTCGGCGAGCCACGTTCGCAAACCGATGCGGCGAATTCTTTCGTCTAAAGCCGGCGTGGGACCAAAGGTCGCTTGCTCCAAAAATCTAACTCGGTCACCGGAATAAAGATAGCCGACGGTATCAGGTTGCTGACCGCTGCCAGGATTATTTATCGGCGAAGTCGGGAAAGGTGTGGGAACTGCTCCTTCATCATCTTTTATATTGCCGCCTGTTTTGCCGAATGCCAATCGCACGCGATTACTCGCCAAGCCGCGCCACGTTATTCCGACTAAGACGTCGCCGTTAGCTTCGGGCTGCTCCCAAAAACCGAGTTCATCGCGCAGTTCCACAGTCAGCGCATAAACCCATTGTTGTCCTCTAAGCGGCGACACGTCCAAAACCGGAAAGCGATATTTTCTACCTTTTGCGTCTTCGACGTAAAGACGAACGGAATTCGCGCCTTCGTCCGCCAAAAATTCAAAATTCGTCGCGTAAAGGACGACTCTTGAATTCGGCATAAATGCACGACTCTTTAAACTTGATAAATTCGTCCGTCCGAGCCGATCGGGAGATGTCGCCAAAGCCCTTAACGAATCTTTTGATTCACTTATTAAAACCGGTGTCGGCGAATCAGGGTTAGGGTCGGTTTCCGCCATCGCGACAAACGACAACAGAAAAATTACAAAACTTGCGCTTAAAATCTGCCACCACAGGCGCGAATTTCTGTTCATCATACGCTTTCCTCCAAAAACTTCCTTTGCTAGAATTAGGTCTAAATGTTTGAAATCAATTTTAACGATAGGTAGGATAATCGCCGTTAACTATTATTGTGCATATTCGTTTATAGACTATGCCGCAAAAAAATACAAATGCTTTCGATGTCTCTCGTTGAAATTTCTACATTTAGTAGAAATTACGATTGCCCTTTTTTTCTAAATTTTCTGATGCTATTTTAAGGCTTTGTTTTTCCTATAGTTTCAAATAAAAATTGATTCTTAGTTAAGTTAGACGAATACAAATTGTGTTTAGCCGAAGAAATTAAAAAAATTATGCCGATTAATCTTTTCCTCGACGCGCCGAAAAATTTCAGTTTTTGGCAAACCGTCTGCAGCCACGGTTGGAGTCAGCTTCTGCCGTTTGAAATTGACAAGGAAAATTGGCGGTTAAGTTATGTCTTCGCCAATCCATATTTGAAAAATCCGACGGCGGCGCAAATTAGCGAAGCGGAAGGAAAACTCAAAATTGAAATTGCGGACGGCAAAATAAACTCAAAAACGGAAGAAATAATTCTGCGCGACGTGCGGCACATATTACGTCTCGACGATGATTTACGCAATTTCTATAAAATTGTTAAAGTTGAGAAATCTTTGGCTTGGATTGCCAAAGATAATGCGGGCAGACTCCTTCGTTCGCCGACCGTATTTGAAGATTTAATCAAAACAGTCTGCACGACGAATTGTTCTTGGGCGTTAACTAAGAAAATGGTTGCGAATCTGGTTGAAAAACTCGGTGAACCTGCAGAAAACGGCAAACGCGCTTTTCCAACCGCCGAGCGAATGGCAAGCGTTTCGGCAGAATTTTATAAAGACGAAATTCGCGCCGGTTACCGTGCGCCTTATTTTGCGGAACTCGCGGAAGCAGTGGCAAGCGGCAAAATCAACCCCGAGACTTGGCTCGCGTCAGATTTGCCGTCGGCGGAACTTAAAAAGGAAATGAAACAAATCAAGGGCGTGGGCGATTATGCGGCGGAAAATCTATTGAAACTCGTCGGACGCTATGACGGACTCGCGCTCGATTCGTGGCTACGGGCGCAATTTTACAAAAAACACAACGGCGGCGAAATTTGCGCGGACAAGGAAATCGAACGATTTTACGAGCCGTTCGGAGTTTGGCGTGGTTTAACTATTTGGTGCGATATATCGGAAAAATAATTGTCTGAAGATTATCGAAAACACTTACAACTTCTTCACACTAGAAAAATATTTCCAAAATCAGATTCAGTGAAAATGTGTGGCAAATTTGTTTATTCAAACAAAAACGTCACAACTTAAATGGTTCTCATTTAATCTTTAGTAATCCCTAAATCATTGTTTTTTATATGTTTAAGCAGAATGTGGGATTTGGCACGATGGTTGCGAAACAGAAGAACGTGGACGAGAGTAAAATTTGAAAAAAGGGAACAAGGAAGTTGAAGATATAATTTTTCTTTCGTCCGACACAAATTTCAAAGATTAAAATAGGAGTCAAAAAATATGAAACATAAATTAGGAATTTTAACCGCTTTAATTTTGAGTTTGGTAATTGCCGGTTCGGCTTTCGCCTCGCCCCAAACGCCAACCGCAAAAAAAAGCTCATCGGTTACTAATAAAAAAACGAATAAGTTAGTGGCAACCAAAAAGCCGAAAAAACACCATAAAAAATCAAAGAGGACGAAAAAGATGTCCAGTAAGATGAAAAGTACCATCGATACGCCTAACCCGAAATAATGAGGAACGGCAAATGGTTTTAGCAGCAAAAGACTAAAGTAAAAATTTTCAAGCGGGCAAAAGTGAGAGATGCTTCTCACCTCAAAAACAGGGCGTAACTTGATGGGCGAAAAGTTACGCCCTGTTTTTTGGAAAAGCGATGAAATATAATTTGGATAAAATAGACCGAATTGTTTTGTGGCTGATTCTGGTTATCGGTTTAGTATCACTTTTATATTACGGATTGGCTTCGTTTGTCGCCCGTCCGACAACGGAAACGATTACGACGCACGCGCCGACGGTAAATTCTAATAATAATTCTATGCGGACGGTTAATTTTCAATCACACAATTCAAAATAAATTATTCCAATTCAATTTTGAATCTCACCGCCATCCGATACAGCGTTCGGCGGTCAACGCCGAGAATTTCCGCCGCCTTCGTGCGATTACCACCGGATTTTTTCAGAACGTAAATCAAATACCTTTTTTCCAATTCATCGAGGCTCGGCAAATCGGCGTAAAGCTGCGATAAATTAAACCGCGACGCGGCTTGTTTAAATTCATCGGACAGTAATTTAACGGGCAAATCCTCCGCTAAAATTTCACTGCCGCGCGCGCGGAGCGGAGCATATTCGACTGCCGCTTCGAGTTCGCGGACATTGCCTTTCCATTCATAAACCGAGAGAATTTTCAAAGCGTCGGCGGAGAAACGCAAATTTTCCTTGCCCGTATTTTCCTGCGCTCGATGGAGAAATTTTTCGACTAACACGGGAATATCCGTCGGACGTTCACGAAGCGGCGGAACGCACAAAGCGATGACACTCAGGCGGTAAAACAAATCTTCACGAAAGTTTCCCGTTTTGACTTCCGCTTCCAGATTTTGATTTGTGGCGGCAATTATTCTGGCATCAACCCGGCGATTGCCGGTCGAGCCGACGCGCCTGATTTCGCCTTCCTGAAGTGCGCGAAGCAATTTGACCTGCATCGCCGGGCTGGTTTCGCCGATTTCGTCAAGAAATAAAGTTCCGCCGTCGGCTTCTTCCCAAAGTCCGCGACGGTCGGCATTGGCACCGGTAAATGAGCCTTTCGTATGTCCGAAAAGTTCCGCTTCAAGTAATGATTCAGACAAAGCACCACAATTGACGGCGACGAATGAAGCGTCTGCGCGAGGAGAATTTTGATGAATCGCTCGCGCCACGAGTTCCTTTCCCGTTCCCGATTCGCCCAAAATTAAAACGGTTGAACGAGTCGGTGCAACGCGGGCGATTTCCTTGTAAAGTTCAATCATCTTCGGCGAACTTCCAACCATTGCGCCCGATGTGAAATGTTTTAATTGAATTGTGTCTTTTTCGAAATTTTGTTCAAGCGCCCGCCGCGCCGTCGCTAAAATTTCGTTGACTTTGAAAGGCTCAGTAGTTCCAAATTTGGTTAATTTCAGTTCAGCATTTCTATTTTGCTGACCAAACCGTACAAGTTTTCGATGGCTTTTCTCAGAAAATTCACAAATCGTTTTAGCCGAAATTCTTTCCATTTCCAACTTCTTCTCCCGACTTGTCTTTTTCTCGTCCATTGTTCTTATAATTCTTGCCAGATATTGGTCAACAAAAAACTCATTCCAATTAAAATAAACCGATATGCCGCGTTTGAACTCGTCGTCCATCCGCGCACTTTTCTGGCACAACGGTAACTGGCTTCAATTGCAAACCTTCTCCGATACTTTTCTTTCACTTTTTTGGCACTCAAATTTTCTTCACAGCCAACCAAAATATACGCCAACCATTTCGCTTTGCGTTCCTTCTTGCCTCGCTTCGGCAAAAATTTTGATGAATGCGGAGATGATTGAAATTCTCAAATCAAGCGAAAATCCGAAAGG
>MWYZ01000090.1 GCA_002050365.1 Acidobacteria bacterium 28-1
GAAGATTTCAGATGTGGTGATGGAAATCGCGTGTGGGTTACACAATTTGCGAGTAACCTTCCGCCAGCCACTTCAAACAATTGATTTAACGAACTTTGAAGAAATATATTATTTCCAATAATGTCTATTATGATGGAAGATTTGAGTTATCCAATAGGGAAGTTCGATAAAAACTTAGAAATCACTGCCGCGCTAAAACAAGAATATATCAACGAAATAGCGAATTTGCCAAAAAAGGTAAAAGCTGCGGTTGAAAATCTAAATGATGAACAACTCGACACGCCGTATCGTCCTGAAGGTTGGACGGTGCGGCAGACGGTTCATCATATTGCGGACAGTCATTTAAATTCATTCGTTCGGTTCAAACTTGCGCTGACCGAAGATATGCCAACGATTCGTCCGTATTTCGAAGACCGTTGGGCTGAATTGGAAGACAGCGATTTGCCGATTGAGCATTCGCTGAAAATTATTGAAGGCTTGCACGCTCGCTGGGCATACCTTTTGAATGAAATGACCGACGAAGATTTCCAAAAAAAATTAAATCATCCCGAATCGGGCGAATGGACTTTGAACAAAATGCTTGGGCTTTATGCATGGCATAGCCGCCATCATACGGCGCACATTACGAAGTTGCGGGAAAGAAACAATTGGTAGTTACAATAAAACACAGAAAGAGAAAAATACTTGCAAGGAATATGTAGAAATGTCTGAAAATGCCGGGCAAAATCGCTTATTGTCGTTGGACGTATTTCGCGGAATGACCATCGCGGGAATGGTTTTGGTCAACAATCCGGGAACGTGGAGCCAGATTTATTCGCCGCTCGCCCACGCCGAATGGCACGGCGCGACACCGACGGATTTTGTTTTTCCGTTCTTTTTGTTTATTGTGGGCATTGCAATTACGCTGGCACTCGGCAAACGGGTCGAAGAAGCCGGAATTAACAAGGATATTTATCTGAAAATTTTCCGCCGCGCTTTAATTATTTTCGCGCTCGGTTTATTTTTAGCGACATTTCCATTTTATAATTTTACGCGCAATGAATGGCTCGACGTTTCGACTGTTCGTATAATGGGCGTTTTGCAGCGAATCGCAATTTGTTATTTGATTGCATCTCTGATTTTCGTCCGCACGAATTGGAAGCAACAGGCAATTATCGCAGTCGCGCTTCTGCTGGTTTATTGGGCGTTAATGACCTTGATAAACGTCCCGAGTTGCGAAATAACTACCTTCAATGACAAAACTTGCAATCTCGCAGCATACATCGACCGCCAAATTTTAACCGAAAATCATATCTGGAAATCTTCAAAAGTTTTCGACCCCGAAGGAATTCTTTCGACACTTCCCGCAATTGCCACAACCTTAGCCGGCGTCTTGTGCGGACATTGGTTGCGGCGCGGAAAGAACGACACGGAAAAAGTGGCGGCGATGTTTTTTTTCGGCGTAATGCTGACGGCAATCGGTTGGATCTGGAATTTCTGGTTTCCGATTAACAAATCGCTCTGGACAAGTTCTTACGTAGTCTATACGGCGGGTTTGGCATTGTGTTTTCTCGGATTTTGTTATTGGCTGATTGATATTAAAGGCTATCGGCGTTGGGCGAAACCTTTTGTCATTTTCGGCGTGAACGCGCTCGCCTTGTTTGTATTTTCAGGTCTAATGGCGCGACTGTTAGGTTTAATAAAAGTAACGAGCGCGGAAGGAAAGGAAATTTCTTTACAAAAATGGATCTTCGATTCGGTGTTTTTGCCGCTTGCATCGCCCATCAATGCTTCGCTGATGTTTGCCGTCAGCTTTATTCTATTGTGGCTTTGTTTGATGTGGCTGTTATACAGAAAGCGAATTTTTATCAAAGTTTAATTGGTTGAAAATATTAATTTTGCTTTCGGTTTTATTATTGCTTTTTGTGGTCATCTTCGGCTTTAAATTTATCCAGTTGCGTTTTGAATTTCCGACATTCCTTTGCCATTTTAGCTGTGTCGCCTTTGTTTTTCTCAATGCTCTGCTTAAAACTTTCACGAACTTTATTCAAAGCATATTGACGAGCGGCTTTGGTAACAAAATTATCGTCTTCGGATTTAGATTGGTCAGCGAAAAAATCAATAATTTCATCGCATTCGGGAACGCCGATTTTCTCTTCGCCGACGGTTGAATCTATTGCTTTATCCGACAGAGACTCATCATCAGATTTCGCAGTTTGAGAATTTTTATTTTTCGGCGGATCAGAGCGGCTTTCCAGCGGATTGTAAAAACTGCAACTCAAAGCGGACAGTAGCAAAACCGTGAATGCGAATAACAAAACGAATTTATTTTTCATATTTTTCACTCGATAATTTGTTGTTAAGTATTCTCTACTCATTTTACAAAATTGCCAACTTCTCAATTAAACATTTTTAGTTTGAAGCGGCTTTATCGTCCGCGCAAATTGAAAAAGAAAACGATTGCGGCGCAAAATTTCGACGCGGTTCAAAGCGTAAAGATTGACTGTCTCATTCTCGCCGTAAACGGTTGAAAACGCGGCGATATAGCCGGCATCTTTGACCGCCGCTTGAGCAGTTTCGGTAAAAAAACCAGCTGGATAAGCAAATACTCGGCAAGATTTTTGAAGCAGATTTTCGATTTCTTTTTTTGATTCGGATACTTCAAACTCGATTTCCGACGGTGAAATTTGATGTAGCAATTTATGATTCAAAGTATGCGAACCAAATTCGATGCCGTAATCAGACATTACTCGAATGTCCATTAATGCCAGATGTTCGCGTTTGCTTTCGCCGTCGCCGACAATTTTGGCTGTCGTTTGACCGATACAGGACGGAACGAGAAAAATCGTCGCTTTGATTTGCAAATCGCGTAAAATCGGAAAGGCATTTGTATAATTATCTTTCCAACCGTCGTCGAACGTAACCGTTATCGCTTTAGCGGGAAACGCGCCGTTTTCCCTGTAGAAATCAATCAACTCGGAAGCCGTGTAGAAAACGAAATTTTGCTTTTTTAGATAAAGCATCTGCTTGGTAAAATTTTTTGGCGAGGTGAACGCGCCGCGCAACTTTATATCAGAGGTCGGCTGGTCAATTTTATGATAGGCAAGGACAGGAATTTGCATTGATAGATATTTTATTACAGATTCGGATGCTCGAAAATGCTTGTATCAGAATCGCCGCGCGTGATAAACCAATTTTTCGGGTCGTAAAGAGTCGTTTGATATTCCTTTGATTTAACTAACAATTGAAGCGGATTTTTCACTCTGTTAAATCCAAAAAAACGCAATCTTTGCTCAATCAGAGAATCAAGCATGTCGATTACCAAAGCACCGGCACGATGTTCGAGTGCAAGTTGCAATGCACCGTGTAGAAGCGCATCAATCGTTTCAGACGGTTTGGACGGATGATAACAAAAATCTGTAATTGCAGCTTTAGCCAACGCTCCGGCAAATTCTCTTCGGCGAAAATAAAGAACCACGTAGCCTAAAAGTTTTTCATCCTCATAAAATCCTAAAACGTCGAATTTCTTTTTCGGTTGGTCGCCGAACTGCCACTTTAAAGTTTCCGCTTCACGTGCTGCCGCGCACGTCCATTGCGTTGAAGATTCGCGCCATAAATTATCGAAAGACGAATCGAACTTTTTGACAAATCTTAAATTTTTGTTTTTTTTGAAAAAATCCTTAATGAATTTAGGACGCAGCGGAGCGAAACAAAAATTAGCGAATTGCCGAAGAGGTTTGACTTTAGAAATTTCGCGTAAAGCCTCGCCCGGAAAAAGCGATTTGTTATAGCGCGGAACATTACAAATCTTTTTCCAGCCCAAACTTTCGAGCAAGGAAGTTGAATGTTGTTCGGCAGTGTTCATTCCTAAACCGAGCGGACAAAATTCTTCGGCAGCATTGACGAGCTTTTTCCCCAAACCTTTCCGCCTGTAATCAGGTCGAACGACTAAATCAAGAATCCAAATTGCCTTTTTCTGCTCGTCGCCAATTTTCAATTTAATAGGAATCGCACCGAGGTGACCGACAATTTCCGTCACATCTTTAACAATCCAAATTGGTAGATTATCCGTTTCGGCAAAAGGATTTTTCGGAAAATGCCATTCCCAAAACTCGGCATTACTATGGCGCGGATTGTCTGGATAGGCAATATTCAAAAACGAAAGTAAAGCACTTTTCTCGCTCCAATCAAATTGCTTTATTTCCATCGCATCTTTAATTAAGCCTGTTCCAAATTGGCAAACTTTTCAATTAATTTTTTCTGTCCGAAGCCGGGAAAGCTAATCGTTAATTTAACATTATCGCCCGTCCCTTCACGTCGCAAAACCAAACCTTTGCCATATTTAGCGTGCCGAACGTGCGAGCCGGGAACCAGACCGACTTCGATTTTGGATTTTGGATTTTGGATTTTGGATTGGTCTGAGCCGGCAGCTTTCAATTTTTCAAAACCTGACAAGGGCTTAGAGTTTGCTTCCTGACCACTGACCTCTGACTCCTGACTGCTTTTTTTCATCTTGAAAAACTCGGCAATCGCGTCCGTACTGTTGTATGTTTTGCCGGCGTATGTAGAGCGTGGTTTTTCTGTTTCCGCTTCACCTCTTAAAACTTTTGCCGCGTGTTTGTTGTTTTTTACCGAAGAACTTTTCGCAAACGAGAGCCAGGAAGAACCGCGCGATAAATCGTGAATCATCTCCAACGGCATTTCATTCAAAAATTGCGAAGGTTCAGCTGCCATTTCTTCGCCGTAGACGCGGCGGCGCATTGCGTGTGTAACATACAAAATCTTTTCGGCGCGAGTTATTGCAACGTAAGCCAAACGCCTTTCTTCTTCAAGTTCTTTTGCATCGTTAATGCTTCGCGCGTGCGGAAAAACGCCGTCTTCGAGTCCGACGAGAAACACTATCGGAAACTCCAAACCTTTCGCTGCGTGAACGGTCATCATTGTTACGGAAGCGTTGCGGTCGTATTTATCGGTGTCGCTCGATAACGCTGAATGGTCAATAAAATCTCGAAGTCCGTCCGCTTCCTGCTTGTCATAATCAACCGCCGCGTTGACCAGTTCCTGCAAATTCTCTAACCGCGCTTCCGATTCGTCTGAATTTTCCTCGCGCAGCATTTTTGAATAGCCCGTATCTTCAATCGCGGCGATAACTACTTCTGAAACCACGCGGTCGGTTTGCGCCGCTTCGCTGACTTGAGCAGAAAGTTTTTCGATTATCTTTTTAAAACCGCGCAACGCTTCTAAAGCGCGTGGCGTGAGATTACGGGGCTGTTCGTATTTTTCGTCGGTGATGACCGCAAGCGTTTCCCATAAAGAAGTGCCGAAATCTTTGGCGCGAAATGCTAATTCATCAAGGGAAGTTTTGCCTAAACCGCGCGGCGGCGTGTTGATAACTCGAAGAAGCGCGATGTCGTCAAACGGATTGAGCGCGAGCTTGAGATAGGCGATAACGTCTTTGACTTCAGCGCGTTCGTAGAATGAAAATCCGCCGACAATGTTGTATTCGATTCGCAGACGCCGAAGTGATTCTTCAAAAACACGTGACTGTGCGTTCGTTCGGTAGAGAATAGCGATTTTGTCTTTCGGATTGTTCCGCAAATGTTCTTCGATTTTCGAAGCGACAAATCTGCCCTCGTTGTCCGCGTCAAATGCCTGATAGTAAAATATTTTCTCGCCCGTATCGTTGTTCGTCCAGAGTTTTTTGTCTTTGCGATTTTGATTGTTTTTAATAATTGCGTCGGCGACATCGAGAATCGTTTGCGTCGAGCGGTAATTCTGTTCGAGCAGAATCACGTTTGCATTCGGATAGTGCTGTTCAAACTCTAGAATATTGCGTATATCGGCTTGACGAAAGCCGTAGATAGATTGCGCGTCATCGCCGACGACACAGATATTCTGTTGTTTCTCGGTTAAAAAAGTTATCAAGGCGAGTTGCAGAGGATTTGTGTCCTGATATTCGTCAACCAAAATATATTTGAATTTATTGTTATATTTTTCGCGGACTTCATTTGAGGCCCGCAGAAGCCGCACGGTTTTAATCAGCAAATCGTCAAAGTCGAGCGCGTTGGCATTATTCAATCGCTCTTCATACATTTTAAAAGCTCGAGCTATTGCGGCATGCCTTTCGTCGGTATATTCAACTTTCGACGCATACATTTCAAAATCTTCGCCTTGATTTTTCGATGAACTTATCGCGCTCTGCACAACTCTGGGCGAAAGTTGCTTTTCATCCATACCGAGGTCTTTAATACAAGCTTTAATAACTTTCTGCGAATCGCTCGTGTCGTAAATCGTAAAAGATTTTGTATAACCTTCCTGCAAATGTTCGATGTCTTGACGAAGGATGCGAACACATAGACTGTGAAAAGTCGAGATAAGCGGGGCGGATTGTAAGTTTTGACCTTGCAGAAGAGTCTTGACGCGCTCGCGCATCTCGCCCGCCGCTTTATTGGTGAAAGTAACGGCTAAAATGTTATACGGCGGTACATTTTTTTCGGCAATCAAATAAGCGATGCGAAGCGTAATTACACGCGTTTTGCCTGAACCCGCACCTGCTAAAACAAGCAATGCACCTTCGGTTTGCTCGACGGCTTTTCGTTGTTGCGGATTTAGAGAAGAAAGAATTTCCATAATGTTGGCGAAAGTTTAATGGTAAATCTTCGATCGGAAAGCGTCAAAGAGTGGAAAGTTTTACATAAAACTTAAACTAAAAACTACCGTCCGCAATTTGTAAAAGGTTATGAGAACTATTTAATTAGATTTTGAATTTCCTTAAACTGCTCGTGTTTTGCATCGCGCATCAACTCGAATAGTGCCATCTCAACTGTGGACGGCACAACGCCGTTCATTTGCATTTTCCGCAACGCAATTTCCTTATCGTGCGTAAAGCGTGAACTGACGCAATCGGTTAAAATATGAACTTCAAATGTTTCGTTCATTAAATCGTGGGCGGTTTGATTAACGCAAACGTGTGTTTCCAATCCGCATAAAACGATTTGAGTTGCGTTTGCGGCTCGAAGTTTTTCCATAAACAAGCTCGCGCCGCACGAACTAAACGCTGATTTTTCGACGAATTCAAATTCGGGCGGTAGCGAAAAGAGAATTTCTTCCGCCGTTTTGCCCAAACCTTTCGGATATTGTTCGGTAATGATAATCGGCAAATTCAAAATTTGAAAACCGCGCACGGCAATCGAGATGCGCGAGGCGATTTGAGCGAAATCGTTGATTGGCGAACGAAACGCTTCTTGAAAATCAACTATGACGAGCGCGGCTTTTTCTTTATTTAAGATTTTCGGATGCAGCATTTTAATTTTGGATTTTAGATTTTGGATTTTGGATTGTTCCATTTGTAAGAATATCAACTAATATATAGAGAGTGTAACTCAATAAGGAAAGCAACGTAAAGAATGCTACTAAGCGTCAAAACGAGAACAATCTACAATCCAAACTTTTGTATAAAAAAACTTTATTTACATTTGCCCAATATGAAACTTTACAAAGTTTTTTCCAAAATAGTTTTATTATGTCTTGTCTTATTTTTCACGCTCACGACCGTTTCGGCAAAAGACGAATGGGTAAAAATACGCTCGAAAAACTTTCAACTCGTCGGTAATGCGGCTGAAAAAGACATTCGGCGCGTGGCTGTCAAACTCGAACAATTCCGCGAAACGTTTCGCCAAATTTTTACTAAAGTAAATTTCAGTTCACCCATTCCGACTAATGTCATTGTCTTCAAAAATGACCGTTCCTTCCGCGACTTTAAGCCGGTCGGCGATGACGGCAAGCGCACCGATTGGGTTGCCGGATATTTTCTCGGTGGTGAAGATGTTAATTATATAGTGCTTTCGACTGAAGGCGAAAAATCTTCTACTTATCGAACGATTTTTCACGAATATATTCATTATTTGGTGGATAATGACATCGGACGCTCGAATGTTCCGCCTTGGTTTAACGAAGGTTTGGCAGAGTATTACGAGATGTTTGAAATTGAAAACGACCAAAAAGTTACGCTCGGCGGTTTAAATCAAAATCATTTACTTCTTCTCCAGCAAAATAAATTAATTCCGTTCGAGACTTTTTTCAATGTTGATAATTATTCGCTTCAACGACAGGGACACAACAGCGCGGGACTTTTTTACGCCCAGGCGTGGGCTTTGATGCACTATTTGATGCAGGGAAATAATGGAGCGCGAAGTCAGCAATTAAATAAATTCACAATCCTCGTTTTGAATGGGAAAACGCCGAAAGAAGCATTTACCGAAGCGTTTCAAACCGATTATGCGACGATGGAGCGGGAGCTAAAGAAATATGTCGAGCAGAGAAATTTTCGCATTAATATAGCGACTTTCAAAGAAAAATTAAATTTCGACGGTGAAATGCAATCCGCGCCCGTAACCGAATCGGAAGCGAAAGCCGTTTTAGGTGATTTGCTTTACCACTCAGACCGTTTTACAGAAGCCGCCGCGCTGCTTGAAGAAGCGTTGAAACTCGATGCCGATTTGAGCCTTGCAAACGCTTCGATCGGTTTGGTGAAAATGCGTCAGAATAAATTTGAAGAAGCTAAGAAATATTTGGAAAAAGCCGTTAAGCTCGATGACAAAAATTATCTGGCGCATTACCAATATGCCTATGTGTTGAGTCGCGAAGGAATGACCGAATACGGTTTTGCGTCTGGCTATGAAGTTGAACAAACCCGGAAAATGCGCGAATCTTTGAAAAAAGCAATTGCCCTCAATCCGAACTTCGCCGAAAGCTATAATTTATATGCCTTCATCAATTATGTGCGGAACGAGGAGATTGACGAAGCAATTGGGTATCTCGCCAAAGCGATAAAACTTGCGCCCGGCAACCAATGGTATCTGATGCGTGTCGCCGAACTTTACTTGCGAAAAGAGGATTTCTCAAACGCCCGCAAAATTGCCCAAAAAGTTTTTCAAACTGCGCCCGACGATCGTTTGCGCCTCTATGCGTCAAACACGATTAACCAAATCAATTCGTATCAGGCACAGCTAGAAAACATTAAAAACTTTCGACCAAGGCAAGAAACATATGTTACTGATAAACCTTTAACTGAAGAAGAAATTGCACGGCTCAATGAACAAGCGATGCTGGAAGGCATCAATCAAATTCTGCGAAAGCCGAAATCGGATGAAAAAAGAGTTTTGGGTTATTTGTCGAAAATCGAGTGCGTGTCAAAAGGAATCGAGTATTCGATAAAAGTTGATAATCAACTGTTAAAGCTCGAATCGGAAGATTTTAATTCGCTGTTTTTAATGTCTTATGCTCAAGATATGCCGAGCGGCGAATTCGGTTGCGGAACGCTTAAGAAAGAAATGTTCGCCGTCATAACTTTTCGCCCGACAGCGAATGCAAAGACAAAGGCGGGCGATATTATTTCAATCGAATTCGTGCCGAAAAATTTCAAATTTCTTAAATAATGGTAAGTAGTTGTAGTAGCTTGCAATTATAATCGCTCAAAATTGCAATTATCGCTCATTTCAACTCAAATTATCTGCAACTAAAATTGACTTCAAACTCAAAAATCTGAAGGCAATCGTTGCTGCTTGCGTACGCCGAAATGCAAATAGAAATGCACCCCGACACGCTCAAACACTTTTTTAAAAACTTGGCTTCCGCTTTCCGCCGCATCCGCAAGTGTCTCAAAGCACGACAAGACCCGGAACTCTCTGCTCAAGGAGAAGTGAATCTGCATCACCTCCGGCAATTGTTTTTGAGCCGCCACATTAATTTTTCTGTGGCGAGCAATCGCGCAGACCAATGTCTTCGGCATCTTCCCTTCCGAATTAGAACAATTTGCCAATTGTCTTTTTGACTGAACTCGCCGTTTTAACAAAGATATTTTCTTTTCTCATTTTTCTGCTTTGCTGATTGCCATCATCGTCATCTTCATCATCTAATCCGGCTTTTAAGACCTCTCCCGTTTTGGCATCAATCTCGACATCGTAAATTTGTTTGTTTTCGCTGCAAATATCAAACGCATACTGAAGTCTGCCTTTTTCTTTTTCCAATTCTTCATCAAGAATCGTTCCGGGAACTCTTTTAAGCGCAGTGGCTCTTGCTTCCGCCATCGTTATCTTTGCTTCTTTGGCATATTCGGATTGATTGGCTTTTTCATCTGCATCATCATCGTCATCGTCCTCATTCTGCACTTTGCAGCCGGTTTGATTATCCTTTGTCGTTTGGGCAGAGCTAACCTGCGGTAAAATAAGAACGCTGATGCTGACCATCAAAGCAACGATTAAAAATCCGATTACTGTTTTAATTTTTGTCATCTTTTTTCTCCTTGATTTTTTTCCTGTGCGAGTCGGTTGCCCGAAATACTTGACTGAAAAATATCGCTTTTCTCTCAAACGGGCAACTTACATTTTTTCCAGCCGTAGCAAATTTACGAAACGGAAGATGAATAGAAGATTAACGGGCTGAATTTATCTCATTTCTTTTGTTGGATGGGAAATTTAACAATTCCTCATCATTGATGAAACACCTTGGTCGGCGTGCTTATCGGAGGCGTAACCGGCGCACTTTATCCGGCAATTCGCGCCGCCCGATTGGATGCAGTCGAGGCGTTAAGCTACGAATGAAAGAAATATTTTCGGTTGTCGGAGCGAGGACGGCTCGTCCGCCTCGAGCGGGAGAGCGCGAGAAGAGCCGTTGCCAATCGAGTTGCATGTTGTCAGCAGCAGGCAACGTCGCTCGCGCTCCGTTGGCGGACGAGCCGTCCGCGCTCCGACCTCTAAACTAAAAGGCAAAAAATTATGTGCGGAATTGTCGGTTGGGCAAATCTAAATTCTAATTCTTCTCCGAACGAAGCGGACGAAATGCTTTTGCGTGCGATGTGCGCCAAAATCAAGCATCGCGGACCGGATTCGGAAGGCGTTTTTTTGTCCGAATCGGTTGCGCTCGGAATGAGGCGGCTGTCAGTCATTGATTTATACACCGGCGCGCAGCCTGTTTTCAACGAAGACCGCGCAATTTCGGTGGTAATGAACGGCGAGATTTACAACTTTCAAGAGTTACAAAAAGACCTCGAACAACGCGGACATAAATTTTTCACGCATACCGACACCGAAGTTTTGCCGCATTTGTATGAAGAACACGGCGTGCTAATGGTTGAAAAACTCAACGGAATGTTTGCGTTTGCGCTCTGGGATTCGCGCCGAAAAAAACTTTTTATGGCGCGTGACCGTTTTGGTGAAAAGCCGCTTTATTACGGCGTTTTTGCGGGCAAGCTGTTTTTCGCTTCGGAATTAAAAGCCTTGCTCGCGCACGCGGACGTTGAAACGCGCATTAATTTTCAAGCTTTGCGTCAATATCTAGCGTTTGATTACGTTCCTGCGCCGCTTTCTATTTACCAGGGCATTTTCAAACTGCCTGCCGCGCACTCGCTGACGCTCGAAAACGGCGAAATCAGAATCGAACGCTACTGGAATTTAAGTTTTCAAAAACGCCAACCGACTCCAAGCGTTGAAGAAGCCGCCGAAGAATTGCGCGCACTGCTTGCCGACGCAACAAAAATGCGGTTTATGTCGGATGTTCCGCTTGGAGTTTTGCTGTCGGGCGGCGTAGATTCTTCGAGCATCGCGGCGTTTGCCCAACAATTTTCGAGCCAGCCGGTAAAAACTTTTTCGATCGGTTTTGACGAAGCCTCATTTGACGAATCGCATTTTGCGCGGCAAGTTGCGACACATCTCGGCACGGAACATTACGAAGATATTTTAAGCGTGGACAAAGCGGCTGATTTGCTGCCGGAAATTGCGACTTGGCTGGATGAGCCTTTGGCAGACGCTTCGATTTTGCCGACGTTTTTGCTTTCGCGTTTCGCCCGCTCCGAAGTTACGGTGGCTTTAGGCGGCGATGGCGGCGACGAAATTTTTGCGGGCTATCCGTGGTATTACGCGCACAAAATGGCGGAAAGATATGAAAAAATTCCACGTTTTTTGCGCCAAAATTTTTTTGAAAGTATTGTTAACAATTTGCCGACCGGCACCAAAAATATGCCGTTTGATTTTATGGCAAAACGCTTTATCAAAGCGTTGGCAAATCAAGATTTGGTGGCGCGGCACCATTCGTTTTTCGGTTCTTTTACGATTAGTGAGCAGGAAAATTTGTTGACCGATGCCGTTAAATCACAAAACGGCGCGGATATTTACGGCGAAGCGCGGCGTTGGTTGAAGACTTGGGATTCCGACAACCTGATTGATTCCGGCAATGCGATTGATTCTGACAATGTGATTGAAAGAATGCTGTTTCTCGATATGAAATTTTATCTCGCCGAAAACATTTTGACGAAAATTGACCGCGCGAGTATGGCGGTTTCTCTGGAAGTTCGCTCGCCTTTTCTCGACCCGCGAATAGCCGAGTTTTCAGCGAGTTTGCCGAGGGACTATAAACTTAATTGTAATTCCGCGAAATTTGCGTTTGGCAACACCGGAAAATTTATTTTAAAAAAAGCGGTTGCGCCGCTGCTGCCCGATTCGGTCACGAAACGCCGGAAAAAAGGTTTTGTGATTCCCGTCGCGGCGTGGCTCAAAGGCAAATTAAATCCGCTTGCCTGCGATTTGCTTGCTCCAGAACGAATCAAAAAACAAGGGCTGTTTAATCCGACGTTTGTGAACAAACTTCTCACGGAACACGAAACGGGCAAAGCCAATCATTTCAAAACGCTGTGGACGCTGCTGATTTTTCAGCTCTGGTCTGACAATTTTTCACCGAAAGATTGATTGGGGTAAATCCAACAATACGGTCACAAAGAAAAAACACAGTTGCATTCTTCACTCACCACTATTTATCTTTTTCAATTTACTTTCAGGCATATTCTAATTTTTAATTCCAGAATTTCGTTTTTCTATTCTTTTCTGTTTTTCGGCCTTTTCTTTTTTGTAGGTTACGAAGAAAAAATAAATCGCAACAATGCTGATAATCAAAATTAAAATCATCATTGCGGCAATAAAATACAGTTCGGCTTGCGAAGCATTCAGCATATTCAAAAGTTTAGCGCATTTGCCGAAAGCTAAGCAAAGTCGCAGCCGTTTTTGCCTGTGTTGCTAAAATTCGGGCTAATAAAGTATTATGACGAAGCTAAAAATTTGAGATGAAAACCGATTTAATTATCTACAATGTTGCGCAGCTTTTAACTTGTGCTTCAAATGGCAAGCCGAAGCGCGGCGCGGAAATGCGAAACGTCGACATTATCGAAAATGGAGCGTTAGCGATTAAAGACGAAGTGATTATCGCCATTGGCAAATCCGGTGAAATTATTAAGAATTTTGAAAGCGAAAATGTAATTGACGCGCACAAAAAGGTCGTCTGTCCCGCATTTGTTGACCCGCACACGCACATTGTTTATGCAGGAAATCGTTTGAACGAATTTGAATTAAAAATTAAAGGCGCAGATTATCTTGAAATTTTGGAAAACGGCGGCGGAATAATTTCAACCGTCAAACAAACACGACAAGCAAGCCTTAAAGAATTAATCGAACAATCGCGCCGACGGCTCGATAAAATGTTTTCAAACGGAACTCTGACGGCGGAAATTAAAACCGGTTACGGCTTGGATACGGAAACTGAATTGAAAATGCTAGAAGCGATTTTTGAATTAGATAAAACTCACGAAATAGATTTAATTCCGACATTTCTGCCCGCGCACGCCGTTCCGCCGGAATACAAAGAAGTTCAAAGTTCAAAGTTCAAAGTTCAAAGTCGTTCCGACGATTATGTTGAATTGATTTGCGATGAAATGCTGCCGTTGGCGAATTCAAAATTCAAAATTCATAATTTAAAATTACCCTTCTTCGTTGATGTTTTTTGTGAGAAAAATGTTTTTAGTTTGGAACAGTCGAAGAGAGTTTTAGAGACAGCGAAAAGTTTGGGTTTCAAATTAAAAGCGCATGTTGACGAGTTCACAAACTTAGGCTGCGCTGAACTTGCAATCGAACTCGGCGCAACTTCAATTGACCATTTAGACGCGACGAGCGATGAAGAAATCCGCTTGCTTGCCGAATCAAATACAATTGGAATCGTTACGCCGACGGTGAATTTCAACTTCGGTTCAGCGCATTTTGCCGATGCGCGAAAAATGATTGACGCGGGCTGCGCAATTGCCGTTTCGACCGATTACAATCCGGGTTCCGCGCCGTGTCCGTCGCAACCGCTGGCAATGGCAATAGCTTGTCGCTATCAAAAACTTCTGCCGTCTGAAGCCTTTAACGCCGCGACGATAAACGCGGCTTTTGGGCTTGGTTTGGGCAAGAAAATCGGCTCTCTGGAAGTCGGCAAACAAGCCGACGTTTTAATTTTGGACACAGACGATTTTCGTCAAGCCGCTTACGAATTCGGTGGGAATTTTGTTGAGTCAATCGTTAAAAAAGGTAGAATTTTAAATGGATAAAAGTATAATTAAATTGCCGAAAATAAAATACAAGTTCTAAAAATGCTTTGGACTTTGCAGAAAGGCGAATTAGATTTTCGATGGATGGAATCGTATTAGACGGCGAAAGCCTAACCTTTGAACAAGTTCTTGCCGTTGCTTACGGCGAGCCGAACAAACCGCGCGTTTCATTGTCGGAAAAGGCAAAAGGGCAAGTCAGACGCTCGGCTGCCGCCGTGCAAACTCTGCTCGAACGCGGTGAGATTGCTTACGGCATTACAACCGGTTTCGGCGCGTTCAAAGATAAAATTATTAGCCGCGAAGAAGTCGAGCTTCTGCAGAGAAATATCTTGGTCAGCCACGCCGTCGGAGTCGGAAAACCATTCGATATTCCGACCACCAGAGCAATTATTTTGATTCGTGCAAATACTTTGGCGCGCGGCTTTTCCGGCATCCGACTGGAAACTTTGGAATTGCTCATCGAATTTCTTAATCGCGGCGTTCATCCGATTATCCCTGAAAAGGGAAGTCTCGGTGCGAGCGGCGATTTGGCTCCGCTCGCGCATATGGGCTGCGTGTTAATTGGCGAAGGCGAAGCAATTTTCGGCGGCGAAAAACTTCTCGCCCAAGATGCACTCGAAAAAGCCAATCTAAAACCAATCACGCTTGCCGCCAAAGAAGGCTTGGCAATAACTAACGGAACGACGATTATGACCGCCCTCGGGTTGCTCGAAACCGCCAAAGCGAAACGACTCGCCGACATTGCCGATGTTGCCGGTTGTCTCTCGCTTGAAGCGTTAAACGGAACGGTTCTGGCTTTCGACGAACGACTCCACGCGCTTCGTCCGCATCCGCGCCAAATGGATTGTGCAAAAAACTTGCGCGAAATTTTAAGGGGCAGTGAATTCGTCCGCGCGTTTGACCGAACAAATGTGCAGGACGCTTATACTTTGCGCTGTATGCCGCAAGTTCACGGCGCGTGCCGCGATGCGATTGCCTATGCCGAATGGGTAGTTAAAATCGAACTCAACTCTGTTACAGATAATCCTTTGATTTTCTGTGATGGAAATTGCGATGACATCGAAGTCATTTCAGGCGGAAATTTTCACGGTGAACCGCTGGCTTTAGCATTTGATTATTTGGCGATTGCGCTTTCGGAACTCGGAAATATTTCAGAAAGACGGCTTATGCGCCTGACTGACGAAAATTCAAACGCTCACATTCTGCCGGCTTTTTTAACCCAAAACGGCGGTTTAAATTCGGGTTTTATGCTTGTCCAATACACTGCCGCTGCGCTCTGCACGGAAAATAAAATTCTCTCGCATCCAGCCAGCGTAGACACAATTCCGAGTTCGGCAAATGTCGAAGACCACGTTTCGATGGGCGTTACATCGGTTTTGAAAATCAGGCAGATTGCCGAAAACCTCGAACAAATTTTAGCATTAGAACTTTTTGCCGCCGCTCAAGGTATAGATTTTCGACGTGAAATTATTGGTCTTGAAAAAAAACTTGGATGCGGAACAAGGGAAATTTATAAGCAAATACGCCAAAAAGTTCCCTTCATCGAAAAAGACACTTATATGAAAAATTACATCGAAGCGGTGCGCGAGATTATTGCTGAACAATGAGTTTTTTAATCGAGAAAGATGTTTCTTTAGGCAAATTTACAACCTTCAAAATCGGCGGTCGAGCCGGTTTTTTCGCGTCTGCCAGAAGCGAAACAGAAGTTGTTGAAGCCCTTCAATTCGCCAAACAAAATGACTTGAACGTTTTTATACTCGGCGGCGGAAGTAACGTTTTAATTGCTGACGAAGGTTTCGACGGATTAGTTTTGAAAATTGCTTTGAAAGGAATTTCAATTTTTCCGAAAAAAGATAAAACTGTTCGTATCGCAGCGCAAGCCGGCGAAGATTGGGACGAATTTGTAAAATTGTGTGTCGAGAAAAATTTGCAAGGTGTCGAGTGTTTAAGCGGAATTCCGGGTTTTATCGGCGGAACGCCGGTGCAGAACGTCGGCGCATACGGGCAAGAAGTTTCGGAAACTATTGTAATGGTTCGATGTTTTGACAGAAAAAACGAAAAGATTGTTGAATTGACCAACGCCGATTGTGAATTCGCTTATCGAACGAGTTTATTTAATACGACTGAAAAAAATCGTTATATCGTTTTAGCAGTAACTTTTGCTTTGAAGGTATATGGCGAGCCGAAAATTATTTATCGAGATTTGCAGAATTATTTTGGTGATAGAAAACCGAGTCTGAAAGAAACGCGTGAAGCCGTTATAAAAATTCGGGCGGAAAAATCAATGGTGATTGACCCGCGAGACCCGAATTCACAAAGCGCCGGCTCGTTTTTTAAAAATCCGATAGTGACGAAAGAAAAATTTACGGAAATTGAGAGACTCGCCCGTTTATCGGGAATAGAAACTGTTCCGTTTTACAAAGTTGATGATATTAAGGTGAAAATTCCGGCGGCCTGGCTGATTGAAAAAAGTGGTTTTCATAAAGGTTTTCAAAAAGGAAAGGTTGGTCTTTCAACAAATCACACATTGGCAATCGTTAATTTAGGGAATGCAAAAGCGGTGGATGTTTTGGCTTTAAAAGATGAAATTCAATCAAAAGTAAATTTTTGCTTTGGAGTTGAATTAAAACCCGAACCGGTTTTTGTAGGCTTCTAATCGTCTTCAAAATTGAGAGATTTGCTGAGGAATTAAACGTCTATGTCACAGCGCCGCCATCCACTATAACGACTTCGCCGCTCATAAAACTGTTGCGGTCGCTAACGAGAAACGCGGCAAACTCGGCGAGTTCGGCAGGTCTGCCGAGTCGCTGACGAGCGACCCAAAAATCGTGCATTTGAAGAAGACGTTCGGGCAAACTGTGTCCCAAATCAGTATCAAAAATGCCGGCGGCAATCGCGTTGACGGTGATATTGAAATTGGCGGCTTCACGCGATAGACATTTCGTAAAACCGATGACGGCGGCTTTTGATGTCGCGTAATGAACCGATGTCGGAAGCGAGCGAATCGCGCCGATGCTGGTGATATTGAGAATCGAGCCGCTACGTTTTCTAATCATTTGTTTATAGAAAGGTTTCGTTACGGCAAATAAACCGTTGACGTTCGTATCAATTACCCAATCCCAAGACTTATCGGTCGTCGTGGCGAAGTTGTCGCCTTTATTGACGGCGGCATTGTTGACCAAAATATCAATTCTATCCCAAGTTTCGACAATCTGACGCGCCACTTTTTTCATTCCCACGCGATCGGTTACCGAAACTTTGAAGGCGAGAGCGCGTCTGCCGTGAGCTTCGACTTTTGCCTTTGTTTCTTCGGCTAAATCGTCGCGCGAATGATAATTAAAAGCTACGTCCGCGCCTTCGCGGGCAAAGACTTCGCAAATTGCCGCGCCGATTCCTCTCGTTCCGCCCGAAACAAAGGCGCGTTTCCCTTCAAGTAATAGATTCACAAAATTATTTTCTCCAATAAACCCTAAAGAGTTTAAGTTAGAACGGTGAGAAAAGGCAAAACAGAGGTTTTAAATTAAAACGGGTATTTTATATTTTGGTTAACGGGAATCCTCAGGAATTAAAGGTTTTTTACCGGTAATAATTATAGGATCATTTGAATTGATGCGGTCGGCAGACGAGTTTTCATACAACTAAATCGAAACTTTGAACTTTGCTTTAATATAAGTTATCTTCAATCTTTTAACGGATATTTATCAAAAGGAGAAATTTAATAAAATGGGAATCAAGGTTGGAATTAATGGATTTGGGCGCATTGGTCGCAACGTGATGCGAACTTGTTTGGGCGATAAGGATATAGATTTCGTCGCTGTCAACGATTTAACTGACACAAAAACTTTGGCGCATCTTTTAAAATACGATTCGATAATGGGAAACCTGGAAGAGGAAATCACGGCAGGCGAAAATTCGATAAAAATCGAAGAGGATGAATTTAAAGTTTTCAGCGAAAAAGACCCGTCGGCGATTGATTGGAATTCGGTCGGCGCGGAAATTGTTATCGAATCAACCGGCAGATTTACAAAAGCCGAAGACGCGGCAAAACATCTGCGCGGCTCGGTCAAAAAGGTAATTATTTCCGCGCCCGCGAAAGGCGAAGATGTAACGATTGTGCTTGGCGTAAACGAAGAGATGTATGATGCGGGCAAACACAACATAATCTCAAACGCTTCCTGCACGACCAACTGCCTCGCGCCGGTCGCCAAAGTGATTCACGAAAAATTCGGCATCAAAAACGCGCTGATGAACACGATTCACTCTTACACCAATGACCAACAATTATTGGATTTGCCGCATAAAGATTTACGTCGTGCCAGAGCCGCCGGGCTTTCGATGATTCCGACTTCGACCGGCGCGGCAAAAGCCGTCGCGTTAGTAATTCCCGAACTTAAAGGTAAATTCGACGGCATTTCTGTTCGTGTTCCAACTCCGAATGTTTCGCTGGTTGATGTCGTGATGAATGTCGAAAAAGAAACGACGACCGAAGAAGTTAATCAAGTCTTGAAAAACGCTGCAAACGAAGAACTCAAAGGAATTTTAGCGTTTTCCGAAGAGCCGCTCGTTTCGATTGACTTTCGCGGCAACTCGAATTCGTCAATTGTTGACGCTGAAAATACAAAAGTTATCGGCGGAACGATGGTAAAAGTTCTCTCTTGGTATGACAACGAATGGGGTTATTCGTGCCGCGTGCGCGACTTAGTGAAATTCATCACTAATAAAGGGCTTTAAATTATAAAATAAATTCTTGAGTGATGAATAACGTCTCTAATTCATCACTCGCCTTTCAACAATCGTTTCTTGACTTCCCACAAATTTATGAAGAACAGAAAAAACTTATACGTCCTTATATTATTCGTTTGGCTTTTTGGCACGAATGAAAATATTCTTTCTCAAAGAAGAAAAGCTCCGCCGAAAAAGAATGTCGGCGTTAAAACTACAAAATAAATTCTTGACCGTTCCCATTTTGCAGTTATTCCGCCAGAAGTTTATCAAGCGATCGAACGAGCGAAAGCCAAAGCAAAGGATGAAAAAAAGAAGGCTTTATGAACATCGAACTTGAGAAAATAAAACTTAACCCGGCGATTGAAGAAAGCAATTTCTTAAAAAAGGAAAACTGCTTCGACCGTGCGAATTAAACATTTGAATTATGGACAAGAGAACAATCAAAGACGTAGACGTTAAAGGCAGACGAGTTTTTATCCGAGTTGACTTCAACGTGCCAATAAAAAACGGTGTAATCGAAGACGATACGCGCATCAGAGGCGCATTTCCGACGATAAATTACGCCGTCGAACAAGGCGCAAAAGTAATTCTCGCATCGCATCTCGGACGACCTTTGAAGGATAAACAAAAAGCCGAAGAAAAGGGAATGCTGTACGACGCGAATAAATATTCGCTGAAACCTGTTTATGAATATCTCCGCGGGCAGCCTGAATTTCAGTACATTTCATCACGCGGCGACGAACCTGTCGGAATATCTATTGAAGGAACGAAACTCGGAAAAGCCGAAGTTAAAAACGATAAAGTTTTCTTTGTCGGCGATTGCATCGGCGATAAAGTTAAACGGGCGGTTGAGAATTTGAAAGAAGGTGAAGTTTTGCTGCTCGAAAATCTTCGCCTGCACGCCGAAGAAGAAGAGAATGACGAAGGTTTTGCAAAAGAATTAGCCGAACTCTGCGATGTCTATGTCAACGACGCATTTGGCGCGGCGCATCGCGCACATGCTTCGACGGTGGGAATCACAAAGTTTGTTGAAATGGCGGTTGCCGGTTTATTGATGGAAAAAGAACTCGAATTCCTCGGCAAGGCGTTAAACAATCCCGAACGCCCGTTTGTCGCCATCTTAGGCGGCGCAAAAGTTTCGGATAAAATTCCCGTTATCGAATCTTTAATCGAGCGCGGCGTAGATAAACTCCTTATTGGCGGCGCGATGGCTTACACATTTTTCAAGGCAAATGGCTATACAATCGGCAAATCTTTAGTGGAAGACGATATGATGCCGAAGGCTTTGGAGATTGAAAAACTTGCAAAAGAGAAAGGCGTTGAATTGATTCTGCCGACTGACCATCAAGTGGTAGATTCTTACGACCCGCTCAATTCGCGGAAAACGATTCCGATTGATTTTACAAATAAAGGTTTGGTTGGCTTAGACATCGGCGCAGAGACATCAGCGATATTTGCACGAGCATTAAAAGGCGCGAAAACAATCGTCTGGAACGGTCCGATGGGAATGTTTGAAGAAAAACCGTTTGACGAAGGCACGATTGCGATTGCCAATGCTGTCGCCGAAGCGACCGAAAACGGGGCGACTTCAATCGTCGGCGGCGGCGATTCGGTTTCGGCAATCAGCCAAGCCGGACTCGACGATAAAATCTCACACATCTCGACCGGCGGCGGCGCAACTCTTGAATTTTTGTCGGGTGACGTATTGCCGGGAGTTGAGGCTTTAGACGATAAATAAAATTATTTGAAAGAACGCGGAAGCGATTGCGAACCATTTGAAAAAATATGAGAAAACCTGTTATCGCAGGAAATTGGAAAATGTATAAACTGCTCGGTGAAGCAGTCGAAACAGCATTGGCGTTGAAGCCTTTGGTTACGAATGCGAATCATTGTGAAGTCATTATTGCGCCGGTCTTTGTCCATTTGAAAACGATTGCCGACAAGTTGGAAGGCTCAAACATTAAAGTCGCCGCGCAAAATTGCTCGGCTGAAACCAAGCACGGCGCACACACCGGCGAAGTCGGCGCGGATATGATAAAAGATGTCGGCGCATCGCACATTATCGTCGGGCATTCCGAGCGTCGGCAGTTTTACGGCGAAACTGATAATTCGGTGAATCTGAAAACAAAAGCGGCTTTGTCGTCTCGTCTAACGGCAATTGTCTGCGTCGGGGAGTTATTAAACAAAAGGAAATCGGGAAATGCCAAAAAGGTCGTCAAAACACAACTCGTCGGCGGATTAGACGGTTTGACAGTTTCCGATATGAAACGTATTATTATCGCTTACGAGCCTGTTTGGGCAATCGGAACCGGTCAGGTTGCGACACCCGAACAGGCTCAAGAAATGCACGGATTTATCCGCGCAACGGTCAGCGAAATGCACGGCACAGACATTGCCGACGCGACTAGAATTCTTTACGGGGGTTCGGTCAAACCCGACAATATCTCAGGGCTGATGAAGCAAGCGGATATTGACGGCGCACTAGTCGGCGGAGCAAGTCTCGCAGCGGAAAGTTTCGCGCAAATAGTAAATTATCGAGTTGAAAATTGAAAGTTGATAGTTGAGAGATAAACTCAATTTTACTCTCCACAATTTACTTTCGACTCTTAACTTTTAGAATTGGAGTTTAAGTGGCTTATTTTTTATACATATTATTTTTCGCTTCTTGTATAGCGCTGATTGCCAGCGTTTTACTTCAACCGGGTAAAACCGACGCAGGCGCACTTTTTACGAGCAATATTTCCAGCACGGCTTTCCAACCGCGTGGAGCACAGACAATTTTATCGAAAATCACGATTGCGGCGGCGACTGTTTTTATGTTGTCAGCTTTGCTTTTAGCGATGCCTGCGCTGACCGGAAATATTTCGGTTTTGGATACTGTCGGTGAAACACCGTCCGAGTCAACAGTTACGCCCGATGCCAACGTGAGCGTTGACGCAAACGCTAATGTGGCAATTGATACGAACGCAAACATCAACATTAATTCAGCGTCGAACGTGGCTGTATTGACAAACACTAACTCATTAACTAATGCGGTAACAAATGCAAATGCGGCGGTTAATACGGTGTCAAACACAAATACGACGGTGAACGCCAACCCTTAATTATTTTTAATAGATGTCGAACTATTGTTTGAGAAATCAAATTTGCGGGGACGTGGCGGAACTGGTATACGCGTAGCGTTGAGGTCGCTATGGGGCAACTCATGAGAGTTCGACTCTCTCCGTCCCCACCACAAAATAAAAGCGAGCCGGAATTTTCATTCGGCTCGCTTTTTTATTTATTCAAACATTTTTTTAAAGTGGTGATACCAATTGGTTTGAAAAACTTCACCCGCATCAAATTTCCTTTTCAAACTTAAAAATTTAGCAAATTGCGGATAACAAGTTGAAATTTGCTTTTTGGTTGCCCAACGGTGATAAGTCAAATAAAAATTTCCGCTAAATTCGATGGAGCGGTCAATCAATCGTCGAAAATCCGTTTTGGCTTTTTCGAGTCCAGCAAAACCATGTTCGACGTGAAGATTAAAAATTATACAGGCAAAATTTTCCCGCGCCCAAGCCAGAAAACTTTCATCATCCTGTTTGATTAGCCGAATTGTGCCGTAAATAAATTCGACCTGATTTTCTCTAAAATCTTTGCGGATTCGTTCGAGAAAATCCGGCAGAGAGCGGAGCGGAACATAAATTTCCATAATCATTTCCGAACTAGGATTTTTTGCGTTGAGTTTTTGGTCTAATTCTTCGTGATAATTAGCGATATAAACGCTGAGTTGATGTGTGTCCGACCAATAAATCTGCCCGTCGGTTGCGAGATAATGCGCGGCATATAGTTCAAAGGCTTTCTGTTTATTGACGTGCGCGAGAAAAAGCAAATTTTTCCAATCTTCCGCCGAAAGTTCTCGATTAGATTCTATCGGCGTTTCATTTGAAACGGGAAGATAACACGAAAAAACGCCTCTACGCAGGAAATCTCCCGATTCGGGGCAATCGCAAATTGAAAATCTCCGTAAAGAAAATTTTCAAAACTGTGCTTTCAGCTATTAAATATGCCGTTGCGCTGGCTCAATTGGCTTTCAAATCCGTAAATCTCCTTTCGATTTACAGATTAAAGTGAAGTGGATAAAAAGGGTTGGAGAATGTGGCGGTTTTTTAAAGTGTCACATTCAAAACAAAAATATCAGAAAAGTTTAAATTGAACGGTTAAATACTTTTTAGGGTTCTGCCGAAAATCGTAAATCAATTTTGTGCCTTCCGATGAAAGTTGGTTGACGTTTGATGCCGTCTGATTGACGTTGTTATAAAGCGTTTCGTCGGTCAGGAGTTTGCCGATAGTGCCTTTGCCCGCTTGAACGTCGCCGAGAATCAATTCAAATTTTTCAGCCGTTGTATTAAGTCGTGTAATAGTAGTTCGCGCATCTTCGTATAGCCGTTCGTCTTTCAAAAACTTTCCCGCCGTTCCTTTTCCTTCATTCAAATCATTGGTGATTAACTTGAAATCGTCGGCGATACCGTTGATTTTTGATGCTGAAACTCGCAGGTCGGCAATCGCGGCGCGAGTGTCGTTATAGATTGCATCATCGGTCAAAAACTTTCCGGCAGTTCCTCTTCCGGCTCGTAAATCTTTGGAAATTGCTTCGAGTTGAGCGACACTTCGATTCAAATTGTCGTAGAGTTCAGGGTCATTAAGAAGTTTGCCCGCGCTTCCGTCGCCGCGATTGACGCGGTCAATCGTGCTTTGTAATTTTGCTAAAGTAACTTTTGTTTCACCGACGGTCGCATCGAGATTATTGTACAAAGATTCGTCATTGATAATGCGCCCCAAAGTTCCTTCGCCGCGATTGGCTTTGGTAAGAATCTCGTTAGTGGGAATGGCCATTTTATTTATTTGCTGCAAAAGTTCGTTTCCCGTTTGGGTTAGTTGATTAATAGACATTGCGGAAGTTGAAGCAAGGACGTGATTTTCAGCCACCGCCGAGCCGTTTGAAGTTCCGGGCGTAATGTTAATCATTTTATCGTTTGCGAGAAGGGAAGTGGCGACGAGTTGAGCGGTCGAATCCGTCCGGATACGTTCAGTAATCGGTCGCCCGTCGAGATTTTCCGCGACATTCAAAACCGCCTCGACTTTGGCATCTTCAGGACTGCCGGGCGGAAGAAGATTGACTTTTTCGACTTTGCCGATACTGATGCCGGCAAGTTGCACTTCTGAGCCTTCGCGTAAACCGTCGGCGGCAGCAAAACGCGCTTTAAGGCGCATTTTTTTCTCGAACGGATTAAAATCGCCGGATGCATTTATAATTAAAAATGCTAAAATTGCAAGTCCGAAAAGCACGAAAATTCCGACACGCAACTGACTAAAACCTAGATTTCTTTGGGTTGGGGGCATATCTTTTTAGTGACAAGTGACAAGTGGCGAGTGACAAGTGAAGAGTAGAAAGCAAAAAAAATTGAACTTTTCCTGCACGCACTCGTCACTTGTCACTCATTTTTATTTTCCGCGCACAAATTTCAAAATATACGGGTCTTTGGTCGCGCGAAATTCTTCATTTTTACCAGAAAAAATTACCTTGCCTTCCTTGAACATAACAATTTCGGTATTTATCAAACAAAGTTTTTCGCCTTCCATTTCAAAAATTACTTCTCCGTTTTCGTTAACCGTTGCGTATTCGGAAGAGAGATACTCTACATTTTTCATTTCATGAGTGACAAATATCGAAGAGACATCTTCCAAATCGCGCAGCTTAATAGCGAGTTCGCAAATTGTCCGAGCAGTCGGCGGGTCGAGTCCGGCAGTCGGCTCGTCGAACATTATAATTTGCGGATCGCCGACGAGTGCTCGGGCGATTCCAACGCGCCGTCGCATTCCGCCTGAAAGCTCATCCGGCATTTTATCAATCGCATCTTCGAGGTCAACGAATTTGAGCATTCGGCGAACTTCCGTTTCGACTTCCGTCTCGTCAATTCCTTGTTCGTGAAGGCGATAAGCTACGTTATCATAAACCGAAAGCGAATCAAACAGTGCGCCTTCTTGAAAAACCATCCCGATTTTTTCGCGCACCTTCATCATTTCAATTTCGCTGTAATTGGTAATGTCTTCGCCGTCAATCAAAATCTGTCCGGAATCGGGCTTGAGAAGTCCTAAAACGAGGCGAATCGTGGTAGATTTACCGCCGCCGCTTCTGCCTAAAATAACTTTTGTTTCGCCGCGCCGGACTGTAAAACTTACGCCGTCTAAAATTTTATTATCGTCAAATGAAAGATGAACATCGCGGAATTCAATTGCAGGAATAATTCGATGCGGTTCGTCAACTGCGTCTTCCAAATCGGTCGGTTGAAGTTCTTCTTCGATAATTTCTTCGGCAACAACCGTTTCTTCGTTTTGCAGAGAGAACATAAATTTTTCGCCCTTCTAGGTTTTAAATAGTTTTAATATCGAAAATCGAATTAATTGCACGGGAGAGGAAAAAATCGAAAATAATTACTACAATTGAAGAAAGGACAACCGAATTAGTTGTCGAGCGTCCGACACCGACCGTTCCGCCGGTTGTGCTTAAACCTTTATGACAGGAAACACTGCCGATAATTAAACCGAAAAATAAAGGTTTGATAATTCCGCCGATTAAATCTTGGGTCGTAATCCCGAAACGAACGGATGTTATATAAGAGTTGTAGTCAAGGCTGAAAACTCCCGAAGCGACTATTCCGCCGCCGACAATTCCGAAAATATCGGCGGCCACCGTCAGAAGCGGCAGCATAAACATCAAGGCGATGATGCGCGGCGCGACGAGTTTGCGATTCGGGTCAGTTCCTAACGCCCGCATCGCATCAATCTGTTGTGAAACAACCATCGAACCCAATTCTGCCGAGATCGCCGAACCGATGCGACCGGAAACCATCAAAGCAGATAAAACGGGACCAAGTTCACGGATTATCGAAGTCGCCACGGATTTTCCGGCTTGGTCTTGCAGGCTGTAATACTCTAAAGTCGGATAAGTTTGCAGAATCAAAACACCGCCCGTAAAAAACCCGGTCAGTAAAACAATCGGCAGAGACCCGACACCGATTAAATCCATTTGTCTGATTGTTTCGCTAAAATAACGAGGACTTCTAAAAAGTCCGAAAAATGCAGCGATAATCAGATTAGTAATCTCTTGAAGTTCAAAAAGAAATTTTTTGAGTAG
This sequence comes from Acidobacteria bacterium 28-1, assembly GCA_002050365.1. Taxonomy (GTDB): domain Bacteria; phylum Acidobacteriota; class Blastocatellia; order Pyrinomonadales; family Pyrinomonadaceae. The sequence goes on from MWYZ01000090.1 coordinate 26,292, forward strand.
ATTCATTCGCAAATTTTCGCTAGTAAAGATTCTAAAAGGTTACAACGAAGTCGGGAAAACGACAAATAAAAAAACCGACCTTTTATAAAAGGTCGGCTGAAAAGGGAAAGATAAATGATTAAACAGGTAAAAGAGATTTAATTGTTCGGACGGAGCTGGCGATTATTAAATCGTTGATTCGGGTTGTTTAGGCGACGATTGCGCGGCTGATTTTGACGTTTTTCAATCGTTTGCGTAAATCGCTGGCGGACTTCGCGGAATTTTACGAGTTGTCCGACGGTGAGTATTTTTCGCACGGCAAATTCGGTCGTCGAACGAATCTTAAAAACTTCGGCTTGGGCGATTTGAACCTCTTTTAATTTAGTTTGAACGTCAGATTCATCAACCGTATCAGCGTAGATAGCTTGGTCGAGATTTCGTTTCGCTTCGCCGAGTCTTTGTTGCGCTTCGCGTATCAGAGGCTGCTTTTCACGATTGATCCGGCGGATTTGCCGGATTTGCTCCTGCGATAACTCGAGTTCCGCCAGCAGATTCGGACGCGGCTTTTTATTAAAGTTTTGAACGGTCGCGTCGGGCGGTGCGGTTTCATCTTGCGCTTTCACCGCCCGAAAAGAAACGGTCAATAATAAACCGACAAATATCAAAGTTAGTATATTAAGTTTTTTCATTTTCTTTTCTCAAAAGGTTATTTAGAGTCAATTTCCTCAAACAAATCGGCGAGCCGCACGGATTTATCTTCATCATCATCTATGGTCGTCAGATTTGGAACTTGTTGTTTTTGCACCGCCGTCGTTTTTTTAATTTCCTTGTTTGTTTCTTTTATATTACGAACGGTTTCAGGCTTTTCAGAATTGTTTTTCGTGTCATCCGATGCTTTAACGACAGAATCGCTCATCACGAGCCGTTTTTCACGAATCGGTAAAGGCTGCGAATCTTTCGACTCAGTGCTGGTAGACTTTGGAAATTTATCAGGCAAAGATTTGTCCGGATTACCTTCAGCAATCGTTTCTCCCGGTTGTTCGTTGGTTTTATCAACGGTTGGCGAGGCAACGATTTTTTCACTATTCTTATCGTCAACTTCCGCCACTTCCGAGTTATTCGTAGAATTAATCGCTATGAAAACAATCCCGACACAAACAATTAAAGCCGCTAAAACCGCCGTTGCCATCATCGGATTGAACGAAAACATCTTTCGGAAATCTGAAAACCACGAACGCGAATCAGATTCAACCGTTTGACTTATCGTTTTAATCATCGGAATTTCAAAAACGAGCGTTTCTAATTTGAAAAATTCTTCATCGCGCCATTCAATTAGGGATGAACGAACAAAGCTAAAGCCCGCGAATTCATCGGTGCAATCGCTACAATTTGTCAGATGCGCTTCAAAATCAGCTTTTTCGGCTTGATTAGTTTCGTCGTAAAAATACGAAACCATTTGCTCGGTAAAGCCGCAACACGAATTTTTGTTATTATTTAACATAAACTTTTCTCTCAAACAATTTCCATCGGTGTTCTTTCCAATTTCATTCGCAATTGTTTCAAAGCCGTGTAAAGACGACTTTTAACGGTGCTTAAAGGCAAATCTAAAACGTCCGAAATTTCCTGAAACGTCATTTCTTCAAATTCCTTCATCACTATAATCTGCCTTAAATCTACGGGCAGCGATTGAACCGCTTGCCGGACGAAATGCAACCGTTCGTTTTGTTCGGTCGTCCGCGAAGGCATCTGACGCGACGGCGCGATAAAAACTTTTTCCGCCGCTTGGTCTTCGTCATCTAGAAAACTCTCCTGTCGGCTTTTTGCGCGGCGCATTGTCGTCAAACATTGATTGACGGCGATTCGATGCAACCACGACGAAACTTTTGCATCACCACGAAAGTTTTTCAAATTCCGGTATGCGGCGATAAACGTTTCCTGAGCCGCGTCCTTCGCTTCTTCTTCGCGCGAAAGCATACCGAAACACAAAGCGAATATCTTTCGCTCCCATCTTTTTACGATTTCGCCGAAAGCATTCGGATTTTCCGAGATTGCCAGTTCGACCAATTGTTCATCGGTTAAGTTAGTCGTCATTACTCGTGATTTCAATAAAAATCAGCACGAGAAGTTTATCAAACGCGCCTTTGAACGGAAACGATTTTGCGCTCAAAATGTTAGACGCGCAAAATTTGAAAAAAGTCTAAACTCTTTAATAAAAATCATTTGAAATGAAAAAAGACAGATATGAATAATCTGTCTTTTTGATAAATTTGGTAGGTCGTGCGGGGCTCGAACCTGCGACCCACGGATTACATACTACACTAGCTTTCGCCAGCCGCCAAAATTTCGGCGTTGTAGTCTGGACTATCTCATCACCCGTCTTTCTCAAGGTTTGGGCGTGCGGCGTATAGTCTCTGAGGGCTTTCAGGAAAGGGAACGCTAGCATCTTGCTGGCAAAATGCCGTTTGTAAGACGGCGTTCCGAATCAAGAGTTGCCTGCTGATTGCCCAATCTTCAAAATTATTACGTTGGAATCCGTATTTGAAGCTCTCAGGGGTTTCCAGCATACAGCCGCATTTTCATTTCATTGTTTCCAATGAACGCTCCTATTTTAATGAACAAGAGTCCGTTGCTCTACCAACTGAGCTAACGACCCAAATTAACGAGATGGATTATAACAATAAAGAAATATAAAGTCCAAAAAAATAGAATTTGCAAATAAAGCGAAGATTTTACGTTCCTAATTTGGAAAATAAACAACTTGTAAGCAAAATAAATAGAGAATGAAGGAATGCCCGAAATGTGAACTGTGTTATGCGGACGAAGTTAATTTCTGTCCGCAAGACCAAACTCAAACTCGCTTAAGTCTGCCCGGCACACAACTGCTTGCCAATCGCTATTGGATTGAAAAACGACTCGGACGCGGTGCGATGGGACAAGTTTACCTGGCGCGTGATAAAAATTTGGGAACGCGTCGCGTCGCCGTCAAAACCGTCCGCCAAGATATTCTTAGCAGCGAAGATTTGCAGGAAGGCGAAGCCATTGCACGTTTTGAGCGCGAGGCGATGTCGGCAGCATCAGTTAATCATCCGTACGTTGTTGATGTAACGGATTTCGGCGAATCGGCGGAAGGCATTTTTTATCTGGTAATGGAATACGTCGAAGGCGAAACGCTTCACCGTCTTTTGCGGCGCGAAGGAAGTTTGCCCGTTGGACGTGCCGTCAAACTTTTGCGTCAAATTGCCGACGGTGTAGAAGCGGCGCACGAAGCGGGAATTCTGCACCGCGATTTGAAACCCGCCAACATTTTTATAATGAAAAAAGGCACAGGCGACGGGTTTATCAAAGTCGGCGATTTCGGGTTAGCGAAAATCGTCAATCAAACCATAACGGATGCAAACTCGAACGCCACGCCGTCTTCGCGCGGAATAATCGGAACGCCCGAATTTATGTCGCCTGAACAGATGCAGCCGGAATTAGGTGTTGACGTTCGCGCCGACATTTACGCGCTTGGAACGATTGCTTATCTAATGCTCGGCGGAAGAACGCCGTTCGTGGGCGATTTGATGCAGCTCGTGATGCAGAAAATTATGAATGCGCCGCCGCCGCTTTCAACTCTGCGTTCCGATATTCCGAAAGATGTCGAAAAAGTAGTGATGAGTGCGCTGGAGATTGACCCGCAAAATCGTCCGTCAACGGTGGGCGAATGGATTACGGAACTTGAATCGGTTGCTGAAGATGTTGAAGATAAAAAAAACATCGGAATTTCCAGATTGATAATTTTAGCACCGGCTAACGCAGAAGTTTATGTCAACGACGAGCGCAAGGGAAGTATTGGAAGCAGCGGCAGATTGCTGTTAACGACGATTCCTGCCGGACAGCACGTTTTAAGAGTTTCAAAGCCGGGCGAAAAAGATGATGAGCGGGTAATTGAAATCCGCGAAGGCGCGGACGAACAAGTTATTCAAACGCAGCTAAAACCTTTGCAAGGCGCAGACAGTAGTCAGCCATCCACTTCGGGAACCGGCGGAAGCAGCAGCGGAGCGGCGCAATCGAGCGTGATGCCGGGCATCGTCACTTGTACAAATTGCAATGCGCGATTTGCCAAAGGCGTTAAATTTTGCGGAAAATGCGGCAATCATTCGTTCAAAATCATCAGCGAAGGCGAGGATAATAAAAGTTTTACTTGTCCGCGATGTTCGACAAAACTTCCGCCGTCCGCGCAATTTTGCGGGCGTTGCGGTTTGAATATCGCACAGACGGGAAATTTGCCCAAAACTCAAACCGCAAACTTCCAACCGAATTCGTCGTTTAGTCAAGCGAACCAAGTCGAAAAAATCTGCCAGCGGTGCGGAGCGAGATTTCCACCGAATATCAAGTTTTGTGGACGTTGTGGAAATAGTTTGAATTAAATTTTGTAGTATCTCAGAAATCCAAGCGCAATCGCCCGGCTATTTCTCTATTATTCCGTGCCGATATGCACCTAACTAAAAGTAATCTTGTATAATGAACCGATTTTTGAAAGCACTTTATCTAGTTCTTCGGTTAGTTTTTGATTTGACTGATAGGCTTCCAAGGGCAACCATTCGTGTTTGATTTTCTTCCACAGCATCTCTATTTTGTTTAGTTCCGAGCTATAGGTTAGTAAATAGTAGATTGCCAGTCTTTTTTGCTCCCATTCTTCAAGACTTTCCTCAAACTCTTCACTCCGGTGAATTGGCGCATTATCTATTACTATCACCGTCGGTTTATCCAGCATTTTCACGATTTC
>MWYZ01000046.1 GCA_002050365.1 Acidobacteria bacterium 28-1
GCGTCACTGTGCCGCACGTCACGCGAATAAAGATGGCGTGGAATTGGCTCGCCGCTCGTAACGTGAAAGAACTCGGCAGTGCCGGATTACCTTGTGTGAACGTTACGTTTACCGGAGCGAACGTGCCCGGCACGAATGCCGGTATGTTCACTGTCGCATTGACCGCTGAACCAGGAACAACCGTGATTGTTCGCGTGCCGGTTCCGGTGTCAACATGGTCAATGGTGACTCTGCCCGATCCTTGTGACACTCCAAAGGAAGCCACACCACCGGGAGCTAAGTCGCCCTCCGTCACCACTGTGATTGGCGTGCAAGTCTCAGCACACCGCACACGAATAAAGATGGCGTGGAATAGACTCGCCGCCCGTAACGTGAAATCTACCGCCAGTCCCGGATTAGTTGGTGTGAAGGTGACCACGACCGGAGCGAACGTGCCGGGCACGAATGCCGGTATGTTCACTGCCGCATTGGTCGGCGCACCGACCACCGTGATCGAGCGCGTGCCGGTTCCGGCGTCAACATGGTCAATGGTGACCGAACCCGGTCCTTGTGACACTCCAAAGGACGGGATACCACCGGGAGCTAGGTCGCCCTCCGTGACGGTTGTCGTTGGCGTACAAACATTACCGCCCGGCGTCGGCGTCGGCGTTGCTCCCGGCGTCGGCGTCGGACTTGCAACTGGTGTCGGCGTCGGCGATGCTACCGGTGTTGGTGTCGGCGTTGGAGATGGTGTCGTTCCACAATTGGTCGTCGTGATTCTCAACGTCCATCCACCACTTATGCTGCCCGAGTCGCCGCCTAAGTCGTCCAAGACGTAAAGCGAATACGTGCCGTTCGGCGCTGCTCCATTAAAGGCGGCCAGTGTTGCACCATACGGACCCGGAGGCGCTGGTGCCGGGAAGGGGTCGCCCGCACCAAAGTTAGTCGGCTGGAACGTACCGCTGACTATCTGAGTAGCGTCTGGCAGCATCGCACCAGTGTCGTCGAACGTCAGATTCACGTTCGTGACATCAAGTGAGCCGCCAGCATCCGACATCAGGATGACACTCTGCCCGCCGGGTCCGACCAGCAGGATGTCCAAATCATCGGGGAAAGTGTGGGTTAAACCGTTAAGCGTGACAGTGACTTTTGTCACCGTGCCACCCAAACCGGCGACATTAATGGTTGACGGATAGGGACTGGCAGGTCCGCTAGTTGTAGCAGGCGCACCGGATGGGATAACGATTGGCGTCGCGTTAGTGAGTGTCACGCACGGCAGAGTAATCTGCGCCTGTGCTGAGGGTGACCATGTGGCAACCATGCCCAATAGTCCCATCACTAATGCCAGCGTCAGAACGATAAAATTGTTTCGTTTGTTTATCGAGATAAACTTTCTAAAGTCTTTCATGTATAGGTCTCCTTTATTTAGAAATTTGCCTTTCAACCTACAAAGGCGAAAAGTATTTACAAATCAGTCGGAAAAAGTTTTTCGATTGATTTGCTTGAAAAGTAGATTGACTGTAACGCCCCATCTGACGGGGCTGTCGTGAGGGCATTCACGCTCTCATTTCCTCTAAATTTAATCAAAATACAACTATTTTTGTTCTTATGCTTAGCGCAGAAAACTTTGACTTTTTCGTGTCGAGCACACACTACTCGCCTCAGTTTCTTTTTAAATTTTTATCTGTAGTCTCGTCGGTGTAAACCATTATCTATTAATTTAGTGAGAAAAGCAAAGCGATGTCCGATTCAGCGCATTGACTTATAATAACTGAATTATTTAATACATTTTGAACATTTAAATGCGAATCGAGGGTTGAAATTGAATAAATAGAATCAACTATTTACAACGCCAAATTTTGAATCGTTAAATTATCGTTGCAATTACTCATTTGTTTGCAACGGGAAAATTTCAACCCTTGATTCGCGTATTTAAGGTAATTATTCTGTGAAGTATAAACAAATTGCTTTTAATGTCAAGACATTTTTATTCGGTTCAAATGTATTTCATCTTTTCATTAGACCGCAAGCAATTAAAACGAGTCGCAATTTTTTCTTAACCTTTACCACAGATTTACAGAAATTTACCTGCCCGAAACCAATGCCAACTGCGCTTGTGCCTTTTCCAGACGTTCGCGTTCGCTTTCGGACTCTTCGAGCGATCCCTTCCACGCGCTGAGTTCTTTTTCAAGCGAATCGCGCTCCGCACGGGCTGTTTCGACATCAATCTCGTCTGCTGTTTCCGCTACGTCCGCCAAAATCGAAACATTATTCTGACTAACTTCGACAAAACCGCCCGCAATCACCATTCGTTCGGTTGCGCCAGATTTTGTATAAGCCAAAACGCCGGCTTTGAGTGAAGAAATCAACGGAACGTGATTGGTCAAAATACCGACTTCACCGCTCGCCGTCGGAATCGTTACCGAATCAACCGTTTCGCTCAAGACTTTTTTTTCTGGAGTTACTATTTCTAAATTCAACATAAATTCAATTCCGAATTACGAATTTCAAATTACGAAGGTTTTCATCTCTGCTTTAATTCGTAATTCGTAATTTGAAATTCGTAATTTTTAAGCGGAAGCCGCCATTTTCTGCGCTCTCTCACGCGCTTCTTCAATGGTGCCGACCATATAAAAAGATTGTTCCGGCATATCGTCGCATTTGCCGTCAATGATTTCGCGGAAGCCTTTGATTGTTTCTTCCGTCTTGACGTATCTACCTTCCAAACCGGTAAATTGCGCCGCAACAAAGAACGGCTGCGAGAAGAAACGCTGAACTTTTCTCGCCCGCGAAACAACCAACTTATCTTCTTCGCTCAACTCATCCAAACCTAAAATAGCGATAATGTCTTGCAAATCTTTGTAACGCTGTAGAATCTTTTTCACTTCTTGCGCCGTGCGGTAATGTTCTTCGCCGACAATATCTACCGACAAAAGCGTCGAATTCGACGCGAGCGGGTCAACCGCCGGATAGATTCCGAGTTCGACAATTTGACGCGAAAGTGCGGTAACCGCGTCAAGGTGCGCGAATGTCGTTGCAGGTGCCGGGTCGGTGTAATCATCCGCCGGAACATAGACGGCTTGAATCGAAGTGATAGCTCCGGTTTTAGTCGAAGTAATGCGTTCCTGCATTTCGCCCATTTCCGTCGCCAGATTCGGTTGATAACCAACCGCCGATGGCATCCGACCGAGAAGCGCAGACACTTCCGAGCCGGCTTGCGTAAAGCGGAAAATATTGTCCACAAAGAAAAGCACATCGTTTCCCTGGTCGCGGAAATATTCGGCGACTGTCAAACCCGACAGCGCAACTCTAAGGCGCGCTCCCGGCGGTTCGGTCATCTGTCCGTAAACGAGCGCCACTTTCGAGCCTTTAATCGCGTCCTTATCAACTTTGGTTAAATCGAACGCGCCGGTTTCTTCCATATTGTGATTGAAATCTTTGCCGTAAGTGATAACTTCGGATTCAACCATTTCGCGCAGAAGGTCATTGCCTTCGCGCGTGCGCTCACCGACACCGGCAAACACCGAGTAACCTTCCCGCGCTTTGGCGATGTTGTTAATCAGTTCCATAATGAGAACCGTTTTGCCTACGCCCGCGCCGCCGAACAGACCAATTTTTCCGCCGCGTTTGAATGGCTGAATAAGGTCAATAACCTTAATTCCGGTTTCAAACATTTCGAGTTCCGTTGCCTGCTCGTCAAAAGTCGGCGCGTGACGGTGAATCGAAGCGCGTGATTCGGAATTGACTGGACCGAGCTCATCAACCGGCTCGCCGATGACGTTCATCACTCTGCCGAGAGTCGCTTCGCCGACGGGAACGGTAATTCCGCTTCCCGTGTCAATTACTTTCATTCCGCGCACCATTCCGTCAGTCGGCAACATCGAAACCGCACGAACGCGACCTTCGCCTAAATGCTGCTGGACTTCCGCGATAACATCTACGGGCGTTTCAACATCGAAACCTTCCGATGTAATGCGCAACGCTTGGTAGATCGGCGGCAGGTAATCGTTTGAAAATTCTACGTCAACGACCGGACCGATAATCTGTACGATTTGTCCGAGTTGACCGTTTCCATTAGTATCCATTTTTATAAATTGCTCCTCGTCATAGATAACAAAAAAGGTATGATAACAAAGGAATAAGAATATCATATTCATTTTGAGGATGGCAAAGACACGCAGATTGGTTAAGAATTGAAACACTGATTTGTTAAAATAGTTAAAGATTTTTGAGGATTAAAAAATATGAAACGAAAAGTTATTTTATATCGCGGTGAAGACGGCTATGTTATTGCTGAAGCTCCAAGTCTGCAAGGCGTGATTAGTCAGGGGAAAACACACGAAGAGGCATTAAAAAATATCAAAGAAGCCGCATCTTTGCACGTTGAAGTTTTGCGGGACAGAGGGTTAGTCGTTCCGCAAGACGAAACGGAAATGGCGGAAATTGCAATATGAGCAAACTTCCGCTTGTTTCAGGTAAAAATTGTATAAAGGTCTTAGAACAATTCGGTTTTGTTGTTTATCGTCAACGCGGAAGCCACGTAACTTTGGTGCGCGAAAATCGCCGAATCAAACAACCGTTCCGCTTCATAAACAATTGGATAGAGGAACGCTAAAAGCTATTTTGAAGCAATCCAACATCGGCGTAGATGAATTTACCGCAAAATTATAAGTGAATGAACAAAATTAAAATACTACCCGACAATTTAGCAAATCAAATCGCAGCGGGCGAAGTTGTTGAACGTCCGGCTTCGGTTGTCAAAGAACTCCTTGAAAATGCTTTGGATGCAGGCGCGAAGCGATTACAGATTGACACTGAACTCGGCGGCAGACGCTTGATGCGCTTGATGGACGACGGCGAGGGAATGGTGCGCGATGACGCGATTCTCGCGTTTGAACGCCACGCGACATCGAAAATCAAAACTCTCGAAGATTTAAGCAAAATTCAAACGCTTGGCTTTCGCGGCGAAGCGTTGGCTTCGATTGCGTCAGTTGCCAAAGTCGAACTTATCAGCAAAACGGCGGAAGCCGAGGCTGCGACGCGCGTTTATATCGAAGGTGGCAGATTGATTGATGTCAAAGACGCGGCGCGTTCACAAGGCACGACGATTACCGTCCGCGATTTGTTTTTCAACACGCCAGCGCGGCGCAAATTTATGCGTTCGGAAGCGACGGAAAATTATCATTTGACGAACATTGTGACGCATTACGCGCTTGCCAATCCTGAACTCGCGTTCACTTTGACCAATAATGGACGCGAAGTTTTGCGCGTTTCGCCTGCTAAAGATTTGCGCGAACGTGCCTTTCAAATTTTCGGCTCACAAATGATTGAGAGTTTATTGAAAGTCGAAGGCGGGCGCGAATTTGTTGCCAAAATCCACGGCTTTGTTTCCGCCCCGCGTGAACGCCGCTCGACGCGCGATGGTCAATACTTTTTTATCAACGGACGATTTGTCCGCGACAAAATCATCGCCGGCGGACTGCTCGAAGGTTTCCGCTCCGTCTTACCGCACGGCGTTTATCCGGTCGCTTTTTTATTTCTCGAAATTCCGTTTGAAGAACTCGATGTCAACGTCCACCCGGCAAAAACCGAAGTTCGTTTCCGGCGGAGCGAAGCCGTTAAAGAAGTGATAGCCGAGGCGATTCGCGGTGCGCTTAGAAATGCGGGAATCACACCAATCAGTCAACAGTCAGCAGTCAGCAGTCAGTCCTTTGATAATGGCGACGAGCGAGCATTCGAAAACCGAACGCACGAACAACCAAAAATTGAATTTCAGATTTCACACGATAATTCTCAAACAATTTCGCCAAATGAAAGGGCAGACGAAACTGGCGAACAAAATGTAATTGAAAATCGCCAAAATTTAGCCGACACGACCGAAAAAACTTTCCAGCCGCAAACCGAGATTGAAACCGAAGTTTATTCCGCCGATTTTGAACAAGCCGTCCAATCGCGTCTCGGCGAAATCCCAAACCAACTAACGACGGGCGACGAAAGGCAAACAAGCAGCGAAGACCAAGAAGAAATCGCAAATCGCAAATCGCAAATCGCAAGTCAGGTGGTTTTACCGCCGTTTGATTCGGGAGCGAAAATTCCAAAAGCCGTCGAAGTGGAAAATCTTTCGTCATCGAAAATTCGCCCGATTAGCCAACTGCACAACAGTTTTATCATCGCGGTTGATGACGAAGGTTTATTATTAATTGACCAGCACGTCGCGCACGAACGAATTTTATTCGATAAGTTTCGTCAAAAAGAAACCGAACGAAAAATCGAATCGCAAAATTTGCTGCTTCCTGAAACGATTGATTTAACGCCCGCCCAAGCCGCCGCTTTTAATTTAGTCGAAGCCGAACTCGAAAATCTCGGATTTGCGCTGATGCGTCTGTCGGGCAGAACCATCGCCGTCAAATCTGTGCCGACGGATTTGCCCGCGTCGGAAGTTAGAAATCTGCTTGCGGAAATTTTAGACACCGTTGATAAGGAAAAATTCGGCAACGCGCGTGCAAATCTACGCGACAATATCGCCGCATCGCTCGCGTGTAAAGCCGCGGTCAAAGTCAATATGAAATTAACCACCGAAAAAATGCAATGGATGATTGATAAATTATTGACGACCTCTTCGCCGACCACTTGCCCGCACGGTCGCCCCGTGATTTTGCGTTTGACGATGAAAGACATCGAACGCGGTTTTCACCGAACTTGAAGTTTGTGATTTTAAAGGAAATTTAAGTTATGTACAAAGTTAATTGGAAAACGCTCGTTTTGATAATTATTTCTATCTTTGTTTTGAATAATTTTGCTAACGCGCAAAAAAGTCAAGAGCCGATGATCACGAAAAAAGTTGGTTATTCAAAAACGCGCGACAAACAACTCGACGAAGCAATTAGCAAATGGAACGGCGCGGACGGCGCGGACGAAATTCGTTATCATTTTAACAAAGTTGATTTGAACGGCGACGGCAATCTCGATGCCGTTGTTTCCGTCCTGCAACAATCGAGTTGCGGAACGGGCGGCTGTCCGATGCTTGTTTTTAAAAACGCGGGTAAAGGTTATGAATTGGTGACGGAAATGTCGGTTTCGCGCCCGCCTATTATTGTTCTTTCGACGAAAACCAAGGGTTGGAACGATTTAGTAATGTTTGTTAGCGGCGGCGGCATTAAACCATATTATTCCCTTCTTAGATTTGACGGAAAAAGCTACCCTGAAAATCCGACAGTTGAGCCTGAAATACCAAAAGGAAGAAAAATTAAAGGCATCGAGTATTTGTCGGGAATTGAAACTTATGACACGGGTTTTTTGTTAAAGTAATTTGATAAAACATTTAAAATGCGAATCAGCAGTTGGAAATATCGAAAAATTTTAACTTCTTTACTTGGCAAATTATGCTTCTCGAGCGGGAGAGGATGATTTCCCACTCGAGAAGCAGAGAGAGCGCCAAGAAAAACAAGTTATTTCAACATTTATTTCAACTGCTGATTCGCATTTGAATCCGTAAATAATAAAGAACCGTTGTAATAAAAGTCATTTTCTTTGCGTTTTGAGTCCCGGTTTGAGCAAGCTATATCCTTGAAAAAAAAGCCGTCTAAAAGCGGAACTCAGAATATTGCTTTAGCTTGCGCCTTTCAGATGTTTGTCGAGAAAATCGGCAATCGCTTTGTAAGCGCGAATTTCATTAGCTTTCTTTGTAAATCCGTGACCTTCATTGTCAAAAACGACATATTCCACAACGCCGCCGTTTTTCTTCACCGCTTCGACGATTTCATCCGATTCGGGTTTTATCACGCGCGGGTCGTTTGCGCCTTGCAAAACAATCAGCGGCTTTTTAATTTTATCGGCATGAAAAAGCGGCGAAGTTTCTTTCAACAACGGCAAATCGGTTTCGGGATTGCCGATTTCTTTATACAAGGATTTGCGGAACGGTTCCCAATAAGGCGGAATGGATTGCAAAGTCCGCACCCAATTTGACACGCCGAAAATGTCCACGCCGACAGCAAATTCTTCCGGTTTGAAAGCCAACGCCGCCAAAACCATATAACCGCCGTAACTACCGCCAATAATTCCGATTTTGTTTTCGTCAACATAACCGAGCGATTTCAGATATTTTTTCGCCTCGACACAGTCCCAGAGCGGTTCGCGCCCGTGTTTGCCGTCGTCAGACGTGTAGAATGTTTTGCCGTAACCGCTTGAGCCGCGGTTGTTCACGCCCAAAATAACGTAACCTTGATTTGCCAGATACTGCATCTGTGCGCTGTAATTGGTGCGCGTTTGTCCGCCCGGTCCGCCGTGAACCCAAACCAGCGCGGGAACTTTTTTCTGTACACTCGCTTGATGCGGTTTATACAAAATCGAAGGAATTTCCATTCCGTCAAACGATTTGTAGCGGATGACTTCCGCTTCAACTAAATCGTCGCGGTTAATTTGCGGATTCAGGCTGTCGGTCAATTTCGTAACTTTCTTCTGGGCAAAATCGTAGATGTGTAAATCGTTCGGCGTGCGCGAACCGTTGACGTAGAACGCCATCAGCTTTTCGCTTTTTGAGATGTTTATGCCTGTGATGTCGCCCGAAGCGGTTTTCGGCAACTCAATCGGCTGGTTCGTGCGGGTGTCGTAGATTTTAATTTTCGTGCGGGCATCTTCGTTGAAAGCGACGACGCGATATTTGCCGTTCTGCGAAAAGTATGTATAGGAAACATCCCAATCGGATTTATCAACCGTTTCGCGCTTGCCGGTCGCCAAATCGTGGCGCACCGAACGAGTGAATTGACTACCATCGTCGGTCAAAAAATACAGTGAACGCGAAGCCGGGTCGAATGTCATCGCCTGGTTTGCGACATCGCCTTTATGCTCGGTCAAATTTTTTAACTCTTTGGTTTGCGTGTTGTAGAGATAAACGTCTGAATCGTTCGTTCCGTCTTTTGGTTTGGTGAAAGCAATATATTTTTCATCGCGGCTGATGTCGGCAAAATCAAGTCCGGTGTCGTCTCGGTAAATTAAAGAACGGCTAAAATCGGCAACGTTCATTTTGTAAATGTCAAAATAGCGCGCATCGCGTTCGTTAGTCGCAAAATAAAACGCTTTATCGTCTGCGCTCCAGCCGATGAAATTTGCCTTTGTCTTTTCGCCCGGCGTTAAATCTTTTTCCGCGCCGTCCGCCGTTCGCACATACAAATGACTGTTCTCGTTGCCGCCTTTATCGTATGTGTAGATAAACCGCGAATCGTTTGGAAAATAAGAGACGGCGTAAGTGCTTTCTTTGGTCGAAGCGGTCAACGGTTTCGCTTCACCGCCGGCGGACGAAATCGAATAGACATTAAAAATTCCGTTTTTGTTGCTGTGGAACAAAATACTTTTTTCATCGTCGGAAAAAGAACTTCCGCCGACGCGAACCGTGTCCATAAATTGCTCGATGGTATATTGCTTAACATTTCGCGCCGCTTTTTTTTGAGCCGGTGCAATCGTGCAATAGACCGATATAATCGCTAAGGCAACAAGAAGTTTCGACGTTTTCAGAAACAAGAAAAAATTAGGCATAGCTTCTCCTTTTAAGTTAAATTAAATTTGAATTGTTTCTATTTATACACCCAAACTTTGTTGGCAAGCAAGAATTTGCTCAGGGCGGAAGGATTTAAATTGTTAAGAACTTTTATGACTTGTTCGGTGGCATATTTCATTATCTATCTTTTGATAAAACAATGCCGAAAATCAAAAATCTTTATCTGATAAAGCAATGCCGAGAATTACAAATAGTGTTCCAAATATCGCCACGCCGTAAAGCCAACCTCTGCCGGGCTTTACTCTTTTTCCCACAGCATAGTTTTTTCCGCCATACCCCTTTCTGACTTTTTTTAGTTCGGTATATTTGAAATCGACTGTTTGCTTCAAATCTACTTCGTCTATTTGAAAACCGTCCGCTTCTATATTGCTGACTGAACCATAAAACTCTCGCTCATCAAGCCTGATTACCGTAATCTTTTTGCCGAGTCCGATTTTCTCAACCTGTTTTTTGAGTTCTTCTAATTTAGCCGTTTGAACCTGTTTCATTGGTGAAGAATTCGCAGGATTTGTTTGGGCGAAACATAAATGATTGCTCGTAATAAAAAGTGCCAAAGACGCTAAGATAGCCAAAAGTGAATGTCGCATAATTTTTTCTACAACAGCAAATCGTTATATTCAAGCGCCGCCATCGAACTTGGATTCTAAAATAATTCTTTATTCAATTACCACCAAAATATCTCCGGCGTTGACCGTCGCGCCTTCGGCAAAGCGAATTTCTTTAATAACGCCGTCTTTCGGTGATTTCATTTCGTTCTGCATTTTCATCGCTTCGACGATAATCACGCCGTCGCCTTGTTTTATTTCCGCGCCGACTTCCGCTAAAACGCGCACGACTTTTCCCGGCATCGCCGTTTTGATTTCCGACGCGCCTTCGCTTTGTCCGCTCTCCGCGCCTGTTCCGCGTAGACGTTTCGGGTTGAAGATTTTTATTTCAAAATTATGATTTCCGACAGTAACGGTGAAAGGTTCGGAAGGTTTGTTATTCGGGGCGACGAAGATTTGAAAAATTTTATTTTCGTGTTTGAGCAGATAAACATTCGGTTCCGGCTCGGAGGCTTCAATTTCGTATTTTTTCCCGTCAATTTCGGCAGTCAGATTTGAGCCGTTTTGGGTTAGCTCGATTTCGTGTTGTTCGTTGTTCTGTTCGGCGGTTAATTTCATAAATTCAAAGTTCAAAGTTCAAAGTTCAAGATTCAAAGTCGAAAAACACACTTGCCTTAAACTTTGAACTTTGAACTTTGAACTATCTCGCTCCCGCCGTTTCGATAATTGCGGAAATCAAATCTTCCATCTCGACCGGCTTGCCCAGGTGCTTTTGAAATCCTGCCTCGAATGCGCTTTGGCGGTCTTCGGGGCGGTTAAATGCTGTCAGCGCGATTGCCGGAATTTGCCCGCCGTTTTCTTGCGACAAAGCGCGAATTTTCTCAAGAAGTGCGTAGCCGCTTTCATTCGGCATACTAATATCAGAGAGCAAAACGTCCGGCAGATGTCCACTTGATTCTTTTAATATTTCCAATGCTTCGACTGCTGAATTCGCCGTCGTAACTTTTGCTCCATTTATCTGCAGCATAAACGAAACAATCTCGCGGGCATCCGCTTCATCATCCACTGCTAAAATCCAAAAACCGTTTAATTTTCCTTGCGAGTCCATACTTTCCACCTTCCCGCTCGAATTTTCTTTTATCGGCGCAATCATTCGCAAAGGTAGGCTGACGGTAAAAATTGCGCCTGTTCCTTCGCCCGCGCTTTGCGCTGAAATCGTGCCGCCGTGTAATTCTACCAAATCCCGCGCCAATGATAAACCGATGCCGAGACCGCCGTGCCGCCGCGTTGTTGATGGGTCGGCTTGTTTGAAGCGTCCGAAAATTTGCGGCAAAAATTCCGCGCTGATACCTTGTCCCGTGTCGCTGATAACAATCTTCGCTTCATCGTTTTCGCGTTCCAGCCGGATGTCAACCCTTCCGCCTTCAGGCGTAAATTTTACCGCATTCGACAGAAGATTTTCAACAACTTGACGCAGCCGTTCGCCGTCGCCAACGATAAAATTTGCCGCTTCGTCGAACGATTGACTAAGACGAATATTTTTAGCGTCCGCCGTCGGTTTGATAATTTCAACGGCGGCGACGATAATCGGCGCGAGTTCAATTGGCAGCAGTTCAAGCCGTAATTTTCCTTCGTTAAGACGGGCCATGTCGAGCAAATCCTCAATCAATTTTGATTGCGCGCGCGCATTTCTGACAATCACGTCAAGCGCGTAATCGGTCATCTCTTCGTTCGGTTTTTGTTGTTGTAAAATGCGCGTCCAGCCGAGCATCGCGTTGAGCGGCGAACGAAGTTCGTGCGAGACGACGGCGATAAATTCGTCTTTCGCGTGATTGGCGGTTTCGGCATTTTCGCGCGCTTGTTGTTCGCTAATCAGAAGGCGTTCACGCTCGGTTTCCGTCTGTTTGCGCTCGATGCCCAGAGCGATTACGTTTGCCGCCGCCGCTAATGCTTCGAGAGTTTTTTCGGTGAGCGGTTGACGAGCGAACATTCCGACGACTCCAACCAGACGTTCTTCGACAATCAGCGGGTAACCGGCAAAGGCAACCATTCCTTCACGCTTTGCCCAATCTTGGTCGGCAACGCGTTGGTCGCCGACCACTGAATTAGTTAAATGCGGCTTACGCTCTTTGGCGATAAGTCCGATTTTGAATTTGCCGACCGGCACGCGCGAGTGCTCTCCGTCGAGATGTGTGTAGATGCCCGAACTAGATTGTAGTTCCAATATATTTTCTTCTTTATTGAGCGTCCAGATACGTGCAAAAGCGGCATCGAGATGTTTGACGACGGCTTCCGTACAGGTGTGCAGAATATCCGGCAGCGAATTATTTTCGATTAAAGCGCGGCTGACATCCGAATTCAGTAATGCCAGACGTTCTCGCTCAAGTAATGCCCGTTCAGATTTTTTGCGCCGGGTGATGTCGCGGGCAATGCCGATAAAAAAGCGTCTGCCGTTTTGATTATATTCGCCGAATGATATTTCGAGCGGAAACGTATGACCGTCGGCGTGCAGAGCAGGAATTTCAATTCCCGCCCACGAAAGATGGCGCTCGCCGGTTCCGAGATAACGTCGCAATCCTACCTGATGCCGTTCACGTAAATCTTCAGGAATAATCATTGTTAAAGGTTGACCGAGCATTTCTTTGAGGGTGTGTCCAAAAATTCGCTCGACCGAATTATTGACGAATAAAATCGTGCTTTGTTCGTCAATTTTGATGATGGCATCCGAAGCGGTTTCGGCGACGATTCGATAGCTTTCTTCCGATTCGCGCAAGTTTTGCTCGGCCAGTTTCTGCCGGGTGATGTCGCGTTGCGTTCCCCAAACTCTGACTAAATTCCCGTTTTCAATCGAGCCGACTAAACTGTTGAGAAAATATTTGTCGTTACCGGCGATGTCTTTTTCGTGTAATTCGGCATCGGTCAAATTGTAGCCGGATTCGATAAAAGTGCGGAGATATTCGACATTCGCCGCATCCGTCATATCGAACAGCTCCGAAATTCGACTGCCGACTAAATCTTCGGCTCGCTTCAAACCATACATTTGCGCCATCGAATCGTTGCATTCGGCTAAAAAGCCATCACGGAACGCTCGCTGGACTTGCTGTTCGGTCGGCAGATTAGCGGGAATTTTCTCGTCGAGTTCAAATCGCCACATGCCTTCGGTGCTTTGTTTGATAAATGCGCGATAGCGGTCTTCGGATTCGCGCAGAGTGCTTTCGATTTTTTCACGCTTAATAAATTGTCCGATATGATTGCCAACGGCGGCGAACATTTGCAACAGTGCTGCGTCGGGCTGACGCGATTCGCAGCTAAAAAAGCTAAAGACTCCCAGAAGTTTTTCGCCAAGTAAAATCGGGAAAGCAAAACCGCTCTGCAATCCGGTTTCTTCGGCGAAAAACTTGCGCGGCATATTATTCTCGCCGCCGATATTTTCAAGCCAAACGGGAGCGTTTTTCGACCACACTTTGCCGGGCAAACCCTCCCCAATCGTAAATTTAAACTGACGGCTTTTAGCGACGAAATTTTCCAGCGGCGGTGAAGGAAGATGCCAGGCGTTTTCAAGACGCAGGATTTTATCCTGCTTGTCCATACACCACAATTCGCCAAGCTCGAATTGAATATTACGGCAAATCGCTTCGAGAATTTGCGACGCAGCTTTATTCATCGTTTCCTCAGAAGCTAAGATTCGCCCAATCTCATACAACAAATTGAGCCGCGCGTCGTTTTCCATCTGTGCGTTGGAACTGAAAGAAATCGAATTTTTACTGTCGTCGTGCATCAGCCTAAACCCTGCAATTTGTCAGAAGTTAAAAGTTCCGAAATAGTTTTTCACTTTTCACTTTTTACTTTTACTTATTTGCGTGTAGATTTTTCGTATTCATTCTTAAGCAAATTCATAAATTCCTCGCGCCGCTCGTACAATCTTTTCGGCTCTCGCGGCTCGTGCCTTGCCAAAGAATACGCCGTAATTATCGGCAGAGCAACGGTTGAATCAACATACGCGACAACCGCGTCAGGCAATTTGTCCGGGTCAATTTTCCCCCACGACACTGCCTCGCTCGGCGACGCGCCGCTCAACCCGCCCGTGTCCGAACGCGCGTCTGTAATTTGCAAAAAATAATCGTGTCCTTTTTCGTCAATGCCGAGAACTTCTTGAATCTGCGGTTCAGTTTGAAGGGCAAAGTTTTTCGGACTTCCGCCGCCCAATATAAAAATCGCCGACTTGCCGCCTTTTCTTGATCTTTTGCCGGAATGAACGATTCCGCGTTTTGCCGCTAAAACGATTGATGCGGTCTCGTTGACATCAAGGTTCGGATTTAAAATGAGTTTGTTGCCTTGCAGTTCTTTGGCGGCGATGTTCATACCGATTGACGAATCGCCCGGTGAAGATGTGTAAATCGGAACGCCGTATTCATAAGCGACGGCGAGCAGCGATTTGTTTTCGAGTCCGAGTTTTTTCTCTCTTTCCCGGACGTATTTCCCGCACAGATAATGAAATTCGGCAGACGACATCGTGCGTTGAAATTCCGCGCCTTCGATGATGCGGCGAAAGAACTCGTCCGTGTCGAGCAGCACCGAATAATCGAAAAAAATGTCGTAAATCCGCACGACTTCTTCATCGCGCAAAATTCTATCATCCATTTTCGCGTCGCCTTGATGAAGCGACAAGCCGATGCCGAAATGCGTATCGTGATAAAGATTCGCGCCCGTCGAGATTATCCAATCAATAAAACCGGCTTTAATCAGCGGAATAATCGCCGAAATCCCCAAACCCGCCGGAGTCAGCGCACCCGTCAAAGTTACGCCGACCGTTACGTCTGGCTCAAGCATTTTATTGGTAAAAAGCCGACACGCTTCACGAATTCGCGCCGCGTTATACGCCATAAAAGATTCGTCCACCAAATCGGCGAGCGTCGTTTCTTTATCAATCGGTGTCGGGTCAATGCGCTTGCCGCTTAGAAATTTGCTTTTCTTTTTTGCCATATAATAAATTTTGCCACGAATAACGCGAAAAACACGAATTTGAAAGTTTGATTCAATTCGTGTTTTTCGCGTTATTCGTGGCTAATTTCCCCAAACAATTTTTACACAAACAACTCTCAAAATCTTCTCCCAATTTCGCCAATTTTTCCGCTTTTAATTCAACCGTAAAACACCAACATTTTCCGACATTCGCGCCGCAGGAAAATTCTTTGCCGCAAGATTCGCAACATAATTTTTCGGAAACGGTTTCGACAGTTTTTATCTCAAGCGGCTTTTTTCTCATTATCTTTTTTAGCGGAAATCGTAGTGTCTTGGATTGAATTCGTTACTCTTATTTCTACACTTTCCAAACTCAAATTCGGATGCCGTTCCCGAAAACCGCCGCGCCGCGCTTTATGAAAACCGACAGACAACATTTCATCTTCGGGAACGCCCGCCGCAAGTTGTCGCCGATAATCTTCTTCGGTTATTTCAATCGTTACGTCTTTGCCGTTTTCTTCGACAACGCCGAAACGAAAAGTCGTGTCTTTTTCATTTTCCTTCATATTCTTTCTGCTTCTTTCCGTCTGCTTTGCGAGCAGAGATTATTCGGATATATTTCCCTGAAATCTTTCGGCGTAGACAACGTAAAGTAATCGCCGACTTGAAAATCCGATGATATAAAAGCGATTTTCGTCGGCGGAATGTTCCGAGTCAAAACCTTCAACTGCATTAGGGTCGAAAAACGCCTCGACCGCTTCGTTGAATGAAACGCCGTGAATTTTCAAATTAACGACGGCTTTCGCTTCGTCCCACTCAAATCTTATAAATGATTATACAAATTTTAAACAAAAAAACGGCACGGAAATTTGCTTAATGATTTCCGTGCCGTCAAAAATTTTCAGATTCTATTTATTCGGTTGCGGCGTAATCCGCAAATATGGCTTGACGGCTGTCCAGCCTTTCGGAAATTTCTCCTTCGCGTCTTCGTCCGAAACCGACGGAACGATGATGCAGTCGTCGCCGTCTTTCCAATTTACCGGCGTAGCAACGCTGTGTTTCGCCGTCAATTGAAGCGAATCAATGACGCGGAGGATTTCGTCAAAATTGCGCCCGGTGCTTGCCGGGTAAGTCAGCGTCAATTTGATTTTTTTGTCGGCTCCAATGACGAAAACCGAGCGCACCGTTGCCGTATCACTGGCGTTCGGGTGAATCATATCGTAAAGATCAGCAATTTTTTTGTCCGGGTCGGCAATCATCGGAAAATTTACCGCCGCGCCTTGCGTTTCTTTGATGTCTTTCGCCCAGCCCGCGTGCGCGTCGAGCGGGTCAACACTTAAGCCCATAACTTTAACGTTGCGCCGTTCAAATTCCGGCTTCAAACGCGCTGCCATTCCGAGTTCTGTTGTGCAAACCGGCGTGTAATCGCGCGGATGCGAAAACAATACGCCCCAATTGTCGCCGAGCCATTCGTGAAAATTTATTTCTCCTTCCGTTGTTTGCGCCGTAAAGTCAGGCGCTTCGTCGCCTAGTCTGATTGTCATTCGTTTACTCCTTATTAACTGATAAATTTTATACTGATTCTTTATGATTTCATTTTAATAAATTCTAATAAATCTTAGAAATCATCCGTCTATTTTTATGCGATTTGCTCCCGGTATTGGCTGACATAATTCATGTCTTTATTAACCGTGTCAGCTAATATGACAACCAACTCGCCCTTTTCGGCAGTGTCCAGAGCGCGAAAAATTGCGTCTTTCGATTCGTGAACGATTTCAAAATCGAGTTTTTTATCGCTTTCTGCAATGCCGTTTTGCAACAGCGTGTAGACTTCCTCTTGGGTGCGCCCGCGCAGATAATCGCCGCGACGGATAATTAATTTATCGAAAGTTTCCGCGCACAATCGTCCCATTTCGCGCAAATCTTCGTCGCGCCGGTCGCCGACTCCGCTTAAAACGCCGGTTCGCTTTTCATACGGCAATTTGTTAATGAAATTCTGCAAACCCGTGAGTCCCGCCGGATTATGTGCGAAATCCATCAAAACCGTAAAATCTTTGATTTCGACAAAGTTCATTCGTCCGGGCGTTTGCGCCGTCGAAGGCGTAAATGTCGTCAAGCCGACGCGAATATCTTCCAAAGATACACCGTGAACGAAACAGGCGAGCGTTGCCGCCAAAACATTTTGAATCATAAATTCGGCGCGTCCGCCGTAAGTCAGCGGAACGTTTATCGCTTTCTCGACACGCACTTTCCATCTGCCCTTGAGCAATGTGATAAAACCGTTTTCGTAAACGCACGAAATGCCGCCGCGCCGGGCGTGTCGGCGAATGTTTTCGTTGTTTTCGTCCATCGAAAAATAAACGACGCTGCCGTCAACCATCTTCCGCATTCGATAAACATTTTCGTCTTCGGCGTTTAAAACAGCGAAACCTTTTCTCGAAACCGAGCGCGGCACAACCGCTTTGACCCGCGCTAAATCTTCCAAAGTATTGATGTCCTTTAAGCCCAGATGGTCGGCGGCGATGTTGGTAACAACCGCCACGTCGCAATGGTCGTAGCCTAAACCGGAGCGAATAATTCCGCCACGCGCTGTTTCCAAAACAGCGACTTGCACCGACGGGTCTTTTAAGACTAGCTGCGCGGAAACTGGACCGGTATTGTCGCCCGCAACGATTTGATTGTTTTGAATATAAGTTCCGTCGGTTGTCGTAAAGCCGACGGTCAAACCGCTTCCGCGCAAAATGTGGGCAATAAAACGCGTCGTTGTGGTTTTTCCGTTTGTTCCCGTGATGGCGAAAATCGGAATGCGTGACGGTCTGCCGGGCGGAAACAGCATATCTACGACGTGCTCGGCGACGTTTCTGCCGATGCCTTCCGACGGCGAAAGGTGCATTCTAAATCCGGGCGCGGCGTTGACTTCGATAATTCCGCCGCCGTTTTCCCTGAGCGGTTCGGAGAGATTCGGGGCGATAACGTCAATGCCGCAAATGTCTAAACCGATGATTTTGGCGATGCGCTCGAACAAAAATATATTTTCGGGATGAGCCTCATCGGTGCGATCAACCGCCGTTCCGCCCGTCGAAAGATTTGCCGTCGTTTTCAGATGCAGAATTTCGCCCGTTGGCAAAACGGTTTCGAGCGCGTAATCTTTCAATTTCAAAATCTGCTCGGTCTGCCCGTCAACGTCAATTTGCGTCAATACGTTTTCGTGTCCGTAACCGCGTCGCGGGTCGCTGTTGACTCGATCAATCAACTGCTGAATTGTGTTTTCGCCGTCACCGATGACGTGCGCGGGCGTTCGTTCGGCAATCGCAATTAATCGGTTATTGACAACCAGAGCGCGAAAATCGTTGCCCGCAAGCATTTTTTCGACGATCACGTATTTAGAACGCGATTGTTCTTGAGCGACGTGAAAAGCGGCAATCGCCTCTTCGAGCGTTTCGATGCCGACCGTCGCGCCTCTGCCGTGATTGCCGTCGAGCGGTTTGACGACGACGGGAAAGCCGACAGATTCAAGCGTGCTTTTAACTTCGCTTTCTTCGCGGATGCGGAAACCTTTCGGTACGGGAACGCCCATCTCGCCCAAGAGTTTTTTCGTCGCGGCTTTGTTGGCGGCGATGTCCACCGAAATCATATTCGTGCGATTCGTGACGGTCGCCTGAATGCGCTGCTGATAAACGCCGTAACCGAGTTGAACGAGCGATTGGTCGTTAAGGCGAATATATGGAATATCGCGCGATTCGGCTTCTTCGACAATTGAGCCGGTCGAAGGTCCAAAGCGCACTCGTTCCCGAATCTCGCGCATCTCTTGGATTTCGTCGGCGAGCGTCTGTTTGATTTGTTCGATTGATTTGCCTTCCGCGAGTTCGAGAAAAAGTCTGAGCGCTGCCCGCGCCGTATATTGTCCGACCGCTTCTTCAAAATAAGCGAACACGACATTGTAAATTCCCGGCTCGCCCGTTTCCCGCGTTCTGCCGTAACCAACATCCATTCCGGCGAGCGTCTGTAATTCCAGCGCAAAATGCTCGATAACGTGTCCTGCCCAAGTTCCGTCTTTGACGCGCTTGTAAAAACCGCCTTCTTCTTTATAGCTGCAGCCGTGCGTTTGCAGCGACGGCATCACTTCCTGCATCCGCTCGTAAAAATTTTTGATTTTATCGGTCGGCTTCTGCTCGTAATCTTCAATATCGAGCCGCATAATAATCAGCTTTTTCCAATAACCGCTCCAATAATTCGGTCCGCGCAAGGTTCTGATTTCGAGAATGTTCATATTTTAAGGGGCAAGGGACAAGGGACAAGTGATAAGGGTTTTACAAGTTCGTTTTTTACTTGTCCCTTGTCCCTTGTCCCTATTTATTCAATATCAGGTAGTAAAAACTCGTTCGGCGGCTGCAGCGGCGTTCGTCCAAAATAATCGTAAATCAGACCGTTGCCCAAAATATGCAACTGCACGCCGCAGACGCTGAACGATTGAAAATCGTCAACTTCGGCAATTTCGTTGTATGTAATCTGCGAGCCATCAACAACCGTGACCGAGCCTTCGCCGAAAACTTCCAGAACGCCTTCGTTGTCCAAAATTATCGCCGTGTTTTCGTCAATTCCGATTCCCAGATTATAAGGATTATAAGCGACCGCCGTGATAAGACGGCTGATGCGTCCGCGTTCGGTGAAATGTTGGTCAATAATGATGTTTTTAAGAAATCCGAGTCCGGGTGAAAGTCTGACGGAATTTTTGTGCGGATGTGGAGTCGCGTCGCCGCGCACAATCATTGAAGTGGACATTCCCGCCGCGCCCGCGCTCGTTCCCGCCAACACGACATTGGTTTCGGTGGCGACTTGCCGGAGTTTCTGCGCGAACTTCGTGCCGCCCAAAAGTGAAACTAGCCGCATTTGGTCGCCGCCCGTGATAAAAACGCCATTCACGCCGTCAAACAGCGCGTCCGCGTCCGCCGCAAAAACGTCCTGCCGCGAAGTCGCCCGCAACACGCGCGGATTAGCAATGCCTAAACGACGGAACGCCTGCACATAAATATCCGCCGCGAATTCGGGAAAGTCCGATGCGACCGGCACGATTAAAACATTCGTTTCGCCGCCGTCGGTACCGGTCAATTCCAGAAACTTCCGCAAAATTCGCCGCTCGTTATATTTGTCTTCCGCGCCGCCGATAACTAAGAGATGTCCGCCGATGACTTCTCGATGAATACGATTGTCCATTCGTTAATTTTAACTTCGGAAAAATTTGTAAAAGGCTTGAATTAAGTTAGAGCAAACGCGCCTTAGCGTCAAGAATGTGAAGCGCAAAAAATAGCAAAATAATAATTCGGCATAATTATTTATGCCGAATTATTATTTTGTCTACCAAAATGCCACGAAAGTCAATTTTTTATTGACTTTGACTATTGAAGAGAGTATAAAAAATTCGGTATAACGCCGAAATAATTCAGCAGAATACAAAGTTCGCTGTCACGCTTAACCCAAACGTGATTGCTAGATAAGATAATATGAAAACAGTTTCAACCAAGTTCATTGTTTTTATAATTACGCTCATTGCGGGCGTTGGCGTTGTCGCGTTCTTCGTTCATTGCCAAAAATCCAAATCTGAGAATCAAGAACCGTCCGTGTCGCCGATTATGACAACTGAACACGACAAACCAAATTTTCCATTGTTTCAACAGCCGTCAGCAATTCGTAAGGTTGACTTCGACAACTTCACCTACTCAAACGATAAGTTGAAGAAGCCCGTTACCGTTAGAAACGGGCAGCTTTGGATTGACTACGGACATTTATCGCCGACGCAAAAAGAACGATGTTCAACTTCCTATTCTGTTATTGACGTGCAGTATTGGGACGTAAACGGCGACAGCGAAGAAGACGCGGTAATTGATTTTGCCGAACGCAGAACCGATTCGGCTCTTTACATCTGTGACAAGCCCGAAACAAAATTACATTACTTTGTTTACACGATGCAAAATGATGAATTGCGCTTGTTGCGAACAAAGACGCTGGAGAACGTAAGCGGTGATTTACGGTTACACAAATATAGACGTTTGTTAGATGAATAAGACAGCGAACAATTCAATGGACGTGAGGGCGAAACAGCGACTTTGTTATCACGTTGTCCGTTAAAAGTTGGCGGGCTTGGCGGCGGTTTCGCCCCACGTCATCTCAGCCGTTCGGCGTTTCTTGGTGCTATTCGACATTCATTTTCACAAACGATTTGTTGTTTAATTTCACCGCGATTTCTAAAAGTTCTTTAAATTCCATTTGCGCGGCTTGTTGTGCCGAAATATCTTGAAAAGTTTCGCCGTCTGGAAAATAAACGCGGATTACGCCTTTTCGATATTTCCCAAACTATTATGGAGAAAATTATTGTTCTTGACCCAACCCAATTTGTTTATGTATTGCTCTTGTTCGCTAGCACTCTTGTTATTGTTTGGGGAGTATTTTGGTTAGCTGTATCACGCGGTAAAACCAACCCTCTTGCAATTACTGACAATAGCGGATTCCTTCGCATAGTAACTGTTGGCTTTACTTTTTTAGCGGTGATTATTTTGGCTTTAGCCCGTGTTCTGAGTGGTGAAATCACAGGGGCTATTATAAGCGGTGTAATCGGATACGTTCTTGGAAGTAACCACCCTCCAGAAAGAATTGACACGTCTAACCGTAGTCCGGAAACTGAATTGCCTGAAAAGGCATTGGAAATGTTACCTGAAAAGGAATCGGAAAAATTGAGTGTTCGCTAACTTAGGTGTGTAAAAGGGATAATTCCCTATTGTTTGTTCTGAAAACATATTTCTCCTTATGATGACACGCCGAACAAATCATTGGACGTGAGGACGGGACAGCCACGTTGTTTGGTTTGGCAAGTTGCGCGTGTCCCGTCCCACGTCAATTCGGTCGTTAGGCGCATTGTGGTAAAATCCGACAGCCTCAAAAACAGGAGATAAAAATGAAACACTTGCTTATTTGTTTGGTAGTTTTACTTGGCGTAACGAGTATTTCCGCGCAGACGCGCCGCCCTCAAAACGCTGAATTGAAGATTGGCATAATTGACAACGATGCCGAATACCTTGATTGTGGTTGCTATTTTTCCGCAGGTGGAAAGTATGAGTCCTACAACTTCTTGGCGGACATGGACGGTGCTAAAGTTAGGCGAGCGTGGATTAATATTAACGGACGAGTTACTCCATTAAAATTTGTCAGTTCAACTGAAGGAAACAAACCATTGAAGAAAGGCAGCAGTTATGTAGAAACATATCGCTCTAGTAACATAACCGCTCGTGTTACTTACGTTGTTACAATTCCTAACAGACTAGGTGACGAAATTATAAAATATGCCGCGACCATTGTAGTTACAAAAGGCAATAACAGCAAGACATTCAAAGCGGTTGGCGAGTGCGGTTGCTAAAGACCGCGCCTAACAATTCAATGGACGTGAGGGCAAAACAGCTTCTCTTTAAAGACTTGCGCGGTTTCTTTCAGCTTGTCCGTTGCCGGTTTCGCCCCACGTCATCTCAACCGTTATACCTCTTTCGTTATGTCCAAAATTGTTCGTTGGGAAACGCCTTTTACTAATGCTTTTTATCCATCTGTCATTTTGGCGGCAATTCCCTTATCCTCCCCAATGAGGATGGAAACAAATAATTTGAAAGTAATTGTTACTCCGCATAGCCTAGAATATCCAAAGTATTTAGTAGATTTTGGCGAAGTTCTTGCATTTACTTGTATGGAAGAATCGTGTTGTCCAGAAAGAGATATTAGCTCTGCGACAGTTGACGAAACGATTAAAAATGACAAATCTGTATGTGCTTTTCAGTGGCTTAACTCGCCTTGGCTAAAATCATACGAAGGTTGTCATGACCCGTATAGCACAGGCAAATTTTCTCATTACTTGATATATGGCGGAGATAATAACATTGAGGTAATTACACAAAATGTGCCAACGATTAGAGTAGTCGAGCAGAAAGAAGTCTTGAAAATGGAGTGGGAGGTATAACAAATCATTGGACGTGAGGGCGAAACAGCTTCACTTTAAAATCTTGCATGGTAAAATGCAGCTTGTGTGAATCCGGTTTCGCCCCACGTCAACTCAATCGTTGGCTGTCTCGTGGCGGCAATCAACGCTCGTTTTTAAGCGCATCTTGAAATACTTGTCCGTAGATTCGTTTTTCGGCATCGGCTCTGGCTCGACAGGCAAGACGAAAGGCTTCTTCTTCGCCGAACTTTTCTATCGAGAACGAGCGATGAAATTGTTTGCCGTTTTCAACCCACGTCGCGCTCCAAACTTCGCTCCAAGCCGTTTTTCCACGTCGAACGCCCGTGATGCCGCTTTTGTTGTTCGACTGCATTTTCTTGAGCGGGTTTTGGGCCTCGGGCGAGTATTGGATTTCGCGCAAGCATTCTTTACGCCAACGTCGCGCACGGGCGAGTGCTTTTCTCTCGCCGTCGCTTAAACCGAAGACTTTTTGATATTCGGTGTCTTTGAACTTCAGATAGACTCTGATACCTTTATGCGACGGGTAGTTGACGCGGTAAATTCCGCGTTCGATGCGCGTCGAACCTTTTTCGGTAACTTTTTTTGCTTTGGCTTTGGCTTGTTTGACAGCAGACATAATTGAAATGGTTATTATTCTATCACGTTGCGTGTTGCGAGAGGAAAATCGCTCTAAAGATGACGGCGACAGCCAACAAATCATTGGACGTGAGGGCGAAACAGCGACTTTGTTATCGAAGTTGTCCGTTAAATCTAAAGTTGTCGCTGGCGGTTTCGCCCCACGTCAACTCAACCGTTCGATGCTTCGTGGTTGAAACGGCAGCGATTGATTTTTGACACATTTTGATTTTGTTTTGTTCGTGCCGAATAGCTAATTTTCGTGTTACGATTTGTCTGAGGTGCAAAAATGTTGCGAGACATAAAAATTATCATCGAAAAGCATTCTGACGGTTACGTTGCTTATCCACTTGGGTTGAAAGGCGCAGTTATCGGCGCAGGCGATACTTACGAAGAAGCATTGTCGGACGTAAAATCAGCAATTCGTTTTCACATTGAAACTTTCGGCGCGGAAGTTTTGAACACTGACGAACAAGCACTTGAAGCATTCGTGGCGGAAGCGGGAGTTACGGCATAATGGCGAAATTTCCCGTTGATGCGCCAAAGGCAAGAGTGTTGCGTGCATTGGCAAAGTTGGGTTTTGAAGTTGTTCGTGAGCGCGAACATATTTCTTTGGCGCGAGAGAATGCGGATGGAACACAAACGCCCTTGACCATTCCAAATCACGCCAAGTTAAAAAGCTCGACGTTGCGTGGCATTTGCACACAAGCAGGACTTTCACGCGACGAGTTTTTGAAAGCCTACGAACAAAGTCAAAGAAGGCTTTTGGAAAGCAAAGACGCATCGAACAAGTTATTGGACCTGAGGGCGAAACAGCTACTTTGTATGGACGTTTCTTCTTTCATTTTAGCTTGCGTGGATTCGGTTTCGCCCCACGTCATCTCAGCCGTTCACTTTTAGCTTTTCCTTCTAAACCCGCATTGATTTGAGCGTTAAAAATTTTCCGATTTATTCAATTGTTGCCGAAATTTCCCCTGAAGCCGTATCGGTTGACCAAATCTGCGGCGTTTCTAAAACATCTGCAATTTTGATATTCTCTAAAGCAAATTTTAAAACCTCGTCAATCGTATCAACCGCGTGAATCGTTAAATCTCCGCGCACTTCTTCGGGAATATCGGTTAAATCCTTTTCGTTTTCTTTCGATAAAATAATCGTTTTCAACCCGAAACGATGAGCAGCAAGCAATTTTTCTTTCACGCCGCCGATTGGTAAAACCTTTCCGCGCAGAGTGATTTCCCCGGTCATTGCGACATCGTGGCGAGACGGTCTGCCGGTCAAAGCAGAAACCATTGCGGTTGCCAGCGTAATTCCTGCGCTCGGACCGTCTTTTGGAATTGCGCCTTCGGGAACGTGAATGTGTAAATCTTTTTTCTGAAAATCTTTAACATCAATGCCGAGTTTTTCAGCGCGTGAGCGAACGCAGGTCAGCGCGGCGTGGGCTGATTCCTGCATTACTTCGCCGAGTTTTCCCGTCAGGCGAACGCCGCCGCGACCTTTGACGAGCGTCGCTTCGACTTGCAGAACATCGCCGCCCACTTCCGTCCACGCCAAACCGTTGACCAAACCGACTTCAGATTTGCGGGCGATGTCTTGTTTGCGGAATCGAATTGTACCGAGCAGTTCGCGCACTTTTTCCGCGTCAATCACTTCCTTAAAATCTTCATTTTTATTAGATATGACAAACTTTCTCGCTACTTTCCGCAGGCAAGAACTGATTTCTCTTTCGAGATTGCGAACGCCTGCTTCGCGCGTGTAATGGCGAATGACTTCCAATACGCCATCGTCAGTAAATTTCACTCGTTCGACATCCATTCCATTGCCTTCAGCTTGTTTCGGAATCAAATGACGTTTGCCGATTTCCGCTTTTTCGCGTTCCGTATAGCCTGACAGGTGCAAAATTTCCAGACGGTCTTGAAGTGCCGGCGGAATCGTGTGTAAAACATTAGCCGTGGCGATAAAAAAGACTTGCGACAAATCGTAATCAACGTCCAAATAATGGTCGCGGAAAGTATTGTTTTGTTCCGGGTCGAGAACTTCGAGCAGTGCCGCGCAGGGGTCGCCGCGAAAATCTTTGCCGAGTTTATCAACTTCATCAAGCAGAATAACCGGATTAATTGTTCCGGCGCGTTTCATTAGCTGAACAATTTGACCGGGCAACGCGCCGATATAAGTTCTTCGATGTCCGCGAATTTCCGCTTCGTCGTGCACGCCGCCCAAAGACAAACGCACAAATTTTCTGCCTGTCGCATTGGCGATAGATTTGCCTAAAGAAGTCTTACCAACACCGGGCGCACCGACAAAACATAAAATAGTGCCTTTCGGGTTTTTAACCAATTGACGAACCGCCAAGTATTCCAAGATACGTTCTTTAATTTTCTCCAAACCGTAATGATCTTCATTTAAAACGCGCTCGGCTTCTGCTAAATCGTTGATTTCTTCCGAAGCGTCTTTCCAGGGAACATTTATCAGCCAATCGAGATACGAACGCGAAACCGTGCCTTCGGCGGACATCGGCGGCATCGCCTCAAGCCGCGCGAATTCCTGTAAAGCCTTTTCTTTGGCTTCTTCGGTCATTCCCGCTTCTTCAATTTTTTTCTTTAGTTCTTCGAGTTCCGCTTTGTCGTCCTTGCGTCCGAGTTCTTTATGGATTGATTTTATCTGTTCGTTTAAATAATACTCACGCTGATGTTTGTCCATCTGCTTTTTGGTGCGTGTATGAACCGTGCGGTCGAGTTGTTTCTTTTCGATTTCGGTTTCAAGAATTTCCGTCAATTTTTGCAAGCGTTCCTGCACGGAAAACATCTCGAGCAACTCCTGTTTTTCTTCAACCGCGATGCGCAGATGCGAACTCATTGCGTCGGCAATTTGCGCGGCGGAAATTCCTCTCAAACTCGCGTGCAGCGCGTCGGTGTAAGCGTCCGGCGAAACACGCAGGAATTGTTCGACCAACGTGTGAATTTTTTGCAGCAGTCCGTCGGTGCGATAACCCGATTCGTCAATTGATTTCACGGGTCTTACAAGCGCGTAAAACATTCCGTCGTCGTCCTGCTCAAACTTTAGGGCTTGACCGCGTTCGCGTCCCTCCACGACGACTTTGATTTGTCCGTTTTCCTGTTTTTGCGCCTGCAAAATTCTGCCCAAAGTTCCGACCGTATAAATCTGTTCGGGATTCGGTTCGTCAATTGTCGCGTCGTGTTGGGTGGCGAGAAAAATGTTGCGCTCGCTCGTCATCGCTTGCTCTAGAGCACGAACCGAACTCGAACGACCGATTTTGAAAGCGACTTTGGTGAACGGAAAAATAACGACATCACGGATTGGAACCATCGGAAAACGCGAAATATCCGAAGGCATTTGGTCTGTAAATTCTTGCATAAATTTAAAAATTCTTTTGTGTGAAATCAGTTTCGTTTTAGTTAAATGATTATTAGTCCAGAGATTCTAATTTTAGAACTTTGAAAAAAATTTCGCTAGTTTTGAAAAGTTTTTTTAACTATTTTTGCCGAAATTTTTCAAAAAAATAGGAAGCGAATTTGCTTAAGATTCGCTTCCTTATAAATCAAAGGAGAAAAATTATGAAGATTGTAAGGTGAAAAAAACTTTTACGCTAACTTACTGACGTGTGCCGAAAGCCTTGATTTGTAACGAGCCGCCGTATTTTTATGCAGAATTCCTTTGTTGACTGCTTTATCTATCGCTGAAACAGTCGGATTCAAAAGCTCTTGACTTTGATTTTTATCGCTGGCGGTAAGCGACGTTCGCAATTTTTTGATTTGCGTCCGCAGATCGCTGCGGTTGCTTCGATTAACGGCGCGGCGTTTTTCGTTTTGACGAACGCGCTTTTCGGCTGATTTATGATTTGGCATTTTCCTTGCGTCTCTTTCCTAAATTAAAAAGTGAAATTTTCCCTTCTTTCCTAGAAACTATCGAGTATAAAGGCTCAAAAAAATGTTGTCAAGTGCAGTCGGAAAAACTTATTGGTCGAATCGGATAGCGAACGAGTGCATTAAATCCACAAAAAGAACGGCAATCGGCGGATAGAAAATGAATTCAGGTTTAAGCGAAGCCGCGAAAAACCTCGGCATCGAAGGCGTTAAAAATGATTGCAAAAAATTTCCGACAAGCAGTCCAACGCCCAAACTCACGCCGATGCCGACGACTAAAAAGCACACGGCGGTTACGCGCGTGTAAGGCTTAGTTTCGGCTTTGCTTTCTTCAAGAATCGAATCGTGGATATTTTCGTAGCGGTATGTGTAGCGTTCAAAACCCGTTCGCAAACGTTTGAAAAGATGAACAAGTCCAAGGACAAATAGCAAAAACAAAATGATTTTTCCGATAATGTGCGAATTTGTCCAGAACATCGGCTTGAAAATTGCGACAAAACAAACGGAGATAAACAGCGCGACCGTCGGGAAAATAACTTTTTGGAGTGCCATCGTTTCTCTGCGTTCGTCGGCAATCATCCGGTCGATAATTTCGTTGTAGCGGCGTTCATAAGCCATCTGTCGCCAGCGCCTTGCGTGGGCATTTTCGGAAGAAAAAACTGAATCGCTGTTTGAAGAATTTTTATATTTGGCGTCGAGCAACCGCCGGTCGTAGGCGGCGCGTTCTTTGGGATTTCCCAAAATCTGGTAGGCTTTAGCGATTTTCGCAAATTCGCCCGAAGCATTTTCCGCATTTTCGCTGCTTACGTCCGGATGAATTTTTCGCGCAAGCCGCCGATATGCCGATTTTATCTCAGCGTTAGTCGCTTTCGGTGAAATTTTTAAAACTTGATAGTAATTCACCATTTTCCCAATTCGGAAAGGAGAGTTGACGAGAATTTAGATTACAAATTTGCCGTTGTGCCGGCATAAAAATTATATCACAGGATTTTTTTAGTTTTAAAGAGGAATTTGGCAAATAATTTTAGTCGGCAGGCGGCAGCGGCAGCGAGCAGTCGGCGATGAAGCGTTATGCCTTTTCTGCCAACTGCTTTCAGCCAACTGCCGACTTCTCAGTTCAAGTCGTCAATCTGCAGGCTAACCGGATTTGCGCCGGCGATTTTTACTGCGTCAATGACTTTGACGACGCTTCCGTAATCAATCGAGCGCGGTGCTTTGATAAAAACTGTTTTTTCGATTCGTTCAGCTTCCCATAAATCGCTTCTAAATTCTGCGCCGCCTACGTAAGCGCGGTTTTCCGTGCGTTGTTTGAAAATCTCGGAAAGTCTGGCGATAAGTTTTTCGGTTTTTTGAACAGTTCCCAAATCGCTTTCCGTATTGAGCCGAAGCGTCGAATCGGAATTAAGCACAACCACCAGCGTATCAATGTTCGGTTCAACATCATTTTGTTTCGATTCCTGCGGAATTTTCGCCTTAAAATCAGTCGGCTTAATTGGCGAAACAATCATAAAAATAATTAATAAAACGAGCAGCACGTCAATCAGCGGCGTTACATTTATATTCGGCTTGTTATCCATTGAAATTTTCTCCTTTCAGGCTTTACCGATTAGACACCGCGCAGGAGAAAAAGTTCCCGTAAATTTCAGCTGCTCAACTTGCCATTGATTGCTTCTAATAAAGCTTTTGCTTTGACGAGCGTTTCTTCATATTCATTTTCGGGAACGCTGTCAATCACGATGCCGCCGCCGACGTTGAAAATTGCTTCCTGATTTTTGATTACCATTGTCCGAATCGCCACGCTCACATCAATAAAAGGCTGAAGGCTGAAGGCTGAAGGCTGAATTTTATTTTCTAAACTTTGAATTTTGAACTGTGAACTTTGAATTGAAAAACCGATTGCGCCCATCGAAAGCCCGCGGTTTGCCGTTTCTAGTTCTTCAATAATCTGCATTGTGTTGATTTTCGGCGCGCCGGTGATTGAACCGCACGGAAAGACGGCTTTTAAAATGTCAGCGAAAGTTATGTTTTCTTTTAGTTCGCCGCGGACGGTTGAAACCAGATGAAAAAGCGTCGGATGCGTGTCTAAATCGCAAAGTTTTTCAACTGTAACTGTTCCAAACTTACAAATTCTGCCGATGTCGTTTCGCAAGAGGTCAACAATCATCGTGTTTTCGGCACGGTCTTTTTCGCTTTTTAATAATTCGTTTTTCAATTGCAAATCTTCTTCCGCCGTGTTTCCGCGCGGGCGCGTTCCCTTAATCGGCGAAGTTTCAATCAACCGACTTTGAACTTTGAACTTTGAACTTTGAACTTTAAAAAATCTTTCGGGTGAAATGCTCACGACAAAATCGTCATTTCTTTTCAAAAAAGCGGCGAACGGCGCGGGATGAGATTTTCTCAATCGCCAAAAGATTTTCTGCGCGGTGAGATTTTCCGGCAGTTCAGCGCGAAGCTGTTGCGTTAAGTTAGTTTGATAAGTATCGCCGCGCCGAATGTATTCTTTAATTTTTCCAATGGCTTGAAGGTAGCTTTCGCGGGTATAGTTTGAAGAAATTTTAACATCTGCATTTTGACGGCTATTTTGAAATTGTTGTCGCTTCAGGTTTTCTTTCAAGGTTTTTTCCAAATCGTCAAATCGTTTTTCGTTTCCCATTAGAAAAGTTTTGCCTGCGTCGTAATCGTGAATTATCAAACAATCGAAAGCAGCGAGAAAAACGTCGGGTTCGGAAAATGAAGTAAATTCTTTTTTGCGCCGTTTGATGTTTTCCAGCTTCAAACCGAAATCGTAGGAAATTGTAAAAAAGAAAGCTAAATCAGTTTGGGAAAGTTTTTCGTTTAAAATCTTCAGCGTCCTTTCCGCGTCGTCATTCGTTATTTCCAAAACTTCAAGCGGATTTACGCCGGCGATAAAAAGATGTGATTTGAGATGCGAAACGTTGCAGCTGTCGAGCAAACAAACTTGCTTTTTATCTGACAAATTGAGCAAAGTTTTAACCAATTCGTCGGCTGTAAATTTGATTTCGCGCACGTTGGAGATTCTAATTGAATGTAAAATAGCTTTCAATGTAAAAGAAATAAATCAAAATATATGTTATGTGAATTAATGCTAAACAGTTAATCCAAAAATATTTTAGTCGGGAGCGCAGGCATCTTGCCTGCGAGCATTGCGTCAGCAATCTAAACCGGTTGATAATCGGCAATTTCGGCGACGCTTGGTGCCCGTGCAGGCAAGATGCCTGCACTCCTGACTAACGATTAACTTTTTTAATGAAATTCCGCGCGGCAGAGCCGCGAGGTATCAAAAGAAAAGACTCGGTTGACTTGAATCATTTACTTCGCCTTGATTTTTGACATACTGTTTGATTATTTCTTCAGTGGCGTGCGTCCCCACAC
>MWYZ01000057.1 GCA_002050365.1 Acidobacteria bacterium 28-1
GGAGCCAGGAGATTAGTTAAGGATTATGAACTGCTTACTGAAACAAGCGTAGCGATGATTCATGTAAGAATGATAAGTATTCTTCTTAAACGACTTAAGCCTACTTGAAACTTTTCGGACTAACTCTTAGGCATTTCAGCCGTTGCAGTAGAGGTAATTGTTGCCGATGCGGAGGTCGAGAAACGCGCTCAAGAGTTTGAAAAATTCGGCATCAAACCGATTGATGCGCTGCATCTTGCTAGTGCTGAAGCGGGACAAGCCGAATATTTTTGTACTTGCGACGATAAACTTTTGAGAAAGGCGAAAGCAAAAAGCGATTTGAAAGTGAAAGCAATTTCACCAACTGAATTATTAGAGGAGATTACAAAATGAGCCGAACTACCAAAGAAACAAGCGACATTACGGCAGAAGCAATTGAATTATTGTTCCGCGAAATGGGCGTTGCCAAAACGCTTCGCTTTTTGAGTCAAGTGAGCGGCGGACGCGGCGACTACACAAAAGAGCGTCAAGCATCCGACGACAAACGAACGGTTGCCGAGATTGTGGCAGAAATTGAAAAGCGACGCGGACAACAAACCGATGAGTCGCTTGGAGTTAAAGAATAGTTTTTAGTTTTTGGTTTTTAGTTTTTGGTTTTTAGATTTTCTGCTCGCGCTGAGTTAGAAATCCAAAGACCAAAGACCGAAGACCAAAGACCAAACCGAAGATTTTATGCAATGGTTAGCAGAAATTTGTGTCAAGCGTCCCGTTTTTGCGACGATGTTGATTTTGTCCCTCGTCACGGTCGGAACATTTTCATTTTTCTCGTTGGGCGTGGACTTGTTTCCGAAAATTGACTTTCCGACGATAACCATTACGGTCGTCAATCCGGGCGCATCGCCGCAGGAAATCGAAACGGAAGTTACGGAAAAGATTGAAGAAGCGGTCAATACGATTAGCGGAATTGACGAATTGCGCTCGACTTCGATTGAAGGCGCGAGCCAGGTATTCGTGCAGTTCCTGCTCGAAAAAGATGTCAACGTCGCGGCGCAGGAAGTCGAAAATCGTGTTCAGACGGTTATTCCCAATCTGCCCGAGACAGCCGAACAGCCGACCGTGCAAAAGCTCGACACTGATGCCGCGCCGATATTGCGCATCGCCGTTTCCGCGCCGACGAATCTGCGCGAGGTGACGGAAGTTGCGAAAAATCAGATTAAAGAGCGCATCGAATCGGTCAACGGTGTCGGACAAGTCTCGATTGTCGGCGGGCGTGAGCGGCAAATCAATGTTTGGGTTGACCCCGATAAAATGCGTTCCTACAGCATCACGGCGAGCGAAGTTTCGGCTGCTTTGCGAATTCAGAATATCGAATTTCCAAGCGGAAGGTTAGACCAAGGTGCGACCGAATCGAGCGTCAGAACTTTGGGGAAAATCCAAAAACCGGAAGAATTTGCCAATGTCGTCGTCGCCACGCGCGGAAATTACGGGGTTAAAATTAAAGATTTAGGTTATGTCGAAGACGGCGCGGAAGAACTTCGCACCGAAGCCCGGCTTAACGGACAGCCCGCCGTAACGCTGATTGTTTCAAAACAGTCCGGACAAAATACGGTCGCCGTCGCCAAGGAATTGAAAGCGCGGCTCAAGGAAATCGAACCGACTCTGCCGCCGAATTTCCGAATGCAGATTATCGGCGACAACTCGGTTTTTATTGAAAATTCTCTAAATGCTATTGAAGAACATCTGATTGTCGGCGGACTTCTGGCGGCGGTCGTCGTGTTTCTGTTTTTGTGGAGTTTTCGCACGACAATCATCGCGGCATTGGCGATTCCGACTTCGATTATCTCGACGTTTGCGCTGATGTATGCGATGGGTTACACGCTCAATTCAATTACGATGCTCAGCCTAACTTTGATGGTCGGCATCGTGATTGACGACGCGATTGTCGTGCTGGAAAACATTTACCGTTTCGTCGAAGAAAAAGGAATGGATCCGTTTCAAGCGGCGATTGAAGGCACGCGCGAAATTGGTCTGGCGGTTCTTGCAACGACTCTTTCGTTGATGGCGGTGTTTGTGCCGATTGGTTTTATGCAGGGAATCATCGGACGATTTATGTCATCGTTTGGTTTGACGGCTTCATTCGCTATCGGTGTTTCTTTGATTGTCTCGTTCACGCTGACGCCGATGCTCGCGGCGCGTTTGATTAAACCGCATAAAAAAGAGGAAGAAAATCCGAATTTGGAATTCAATTTCGAGGGCGAGAGACAACCGCTTGAAATCCACGGCGACGGGATGATTGAAAACCGAAAACCGAAAACCGAAAATGATTCTTCCAAAAATTCCTGGTTTTACCGTTACGTTGACGGCACATACACTTGGCTTTTAAAATTTTCGATGGCGCACCGCTGGCTGATTGTCGGCTTGTGCGTGTTGGTTTTCCTGAGCATCGTTCCGCTTTTTATGTTCGTCGGCAAAAACTTTTTGCCGGTGGATGACCAATCGCAGTTCGAGATTTCAATTCGCGCGCCCGAAGGTTACAGTCTTTCGGCGACTTCACAGCTTTTTGAACGCATCGCAACCGATGTTCGCAAGCTCGAGGGCGTAACCGACACTTTGACCACTATCGGCGGCGGACAACAGCAAATCGTCAACAACGGCACAGTTTATGTTCGCCTGTCGGACATCGGCGAACGCTCGAAATCACAGGAAGAATTGATGGTTGCGGCGCGTGAACTGTTGAAGAACTTTCCGCCGGAATTGCGAACGGGCGTGCAGCCGGTGCAGGCGTTTTCGGGCGGCGGATTTCGCAACGCCAACGTGCAATTTATAATTTCGGGCCCCGATTTGAAAAAGCTCGAAGAGTATTCCGCCAAACTGTTAGAGAAAATGAAAACCATTCCCGACGCGGTTGACGTTGATTCAACTTTGATTAGCGGAAAACCGGAAGTCCAGCTTGAAGTTGACCGCGACACGGCGGCTGATTTGGGCGTGCGAATCGGCGATGTTTCGCAAGCCTTGAATACTTTGGTGGCGGGAACCGAAGCAACGACTTTTAACGAAGGAACAGACCAATACGAAGTGCGCGTACGGGCGATTAACAATTTTCGCACGGATGTCGAAGGCTTGAAACGCCTCGTCGTGCCGTCGTCAAAAGTCGGTTTGGTTTCGCTCGACCGTCTGGTGAAAGTTAAGGAAGGAACCGGACCGAGTTCGGTTGACCGCGTGAATCGCCAGCGACAGGTGACGCTTCTGGCGAATACAAAGCCGGGCGGTTCGGCGACGAGCATCACGGGGGCGATTGACGCATATGTTAAGGAACTCACTTTGCCCGCCGGTTATACGACCGGGTATGTCGGACAATCGAAAGAACTCGGCAAATCGTTGTTTTATTTTGCATTGGCAATCGCACTGTCGTTTATTTTTATGTATATCGTCTTGGCGGCGCAGTTTGAATCGTTTATTCATCCGGTCACAATTTTGCTCACGCTACCGCTTTCGATTCCGTTCGGTATCGTCAGTCTGCTCGTGATGGGACAAACGGTGAACATTTTTTCGGGCTTAGGTTTGCTGCTTTTATTCGGCGTGGTGAAAAAGAACGCGATTTTGCAGATTGACCATACCAATAATCTGCGCGAGCGCGGAATGGAGCGTTACGAAGCAATTATCAGGGCGAACCGCGACCGTCTGCGTCCGATTTTAATGACGACGATTGCGCTCGTCGCCGGAATGATTCCGCTCGTCGTCTCGACCGGCGCGGGCGCGGGAACCAATCGCTCAATCGGCGTTCTCGTCGTCGGCGGTCAAAGTTTGTGTTTGCTTTTGACGCTTCTTGCAGTTCCCGTTTTCTATTCGCTGTTCGACGACGTTACGCAGTGGCGAATTTTCAGCCGCGCCAGCGATTTTTCAACGAGAACTTTCGGCGGTTTGAAACGCCGGTTTGCGACGGCGACGAGTTCGATTTTCAG
This sequence comes from Acidobacteria bacterium 28-1, assembly GCA_002050365.1. GTDB lineage: Bacteria > Acidobacteriota > Blastocatellia > Pyrinomonadales > Pyrinomonadaceae. The sequence continues at coordinate 3,942 of MWYZ01000057.1, forward strand.
CAAACAATAATTGTAGGGGCAGGTCTTGTGCCTGCCCAATGAGCGCGAGAAAATTGTGTTGACTTAACTCTATTTGAATTCTATTAACGATTGTTAGCGGCATTCGCCGCTTTGGGCAGACACAAGACCTGCCCCTACAAAATTTATATGATTAAGCAATTATACTTAGCGGTCGTTTTCGCGCTTCTTATAAACTTCAACGCGGTAATGGCACAAGACGCAACGCCCACGCCGACACCGACAGTTTCGCCGACTCCAACGACTAAAATGATTTTGCCGCCAATTAACGACGCGCAAAAAGTCCAGCCGGAAAACCTTCAAGGCATTCCGTCAATCGCGCCGCAGTATCAATCAAATGACACGACGCTGCCCGAACTAGGTCGCGTCGGCGTGGATATGATGCAGCAAAAACCCTTGACCTTGCGCGAGGCGATTACGCTTGCGCTGCAAAACAACAAAGACATCGAAGTAACGCGCCAGAACGTGCGAATTTCCGAATTCGATTTGCGAGCGGCGGACGGCGTTTATCAGCCGCGCTTTTTCGCGCAGACATTTTATGAACGATCGACTACACCTACAGCGAGTTTTTTCGGCGGTGGGGCGAACGGTGAAATAACTCAGTCAGGTTTTACGAGCAACGCGCAACTGCAAGGTTCTGAGCCGCGTTTCGGCGGAACTTATCAAGTTCAATTCAACAATTCGCGAGTCAGCAGCACTAATCTATTTAACACGCTCAATCCATCTTTCACGTCCAACCTGAGTTTTCAATACACGCAGCCGATTTTTCGTGGTCGCAGATTCGACCAAAATCGTCGGCAAATTGAAATAGCCAAACGCAACCTCAGCTTAACCGACGCGCAATTTCGCCAACGCTCGATTGAAATTATCGTCGGTGTCCAACGCGCTTATTGGGATTTAGCTTATACTTTGCGAAATTTGCAGGTTCAGCGCGACGGCGTGCGCGATGCGAAAGACCAACTCGAACACAATCGCCGTCTTGTCGAAGAAGGACAACTCGCGCCGTCCGACATTATCGCGTCGGAGACGCAGGTGGCAAATTTCGAGCAGAATGTTTATACCGCTTTGGACGAAGTGAATCGTGCGGAAAATATCTTGAAAAATCTGATTGCCGAAAATAAAAATGATTCGCTGTGGAGTTCTTCGATTGTGCCGACCGATGCGGTTGATTTGGACGCTCCCGTTACGACTCTGCCCGAAGCGTTGGACGCGGCGTTAGGCAATCGCCCCGAATTAGAATCGAACGAAGTGCAGCGCGACATCAATCAAATTGACCAGCGATTTTTCCGCGAACAGACGAAACCGCAGATTGACCTGGTAGCGACTTATAATCTGGCAGGTTTGGCAGGAAGTCCAAACAACGCTATCAATCCTTTTAGTTCAAACGACACGACCAGGCAGAAAATCAACGAAGTCATCACGCGATTGAATTCGACAAATCCGACTTTGCCGCCGATTCAAGCGATTCCGCCGACACCGATACAGACCGTTTCGGAAAATTTGACGGGCGGAAATTTCAGTTCGTTAACCGACATTTTTGCGAATCGCTACCCGACTTTTCGCGTTGGCGTGCAAATCAATCTGCCGTTTGCCAGCCGCACGGCGAAAGCGCAATTAGGACGCTCTTTAGTCGAAGGCGAGCGCATTCAAACGCAGCGCCAGCAGCTTGAACAATCAATCCAGGTTGAGGTGCGAAACGCTTTGCAGACGGTTAGAACAGCCGAAGCGCGACTTCGTTCGGCGGCGATTTCACGCGAAAATTCCGTCAAACAATACGAATCCGAACAGAGAAAACTTGACGCCGGACAATCAGACGTTTATAAAGTTCTTGAACGCCAGACGGCTTTGACAACCGCCCGCAGCAACGAACTTCGCGCCCAAACCGAACTAAATAAATCAATTGCCGATTTGCAGAGAGCTACGGGAAATTCGCTGAAAGAAAATAATGTCGAAGCGCGTTTGAGAAAATGAAACCTGACCCGTAAAAGTTTATAATTTATTCTCAATCTTCTTATTTTCTGATTACTCTAAATGGCAAAACAACCGGCAACAATTTACGTCTGTCAAAACTGCGGCAGTCAATCGCGCAAATGGTTGGGAAAATGTCCCGACTGCAACGAATGGAACTCGCTGGTCGAAGAGAAATTTCGCCCGTCCGCGCAAGCCGTCGGCAAAGTTTCCGCAACGGTCGGCGCACGGCTCAGCGCGAATTCTTTCCGTGAAGTCAAACCGATTTCTTACAGCGACATCGAATCGCAGGACGACGCGCGGACAAGTTCGGGCATTGAAGAATTCGATAGAGTTCTCGGCGGCGGAATTGTCGCTGGTTCGCTCGTTCTAATCGGCGGCAGCCCAGGAATTGGAAAATCTACAATCGTTATTCAAATAGCTGACAAATTGAGTCAAAGCAACGCCAGAGTTCTCTACGTTTCGGGCGAAGAATCAGAAAAACAAATCAAAATGCGCGGCGAACGATTAGGATTGAACGCCGAAAATCTCTTCCTTTTACCTGAAACAAATCTCGAAAATATCTTAACGGAAATCGAAAGGTTAACGCCCGATGTCGTCATCGTTGATTCGATTCAAACGGTGTTCAGTGAAAAAATTGAATCCGCGCCCGGCTCGGTCAGTCAAGTCCGCGAAGTCGCCGGACAATTTATGATTTTCGCCAAAGGAACGTCAACGCCCGTTTTCTTGATTGGTCACGTGACGAAAGACGGCGCGATTGCCGGACCGAAAGCGTTAGAACACATCGTTGACACGGTTTTATATTTTGAAGGTGACCGTCACCACAATCACCGAATTATCCGCGCGACGAAAAACCGTTTCGGCGCGGCAAACGAAATCGGCATTTTCGAGATGACGAACGAAGGATTAACTCCGGTCGGCAATCCGTCGGAAGTGTTTTTGCAAGAGCGTCCCGAAGGCGCGAGCGGCTCGGTCGTCACGGTTTGTATGGAAGGCACGCGCCCGATGCTCGTCGAAGTTCAAGCTCTTGTTTCAGGCACAAAGTTTGGCACGGGCAGACGAATGGCACAAGGTTTTGATTATAACCGCACTTCCCTTTTGATTGCGGTTTTAGAGAAAAAGTTAGGCTTTCAGCTCGCGGGCGATGACGTTTTCGTTAACATCGCGGGCGGTTTAGAAGTGGACGAACCGGCGGCGGATTTGGGCGTGATTGCCGCGATTGCTTCGAGTTTCAGAAACTTGGCGATTCCGCCCGACACGGCAGTTTTCGGCGAAGTCGGTTTGACGGGCGAAGTGCGCGGCGTTCTGCAAGCCCAGACCCGCGCCCGCGAAGCGCAAACGCTCGGCTTCAAAAAATTAATTCTGCCTGCGTCGAATAAAAAAGGTTTGGAGAAATTACTGGGCATCCGCGTTGTCGGTGTAAGAAATTTGGAAGAAGCGTTGGACGAATTGTTTTAGTCTGTATAAGTCTGGAAATGCCTGTATAATAAATTATGATTTTTGATTGGGACGAAAACAAAGAGCGGGCAAATATCAAAAATCACGATGGAATCACGTTTGAGGAAGCGAGTTCTGCAATTCAGGACGATTTCGTTTTGGAGGAATATGACGATGCACATTCAACCGCCTATGAAAAGCGTTTTGCGTGTATCGAAGAAGCCGGAAGAAAAACTTTGTATGTTGTTTATGCCGTTCGCGGCGAGAATGCTGAAAACGAAATTTATCGAATAGTTTCGGCGAGATTAGCTGAACCCGAAGAAAGAGAAACATATGAGCGAGCAAAATTCAACTCAGGATATTTCGGATAAAAACGAATATATTTTAGAAATAACGCAAGAAAAATATAGCGAGATGAAAGCGCGTGGAATTGACGAAGAAGCAATTCCTTCAGTCGGCAAGCACATTTTTCGCCGCCGGACGCGCAAGATAAATCCGCGCGAGGCGAAAATCAAAATGACGATGTTTATTGACTACGATATTTTGCAGCATTTTCGCAGTCGCGCCGACAAGCCGAACGCCGCGCCGTATCAGATACAAATAAATCAGGAACTGCGAGCCGCGATGGAACGCGATTTGGCGGAAGAGGAAAACAAACTCGACGAAGTGGCGAAGAAATTATTAAGCAATCCGAAATTTTTGGAGGCGATTTCCGAAAAACTCAAAGCGGCTTGAGAAGTTTGGATAAAGCCTTAGACAAATTGTTTTAGAAAATTATGCGCGTAATTACTTGGAATATGAACAAGGCAACTATTCGCAGAAAAGAAAGTTGGGAATATCTGCTTGAATTGAATCCTGACGTAGCTTTACTGCAGGAAGTTAATTCGATTCCAGATTTCATTCAAAATGAATTTGAATGTCTTTACAGAAAAGCCATCAAGAAAAACGGACAATCTCAACATTTTGGAACAGCAATTTTAGTTAAAGGAAAAATCATAAAGCCCATTCAACTCTCATCGGAATGGGATTGGGTTAATCAAGAATTAAATCTTTTTAGCGGAAACCTTGTCGCCGCTGAAATAATATTGGGAAATGAATTTCGAGCGCAAACAATATCGGTCCATTCTCCTGCTTGGTGCATTGACCCGCTGCGCCTTATGGAAGTTGAAGTGAACGAAGTTAAACTCAAAAAGAATTCTAAAGTTTGGGGAACTGAATTGGTTTGGGATTATCCGCGCCCGCCGCGTCTTGAACCGACGGATAAACATCTCAAAATTATATTCAACGGCGAAACAATTGCCGAAGCAAACCGTGCTTATCGAGTTTTGGAAACAAGTCATCCGCCGGTTTATTATTTTCCGTCGGAAGATGTGCGAATGGAGTTTTTGACCGAAGCTGCAAATACGAGTTTTTGCGAATGGAAAGGTCGTGCCGGTTATTACGCTTTGCAAGTCGGCGAAAAACGAATTGAAAATGCCGCTTGGTTTTATGCAAATCCGACGCGCGAATTTGCGGAGATTAAAAATTACATCGCGTTTTATCCATCAAAAATGGACGCTTGTTTTGTTGATGATGAACTCGTCGAAACGCAGGAAGGTGATTTTTACGGCGGTTGGATAACAAAAGATATTGTCGGACCATTTAAAGGCGCGGCGGGAACTTGGGGCTGGTAATTTGGAAAGGATGAAGGCGTAAGGATGAAGGCGTAAGGATGAAAAAACAATTTCCGATCTGCAACTTAATTCTACTTTGTCAGATTAAAAATTAGCCGCGGATTTGCGCGGATGACGCGGATTTTCTCTCGATTTTTCAATTTTGAAGGCTTTTTATCAGCGTCATCCGCGCAAATCCGCGGCGAAAATTTCTTTTTCTTCAAATTTCGTTTTAATCTGACAAAGTAGAATTAAGAAGATAATTTCAAGACTTGAAACTTCAGGTTTGGAAATCCAAAATCCAAAATCTGCAATCCGCAGAAGTGTTTCGGGTTTGCCTTGAAACCTTACGGCAATTTTACAGAGTTTAGCTCGGTATATACAACAGATTATTTCAAAGTAAAACATCCGCCGTTTTACGGGCGGATGTTTTCTTATTTTACTTTGAATTTCGCTTAATTGTTGGCGGCTTCGGTTTTTGTACAATGCTCGTTAAAAGCCGAAACTAATGCTTGGGCAATTTGCTGCGGATGACGACCTTCGAGGTCTTTGCGCTCGAACATTTTAACGAGTTTTCCGCTTTTCATCAATCCGATTGCCGGCGACGACGGCGCATAATTCGTGAAAAATCCGCGGGCAACATCAGTCGCGTCAATGTCCGCGCCGGCGAAAACCGTAATTGTTTTGTCGGGCGCGGCGTCGGAATTCTGCAAAGCCATCGCAATTCCGGGGCGAACTCCGCCCGCCGCACATCCGCAAACCGAATTGACGACGACCATCAAAGTTCCTTCCGTATTTTCAACCGCTTCTTTGACCGCTTCCGGCGTTTTCGTTTCTTCGATTCCGAGCTGCGCCAACTCGTGGCGCATTCCGTGTATCATCATTTCTGGATATGGCATAATTTTTTCCTTATAAATTTTAGACTTCAATTTTTACTTAAAACTTGACTTATTTATAAAGTATCCGTTTTTAATGGAAATTAGTCAAGTTTTCGGACTTTGACTTATTCTTTTTGCAATTAATTTCACGTTTTAGTTTTTCAGGCAAATGGTTACCGCCAAGCCTTGCGGAATTCGATTGCTCGCCGAAACTTTCCCCTCACACACTTCGATGCAGGTTTTGACAATTGCCAAACCCAAACCTGTTCCGAGAGGGCTGCAATCCCGCTCTAGACATTCCCTTCGATAATCTTGGACTGACTTACATCCGGGACGGGCGCGGTATCAGTCAATACGTGCGTCTGGATATTCTTTATCAAGCATATTTCGTCGTCGCCCTGATTTTAATTAACGGCATCCCGCTGAACGAATCAACTTCGCCGTTGTATTCCGCTTCCCGGTTTCCGAGCGATTACAACGGCGACGGCAAATTCGATATCGCTGTTCAAAGAGGCGGCGGCACGAACGGCGCGGCGGAAACCGATTTGCCAACGCAGAGCTACTATGACGGCGACTGCACAACTGACGTTTCGGTTTGGCGCGAAACGAACGGCAACCTTTTATGCTTTGAAAAGCGCGGACAATGCGCTTCTGGTGACACAGTGGGGTTTCACAAGCGATTCGCCGATTGCCACCTACGACACGCACTAAAAATAGTCGGCAGCGGCAGTTAGCAGAAAGCAGGAAGTTTCGTTTGCAGAATTAGACTGCCTTCTGCCGCTGCCGACTGCCAACTTTCGGCTAGGCTACGGTAAGATTCTTACTTTCGCGCCGACCGGTATTGCATCAAAAATCTCTTTCATTTCTTCGTTTTGGAGAGCCACACAGCCGTCCGTCCAATCGCTCGTCGTTCCGCCGCCGTGAATATAGATTTCGCCGCCGAGCGCGGTTTTTTGCGGCGGCATCTGTTTTTTGCCGGTGGCTTTGACGATTGCTTCATATTCTTCTGCCGTAATTATTTTATTTTTCAAACCGCGTCTCGCATCTTCGACGTTCGGATAACTGACACCCAAAGAGAGGAAAAATCTGCTCCGGTCGTTTTTCGTAAAAACATAGAACGTGCCTTCGGGCGTTTTGCCGTCGCCTTCGATTTGCTTGTCGGCGAGCGGCGCAAAACCAAGCCCGATTTTATATTTTCTGACGAGTTTTTCGCCGTCGAAAATTTGCAGCAGGCGTTGCTTTTTCTTGACGACAATATGCGGATTTTCCATCGGCGGCAACGGCTGGCGTGTTTGATTCGAACTGAAAAAAGTTGCGGGCAGAACAATCAAGCTGAAAGTTATACAAATCAACAAAACTTTCATAAAATTATATTCCGTTAAAATCGAGTCCGATTGCAGCCGATTTGCCCGAAACTTAATGTAAAATCTATGCTAAAACAATTATGAAAAATTGGATAGAAGAAAAACAGAATAAACTGCGCGAATTTTTCGAGTTGGATTCCGGCACCGAGTTGATTTCCCGCGAGGCTGCCGAATCATTTAATATTTCGCCGACTGTTGCCGAACATCTCCGAAAATTTAATATCGAATGGCATATAATACCGTCTGCCGAGAGCATTCCGATTGACACGGACGATTACCGTGCGCGGCTTTATCCGATGCTGAAATTCGATTCGTCGAACCGCGATTATCAAAAGACGAGTTCGTATCGCGCGATTATGGACGGACACCAACGTCATCAAGGGCGAATTGTCGGAATCGAAACCACGCCAAAGCCGCGCTATCTGCCGAACAATCGGCAATTTTATGGAACACCTTATGGTTTTGAAACCAAAGCCGACCCGTTCGCCGGATATTTCGGACGCGCCAATTTTCTGTCCGGCACACGCTACGCACACAATTATCGGTCTTTGCGAAATCTGGTTAATTTGATTACGGACGATTGGAGCAAGCGCGGTTTGATGCCGACCGGTTATCGGTTGACAATTTGTCCGCCAGTGGTTTTTAATCTCGTGGGCACGGTTTTTCACCCAGAGTGGAGCGCAACCGAATCCTTAGAATTAGGATTCTACCGCGACGAAAATGGTAACGCCAAATGTTACGCCGTCGGCTCGAACGCGCCCGACGATTTCTCGTATATTCAAGAGGTTGAAACCGAAGCGGATTGGACGCTGCTCGGCTTTCGCACCGCACTCGTGCCAATCAGTTAACAGTCAACAGTTATCAGTCAACAAAAAATTGATAACTGATAACTGATAACTGTTGACTGTTAACTGTTATGGATCCGCTAGCCAATAGAATCAGACCGCAAACTTTAGATGAATTCGTCGGGCAAACACACCTTGTCGGCGCGGGTAAACCGCTTCGCTTAGCGATTGAACAAAAGCACGTTTTTTCGTTCGTGCTTTGGGGAACGCCCGGTGTCGGTAAAACGACGCTCGCGCGAATGTATGCGGGCGCAATAAACGCCGATTTCTACGAACTCTCCGCCGTTTCCGCCGGCAAAGAAGACATCCGCCGAATCGTCAAACAGCCTCGTGAGGCAAACCGTCCGCGCGTTTTGTTTCTTGATGAAATTCACCGCTTTAACAAAGCTCAGCAAGATTTTCTGTTGCCGTTTGTTGAAAACGGCGAACTTGTCCTCATCGGCGCGACGACCGAAAATCCGAGTTTCGAGATTATTCCCGCTTTGCTTTCGCGCCTTCGCATATTTGTTTTGGAAGAATTCTCCGCCGAAGATATGGCAAAAATTATTGACCGAAGCGGTTACGAATTGGACGCGGAAGCAAAAGATTGGCTAATCGCAATGGCAAACGGCGACGCGCGACAAGCATTGACGATGATTGAAAACACGTGGCGGCTTTATGATGAAAAGGTCAATCTCGAAACGCTTAAAGACACGCTTCAATCAAAATTTCTGCGCTACGACAAACAAGGCGAAGAGCATTACAACGTCATCAGTGCGTTTATCAAAAGTATGCGGGCGTCGCAGCCGGACGCGGCACTTTATTATCTTGCAAGAATGATTGTGTCCGGCGAAGACCCGAAATTTATCGCCCGCCGAATGGTAATTTTTGCTTCGGAAGATGTCGGACTCGCACAGCCAACCGCGCTTGTCGTCGCTAATGCGGTTTTTCGCGCCGTCGAAACTATCGGCTTGCCCGAGTGCGGAATAAATTTAGCGCACGGAGTTGCGTATTTAGCCAACTGCAAAAAAGACAAAAGCGCGTATAATGCGTATAAAAAAGCTCTCGAAGACGCAACCAAACTCGGCAATCTGCCCGTGCCGAATATCTTAAAAAATGCGCCGACAAAGTTGATGAAAGACCTCAAATACGGTGAAGATTACGAGATGTATTCAAAGGAAGATTTCTTGCCGAAGAAATTGAAAGGTAAAAAATACCTGAAAAGATAAAAGTGAAGTGCCGTGCCTCCGCTTCGCCGCCCAAGGGTTAGCGCTGGCTACTGACACGCGCGGCAATCGTGTTAAAATACCGTAACGACAATTCTCAAAAATAGATTTTATAAAATTGAATAAATTATGCCAGAAGTCAAAGAAGTCTTATCGGAAAAACAAACGGAAGTCGAGCGTTGGGAAACGGAGACGTTGCGTAAAGTTTTGGACAAAACGCCCGAAAGAAAAAAGAGTTTTGAAGGCGTTTCGTTAGAGCCGGTCGAGCGGCTTTTCACAGAAGCCGACACGGAAAGCTTGGATGAAATCGGTTTTCCCGGCGAGTATCCATACAAACGCGGAATTCACCCGACGGGTTACCGCGGGCGGCTTTGGACAATGCGCCAATTCGCGGGATTTTCTTCGCCCGAAGAAACGAACAAAAGATTTAAATATCTGATGTCGCAAGGTCAGACAGGATTGTCGGTCGCTTACGATTTGCCAGCATTGATGGGACTTGATGCAGATTCGCCATTGTCGGAAGGCGAAGTCGGCAAATGCGGCGTGGCGATTTCTTCGTTCGCCGATTATGAAGCACTTTTTGACGGCATTCCGCTCGAACAAGTTACGGTTTCGCAAACTATCAATGCACCCGCTTCGATTTTTTTGGCGATGTATTTGGTGATGGCAGAAAAGCAAGGCGCGGATTTTAAAAAGATTTCCGGCACTTTGCAAAACGATATTTTGAAAGAGTATATCGCGCAAAAAGAATGGATTTATCCGATAAAATCGGCGATGAAATTGGTGATTGATACGTTTGAGTATTGCGTCAAGCACGTTCCGAAATACAATCCAATATCCGTTTCCGGCTATCACATTCGGGAAGCGGGAGCGACGGCTTTGCAGGAATTAGCGTTCACCTTGCGCGACGGCGTGGAATACGTGCAATACGGCGTTGAACGCGGCTTGGATGTTGACGAATTCGTACCGCGCATCTCGTTTTTCTTTAACGCGCACAATGATTTTTTTGAAGAGATTGCCAAATACCGCGCCGCTCGCGTTGTGTGGGCGAAAACAATGAAAGAACGTTTCGGCGCGAAAAATCCACGCACGATGCAGATGCGTTTTCACACGCAAACGGCAGGCGTTTCGCTCACCGTCCAACAACCGCTTAACAACATTGCTCGCGTGGCAATTCAAGCACTTGCGGGAGTTTTAGGCGGAACGCAATCTCTACACACCGACGCTTACGACGAAGCCCTCGCTTTACCGACCGACCAAGCCGCTTTGATTGCTCTTAGAACTCAGCAAATCATCGCCGAAGAAACCGGCGTAGCGAACACGGTTGACCCGCTCGGCGGTTCGTGGTTCGTCGAATCTTTGACGCAGAAAATGGTTGACGGCTGTTTCGATTACTTCGACAAAATTGACGGCTTCGGCGGAATGGTCGAAGCCGTCGAAGCCGGATTTCCGCAGCGCGAAATTCAGGAATCGGCGTATCAATATCAAAAAGCGGTCGAGCGCAATGAACAAACAATCGTCGGTGTGAACAAATACCAAATGGACGACGAATTTTCAAAAATTAAGATTTTGCAGATTGACGAAAACGTCCGCGAGCATCAACTTTCACGCCTTGAGCAAACAAAGAAAACACGCGATAATGGCGCGGTTTCAAATGCTCTGGATAAACTCAAACGAACAGCGCAAGCAAACGAAAACACGATGCCCGCGACGATTGAAGCGGTGAAAGCATACGCGACGGTCGAAGAAATTTCCGTTGCGTTGCGTGACGTTTACGGCATCTATGAAGAACCTGCGTTTTAGATAAAATGGAAAGAACGCCGCACGGGAAAGAAAGGCGCGAAGACGAAGAACGTCCGACAAGCGAAGCCGCGAAAGATAAAGCCGCCGCGACGGAGATTTATATTGATGCTAAAACAGGTTATTATATTTTTGTCGGAAACAAAGGTCGAACGCATATTTTCACCGCCGAAAATTTACATCATACAAGTTTTCGGACAACCCGAAAGAATCGCTTTGAGCGTCAAATAAGCGGTAAATGGGAGAGCATCGAGCGCGAAAATTTACCTGAAGAATTAAAATGATATGGAAATAAAAAATACAAATTCAATTGCATCGATAGATTTTGCCGAAGTAAAGATTTCGGTTGACGAACTGGAAGTTTACGCAACGGCTTTGAGCTATGCACTGGAAAAATTATCTGACAAAGAAATCGAATTAAAATTTGGGGCGAGCCGTGACGAAATTGAAGGAATCGTCGAAGACTTACAAGAAACGCTCACCGCTTGCGGGAAACTTAATTTAATTGCGGCTTAAAATCTTTTATTTTTAAGCGACGACGGTCGAAGAAATTTCCGTTGCGCCGCATGATGGTTACGGCATTTATGAAGACGTTCTAAAATCGTTGACAAAAGAGAAAGTTATTTGATATGACATTTAGAGCCAAAATTCAACAAATAACTTTTTCTCGACTCAATGAAAAACTACGATGATTGGAACTCACATTTTGAAGACGAAAGCAAAATCTCCGCCGAACGCCGCTGCAAGCCCGGTGCATTTTTGTCGGTCGTGCCGAACTGCGCGGAATGGTAGAATTATTTGGATTTTATCCGCCGCGAATGGCGTTTCGGCAGAATCACGGAATTTCCGTTTTGCCTGCTGACGCTTTATGCCGGAGTTGCTTTTCACGATTACGAATCCGGCGATTTTTGGAAGCCTTTTGCCGCAGCCGTCGGCGTAAAATCAATCTCGCCTGCCCAATATCATCAACTTACCGATTTTTTCCTTCAACAAGCCAAGGAAATAGGTTTGGAAACGCTGGTATCTTCGCGCGGCAAAGATTTTGTCGGTTCAGCGATTTTTCAAATCGGCGTGCCATTATCTTTTTGGCAGGATTTTTTGAAAATCTGCGAAAATCTCTGGTGGCGCGAAGATTGGAAAAGTTTTTCGAGCGATGCATGGGAAACGTTTGTTACTCGCAAAGTCGGCGGTTTGGCGCGTCTGAAACGCTTTCTCGTCGGCAATCCGCAAACGGCTCGTCGGTTTGTCGCGCCGTTACCAATCGTCAATCAACCAATGCAGACGAAAACACAGAATTCGTCTTTTTTGACAAAACGCCGGGCGGCGCGGGCTTTGTCAAGGAAGCAAAAAAGAGTTGGAACAAAATCATCGCCGAAACTTTGCAAATTTGCTCACTCTGCAATTGCGAAAAGGCTTGCTATAATTGCCTGAAGGATTATTATAATCAATCCGTTCATGAACTTTTGAATCGTTTGCTCGTCAAAGATTTCTTAAACAATTGACTGCTAAATTATCAGTAGTCTTAGGAAAACTTGATGGATTCTTTCGATTTCTAAGCATCCAATCGTTTCTTTTGCTGACATTGACTGCGATAATTTGTGTTAACGCCAACTGTCATCGCCATTCCTGCTTTGACGTTTCTCATTATTTCCGAAGGGGCAAATCGGCATTCGTGAAGAATGCGCGAGTTTTGACCATAATTGTATGTGAACTCCGCAAGATATTTGAAGTATGATAAATTTAGTCAGAACAAACTCGGACAATTTAGATTTTCGGGAACTCGTCGCGCTGCTTGATCAGGATTTGCAAATTCGTGATGGCGTTGAGCATTCGTTTTACGCGCAGTTTAATAAAATCGATAAAATCCGATATGTCGTCGTCGCTTACACGGATGAAAAAGCAGTCGTTTGCGGCGCGATAAAGGAATACGAAAAAGGCGTGGCGGAAATCAAACGAATGTTTGTGCTACCTGAACGGCGCGGGCGCGGAGTTGCAAAAAGTATTTTATCCGAATTGGAAGCGTGGGCGAATGAGCTGAATTTTTCGGAATGTATTTTAGAAATGGGCTTGAAGCAGCCGGAAGCAATCGGGCTTTATCAAAAAAGCGGTTACGAAACGATTTCAAATTACGGGCAATATAGCGGTGTCGAAAACAGCGTTTGTATGAAAAAATCTTTAGCGCAAACATTGACGACTAAAGGCGAAAATGGAAGAAAAATCTAAACGTGAATTTCTGCGCCACACGCTGGCGACTTTGGCTTATCGCGGCGGCAAAGCTATTGCCGATGCGCCCGAAAGTTTTGCGGCGATGAAGGCGAGCGAAACGACGCGCACGCCGGTCGAGATTCTCGCACACATCGGCGATTTGCTCGACTGGGCGTTGTGGATGGCGCGGGAAAAACCTGTTTGGAAAGATTCCGAGCCTTTGTCTTGGGAGAAAGAATCAAAGCGTTTTTTCGACTGTCTGCAAAAATTTGATGGGTTTTTAGCTTCGGATGAACCTTTGGCGCAAACGTGCGAGAAGATTTTTCAAGGTCCGATTGCCGATGCTTTGACGCATGTCGGGCAAATTAATCTTTTACGGCGAATGTTTAATTCACCGGTTCGCGGCGAAAATTATTTTCGGGCGGAAATCGAAACGGGTCACGTCGGACGAAAACAATCGGCAAACCGCGTTGAGTTTGAATGAATCAAACAAATTGAGATGTTAAATCCTACCGTCATCGCCATTCCGGTTTTCGCGCTTCTAATTGCCGTCGAAGCGTATCTCGTGATACGCGAGAACCGCGAAAACTTTGACCGCAAAGATACTTGGTCAAATATCTTTATCGGTTTTATGAGCGTCGTGTGGGGCGCGCTTTTCGGCTTGGTGACGAGTTTAATTTATCTTTGGGCTTACGAACTCGCGCCGTATAAGATTCCGATGAACGTTCTGTGGGCGTGGGTGATTTTGCTTTTCGTTGACGATTTTGCTTATTATTGGTTTCATCGCATCAGCCACGAAGTTCGATTCTTTTGGAACTTTCACGTCGTTCATCATTCGAGCAATCAATATAATTTGAGCGTTGCCGTTCGTCAAAGTTGGTTTAGCGGCATCGCGCATTGGGTTTTTTACCTGCCGATTGCCTTTTTGGGTTTTCCGCTCTGGGCGTTTGCAACGATGCACGGTTTAAATTTGATTTACCAATTTTGGATTCATACGAAACTCGTCGGCAAACTCGGTTTTTTGGAAAAAATTCTCAATACGCCGTCACATCATCGCGTTCATCACGGCGTTAATAATCAGTACCTGGATAAAAACTACGCGGGCATTTTTATTATTTGGGACAAAATATTCGGAACTTTTGTCGAAGAAATTGAGACGCCGCGTTATGGAATAATCACTCCCTTAACGACTTATAATCCTTTACGAATAAACACGCACAGTTGGGCGGAGATGTTTGTTATGATACGGCAAAAAAAAGGTTTGCGTGATAAAGTGCGGTGCGTATTCGGTTCTCCGAATATGGATTTTTAATTTATGAAAGCTAAAGCCTTGATGATTTGTTTATTCGTGCTTTCATTGACGGCAATTAATTTTGCTCAAAGCGTTACCGTTACCCCAAAGAAAATAGTTTATAAACGCCCGAAACCAATTGACGAATACAAAAAATCTTTCGTTGTGATTTATCCGAAAGTCAAAGCCGCCACGCCCGCCCTGTCAAAGAAAATTGAAACGGCAATCAGCTACGAAAAAAATACCGATTTAAACATCAAAGATGAAATGAGCGAGAATCAATGGCTCGAAATAGCGAGTTAAGCAGGTAAGCAAAAGTAGTGTCGGATAATAAAAGTTTAGAGTGACGCCTTGAGGCGTGATTCCGGCGGCGTTTATCACGGCTGAAGCCGTCACTCTAAACGCCGGAAAACTTTTTATTACGTGCTTATAAAGTTGATTACAACAAAAACGGTATTTTGGAAATTACGCTTTCGGCTGAAGGCATGGCGGCTTATCCTTCATTATTCGATACAATTGTTATCGTTAATCTAAAAACGGGCAATCGCGTCAGAGCCGTTGACGTTTTTACAAATCTCGACCGATTGGCGGCAAAGGGCAGAAAAGCGCAGCAAGCCGAGATAAAAAAAGCGAATGCGGATTATAAGAAAAATCCTGAAACCGCGGATTATGACGCAAGTATGTATTTCGACGAAGCAGAATTTACCGTTAAAGAACTTGACGATTTTGCCATTAGCGACAGAGGTGTTACGTTTATTTACGATTACGGATTCGCCCAGTCGCCGAGGCACTTCAACCGAAAGGCAGATATTTTTTCACTTGGGCGGAGATGAAACCGTTTGTCAAAAATGGCGGACTATTCGGCAAATTTATTCGTTAGCGGCGTTTATGAAAAACACTTTTCTATGCACAATTTTTGTTTTTCTGTTGACCGTTATTTTTCCTTTGAAATCGTTTTCTCAAACGAATAAAGCCGTCGTCTTGCCAAAAACCGTTGTTTATAAGCGTGTCGGATTGGAGAAAAACGATTTCAAAGCGACATTTACAATCATCTATCCGCGCATTAAAATTTTAGGAAGCAAAACAGTCGAACAAAAAATTATAAAATTCCTCAATTACGAAAAAGTTTTCGATTATTCTCTTGGTGATGAAATCAAAAAATTTTCTTCGCTCGAAAATGTTTTTTATAAATTAAACTATAACAAAAACGGTTTTTTGGACGTTACATTATTTATGGAAACGTTCGGCGCGTATCCTTGGACGACCAAAGAGTATTTCGTTTTTAATCTTAAAACCGGCGAGCAAATAAACGTCAGCGAACTTTTTAATCCAGGTTCGACCGCTCAATTAACCAAAAAGATTAGAACGGCGATTCTCCACGAACTCAAACAAAGACAAATACCACCCGAAGATGCGCTTTCATTCCAATATCCTTCAATAACAATCGAACAAATCCAGTTAGATAATATGGAAGGGTTTTCAATAAACGATAAAGGCTTAACTTTTATCTTTGATTACAACTTTAATTTCGCCAGCAAAGCCGACGAACCTGCGGGAAGATATTTTTTCGGTTGGGCGGAGCTAAAACCTTTTATTAAGCCAGACGGTTTGCTTGGAAAGTTTATTCGTTAATATACTGAGTTTATGAATGAAAGAAAAATTAGAGTTCTCGTCGCAAAACCCGGACTCGACGGACACGACCGAGGCGCGAAGATTATCGCCCGCGCTTTGCGCGATGCGGGAATGGAAGTTATTTACACGGGTTTGCGGCAAACGCCTGAGATGATTGCCTCGGCTGCGCTGCAAGAAGATGTTGACGCAGTTGGAATTTCGATTTTAAGCGGAGCGCATAACACGCTTTGCCCGCGCATCGTTAATCTGTTGCGAGAAAACGGAATGGATGACACGCTCGTTCTCGTCGGCGGAATCGTTCCGCAAGAAGATATTTCCGTACTTAAAGCAAACGGCGTTTCGGAAATCTTTTTGCCCGGAACTTCAACCGAAGATATTGTCAAATTTATCCGCGAAAATGTTCGGTCTTCAAATTAAGTTTTTTGGCACGATTTATGCTGGATAATGTAACTAGGTCAGATTAAAATCTAATTAATTTTAGTGGGAAGGACATAATTATGAGAATAAAAGAGTTTCATCGTTTAGGAATAATTTTGACGGTCGTATTGTTTTCATACGGCTTTGTAAATGCACAAGTTGTAGATAAAACTAAAGACGCGGCTGAAAAAACCAAAAAGGTTACGGTAGATGCAACGAAAAAAACCGTTGAGGTTACAAAGGACGTTGCCGATAAAACCAAAGATGTAACCGTTGACGCGGCGGAAAAGACGGCAGACGTAACTAAGGACGTAGCCGGTGCAACCGTTTCGGGAACAAAGAAAGCCGTTGATTATACCGGTAAAAAGTCTAAACAAGCCGGTGTTTATGTAAAGAAGAAAAGCAGCGGCATAGCTTCAAAAACATATGGCGGCGGCAAATATGTTTATCGCAAAGCTAAAAACGGCACAGTTTATGCCTATCGAAAAACAAAGCAAGGCACGGTTTATGTCGGACGCAAAGGTTACCAAGGCGGCAAATATGTCGGCACGAAAACCGTAAAAGGCACGAAATATGTCGGTAAAAAAACCGTGAAAGGAACAAAGTCAGTTTTTAGCAAAACTAAAAAAGTCGTTGTCGGAAACTAAAATTAATCAGAGAATTTGAAGAGGCGTTTGCAATCGTTCATACTGTTGCAGACGCTTTTTTATTTTAACTTATAATGGAACGCCAGCATCTCGCTGGCAAACTTCTATGCTGCCCGTGATGACGGCGTTCCGGTAGGAAAATCAAATGAAGGAAAAAGTTCGAGTTGCCAGCGGGCAAGGTTTTTGGGGCGACTTATTGTCTGCGCCGATTGACCAAGTGCGCGGCGGGCAAATTGATTATTTGATGTTGGATTATTTGGCGGAAGTTACGATGTCAATCGTGCAAAAACAAAAGCAGCGTGACCCGAAAGCCGGCTACGCGAGAGATTTCATCGCATTGATGCGCGAAATTTTACCGGATTGTGTCGAGAAAAATATCAAAGTTTTATCGAATGCGGGCGGCGTAAATGTCGAGGGCTGCGCCGATGCTGTCAAGGATGTTGCAAACGAATTAGGCTTGCAGGGAAAAGTTAAAATCGGAATGGTTACGGGCGACGACATTTTGCATCGGCTCGAAGAATTTCTCGCTCAGGGCGTTGAAATAAACAATATGGACACGGGCGAATCTCTACAGACGATTCTCGATAAAGTTCAATCGGCGAACGTCTATCTCGGGGCGCAGCCGCTCGTCGAAGCCTTAGACAAAGGCGCACAAATTATTGTCGGCGGCAGATTGACCGACACCGGTTTGACGCTCGCGCCGTTGATGCACGAATTCGGTTGGACGTTTGAAGATTGGGACAAAGTGGCGACGGGAACTATTGCCGGGCATATTATCGAATGCGGAGCGCAGTGTTCGGGCGGAAACTGTCAATTCGATTGGGAAGCGATTCCCGATATGGCAAATGTCGGTTTCCCGATTGTCGAAGCGTTTCCCGACGGCGATTTTGTCATCACCAAACACGAAGGCACCGGCGGACGAATCAACATTCCGTCAATCAAAGAACAATTGCTTTATGAAATGGGCGACCCGAAAAGTTATATTACGCCCGATGTCGTCGCGGATTTCACTTCCATTAATTTAAAAGACGACGGCGAAAATCGTGTCCGTGTTCACGGCATCAAAGGCAACAAAAACACCGATTTTTATAAAGTTTCGATTGCGTATTCGGGCGGTTGGAAAGCCGTCGGAACGCTCGTCTACGCTTATCCAAATGCGTTTGAAAAAGCTCAAGCCGCCGATAAAATTCTGCGTTCGCGGCTGGAAAAATTAGGTTTGAAATTCGATGTTATTTTAACGGAATTTGTCGGCGTGAACGCTACCCACGGACATCTTGCGGGCGAGCCGCGAGCAGATATTCCCGAAGTTCAGTTAAGATTTGGCGTACGCGGGCAAAGCAAAGAAGCTGTCGAAAGATTTACCAAAGAACTCGCGCCGTTAATTTTAACCGGTCCGCCGGCAGTAACGGGTTTTGCGGGCGGCAGACCGAAGGTTGAAGAAATTATGGCTTATTTTCCCGCGCTGATTCCGAAAACTTTGATTGAAACGAAAGTTGAAGTTATCACGGCTTGAAAGTAAATTTACCGAGGATAACAGGATAAACAGGGATAAAGAAATATGATTTTTGTATTATGCTTGACTATCCTACTATTCCTGTAAATTTCTTACTGATTTTCTTTTGTCGAATTAACTTCGCCCGATTTTACTTCCACATCTGACCTAGTGAATTTCGTATATTCAAATGTCGCCTGTGTTTGTTTCAAAACTTTTAATTCCTCGTCTTTGCGCTTCAGAGCGTAATTAATCAAAACGATTCGCTTCGGTGTGATGCCGATGTTTTCGCTTTTCTGATAATCGAAGCTGATTTCGATAACGACAAACGGATTTGCCGCGCCGTTCGGCTGCACGGTTAGTTCGCGCCGTTCGCGCCAAACGTCGAAAGTTTCCGTATCAATCCATAACTCACCGCGCAAAAGTGCGCCCAATTCTTTGACCGAACCGGGCGTGTCAACGTCAAATTCGATAAACAATTTGTCAGATTTATTGTCTTCATTCACCGAAATATACGGGCTTTTAGATTTTTGTTGATACGAAACAACAAACATTTCTCTGCCTTCAAACTGTTCGCGTCCGACGATTTTGAAATCGAAAAACGGGCGAATATGCGCGGCTAAAATGACGGCTTGATTAAGCGTGATGCCGTTGATAACTAGGTTTTTATCATAGCGCGAATTTTCTTCGCGGATTCTTTCCAATTCCTTATCGGCAGTGGTTGATTTCAAAACCTTTTCAAAAAAATCTTCAGCGCGTTTTTCGTTATCGCCGACGGTTTTTCCGTCAACTCGTGTAACATTGCGATATTCAGAAATAGAATTAGCGTCCTTCGCCGATTGATAAACGAGAAAATTCGACTCGACCGTCCGCTTGTCGCCGGCTTTTCCCTTTTTGTCATACTTCTCGAAAACCTTCGCTTCTTCCGCCAGAAGATTGGCAAAATTTTCGCGGTAAGCGATGGTCTGCTTTTCGGCTTTGGTCAAAATAGTTTTCAGGCTGACGGGCGTTGGCGACGGTTGCGGGGTCGGCATTGGCGCCGGCGTTTGCGCAAAAGTAAAAATTGCAGTCAAAGCAGTTAAAATTGCGGCATAAATAATTTTTCTAAACATAACTTCCCTCTTAAAATTTCAAACTTGATTTATAATTGAATCACATTTCTAATAATAAAGTCATTCAAATTATGATAGAACAACCTGAAACTTGGGCGTGCACCAAAACAAAAGAGATTGCTGATTGCCGAGTTTTTAAAGTCCGCGAAGATTTTTGCAGGCGCGAATCAGACGGCGCGGAACATAATTTTTTCGTCATTGAAAGTCCTGATTGGGTAAACGTCATTGCTTTGACGAAGGAAAAAGCGGTCGTTTTAATCGAACAATTTCGGCACGGCACGCAAGAAATCATCTTGGAAATCCCGGGCGGAATGGTTGACAAAGGCGAACAAGCGCAAAAGGCGGCACGGCGCGAACTCCTCGAAGAAACAGGTTATTCTTCAAACAAATTTATTTTTTTGGGAAAATCGCGCCCAAATCCCGCAATCCAAACGAATTGGATTTATCATTACCTGGCTTTGAATTGTAAAAAAACTGAAGAAACTGCTTTTGACGAACACGAGAGCGTAATAACAAAACTTGTTCCGCTGGCAGAAATTGATAATTTAATTAAAGGCGGAGAAATTACACATTCGCTTGTTGTAGCAGGATTTTATTACTTAAATATGAAGAAAATAAAATTATGAAGACACAATTTTTTTCGGCAATAATCCACAAGGAAGCTGATTTATACGTTGCTGATTGTCCTGAAGTCGGCACAGTCAGCCAGGGTTCAACAATTGAGGAGGCATTAGAAAATTTGAAAGAAGCGACGGAACTTTATCTTTCCGGGTTTCCTTTGCCAAACAAATCAACTACTTTATTGACAACCTTTGAGGCTGAGTATGCCAAGGCCGCCTAGAGTTTCAGGCAAACATACGATTCGTGCACTTGAGCGTTTAGGATTTCTTCAAATCAGACAGCGAGGCAGCCATATAATTTTGAAGAAGCAAACGCCGAACGGTGAAATCGGCTGCGTTGTTCCGTTGCATCGTGAATTGGCTCTCGGAACGCTTAAAAGCACTTTAAAGTAAGCCGGCATTGGTTTGAACGAATTTAATTAAAAACTTATGAAAATTGAACTTCTAAAACTCGCCCACGCCCGTTCGGGCGACAAAGGCGATACGGCAAACGTCGGCGTTATTGCGCTCCGAGACGAATTTTATCCGCTTCTCCTGCGCGAAGTTACCGAAGAAAAAGTCAAAGAACATTTCGGAGAGATAGTCAAAGGTGCGGTGGAACGCTTTGAACTCCCGAATCTAAAAGCGTTGAATTTTCTGCTGCACGAATCTTTGGGCGGCGGCGGAACTTTGTCTTTAATGACCGACGCGCAAGGCAAAACTTTTTCGACCGCGCTGCTTAGAATGGAAATTGAGATTGCAGACGAAGAAGCAAATAATTTAGGACTTTTATGAGTGAAATTAAATTTGACTACGCGCAAATCGGCGGCGTAAAACTCCACTACGCGCACACGGGCAACGGCGAAAAACTCGTCGTTTTGTTACACGGATTTCCAGAATTTTGGTATTCGTGGCGACATCAACTAATCGCGTTGAGTGATGAATACACGGTCGTTGCGCCCGATATGCGCGGCTACAACTTGTCTGATAAACCGGCAAATGTTGCAGATTACGAAATTGATAATTTGGTTGACGATGCTTGCGGCTTGATTCGTCATTTCGGACGCGAGCAAGCGGCAATCGTCGGACACGATTGGGGCGCGAGCGTCGCTTGGGCAACCGCACAAAAGCATCCCGAATACGTTTGGAAACTTTGCGCTCTGCAAGTTCCGCCGATTTCGGTTTGGCAGAAAAATCAAACTTTCAAACAATTTCTGGCGAGTTGGTATATGTTCTTTTTCCAAATTCCGCGCTTGCCCGAATGGTTGTTGAGCCGCAACGATTTTGTGATTTTAGCGGAAGGTTTAAAGAATTCCACTGCCGAGCAAGACGTTTTTTCTAGCGAAAACATTGCCGAATATAAAAAGTCTTGGAACGAACCGCGAGCTTTGACTTCGGCATTAAATTATTACCGAGCCAATATCTTAAAACGTCTTTTTTCCAAACAATCAACGGAAGAAAAAATAAAAGTTCCGACACTTTTCATTTACGGCGAAAAAGACACGGCAGTTTTACCCGAAAGTGTCCAAGGCATCAGCGAAGTCATTGACGCGCCCTATCAAGAAATCCGCATTCCCGACGCGGCGCATTGGGTTCAACAAGAAGCCGCCGAAATCGTAACCGACAGTTTGCGCGAGTTTTTGGCTGAAGTTTGAAGAAACCAGAAAATTTTAGATTTTTATTTGGAAATTAAATAATGTGAATCAACACTAAACAAGAAAAATCAGTTTGATAAAAAGTCAATTTCTTGTCGGGAGCGCAGGCATCTTGCCTGCCAGATTGCATTAGCAATCTGAAGTTGTTGATAATCGGCAATTTCGGCGACGCTTCGGGCTGTGGCAGGCAAGATGCCTGCGCTCCCGACTAAAACTTCTTTGTATTAACTTTATTTAGTATTGATTCACATAAATTATAGTGATAAATTTATAATTTAGAGTTGATTGAGTAAAACTCTAAATCTATAAATTATTTTTCAAATAAAATCGCATCTTTCGCTCCTCTCATTTTCTTATATTCTTCCGTTATTAGCTTCTTTCCCGACATTTGCTTTACAATACAAATCGTTTTTATAATCCGCGCTTGAAGGAGTTTATATGTTTCGTTCAATTCTAAATATAGGTTTGTCTTTTTTATTGACTTGCTCGATTTTGGCTCAATCCGTACCGAACGGCGACAAAAGTTTGATGGGATTTTCGCCGGAAAATTCAATCCGGCAAAAAACTTTGGAGCAAAAATTCGATGCGTCGTTAAGGCGTGAAAACTTGCGCGAATGGCTGAAAAAAATGTCGGCGCGTCCGCATCACGTCGGTTCGCCTTACGATAAAGAGAATGCTGAATTTATGCTGTCGCTGTTAAAATCTTGGGGCTACAACGCGCAGATTGAGCAATTCGACGTTTTATTTCCGACACCGAAAACGCGCGTTTTGGAAATGCTGGCGCCCGAAAAATTTACGGCGAAACTTAGCGAACCCGCCGTTAAAGAAGATTCAACTTCCAACCAGTCGAGCGAACAACTGCCTGTTTATAACGCTTATTCGATTGACGGTGATGTCACCGCGCCGCTTGTATATGTTAATTACGGCATTCCGGCGGATTATGAAGAACTCGAACGAAACGGTGTTGATGTCAGAGGCAAAATCGTTATCGCGCGTTACGGCGGTTCTTGGCGCGGAATCAAACCGAAAGTCGCGGCGGAACACGGCGCAATCGGTTGTTTGATTTATTCCGACCCGCGCAACGACGGATTTTTTCAAGGCGACGTTTATCCGAAAGGAGCGTGGCGCAACGAAAACGGAGCGCAGCGCGGCTCGGTTGCCGATATGCCGACGTTTCCCGGCGACCCTCTGACGCCGAACATCGGAGCGACGAAGAATGCAAAACGCCTCGATCGCAAAAACGCGCCGACGATTACAAAAATTCCCGTAATGCCAATTTCTTACGGCGACGCTCTGCCGCTTTTAAGAAATCTGGAAGGCGCGGTCGTGCCGGAAAGCTGGCGCGGCGCGTTGCCGATAACTTATCATTTCGGCGGAACCGAAGCGACAAAAGTTCATCTCAAACTCGCTTTCAACTGGGACATCAAAACAATCTACAACGTAATTGCCAAAATGAAAGGAAGCGAACGTCCCGACGAATGGATTATTCGCGGCAATCATCACGACGCTTGGGTGAACGGCGCGGACGACCCGCTGAGCGGACAAGTGGCGATGCTCGAAGAAGCGCGGGGCATCGGCGAACTCGTGAAAACAGGTTGGAAACCGAAACGCACAATCGTTTATTGCGCTTGGGACGGTGAAGAACCCGGACTGCTCGGCTCAACCGAATGGGCGGAAACACACGCCGACGAACTGAAAAACAAAGCCGCCGTTTATATCAATTCCGATTCCAATGGTCGCGGATTCTTGGGAGTCGGCGGCTCGCACACGCTCGAAAAATTCGTCAACGAAGTCTCTCGTGATGTGATTGACCCGCAAACAAAAATTTCCGTCGGTGAACGGTGGCGGGCGACACAACTAGTCAACGGCTCGCCGAATTCAAAAAAGGAAGCGCGAGAGCGAACTGATTTGCGAATCGGCGCGTTGGGTTCGGGTTCGGATTACACGCCGTTTTTGCAGCATCTCGGCATCGCGTCGTTAAATTTGGGTTACGGCGGCGAAGACGGCGGCGGCTCGTATCATTCGGTTTACGATTCGTTCGACCATTACACGCGGTTCGGCGACCCGAATTTCGATTACGGCATCGCGCTCGCGCAAACCGCTGGACGAATGACTCTGCGGCTGGCAAACGCCGATGTTCTGCCGTTTGAATTCACGAATTTTGCCGACACGGTTGGCGTTTACGTCAAAGAAATAATGACGCTCGCCGATACGATGCGCGAAGAAACAAAACAAATGAATCAAATGATTTCCGACGGAACGCTCAAAGCCGCGCAAGACCCAAAAGAAACTTTTGTGATGCCGAAGCCAAAATCCGACGTGCCTTTTTTGAATTTCGCGCCTCTGCAAAATGCCTTGGCAAAACTTCAGGAAAGCGCGAAGAATTATCAAAAAGCGACGAAAAACAAATCGGCGACATCACAAAAATCGTTGGACGAAATTCTGATGAAAACCGAACGCGCTCTGGCTAATCAAAAAGGCTTGCCGCGCCGCGATTGGTTCAAACATCAAATTTACGCGCCCGGATTTTACACCGGTTACGGCGTAAAAACATTGCCCGCCGTTCGTGAAGCGATTGAGCAGCGCGATTGGAAAGAAGCCGGTGAGCAGATTTCAATTGTTGCAAAAACAATCGAAAATTTTGCGCTGGAAATTGATAAAGCAACTCAGTTGATTCGATAATGAATATGTCCGAAATTTTAACCGCCACCGAGAACAACATCTTGACGATAACCTTAAATCGTCCTGAAAAGCGCAACGCTCTAAACGACGCGTTGATTGATAATTTGAAAACGGCATTGCGCGAAGCCGACCAAGATGAAACGCTTCGCGTAGTCGTCATCAAAGGCGCGGGCAAGGATTTTTGTTCGGGCGCGGATTTGTCGGCTCTGCAAAAGATTTCCGAAAGCGACGTTATGGAAAATCAAGACGATGCGGATAATTTGCGCGAACTATTTTCACTGATTCGCCGGGTGAAAATTCCTGTTATCGCCGCCGTTCACGGCAGAGCGTTGGCAGGCGGCTGCGGTTTGGCGACGGCGTGCGACCTTATTTTGGCGACCGACACGGCGCGTTTCGGTTACCCGGAAGTAAAAATTGGTTTCGTCCCCGCAATGGTGATGGCGATTCTGCGCCGCAACACATCGGAAAAGCGTAGTTTCGCGCTCGCCACACAAGGTTTTGAATTCGATGCCCGAACCGCGAAAGATTTCGGCTTGATAAACGAAGTTTTTCCCGAAGAAACATTTGAAGAAAATGTGAACGATTACGTTTCGGTTTATAAAAACGTCTCGCGCTCGGCAGTCGTTTTGTCGAAACGCCTGTTGTATCAAATGGACGGAATGACATTTGAAACTGCGCTCGCTTCCGGCGTAGACATCAACACCATTGCTCGCCTGACCGACGATTGCCAAAACGGAATTGCTAAGTTTTTGAATAAGTAAAATGTCAAAGCTATGTCAAAACTCCTAATCACCAAATATCACAACCGACTGCACGAAATTTTTAACTCCGGCGGCACGCGCAACGAAACTTCGATCACATTTGCCTTTGCTAATCTTCTGCGTTCCTATGCCGAAAAAAAAGGTTTGCTCTTAGTCGAACAATTTGAATTCGTCGGACGAAGCGGAAGGCGCGTCAGACCTGACGGAGTTTTGAAGTATTTTGGCGGTATTGATGTCGGTTACTGGGAAGCAAAGGATACGAAGGACAAACTCGACGTTGAAATCAATAAAAAACTTAACGAAGCCGGTTATCCGAACAAGAACATTATCTTTGAAGACACCAACACCGCCGTTTTGATTCAGGAAGGCGCGGAAGTAATGCGCGTTTCGATGCGTGAATGGAATCTGCTTGATGATTTGCTCGACAAGTTTATTAACTATGAACCGAGCGAAGTAAAAGAATTCAACAAAGCTCTCGAACAATTCAAAGAAAATGTGCCGACGATTGTCGAAGGTTTGCGCGAATTGATGGAACGCGAAGCGGAAACCAACCAAACTTTCCGAGAGATGCGCGATTTGTTTCTGGAAATTGCCCGAAGCGAGATTAATCCTGAAATCACGCCGGAAGATATTCGTGAAATGATAATTCAGCATATCCTGACCGAAGACATTTTCACCAATGTTTTCGATGATGCCGAATTTCACCGCTCGAATAACATCGCCCGCGAATTGGAGAAC